>NZ_JBMEZZ010000005.1:0-380417 GCF_048822415.1 Klebsiella sp. C360
AACCTGACGCTCTCCGGGCGGGTGGTGTCAGAAACCTGCAACACGGGTATGGTGAATAAACAACCTCTGCAACGCTGCGGGAAAATACCTATCTTTTTGCCTCGCAAAATACTGAGAATTACGCGCGTGGTGTGGTCGCTCGTACCGTGAATTTATCCAATGATACGAGTCGAAAAATAATTATCAGTGGCTACGATTAAATATCTCTCTCTATTTCAGCGCTATTATCTTGTGCTCTGCGAAATAATAGCGCTGCTTCTTCTTTCGGAATATTAACGCGTTAGCGAAATTACGAAATTATTTCCGCCACTGAGGACTTCACTCCCCATTTATTGCAACAATGGGTATGCATCTTGCCGGTTTTTGGGCTTGATGTGCCATATCATTAACACTTTGTTAACTTGATCTGGTTTATATGACAGCAAATTTGATATACAAAGAGGGATGATTGCCTGTATGGATGCTGTCCGACGTACCTTGCGCTATCTGCTCTGGTTATCGGCTGGCAATATGAGAATAGAAATGAAAATCCTGCTTAACTGGTCGCCGTTGCGCCGGCTCTTCACCTACCTTCAGGAGCGCTTTACCTTTCTGGTGCTGCTCTGCTGGCCAGCGATAATCTGGCTGTTCTGCCGGGTCGGCGTGTGGCTGACGGATAACCTGTATGAACTGCTGGGGAAATCACCCGCCCAGTCCTTCACTGTCTATCTGCAGCCGTTTATGACCCCCGGCACGCTGCTGCGCATCTCCATCAGCTGGGTGGTGCTGCTGTTCATTCTCTTCAGCATGGCGATGGCCTTCACCTGGGGTCTTCGCCACTTTATGAATCGCCACAAATAAACCATTCGGGCCGCCGGGAGTCGACGGCCCTTCTTAAGCCCTTACGCCATCTGACCAATCGTTTTGCGAAAACGCAGCAGGGCGATAGTAAAGAACACCGCTCCGATAGCCAGCAAGGTTAAGAACTGCGGCCAGACGATACTGAAGCTGGCGCCGCGGTAGAGAATCGCCTGCGCCAGACTGACGAAGTGGGTGGTCGGCATGGTCAACATGATATCCTGAACCAGCTGCGGCATACTTTCACGCGGCGTGGAGCCGCCAGAGAGCATCTGCAGCGGCAGCAGCACCAGGATCATCAGCAGCCCCAGCTGCGGCATCGAGCGGGCGAGGGTGCCCATAAAAATGCCGATCGAGGTGGTGGCGAACAGGCTGAGCGCCACCCCCAGCATAAACAGTGGAATCGACCCCTCAATGGGCACCTGCAAAATCCCCTGAACCATCAGCAGCAGCGACAGCCCGGAGACCACCAGCACCACCAGCCCCATCGACCAGATCTTGGCCATCATGATCTCAAACGGCGTAACCGGCATCACCAGCAGGTGCTCGATGGTACCGTGCTCGCGCTCGCGGATCAGCGCCGAGCCGGTGAGGACAATAGCCAGCATGGTGATGTTGTTGATGATCGCCATCACCGCGCCAAAGCGCTCCTGTTCCAGGTTAGGGTTAAAGCGCATTCTTACCGCCAGCTCTACCGGCAGCACGCTGTTCTCCCGGTAGCGGGCAATGAAGCCGTTTACTTCGCCGTTAATAATATTCTGGATATAGCCGTTACCGGTAAAGGCCTGGCTCATGCGCGTGGCGTCGACGTTGACCTGCACTTCCGGCTGGCGGCCGGCCAGCACATCGCGCTGGAAATTTGGCGGAATATTGATGGCGAAAGTGTAGCGCCCGGCATCCAGGCCGGCGTCCATCTCATCGGCGGTGATCAGCTCCGGTTCGAGAAACCAGGGGCGGTAGAAAGCGTTAATGATGCGTGAAGAGAGCTGCGACTTATCCATATCGGCAACCGCAATCGGCGCCAGGTGCAGCGAGCCGGGCATCACCGTAGCTGAGGAGTACACCGACACGGTAAAAGCAAACACGATCAGCGCCAGCATCGCTTTATCACCCAGCAGGCTGCGCAGCTCTTTAACGCCGAGGTTATAAATATTACGTAATCCGCGCATCACCCCTCCTGTTTCTTCAGCAGCAACACGCTCAGCCCGAGCACCAGCGGCACCGCAATCAGTAGGGGAATAAAGGAGCCCCACAAATCACTGAGATTCAGCGCTTTGGAGAAGGTGCCGCGGGCGATAGTCAGGAAGTGGCTGGTCGGGTAGATTTGTCCAATCCAGCGCCCGGGGCCTTCCAGCGACGCCACCGGATCGATCATCCCGGAGAACTGGGTCGCCGGGATGAGCGTAATGATGGCGGTGCCGAAGATGGCGGCGATTTGGCTCTTCATAAAGGTTGAGATCAGCAGTCCCAGTCCGGTGGCGATGGTGACATAGAGCAGCGCCGCCAGGCTCAGCGTCAGGAAGCTGCCCTTATGTGATACGCCAAAGACGAAGACCGACAGCGCGCACAGCAAAAAGAAGTTAAACATTCCCAGTACGATGTAAGGCACCTGCTTGCCGAGCAGGAATTCGCTGCGGGTGGTCGGCGTCACGTACAGGTTGATGATCGACCCGAGCTCCTTCTCGCGTACCACGCTCAGGGCGCTGAGCATCGCCGGGATCATCATCAGCAGCAGCGGGATCACCGCCGGGACGATGGCCGGCAGGCTCTTCACGTCCGGATTATAGCGATAGCGGGTCTCAATGGAGATGAGAGAGGTAGCGCGCTGCGGACTGCTCTGCCGGGCGGCCATCTCCTGCAGCCAGGCCAGATGCATGGCCTGCACGTAGCCGCGCACCGTTTCCGCGCGGTTTGGCATTGCGCCATCCACCCAGACGCCGATTTGCACCGGCGTGCCGCGGGCGATATCGCGGCCAAAGTTCGGCGGGATCTCTATCGCCACCGCCAGCTCGCCGTCGCGCATCCGCCGGTCGAGCTCATCGTAACTGCGCAGCGGCGCCTGTTCAATAAAGTAACGTGAGCCAGCGATATTCTGCGACCAGCCCTGACTGCTGAGGGTTTGATCGCGGTCGAGTACCGCAAAGCGCAGATCCTCGACGTCCATGCTGATCCCATAGCCCATGATAAACATCAGGATCACCGTTCCCAGCAGCGCCAGCGTCGAGCGCACCGGATCGCGGCGCAGTTCCAGCGCTTCGCGGCGGCTGTAGCTGAACAGCCGTTGCAGACTGAAGGCCTGGCGCGGGGCCGCGCGTTCTGGATGGAATGCTGCAGCAGGCGCAGGTTCCTCAGGAGCTGCGGCGGTTGGCTGCGCCTCCTGGAGCCAGGCGATAAACGCCTCTTCGAGGCTGGCGGCACCGCGCTGCTCGACCAGCGCCTGCGGCGTATCGCTGGCCAGCACCTTGCCGGCGTGCATCAGCGAGATGCGGTCGCAGCGTTCTGCCTCATTCATAAAGTGGGTGGAGATAAAAATGGTCACCCGATCCTGACGCGCGAGGTCGACCATCAGCTGCCAGAACATATCCCGTGCCACCGGATCGACCCCGGAGGTGGGTTCGTCGAGGATCAGCATTTCCGGGCGATGGATGACCGCCACCGCCAGCGACAGACGCTGACGGATGCCCAGCGGCAGGGCGGTGGGCAGGGCGTCTTCCACTTCGCTGAGCATGAAGCGCTCGCTCATTTCCGCCACCCGCCCGGGGATCTCGCCGTCCGGAATATGAAACAGGCGGGCGTGCAATTCGAGGTTTTGCCGGACGGTCAGTTCGCTATAGAGCGAGAAAGCCTGCGACATATAGCCCACCCGCTGGCGGGTAGCGATATCTTTCGGGTCGACCGGCTGGCCGAACAGCCAGGCTTCGCCTTCGCTGGCGGGCAGCAGGCCGGTGAGCATCTTCATGGTGGTGGATTTGCCGCAGCCGTTGGAGCCGAGGAAGCCGAAGATTTCACCGCGGGCGATGCGGAAGTTAACGTGGTCGACGGCGACGAAGTCGCCAAAGCGCATGGTCAGCCCACGGGCTTCGATGGCGATCTCTTCCTCGCGGTCGTCGCGCGGCGGGATTACCACTGCCTTATGCGCCTGGCGCTGCGCTTCCGGCAGCAGGGCGATAAACGCCTGCTCCAGTGTCTGACTGCCGGTCTGCGCTTTCAGCTCCGCAGCGGTACCGGTCGCCAGCACCTCGCCGGCGTTCATCGCCACCAGCCAGTCAAAGCGCTCAGCCTCTTCCATGTAGGCGGTAGCCACCAGTACGCTCATCTCCGGCTGGCGCTGACGAATGCTGTCGATAAGCTCCCAGAACTGCGCCCGGGAAAGCGGGTCGACGCCGGTGGTGGGTTCATCGAGGATCAGCAGCTGCGGGTCGTGGATAAGGGCGCAACAGAGCCCCAGCTTTTGCTTCATCCCGCCGGAGAGCTTACCCGCCGGGCGATCGCGAAACGGCGCCAGCCCGGTGCTCTGCAGCAGCTCGTTGATACGAGATTCGCGTTCGGCTTTATCGTGGCCAAACAGGCGGGCGAAGAAGTCGACGTTTTCATACACCGAAAGGGTGTGATAGAGGTTTTTCCCCAGCCCCTGCGGCATCCAGGCAATCTTCGGGCACACCTCGCGGCGGTGATGAACGTCGCGCATATCCCCGTCGAGCACCATCACGTTACCCTGCTCAATGGCCCGCGCCCCGGCGATGAGAGAGAGCAGGCTCGATTTGCCGACGCCGTCCGGGCCAATCAGGCCGACCATGCGCCGCGCCGGGATCGCCAGACTGATATCCCGCAGCGCCACGGTGGTGCCGAAGCGCTGGCCAACGTTGTCCAGCCGGGCGACGGGGGGCGAGGTATCCTGTGGCGTCAGTATCATTGCGGCAACCTCACCGTCAGGGCTTCAGGCCAGGACTGCTGGTTATCCAGCCGCACGTAAGCCATGCCGGGCAGACCGGTTTTGACATACTCCAGGTGCTGCGCCAGCAGCTCCGGCGGGATACGCGCTTTGACGCGGAACATCAGTTTGAGACGCTCGTCGCGGGTCTCCACCGTTTTCGGCGTGAACTGGGCGACGCTGGCGACAAAGCTGATATTGGCCGGGATCACCAGATCCGGAGCGGCATCGAGGATCAAGCGCGCTTCGCTGCCGAGCGCCAGCAGACCTGCCTGTTCGGTGGGCAGAAAGAAAGTCATATAGACGTCGGCGAGATCGACCATATTCAGCACCCGACCACCGGCGGCCAGCACTTCGCCGGGCTCGGCGACGCGATACTGAATACGGCCGTCGCGGGGGGCTTTCAGCTCGCTATCGTCAATATCGGCGAGGATCCGCCGCTCGGTCGCCTGGGCGGCTTCGACGCGGGTTTGCGCCTGAATAATACTGGTGCGGGCGGCCTCGATGGCGGCGCGGGCGGCAGAGACCTGGGCTTTCGCCGACTCCAGCGCCGCGCGAGCGCTCTCCGCCGCGGCGCGATCGTCATCCAGCTGCTGAGCGGAGACGGCGCCGCGCTGGGAGAGAGTGTGCGAGCGGACGTGACGTTTCGCCGTGGAGTCGAGCTCCGCCTGACGCTGCTTCACTACCGCTTCGCTGGCGCGCATTTCACTTTGCCGCTGATCGAGCAAGGCTCTGGCGGCCAGGACCGTGCTTTCCGCTTCCTTGATTTGCGCGGCGGCTTCAAGACGCTGCTCGTTCAGTACACGGGTATCCATTCTCGCCAGCACCTCTCCCTGGTGCACGAACTGACCCTCTTTGACCAGAATGGTGTCGATACGCCCGGCGATTTTGCTGGCAATATCCACCTCGGTGGCTTCGATTCGTCCGTTGCTACTGGCAAAACCCTCCGGGAGGCCCGGCGGGCGCAGCAGCCACCATGCTGCGGCGGCGAGTACCACCAGTAAGCCGACAAAATACCCTGTCCAACGTTTCTTTATTTTGTCCATACGCGACTCGCTTGATTCCCTGTGCGAAGTGATACGCGTGTCTTCTCCGACGGGCGGAGCGTCCTCCTTGCGAAGGACGAATGAGTGGGGAAGGGCCGCTGACGCAGCGCTCTACCGCGTCGATGCGCAGCCGAACGCTGTACTACTTATGTGGTCATCATCAGCGATCCTGGCCTTAATGAAACACGCATAGTGAGAGCTACCGTTAACGTGATAGTAACATTCGCGGCGGTATTGTCCACACTAAAGACAGGGTCTTGTCGGCGCGTTAACAAAATATCCACTACCGGAAACCTTTCATCACCTCAGAACAGGACCGGCAGCCCCAGACCTCGTTTCACCTCATGCAGCGTCTGCTGCGTCAACTGGTGGGCGCGCTCGCTGCCCTGACGCAACAATTCCAGCAGCATCCCTTTATCCTGAATAAAGGTGGCCCGCCGTTCGCGGATCGGCGCCAGGAGCGCCTGCAGGCAGGTTTCCAGTTCATTCTTACACTGGCGATCCCCCAGCCCGCCGCGCTGATAGTGGGCTTTCATCTCAGCCACCCGCGCCTTATCGCTATGGAAAGCGTCGAGATAGGTGAACACCACGTTGCCGTCGACATGGCCCGGATCGCTGACTCTCAGGTGCGTCGGGTCGGTATACATCGCGCTGACCGCGCGGTGGATCTCCTCTTCACTGGCCGATAACGTCAGCGTATTGCCCAGCGATTTCGACATTTTGGCGTTGCCGTCGACGCCCGGCAGGCGGCTCACTTCGCTGAGTAGCGCCTTGCAGTGGCGCAGCACCGGTTCGCCGGTGAGGCTATTCATCTTGTGGACGATCTCGTTGGTCTGCTCAATCATCGGTAGCTGATCGTCGCCCACTGGCACCAGTTCGGCTTTGAAGGCGGTGATATCGGCCGCCTGGCTAATCGGATAGGCGAGAAAGCCCACCGGCAGCGAACGGGCGAATCCCTTCTGGGCAATCTCATTTTTGACCGTCGGATTACGTTCCACGCGGGCGACGGTGACGATATTCATATACAGCGCGCTGAGCTCCGCCAGCGCGGGCAGGGCGGACTGCAGGCAGAGCGTGGTGAGCCTGGGGTCAATGCCGACGGCCAGATAATCGGCCATCACTTCGAGAATATGATGGCTGATTTTTTGCGGGTGGCTGCCGTTGTCAGTGAGCCCTTGCAGGTCGGCGATAAGGATAAACTGCTGGTGGTCGTGCTGCAGCGCGACGCGCTGGCGCAGCGAGCCGACGTAATGGCCAAGATGTAGCTGGCCGGTGGGGCGGTCGCCAGTGAGGATGGTTTGCGGATGGTTCATCAGGGACTCCTTATCAGACTGTTCAGCCGAAAGACGTCCTGAAAACACCAAAGCCGCCTTCCGGCGGCTTTGAAAATGGAAACGTGTATCGTGCCGCCTGTTATGCAGGCAGCCACCAACGGCGGGGATAGGTTACGATCGCGTTTCTGTTCATCTTTTTATCCTGCCACGGAATAGGCCAAGAGCGCAATCAAAAACCATATGATTTTTCTGGTATTATTTTTTTGTTGTTTTGCGGTAAATGACCAGACGGGAAAATAGGTTTTCTCATAGACCTGATAATTATTATGGAACAATAAAGTATGTTGCAGGCTTTTTGTGAAAAAGCTCACGTCACAGGATTATAGTATTATTATCCATATTTATAGCTGGATATTACCTGTCTGCTGTTACAGCTTGTGTTTATTCTCTTCTAAATTATTAACATTATTACTATTTATATCTTTTTTCCATTTTGCGTCATACCCCTGTCTGACTACAACGTATTGAGGCTAATTATTATGCATAAACGTCTGGTCGTTAATATTTTTTCATCCTTGCTGTTGGGGGCTGCGCTTATTTCCGCGCCGGTATATGCGGCGGAAAAAACGGTAGTCAATATTTCAAAAGTAGATGGCATGCCATGGTTTAACCGGATGGGTGAAGGGGTAGTCCAGGCTGGGAAAGAGTTTAACCTCAACGCCTCTCAGGTTGGGCCGTCCAGCACCGACGCGCCGCAGCAGGTGAAAATTATTGAGGACCTGATTGCACGTAAAGTGGATGCCATCACTATCGTGCCTAACGATGCCAACGTGCTGGAGCCGGTATTCAAAAAAGCCCGTGATGCCGGCATCGTCGTGCTGACCAACGAATCGCCCGGGCAGCCGAGCGCCAACTGGGATGTGGAGATCATCGATAACGAGAAGTTCGCCGCTGAATATGTGGAGCATATGGCCAAGCGGATGGGTGGCAAAGGCGGCTACGTTATCTATGTAGGTAGTCTTACGGTACCGCAGCACAACCTGTGGGCCGATCTGCTGGTGAAATACCAAAAAGAGCATTATCCGGACATGCATGAAGTCACCCGCCGCATGCCGGTAGCGGAAAGTGTTGATGATTCCCGCCGTACCACGCTCGATCTAATGAAAACTTATCCGGATTTGAAAGCGGTGGTCTCTTTTGGTTCGAATGGTCCGATTGGCGCGGGGCGCGCGGTGAAAGAGAAGCGTGCGAAAAACAAAGTTGCGGTCTACGGGATGATGATCCCATCGCAGGCGGCCTCCCTCATTAAGAGTGGTGATATTACAGAAGGCATTACCTACGATCCGGCGACAGCCGGCTATGCCCTCGCGGCCGTCGCCAGCACCCTGCTGAACGGCAAATCCATTGAGCCAGGATTTGAACTGAAAGAGCTCGGTAAAGCGGATGTCGATAGCGACAAGCATATTATCCGCTTCCATAAAGTGCTGCTGGTAAATAAAGACAATATTGATTCGCTCTACTAATCCATCTTCCGGGGCGCCTGGCGCCCCGGCTTAACCTGCCAGGGGATGTTATGGAACCTTTCCTTTCCCTTCGTCACGTCAGCAAAACCTTCCACGCCAACCGCGCGCTCAATGATATCAGCATCGATTTTATGCCCGGGGAAGTACACTGCCTGGCCGGGCAGAACGGTTGCGGGAAGTCGACGTTGATCAAAATTATCTCCGGCGTCTATCGCCCGGATGAGGGCGCGGCGATGGAGCTGGGCGGCAAGACGTGGCCCAGACTGACGCCTGCGGCCTCTGTCGCCCATGGGATCCAGGTGATTTATCAGGATCTGTCGCTGTTTCCCAATCTCAGCGTGTGGGAGAACATTGCCATCAACCACTATCACCGCGGCGTGCTGGTAAAGCGCAGCGAACTGCGGCGCAGTGCGGAGCAGGCGATGCGGAGTATTAACGTCTCGCTGCCGCTTGATGCCACCGTTGAGTCGCTCTCCATCGCCCGCTGCCAGCTGGTGGCGATCTGCCGCGCGCTGGCGCAGGACGCCCGGCTTATCATTATGGATGAACCCACGGCCTCATTGACCCATCAGGAAGTGGAGGGACTACTGAATGTCGTGCGCCAGCTACGTGAGAGGGGGATCTGCATCGTCTTCGTTAGCCACCGTCTGGAAGAGGTCATGGCCGTATCGGATCGCATCAGCGTGCTGAAGGATGGCAATCTGGTCGGCACCTTACCGGCAGCAGAGGTGACTACTCGGCGACTCGGTTTTCTGATGACGGGCCAGGAGTTTGATTATCAGGTGCGCGAGCTGTGGCAAGGGAAGGGCAGCACGCCGGTACTGGAAGTGCGCAATCTCAGCCGCAAGGGGGAATATCACAACGTCTCTCTGAAGGTCGAAGCCGGAGAAGTGGTGTCGATAGTCGGCCTGCTGGGTGCGGGGCGAACAGAGTTGTGCCTGAGCCTTTTCGGCATGACCCGCCCCGACAGCGGCGAGATCCTGATAAATGGCCAACCGGTGCGGTTGCGTAGCAATCAGGACGCTATCCGCCACGGTATCGGCTATGTCTCTGAGGACCGTATGTCACGCGGCCTGGTGATGAGTCAGTCGATTGAAAATAACATCATCAGCACGGTGTTTCATAAAGTGAAAGGCACTTGCGGACTATTGAGTGACAGTAAAGCTCAGCAACTGGTCGCGAGAATGGTCAACGCGTTGACCATTAAAGCGCCGGATACGCATTTGCCGGTGAATACCCTCTCCGGCGGCAATGCCCAACGCGTCTCTATCGCCAAATGGCTGGCGATCGCCCCTAAGCTGCTGATCCTTGATAGCCCGACGGTGGGGGTGGATATCGCAAACAAAGCCGGGATCTATCATATCATCAGCGATTTGGCTGCCCATGGCATCGCCGTGCTGATGATTTGTGACGAGATCGAAGAGGCGTGGTACCAGAGTCATCGCATCCTGGTGATGAAGCAGGGCGAATTGACGCATAGCTTCCTGCCGGACAGCAGTAACCAACAGCAGATAGCGGAGGTGGTTAATGGCTAATCTGTTGAAACAACATGAATTCTGGTTAGGTATGTTTATTATCGCGCTGTGCCTGATGCTGGGCTGGCGCAGTGAGGAATTTTTCACTTTCGGTAATATTTACGACCTCGCTAATAACTACGCGATGCTGACTATCCTCGCCTGTGGCCTGTTCGTGGTGCTGATCGCCGGCGGGATTGATATCTCCTTCCCGGCCATGACCATTATCGCCCAGTACGGCATGGTAGTGATGCTGCAAAAAGTGGGCGGCAACTTCGCGGTGGCCTTTGTGCTTGCCGGCGGTATCGGCGTGCTACTGGGGCTGGTTAACGCGCTGTTGGTCAATCGTCTGCGGGTCCCCTCGATCATTATCACCATTTCCACGCTCAATATTTTCTACGGTTTGCTGCTGTGGTTAAGCAAAGGTGTCTGGCTCTATGACTTCCCCCCGTGGTTTGAAAAGGGGGTCATGCTGTTCAAATACACCGATGCCGATGGTTACGATTACGGCCTGGGGCTGCCGCTGCTGACGATGATAGCGGTGGTGTTGTTGACCGCCTTTATCATGAATTTCACCACCGTTGGCCGCAAGATCTATGCCATGGGCGGCAACCGGGAATCCGCCAGCCGCGTCGGCTTCAGTGTGCTCCGCCTGCAGTTGTTCGTTTATGGCTATATGGGGTTGATGTCGGGGGCCGCAGGTGTCGTGCAGGCATGGACAGTGATGACTGTCGCGCCGGATTCATTGCTGGGCTATGAGCTGACGGTGCTGGCCGCGGTGGTGCTGGGCGGTACCAGCCTGATTGGCGGGCGCGGATCCCTCACCGGTACGCTGCTGGGGGTGATTTTACTGGCGGTGATGCAGAACGGCCTGAACCTGCTGGGGGTCTCCTCCTACTGGCAGACCCTGATTACCGGGGCGATCATCGTCGTCAGTATCAGCGTAACGGCCTGGAGCCAGCATCAGAACCGGAGCTTGTTATGAAAAAATCATGGCGCAATAACGTTGAGTTTTACCTGATCGGCCTGCTGCTGCTGACGGTTATCGCCTTTAGCATTGCCATGCCAAACATCTTCTGGTCTGTCACTAATTTCCAGTCGATTGCCTCGCAAATGCCGGTGTTGGGGATCCTGGCGCTGGCGATGGCAATGACCATGCTTTGCGGCGGCATTAATCTATCAATTATCGCGACCGCCAACGCCTGCTCGCTGGTGATGGCCTGGGTAGCGACAAGCTATCCACCGGGTGCCGCCACTGCGCTGGCGACGCTGCTGGCCGGCGGAGGGGCGGCGATGATCATTGGCCTGTGCAACGGGATACTGATCGCCGGGATCCGTGTTTCGCCGATCCTGGCTACCCTCGGTATGATGACCCTGCTCAAAGGGATAAATATTTTGATCACCGGCGGCAGCGCCATCGCTAACTATCCTCAGTGGGTGCTGTGGCTGAATCATGCCCAGTGGTTTGGTATTCCGCTACCAATGTGGCTTTTTGCGGTGGTGGCGATCGGGCTGTGGGTGCTGCTGGAGAAAAGCCCGCTGGGTCGGGCGATCATGTTGATCGGATCCAACGAGCGGGCGACCCATTATTCCGGGATCAATACCCGACGGGTGTTGATGTGGGTATATGTCATCTCGGCCCTGCTCTGCGCTGTGGCCGCGTTTCTGATGATGTCGAAGCTGAACTCAGCCAAAGCGTCTTATGGAGAATCGTATCTGTTGGTGTCGATCCTCGCGGCGGTGCTTGGCGGCGTGAATCCGGATGGCGGCAGCGGGCGCATCGTCGGGATGGTGCTAGCGCTGTTTCTGCTGCAGATTATTGAGAGTGGGTTCAATATCCTCGGTATCAGTCCCTATCTGACGATGGCGCTGTGGGGTGTATTGCTGCTGTGCTTTATCCAGGCGCGAGGCATGCTGGGGCTGGAGAGAGTCGGATAAACTACCCATCCTCGGTGGCGAAGACGGGCAGCGTTTGTCTGCTACTCGCTACGCAAATGCACCGCCAGGCCGCTTTGCCCCGGCGCCAGCTCCGGGCGCAGCGTCAGCGACGGGATCAGATAGTCGCCATGATTTTGCCGGCGAAATGGAATGGGCTCAGTTTGCCACAGCGTGTCCAGCCGCCCGGCCAGGGTGGCGCACTGGTCGGCGAACTGCGCGGCATCGGTTTTGTCCGTGCGGTAGAACACCAGCGGCGGAAGCACCTCGAAGCCGGGGTAGAACAGCATACCGTGCTGAATGGGGAACAGGATGTCGTCGATGGGGCCATTGATCCCGCGAGGTGAATAGTGTTCCGCCCAGCCGCCGGCGGTGACGATCAGCATTGCCCGCTTGCCGACGAAGGTGCCTTCCCCATAGCGATCGCCCCAGTGGCGGTCGCTGTGCTCGCCGACGCCATAGGCAAAGCCCCAAGCGTATACCCGATCGATCCAGCCTTTCATGATCGCCGGCATCGAGAACCACCACAGCGGGAACTGAAAAATCACCGTATCGGCCCACAGCAGCTTTTCCTGCTCGGCTGCGATATCCGCGCTTTGAGTTCCTTGCGAAAAGGCCTGTTTTGAATCAAGGGTAGGACGCCAGAACTCGCCGACCGGCGGCGCGCCGCTGTCGTCGGCGTCATACCCGGCCTTCCAGCGCATGGCGTAGAGATCGGACACCTGGACTTCATGACCGGCCTGCTGCAGATGACGGATGGCGAAATCTTTGAGTCCGCCATTGAGGGAGCGCGGTTCCGGATGGGCGTAAATCAGCAGTACTTTCATAACATCACCTCTGAAGTGGGAAGATCTGCAGAGTAGGAAAGCTGGCGCTATAGTAGAAATTAATTACTTCAATCCCAGGTATAGCTGTGATTAATTTACATCGTCTGGATCTCAATCTGCTGCGCACGCTCGACGTGCTGCTCAGTGAAAACAACGTCACCCGGGCGGCGCAGCGGCTGAATCTGTCGCAGCCGTCGGTGAGTATTCAGCTCGCCAGGTTACGGGAGATGTTTGCCGACCCGCTGTTGATGCCGGGCCCGCGCGGCATGCAGCCCACCGCCCGCGCCGATGAGCTTCGCCAGCCGCTGCGCGCCGCGTTAGCCGCGCTGGAGCAGGCGGTGGCGCCGGTCAGCCCTTTTGATCCGGCGACGGCGGCGGAGACCTGGCGGGTGGCAGCGACGGACTATATGGCCTCGGCGATCCTCCTGCCGATGCTGGGCAGGCTACGGCTGGCCTCTCCCGGCAGTCGGCTGGCGGTGTTCGAGCTCCAGCCGGCGCGTCTGGAGCAGCAGGCGGCCAGCGATGAAGTGGATCTCTGCTTCCATACCCGCGAGGGCGCGCCGCCGGGGCTGCATCAGCGCCTGCTGTTTCGCGAACGCTACGTGCTGGCAGGCCGGGCGGAGCATCCGGCGCTGCGGCAAGGGTTGAGTCTGGAAACGTTCTGTCAGCTGGAGCAAGCGATCGTCTCCCCGGACGGGGGCGGCTTCAGCGCGGCGACCGATACCGCGCTGGCGAATCTTGGCCTGGCGCGGCGGGTTGTCCTTTCCGTGCCACATTTCCTGTTTATGCTTGAGACCCTGCGCAACAGCGATTTGGTGGCGATGCTGCCGGAGCGGCTGGTGCGCGGGCAGAGCGGGCTGGCGGTCGTCGAGCCGCCGCTGGCGGTCGCCGGCTTTGAGATGCTGATGCTGTGGCACGAGCGCTGGCACCGCGACCCGGCGCATCAATGGCTGCGCCAGTTCATTGTGAATTCACTGGAGGAACAGACATGCTGAGCGGACTGAATCACCTGACCCTGGCGGTCAGCCAGCTGGCGCCGAGCGTGGCGTTTTATCAGCAGCTGCTGGGTATGACGCTGCACGCCCGCTGGGAGAGCGGCGCCTATCTCTCCTGCGGCGATCTGTGGCTATGCCTGTCGCTGGATCCGCAGCGGCGCATCACCCCGCCGGAGGAGAGCGATTACACCCATTATGCGTTTAGCATCAGCGAAGCCGATTTCGCCTGCTTCGCCGCTCGTCTTGAGGTTGCCGGCGTGGCGGTCTGGAAGCTGAACCGCAGCGAAGGCGCCTCGCACTATTTCCTCGACCCCGACGGCCATAAGCTGGAGCTGCACGTCGGCAATCTCGCCCAGCGTCTGGCCGCCTGCCGTGAACAGCCGTATAAGGGGATGGTATTTTTTGACCAGTGAAGCTGATTTGCGGACGCGAGGTAACCCGTCGCCCCGGTAAGCACAGCGCCACCGGGGAGAACAGGTTAAATTCATTCCATTGCCACCTTCACCGCTTCTCCCAGCTTCACCATCACCGCTTTATGTTTCTCGGTCGGCGGCAGGGCGCAGTTGATCCTGACGCAGTTGCGATACTTGCCCGCCGCGGAAAACAGCGACCCCGGCGCGACCTGGATCTTCAGCCGGCACAGCTGTTTGGCGACACAGACCATATCCACCTGCTCCGGCAGCTCCACCCACAGCATAAAACCCCCTTTCGGCCGGGTGACGCAGATCCCGCAGGGGAAAAATTCCCGTAGCCAGCAGGTATAGATCTCCATATTGCGCTGATAGATCTGCCGCATCCGCCGCACATGACGGTGGTAGTGGCCTTCGCGAATAAAGTTACAGGCCGCCAGCTGAGTGGAGGGGACGTTGGTGCCGCTGGCGGCGTACTTCATCTGTAGCAGCTTGTCGTAGTAGCGACCGGGGGCGATCCAGCCGATGCGCAGCCCGGGGGCGATGGTTTTGGTAAAGGAGCTGCAGAGCATCACCCGGCCGTCGATATCCCAGGAGTGAATGGTGCGCGGGCGCGGGTACTCGGTGGCCAGCTCGCCGTAGATATCATCCTCGAAAATAACGATATCGTGGCGCTGGGCCAGGTTCAGCACTGCGCGCTTGCGAGCGTCCGGCATGATAAAGCCCAGCGGGTTGTTGCAGTTCGGCACCAGGATCACCCCTTTGATCGGCCACTGATCCAGCGCCAGCTCCAGGGCCTCGATGCTGATCCCGGTTTCCGGATCGGTGGGGATCTCAATCGTCTTTAATCCCAGTCCGCGCAGCATCTGCATGGTGCCGTAGTAGCAGGGGGATTCCACGGCGATGATGTCCCCTGGCTGGCACACCGACAGCAGGGCCAGCGACAGCGCGCTGTGGCAGCCGCTGGTGAGCACCAGATCGTCGGCAGTCACCACCGATCCGCCGTCGAGCATCAGGCGGGCGATCTGCTCCCGCAGCTCGCGGCGCCCGGCCAGTTCGTCATAGTTCAACACCTCAGTGAGGTTGTGCTGGATCGCCCGGCTCAGTTCGCGCCAGATGGGCTTCAGGCTTGGCTGCGTCACGTCCGGCGAGCCGCCGCCGAAGGGGATGATCGTTTTATCGTAGCGGGCGTCGAGCATGGTCAGCACCTGATCCCACTGGGTGATCTCCACCGGGCGCTGCACCGGGCGCGACATCGGCGGCACCGGCGGCTGGGCCTTGCGGGGGGCGACGAAATAGCCCGATCGCGGCTGCGGCACAATCATCTGCTGCTGCTCAAGCAGCTGATAGGCCTGCTGGACGGTGCTGATGCTGACGCCGTGCTCCTGGCTCAGGCTGCGCACCGACGGCAGCTTTTCGCCGTGGCGATACAGGCCCTGTTCAATGCGTTCGGCCAGCAGCGTCGCGAGATGTTGATAGCGGGTCATGTGTATCCTTAATTGCCGCCATACAGATGGAATAACCAGTACAGATGGCCGTAAAAAGTGGGGTCTGCTGTACGTTTTAGCTAATCTGTATGTTAAAGAAAAGTGTTTTGTGAATCTGTATTCCTTACCCCCAAATCCGTGAAGATAAAGCCTCTGGCAAGGTGAGGAGGTAGAGGATGGAATTTCACGAGAACAGGGCAAGACAGCCATTTATCGGTTTCGTACTGCTGACGCGGTTTGTCAAAAAATGGTGGCTTCGGGAGCAAACGCGCAGAGCTTTGCAGAAAATGAGCGACGAACAGCTGAAAGATATCGGCCTGCGTCGGGATCAGATCAATTAAAAAGTGCGGTTTTTTTCAGACATCATTTCTTCTTTGCCCCGGTAAGCGCTGGCGACGCCGGGGAAACATTCACGAAATTTATCAATTGATGCGACGCGACCTTCCGTTTCTTGATACTTACCCTGATAAGTATTATTTTCTTCTCAACAATGAGAGGAAAAGCTGTGACTGAAGACGAACTGTTTGCCCGCCGCCCGCTGGGGATGCGGATGGCCATGGTGGTGCGCCAGTGGCGCGCGATTATTGACTCCGCTATCACCGATACGGGACTCACCCAGTCCAGCTGGACGGTGCTGATGCAGCTGCATCAGCTGGGAGACAACGTCTCGGTCAGCGAACTGGCGGAGGTGCAGGGGATTGAACTGCCGCCGCTGACGCGCACCCTCTCATTACTGGAAAAGCAGGGCTATCTGTTGCGTTCCACATCGCCATATGACAAACGCATTCGCCTGCTGACGCTGACCGCCGAGGGGCGGGCTATTCTGGAAAAACTGAGCCGCGTGATCGAGACCTATCAGGAGCGCGTAACCCAGACCATCCCGGAGGCCGACCTCGCCACCTTCAGCGCCACGTTAAATCAAATCGCCTGCCGTTTGCGGACTATCCGCGAAGAAGATAACAAGATCTAACACACTATGATGACGCCTGAACAAAAATTTGCCCGCTGGGTACGGGTGAGTATTGCCGCTTTTCTGGGAATATTCGCCTGGTTTATCGTTGCCGATATCTGGATCCCGCTGACGCCGGACTCCACCGTCATGCGCGTGGTGACCCCAGTTTCGTCGCGGGTCTCCGGCTATGTCTCGCACGTCTACGTGCATAACAATAGCCAGGTGAAAAAGGGCGACCTGCTGTATGAGCTCGACCCAACGCCATTCATTAATAAAGTTGAAGCGGCACAGATCGCCCTTGAACAGGCGAAGCTGAGCAACCAGCAGCTGGACGCGCAAATCGCCGCCGCCCGCGCCAACCTGCGCACCGCGCAGTACACCGCCCGTAACGATAAGGTCACGCTCGATCGCTATCAGCGCCTGAGCACCATGCAGAACGTCTCGCAGTCCGATCTCGACAAGGTGCGGACCACCTGGCAGACCAGCGAGCAGTCGGTCTCGGCGCTGAACGCGCAGATCCAGAACCTGCTGATCCAGCGCGGCGAGCGCGACGATAAGCGCAACGTCACCCTGCAGAAATACCGCAACGCGCTGGAGGAGGCGCAGCTGAACCTGGCCTGGACCAAAGTGCGTGCGGAAACTGACGGCATGGTCAGCAACCTGCAGCTTAACCCGGGGATCTACGCCACCGCGGCGACGGCCGTGCTGGCGCTGGTCAACAACAATACCGATATCGTCGCTGACTTCCGTGAGAAGAGTCTGCGCCACACCGCGGTAAACACCGATGCGGCGGTGGTCTTTGACGCCCTGCCGGGGGAAGTTTTCCCGGCGCACGTCACCAGCAGCGATGCCGGGATTCTGGCGGGGCAGGAGGCAGTTAACGGTCAGCTGTCGCAGCCGGAACAGTCCACCCGCTGGGTGCGCGACGCCCAGCGAATGCGCATTCACGTCGCGCTGGATCAGCCGCTGGAGAAACCGCTGCCGACCGGCGCCCGCGCCACGGTGCAGCTGTACAATAGCGAGGGACCTTTCGCCCGCACCTTCGCCGGCCTGCAGATCCATCTGGTGAGCTGGTTGCACTATGTCTATTAATACCCTGGCGCACGTCTTTACCCCGCACGGCAATATCGTCTACACGGCGAATGATTTTCGCCAGACGGTGCGTATCGCCGTGGCCGGGACCATTGCCCTCAGCATCTCCACCTTCTACGACGTGCAGTACGGCGTATTTTTTGTGGTTTATCCGCTGATGCTGATGTCGCTGGTGCCGGTGTTCAACCGCCATGTCGCCCGCCAGTTTGTATTCAGCGCGGCGGTGAACTGCGTCGAAATGGTATTGATCGTTGGCTATCTGTCGCAGTGGCCGGTGATCATGACGCTGGTGGTGTTCGCCTTGTATGTGATGCGTTTTCGCTTTATGAGCCAGGGGCCGCTGTTTCTGCTGGGGTCGATGGGGGTGGTGTGTCAGAGCACGATGCTCAACTTTATGAGCTACCCGACCAGCAACTGGCACACCCTGATGTTCTCCAACATGGAAGCGTGCGTGCTGGCGGTGGCGCTAAGCGCGCTGCTGCATTACCTGATCCCGGACGTCGAGCCGCGCAAGCCGCCGCCGCGCCTTGAAAAAGACGCCGCCCGCATCCGCCACGAGTCGCTGCTCTCCGGCACGGTGGCGACGATCATCTTCGTGGTGTTTCAGATCTGCGATCTCAGCGACTCGCTGTCAGCGCTGATGGCCGGGATCCTGATCCTGTTCCCGATGCACTATCGCGGGGCGGTGATCAGCTCGATCTGGCGCGTGGCGGGGGTGGTGCTGGCCTGTCTCTATATTCTGGTGGTGCAGTTGATTATCTATGACTTCAGCAACCACATGGTCCTGATGATGCCGCTGATTGGCCTCGGGCTGGCCTTCAGCGCCCGTCTGCACGTGATGGAGAAAGTGGGCGCCGGGGTGGGCTTCGCCAGCATCACCACCATCGGCATTATGTTTGGCCAGAATCTGCATCCCTATCAGGATCTGGTATTCAGCGATCTGTACCGCATCACCTCGGTGACGGTCTCGCTGGTGGTGACGCTGACCCTAGTCTTTCTGATGCACCGCCTGCTGAACTGCTTCGCGGCGACGCGCTTTGTGGTAAGCGATTAACCTGCCGATGGGAAGGTGGCGAGACAGCGCCACGCTTCCCCGTCCTGCTGATACAACGCCGCCGTCAGCTCCGGCAGGATCCAGCTTCGCGCATCGGCTTCCGTCCCCTCCAGCAGGATGCACAGCCCGCAGCCGCTGCGTAACTGGCGGGGAATATCTTTGACCTCGAAGGTCATTCCCGCCGCCTGCAGGGCTTTGCGCGTGCGCACCACTCCCACCGTGGAATGAAATAAAAACAGAAAGGTTGTCATCCGCGCCTCCGCTGACGCTGGCCGATCAGCGCCGCGCCGATCGCCCCGGCATACTGGGCGTCGGGATGGGTTGTCACCGCCATGCCGACATGGCTTTCCAGCATGCGGGCAAAGGCGGCGCAGTGGCTGACGCCGCCGGTAAACAGCAGCGGTCCCTGCGCCGATAAGCGGCCGATAAAGTTCGCGCTGCGCCGGGCCATGGCGTTAATCACCCCCGCCAGAATCGCCTCCGGCGCGACCCCGGCCGACCGCAGGCTGATGACTTCCGATTCGGCGAATACCGTACACATGCTGGTGATGGCGTGCGGTTCCACGCCGTCGGTAATGACGTCCAGCTGTTCGACGCTGGCGCCGAGGGTTCGTGAAATGACCTCCAGAAAACGGCCGGTGCCGGCGGCGCATTTGTCATTCATCAGAAAGTCGCTGAGGTTACCCCCGGCATCCAGCTGGATAACCTTGCTGTCCTGGCCGCCGATATCAATCACCGTGCGGGTGTCCGGCGCCAGCAGGCGGGCGCCGAGGCCATGACAGGAAATCTCCGTCACCTGTTTATCGGCAAAATCCACCAGCTGGCGGCCATAGCCGGTGAGGGTTAAAAAGGGCGTTTCCGCGAGGCCAGCGCGCAGCGTCTCCCAGGCCTCATGGATGGCGTCGGCGGGGCGAAAGGGGGTCGGGCAGAGGAAACGACGCGTAATCACCCCGTCCGCCAGCAGGATGCCTTTCGTGGCGGTGGAGCCGGAATCAATACCAACCGTGTAGATCACGCCTGCTCCTTACAGCATTTCGATAAAGGCGGCGACGCGGGTGCTGAGCTGGCCGAGGTCCGCTGTCGAATAGTCGGTTTCAATCGACATATAAGGAAGGTCGTGCTGCTGGCGCAGATGGCGTTTAATGGCCAGCGATTCCACGGCATAGGTATGGCAGGCCTGCAGGATGACGTCGATTACCCCGTCGGCCTGGTACTCCTCCACCATCTGGCTCAGCAGCTGCAGGCGCTGATCGTTAGGGGAAATACAGGAGCAGCCGATGGCGAGATATTTATCGGTTAAGGCGTCGTAGACGTCGCCCTCTTCCGCCACGCAGCGCTCGGTAGCCTTCGCGCCGGTGCAGTTTTCATAGCCCACCACCCAGCCGCCGTTTTCTTCGATGGCGCGAACCACTTTCTCCGCCGCGCCGCCGATCGGGCAGCCGGTGATCAGAATGCGCGGGCGTGAGGCCAGTCGTTTACCCTGCCGCCACTCCTGACGGATGCGCTCCGCCATGGCGTTGAGCTCGTCAATCAGCGCGGTTTTGTCGAAGCGGAAGGTGGCGCCATACACCACTTTCAGGATGTCGCCGCCGCTGAGCGCCGGCGGATTGAGCTGCCCGAGACGATAAAAGTGGGCCAGCGCCCGGCGTTCGCGGTTTTTCAGCACGATGGCCTCGCGCAGCGCCGCCTCGCTAATCGGCGCGCCAAACTGCGCCTCAATCACCTGCTGCAGGCGCAGGATCTCCGCTTTCCACAGGGCGCGGGAGGCCGCGTCGCTGGCGCTGTTCGGTAACTGCATCACGTGGACCGCCTTGAACTCGGCCATGTACTCGTACATTTTCTTTTTACCGTCGCAGGTGGTTTCCCCAACCACCAGGTCAGAGAAATAGAAGTAGGGGCATTTATCGGTTTTGCCGAAGCCGTAGCTGCTTTTGATTAACGGACAGAGGTTGCGCGGCAGATCTTTTTCCGCTTCCTCGATGGTTTCATCGGAGGTAGAGCACAGCGAGACCACCACGGCCCCCGCCGCCATGGCGATCTCCTGAGGCATAAAGGTGCAGTAGGTGCCCACCAGCGGCACGTTCTGTTCTTTAAGATCCATGACGGTGAGAAAGCCCTTCTGGCGAGCTTCCGAGAACTGGTCAAAAATGGCGGGTAGATCGGTGATAAGCGACATGGTTTTCCTTCCCCGTACACGGGAGATGCTGAAAGAGTCGCCATTATAACCCTGTTATTTGTATGCTTTTATTGATCTCCTGCGTCTGCGCGCGGCGTTAATAGACCTTCTTTAAATCCATCTCTTCCTGGATCCGCTCGCTCCATGCCAGATGGGTGCGGATGGCCTCTTCGATACCGGCGTTGTAAAACAGCGGCCCCAGCTCCTGGGCGATAAAGTCGACAAAAAATTCAGCGTCAAACTGCTCCAGTTCGAGGTTAAATGTCTCTTCGCAGTACTTGCTGAGCCTGTCGCGCAGCAGGTCGCGCTGCGCCGGGCTGAGTTCAATCTCACTCATGATGGGGCTTTCTCCGTAAAAGGGGTCACGACTGCCGGGCTTCAATGACCGCTTGCGCACACTGACGCTGGTGGCGTAACAGTCCGGCGAGGCAGCAGGCGGCGGCGAGCCCCGCGACCACCGCCAACAGGTGGAAGGGCAGTCTCCCGCCATGGAACCACAGCCAGCGCGCGCCTTCAATCGATAAGGCGCTGACGCTGAGGATCACGATATTCAGCGAGGCGGAGACCGTGCCTTTCGGCAGGTCGTTGGAAAAGAGGGTAAAGCGGAACAGCGTCGGGAAAATCAGCCCGATGCCAAAGGCGTAGAAGCAGGTGCCGAGCACCGACCACAGCCAGACGTGCGGCCAGGCCAGATTCCCGACGATCAGGATGGCCAGGCCGAGCATCTGTACCGGCACCGCGCTCAGCACAAAGCGCGGACGGGTGGGATCTTTTACCCAGCGCGCCACCGACAGGTTGGCAATGATGACGGCGCTGAAGACCGGCACCTGGCTCCAGGCGAACTCGCTGGTGGTCAGCCCGCCGGCGTCCATTAAAATCACCGGCGATACCGCCACCCAGCTCATCAGCGGAATATAGCTCAGCGACAGCGTGGCGGCGCCGAGCAAAAAGATGCGGTTGCGAAAGACGTTGCGAAAATCGCGCAGCACGCCCAGGGGGCTGAACGGCACATCGCCGCGGCGCACCGTCTCCGGCATGGTCAACAGCAGCCCCAGCCAGGCCACCAGCCCCATGGCGGCGATAATGCCGAACAGCGCTTTCCAGTGGATAAAATGCATCAGCGCCGCGCCGGAGAGCGGGCCGACGATCGGCGCCACCAGCACGACGGAGGTGATCACCGCCATCAGCCTGATCGACCTTTTTTCCTCAAAGGCTTCCTGTACGGTGACGTAGCCGACGGTGGCGATAAAGCAGATGCTGGTGCCCTGCACGAAGCGGGCGATCAGGAACTGGGTCATGGAGGTGGTGAACAGCGTCGCCAGGCAGGCGAGGGTGAAAATCAGCGCGCCGGTGAGCAGTACCGGACGCCGTCCGATCCGGTCAGAGAGCGGCCCCAGCAGCCACTGCAGCGCCATGCCGCCGGCCATATACAGGCTCACCGAGGCTGGAGCCAGCGCCACATCGGCGTTGAAATCCCGCACCACGTGCAGGATCCCCGGCTGGATCAGGTCGGTGGTGAGATAGGCGGAAAAATCATACAGAATGAGCGCCGCCGGGAAGAACAGCGCGGCGGCGTGCCGGGTTAGCCAGCGGGTCATCCGGTGCATCATCTCGCCCTCCCTGTGGAATATTTTTCAGCGCTATTGTTCAGATAGTATCATTGCTAACCAATATGCAGATGCAGCAGCGACGGGATCTGCGAGAGCAGCCACAACAACAGGCCGATGGTTCCCCCCACCAGGGTGCCGTTGATGCGGATGAACTGCAGATCTTTACCGATATTAAGCTCGATCTGCCGCGACATATCGCGGGCGTCCCAGCTCTTCACCGTGTCGCTGATATGCCGAGTGAGGAAGGCGGCGAACTCCGGCGCCACCCGGTGCGCCGCCTGCTCCAGGTGTTCGTTAAGCGATTCGCGCAGCGCGTCGTCGCGGAGTAAGGTTTCACCGAACCACTGGCCAGCCTCGGCGATGCGCTGCTTGATACGCGAGTCGTCGCTGCTGATATCGTTTTTTACCCAACCGCGCAGGTCGCCCCACACTTCGCCAAGATAGCGGTTGAAGGTCTCATCATTTTTCAGCCAGGCTTTGATGTTATCGGCCTTCTGCGCCAGTTCCGGGTCGGATTTCAGGTTATCGATTAGCTTTTGCGTCGCGCGGTCAAAGGTCTGGCGGATCTGGTGGGTGCGATCGTGAGTGACCTCGTCCAGCAGGGTATTCACGGCGTCGGTGACCATCTCGGCGCTGTGCTCGCCGAGCCACTCGGTGGGTAAGAGCCTGGCCTTCAGCGGGTGTTCGGTCTCCAGCCAGCGTACGATGCCGCGGGCGATAAAGGCGCGGGAGCTGTCGCGCTGCAGCAGGGCGATCAGCTGATTTATCAGCGAATCCAGCAGCTTTTGATGGCGGTTGTCGCGGGTCAGCCCCTCCAGCATCATGGCGCTGGTCTGCGTCAGGTCGACCTTATCGATCGCCTTATGCACCGCGCGCCGCAGCAGGCGCTGAATGCGGGCGTCATCGGTCAGTTCGAGAAAACCGCTCATCACCTGCAGCAGGTGCTGGCCGACCCGCCGGGCGTTCTCCGGCTGGCTGAACCAGTTGCCGAGCATCAGAGCTGGTTGATAGCGGCGGATCAGCGCCACCAGCGACGGGGTATCGAGGAACTTCTCTTCCACAAAGCGGCCGAGGTTGTCGGCGATGCGATCTTTGTTGCGCGGGATAATCGCGGTATGGCGGGCGACAAAGGGCAGCGGAATACGACGAAACAGGGCCACCACCGCAAACCAGTCGGCCAGCGCCCCGACCATCGCCGCTTCGGAAATGGCCTTCAGCGCGCTGACCCATGGCGTCGGCGGCAGCAGCAGGGTGGTGATAAATAGCGCGGCGGCGATCAGCAGCAGCGACAGCGCCAGCAGTTTGGCGCGTTTCAGTTCAGCGAGTTTTTCCATAAACTTAAGCATATAACCTGACGGCGAGGTCGTGCAAAAATCGCCAGATAATCCACAGACCGAACATCATCAGAATCGCCCCCGCCGCCCGCTCGACCCGCCAGACGATGGCGCTCAGGCGGTGCTGCACCTGCGGCAGCGCAATCGCGCTCACCAGCAGTAAATCCCAGAAGAACACCACGCTGACCATCCACAGGCCACTTACCGTTTGCTGCAGCAAGGTAACCGCCGGCCCCAGCAGGGAGGTCATCAGCGCCAGATAAAACAGCGCGTTCTTCGGGTTGAGCAGCGATGACCCCAGCCCCAGCAGCAGCTGCTTGCCGAACCCCGGACACGATGCGCGAACGCTCTCCACCGCCAGCGCCGCGGGACGGCTGCGAATCAGCAGGCTGCCAATCCACAGTAAATAGCCTGCGCCCAGCAGCTCGATGAGCAAAAACAGCAGCGGCGCCTGGCGCAGAAGCCCCCAGCCAACGATGGCCAGGACAATATACAACGCATTCCCGGCGGCGATGCCGAGACACAGTCCGAGGCTGCCGCGGATCCGGTAGCGTACAGCGTAACCGACCAGCAGAAAAAAATCGGGGCCCGGGCTGAGCAGGGCGACAAAGTGGGACAGGGCTAACGCCGGGAAGGCGGCGGGGAAGAGAGTCGATAAGGTATTCATAGTGGCCTCGATAATGGTGCTGAGGCCACCCTACGCCAGGTGGAAAATTACTTATTGTCGGAAATTGATCGGCTTTGCGCATACTGCCGCGGCGTGGCGGCGGTATAACTGACGAAGGTTTTATGGAAATGGCTCTGATCGGCAAAGCCGGCCTGATAGCCGACGTCGGCAATAGGGTCCCCGGCACGTAAGCGTGTTTTCGCATATTCAATGCGCGCCATATTGATCAAACTGGCGGGCGTCAGGCCGGTATCCTGTTTCACGGCGCGGATAACGGTCTCTTTACGTAGCGCGCTGTCGTGGGCCAGCTTATCCAGCGATGGCGGCGCCGGCAGATCTGTCGCCAGGCGCTGAAACAGCAGGGCGCTGGCGTGATGTGGCGCCTGCGGCGCGGCGGCGCACAGCGGCAGCGCGTGCAGGAGCTGCGCCAGCCGGGCGGGCAGTTGCTCAATGCGGCCGCGGCTCATCAGGGCGACAATCTGCTGGAAGCAGGCAAAGAGAGGGCTGTCGCGCAGCAGCGGCTGCGGCGAGGTGATACTGGCGCCAGGGGGAATATCTGGACGCTGCGCATGGCACCATGCCGCCTCCAGGTACAGCATATGATAGCTGCGCGGCCGGTCACGCAGCGGATTACAGCTATGCGGCGCGTGCGGCGGGATCACGATCAGATCTCCGGGCTGCAGGAGATATTCCTGACCATTGCACAGGCAGCGCGTTTCACCGTCGATAATCGCCCCCACCGAGAGCTGCGGGTGGCTGTGGCGCTTATAGGCCTGACGGCTGCCCCAGGTGCTGCGCAGCTCCAGCCACGGCAGGCGATCGTCTCGCCAGAAGGTTTGGGGAATATCTCGGGTATGGTTCACCGCATCGACCTTTGCTGAGGGGATAAATCGTTTATAGCATGCTGCGCCGAGGCTGTCGCCCGCCGGGATTTGCGTACCGCGTCGAAAAAGGATGTCACGCTTGCAGTCCGGGGAAATATGTTTTCGTCGCGGAATGTAAAATCCCGGTTTCCGGGGTGTCAGCGACATTCATGGGAGGTAGAGTCCCTGCAGGATAAGCAGGCAGGGATGAGTCGATGGCAAAGGGCACCACCTCGACGCCGCATGATGCGGTGTTTAAACAGTTTCTCACTCAGGCCGACATCGCGCGTGATTTCCTGGCGATCCATCTACCGCCTGCGCTGCGTCAGCGCTGCGACCTCGATACCTTACAGCTGGAGTCGGCAAGCTTTATCGAGGAGAGCCTGCGGGCCTGGTACTCCGATGTGCTGTGGTCACTCAAAACCGCGTCTGGCAAGGGATACATTTATGTGGTTATCGAACATCAGAGTTCACCGGGTGTGCAAATGGCTTTTCGCCTGATGCGCTACGCCATCGCCGCGATGCAGCGCCATCTGGATAACGGTCATACCAGACTGCCGCTGGTGGTGCCGATGCTGTTCTATCACGGAGCGACCACGCCATACCCGTGGTCGCTCAGCTGGCTGGACTGCTTTGCCGATCCACCGCTGGCGAGGGAGCTTTATGCCTCGCCCTTTCCGCTGGTGGATATCACGGTGATCCCCGACGATGAGATCGTTCGTCACCGGCGGGTGGCATTACTCGAGCTGATACAGAAGCATATTCGCCAGCGCGATTTAATGGCGATTGTTGAGCAGCTGACGACGATTTTACTTAGCGGTGACGCTAATGACAGGCAGATAAAAACGCTGTTTAATTATCTACTGCAGACTGGCAACGCGCGTCGCTTTGGCCGGTTTATCCAGGAAGTGGCGCAACGGGTTCCTCAGCACAGGGAGAGATTGATGACCATCGCCGAACGAATACAGGAAGTGGGCCGCAGAAAAGGCAAACGGGAAGGCCGGCAGGAGGGACAGCATGCCGAGGCGCTGCGCATTGCCCAGAGGATGCTGGCCGACGGCATTGCCCGCGAGACGGTGGTGAAAATCACCGGCCTGACCGCCGATGAGATCGCCGCGCTGGCGCATTGATAACGCCGGGGCGGCCTGACGGTCGCCCCGGTTAGCCACCGTTATGGAATATTCCGGATATACCTAACTTTACCCGCATCGCCAGCCATCTCGACTACCCTTAATATCCTTAACGGCATTTTTGACTGCCTTAATAGCGATAACAAGGAGACATGCGATATGGCCTATCAGACGGTGAATCCTGCGAACAATCAGCTTATTAAAACGTACCCGGCGCACAGCGATGCGGACGTGGAGGCGGCGCTGCGGCAGGCGGATGCGCTCTATCATTCTGCCTGGGCGAAAGGCGATATTGAACCGCGTCTGGCGGTGCTGCATAAGCTGGCGGATCTGATCGACAGCCGGGCGGAAGATCTGGCGAAAATCGCCAGCGAGGAGATGGGGAAACTCATTAAGCAGAGCCGCGGCGAAGTGAAACTGTGCGCGCAAATCGCCCGCTATTACGCCGATAACGCCAAATCGATGCTGGCGCCGGTGAAATATCCCACCGAACTCGGCGACGCCTGGGTTGAACACCATCCCATCGGCGTATTAGTGGCGGTGGAACCGTGGAACTTCCCCTATTACCAGCTGATGCGCGTCCTGGCGCCAAACCTGGCGGCCGGGAACCCGGTTATCGCCAAACACGCCAGCATTGTGCCGCACTGCGCGGAGACCTTTGCTCATCTGGTGCGCGAGGCCGGCGCACCAGATGGGGCGTGGACCAATCTGTTTATCTCCCAGGATCAGGTGGCGAAGATTATCGCCGACGATCGTGTGCAGGGCGCGGCGCTGACCGGGTCGGAAAAAGCTGGCAGCGTGGTGGCGGCGCAGGCGGCGAAGCATATTAAAAAATCGACCCTGGAACTCGGCGGCAACGATGTGTTTGTGGTGCTCGACGATGCCGACCTCGATCGCGCGGTGAAAATCGGCGTCCAGGCACGGCTGAACAACGCCGGCCAGGTGTGTACTGCCGCCAAGCGGTTTATCCTGCATGAGAACATCGCTGAGTCGTTTCTGACGAAATTTAGCGAGGCGTTTCGCCAGGTAAAAATAGGCGATCCGCTGGATGAAAGCACCACGCTGGGGCCGCTCTCCTCTAAAGATGCGCTGGAAACCTTAAGCAAGCAGGTTGACGAGGCGGTCAAAAACGGCGCCACGCTGCATCTGGGCGGCAAGCCCGTGGCGCGAGACGGCAACTTCTTTGAACCCACTATCCTGACCGGTATTACCCGCGACAATCCGGCGTACTTCGAAGAGTTCTTTGGCCCGGTGGCGCAGATCTACGTGGTGAAAAACGATGAGGAGGCGATTGCGCTTGCCAACGATTCTCACTATGGCCTGGGCGGCGCGGTGTTCAGTCAGGATATCGAACGCGCTAAACGGATGGCATCCGCCATTGAAACCGGGATGGTCTATATCAACTGGCTGACCGATACCGCGCCTGAACTGCCGTTTGGCGGCGTGAAGCGTTCCGGTTATGGCCGGGAGCTCTCCGATCTCGGCATCAAAGAGTTTGTGAACCAAAAGCTGGTGGTGGTTCGCCGCTAAGCCCGACCATAAAAAAACCTGCCATCCGGCAGGTTTTTTTATAATAGATTTATTGCACTTCGACTTTATCCCAGCCGCTTTTGAACATACAGCTGTCGACTAAGGTCTCCCGCTGATATTCATTCGCGTCTTCTACCGTATAACTTGTTTCAACATCCTGTTTCTTATGCTTTTTGTCGGTTTTTTCTGAACTGGACCCGGTCACCACGTTATCCGGAGGGAGATCGACCAGGGCCTGCGCTTCACATTCGGTGAGCTTTTTATGCATGTCGGCATCGCTTAAACCCGGCTTCACCCAGGTATACTGAGTGCAGCCGGTGAGCAGCAACGCCAGGCTCAGCGCAGAGAGCGCGGCGAGACGTGATTTCATCAGAAGGTAATCCCGCCGCCCACGTAGGCGCCATCAATCAGGGTGTGGTTTGGGCGGCCCTCTTTGCCGTCAACGCTCACGTGACGGTAACCGACCTTCAGGGTCAGTGGACCAACCGGGGACCAGCTCACGCCGCCGTTCGCCTCAACATAGTTTTTCACGCTGTTGTTCAGGCCGTCGGGGGCGACATACCCTTCGCCAAACACGTGGATGCTGTCGGTCAGGGCCACGTTCACTCCGCCGCCGACCGGAAACGCGACGCCGTTATCGCCTTTTTTCGGCCCGAGGTAGATAGCTTTCGCGCCAGCGTTGAGCATCACCGGGCCAACTTCCAGATTGTAACCCGCGCCAACGCCGCCGGTCTGGCTACCATCATCGGTATTCTTCAGCCAGTGGCTTTCGGCATACAGGCCGGAAGAGGATTTACCCATTTCCATATTCAGGTTGGTAAAATTCTTACCTTGTTCAACGGTAAACCCCATTGCCATGGCGGAACCAGAGACCGCGGTCAGGGCAGCAACAATCAGGATGTTAAGCTTTTTCATGGTTTGCTCCTCGTCATTAAATTTGTCTGAGGGCACCTTAACAATCGATGTTTACCTCTGCAAATGTGACTTACGTCGATTTTTTATGCTGTGTTTGTCAGGGAAGTGTTTTGAAAATGTTGTAATGACGTTGGGTTATGGCGAGGTCAATCATCAAATTTGGTCTGTTTAGCCACAGTTTAATGGGTGGGCTAAACAGAAACTGAACAGGGCGGGCATTAATTATTAAGCATCCTATTCATTGAATTTCTTATTATTTGCAAAAGTGTTTCTGCTGTTACTTATAAAAACGTTGATTTACATTTTTCGACGCGATGACGACGTTTTACCCCTGTCTTTGACGATGTACGGGGAGAGAAGGGGGCCTGCGCCTTAGCGCGCAGGCGGGCAGATTAGCGTCGTAGCCCGGCAAATGCCGCGCGAATCTCCTCTTCCGGCAACTGAATGCCGATAAACACCAGCGTGCTGTGCGGCGTTTCATCGCCCCACGGGCGATCCCAGTCGGCGCTGTAGAGGCGCTGCACGCCCTGGAACAGCAGGCGATTTGGCTCGCCGTCGATCCACAGCATCCCTTTATAGCGCATCAATTGCTCGGCGAAGGAGAGCAGCAGGTTTTCCATTACTCGCGACACTTCGCTGATATCCACCGGGTAATCCATCTCAACCACGATTGATGACACGTCGTTTTGCTTCTCTGCCATAAAGTGGAAACGCGGTTTGCTGTTTACGACGTTCTCTTCCAGCATAAAGCCGCTGGTGTTAAACAGCTGGCTAAGATCGATATCGCCGTGAATGACGGTATAAATCGGCGCCCGGGCATTAATGCGCGCCAGCCGTTCGCGCAATTTTTCGGTGTCGCCGGCAACATCAGTTTTGGTCAGCAAAATGCGGTCTGCGTAGCCTACCTGCGACTGGGCGATGGTGAACTGATCCATCTGCTGGTCGGCATGGACCGCATCCACCAGGGCGATCACGCCATCCAGCAGATAGCGCTCGCAAAGCACCTCGTGGGAGAAAAAGGTCTGGATGATTGGCCCCGGGTCGGCCATGCCGGTGCATTCAATCACCAGCCGGTCGAACCCGATTTCACCGCGGTCTCGACTGTCGAGCAGATCGAGCAGGGCGTCTTCCAGTTCGTTGGAGCGCGTACAGCAGATGCAGCCGTTGGTCAGGGTTTTAATCTGCGTGGCGCGGTCGCCGATCAGCTGATCGTCAACGGCGACTTCGCCAAATTCATTTTCAATCACGGCGATTTTAAAGCCGTGCTGTTCGTTGAGAATATGGCGCAACAGGGTGGTTTTACCTGCGCCGAGAAAACCGGTGAGTAGGGTGACTGCAATCGGTGCCATTATTGCCTCCATTAACAGCAGCGGACGCCGCCTTTGCCGTCGCCGCCGTAGCGGGCCTGCTGGCGTTCGCGGAAGAATTCTTCATAAGTCATGTACGGCTGATCCGGATGGTTGGTTTGCATATGGGTGACGTAGTTGTCGTAATCCGGAATGCCAATCAGCATTTTCGCCGCCTGACCGAGATATTTTTTTGCCTGACCTAAGTTACCAAACATTGTAAGTTCCAGATAACGAATAAAGCCGGATGGCGGCTAGCGCCTTCTCCGGCCTACGTTGATGCGCTTTTTTGTAGGCCGGATAAGCGTAGCGCCATCCGGCATCGGGGTTAATGATGTGACGAGGTCTTCACGCCGCCTTCCGGTACCGGCACGTACGGGGTCTCTTTGTCGGTACGCACTTTATTGTTGCGGACAGTGAGCCAGGTTTTGATGCCGTAGAAGATGATGCTGTACACCACCACCAGGAACAGGATGCTCAGGCCGGCGTTGGTGTAGTTGTTGACCACGATATGGTTCATGTTGGCCACCTGCTGGGCGGTCAGCTCGCCACCGGAAGCGATCTTCTCTTTGTACTGCTGAGCCATGAAGAAGAAGCCTTCCATCTGCGGGTTGGTGCTGAACAGCTTCAGACCCAGCGCCCAGGTGGTGCACAGCAGCAGCCATGCAGCCGGGATCACGGTGACCCAGATATATTTGGTGCGCTGCATTTTGACCAGCACCACGGTACCGAGCACCAGCGCCACGGCGGCCAGCATCTGGTTAGAGATGCCGAACAGCGGCCACAGGCTCTTCACGCCGCCCAGCGGGTCGACCACGCCCTGATACAGCAGGTAGCCCCACAGCCCGACGCAGCCGGCGGTACCGATAATTCCGGCGACCAGCGAGTCGGTTTTTTTCAGGAACGGCACGAAGTTACCCAGCAGATCCTGCAGCATAAAGCGGCCAGCGCGGGTCCCGGCATCCAGCGCGGTGAGGATAAACAGCGCTTCAAACAGGATACCGAAGTGGTACCAGAAGCCCATATCCGCCATCGGGATGATTTTGTGGAACACATGAGCGATACCCACGGCCAGCGTCGGCGCGCCGCCCGCGCGGTTCAGTACCGACGGTTCGCCGATATCTTTCGCCGTCTGCAGGATCTGCTCTGGTGAAATTACGAAGCCCCAGGAGCTGACGGTCGCTGCCGCGTGAGCGGTGACATCCCTCAGCTGGGCGGCAATCAGCGCCGCGTTTTCACCGCCCATTTCGTGCAGGTTCGGCATGGTGATGCCCAGACCCGCCGGCGGGGTGTTCATCGCGAAGTAGAGGCCCGGTTCGATAATTGAGGCCGCTACCAGCGCCATCACCGCCACGAAGGACTCCATCAGCATTGCGCCGTAGCCGATAAAGCGGGCGTCGGTTTCGTTGGCCAGCAGCTTCGGCGTGGTGCCGGAGGCGATCAGGGCGTGGAAGCCGGAGACCGCGCCGCAGGCAATAGTGATAAACAGGAACGGGAACAGGGCGCCTTTCCACAGCGGACCGGTACCGTCAATGTACTGGGTCACCGCCGGCATTTTCAGGTCCGGGTTAAGGATCACGATACCCAGCGCCAGGCCAACGATGACGCCGATTTTCAGGAAGGTCGCCAGGTAGTCGCGCGGCGCCAGAATCAGCCATACCGGCAGCAGAGCCGAGATAAACGCGTAGCCAATCAGGGTAAAGGTGATGGTGGTGTCTTTAAAGGTCAGCGCCGGGCCCCAGTACGGGTCGTGGGCAATCACGCCGCCGAAGTAAATAGACGCCACCAGCAGGACGATACCGATGACCGATACTTCGCCTACCCGGCCCGGGCGCAGGAAGCGCATGTAGATCCCCATAAACAGGGCAATTGGCACCGTCGAGCAGACGGTGAAGACGCCCCACGGGCTTTCCGCCAGCGCTTTCACCACGATCAGCGCCAGCACCGCGAGGATGATGATCATTATCAGGAAGCAGCCGAATAGCGCGATGGAGCCCGGTACGGGACCCATCTCCTGTTTGATCATCTCGCCCAGCGAGGCGCCGTTACGCCGTGAGGAGATAAACAGCACCATAAAGTCCTGTACCGCGCCAGCCAGCACGACGCCCGCCAGCAGCCACAGGGTGCCCGGCAGGTAGCCCATCTGCGCGGCGAGCACCGGGCCCACCAGCGGACCGGCGCCGGCAATCGCGGCAAAGTGATGGCCAAACAGCACGTAGCGGTTGGTCGGCACATAGTTCAGGCCATCGTTATTAATGACCGCTGGCGTGGAGCGCGTCGGGTCAAGCTTCATCACCTTCTGCGCGATATACAGGCTGTAATACCGGTAGGCGACGAGGTACACGGAAACCGACGCCACCACGATCCACAGGGCACTGACGTGCTCACCGCGGCGCAGGGCGACGACTGAGAGGCAAAATGCCCCGATGATCCCGAGAATCACCCAGGGTATGTGCTTGAATAGTTTTTTGGTATCCATAGTAAAACCTGGCGTTAATGAGATGAATAATTGGCCGAAGCCGTCTGGTTTTAAGTAAGAGTTGATGGAGGTATTGATTAGCTAGGCTGCCTCCGATCTTGCCAGACCGGCGCGCGCGTAAAGATGAGTAAATGGGTGAGTGGTTGTATAGGAGGTTAAGCGGTTACTGGAAGGGGTAAGCGGTTGGCTACGAAGTGAACAGGGCGGGATTATGTGATTGTGATCACAGGAGATTGTGGCCTGCGACGCTGTGGGTTAACGCTCCTCCCCAACCGGGGAGGAGCTGACAAGGCGATTACACTGCGACTTCCATTTCCATCATTACCGGGTGGAAGCGGCGCTTAAAGTAGATCAGCCCGTGGCCCTGCTGGCTCAGGGTTATATTCCTGATTTCTACCAGATAGACCAGGTGGGTGCCGATGGTTTGTACCTGGCTAATCTCCCCCTCGAGACTGGCCAGCGACCCCTTCAGCACCGGCTGCCCGAGCGCGCCCTGCTGCCAGCCGCTGAGGGCAAAACGCTCTTCCATCGTCACCCCGGTCATCCCGGCGAAATGACGGGCCATGATTTCCTGTTCATGGTTCAGCACGTTGATGCACAACTTGCCGTTGCCCTGAAACACCGGGTTCATCGCGCTGTTGGCGTTGATACACACCATCACCGAGGGCGGCGTATCCGTCACCGAGCACACCGCCGTGGCGGTAATCCCGCAGCGGCCGGCTTCGCCTGCGGTGGTGACCACGTTAACCGCCGCCGACAGGCTGGCCATGGCATCGCGAAAACGCAGGCGTTGTTCATCTAATTGCATTATGACCTCCCGCTGCGAATTACTTCAGCAGCTTATCCAACATGTTGATATCAGCGTTATTGTGCAGATGCGGCACCGTCCAGCCGTTCTGGTCGTACTCGGACAGGCAGCGGTCGACCATCGCCATCATCTTGTCCATATTGCCGGAGCTCTGCGCCTGGCGCAGACACTGCAGGCGAATCTCATCCTGGCTACCGGAGTAGTTGATTTCATACAGCTCGTGGCGGCCGCCGAATTCGCTACCGATGGCGTCCCACATCAGTTTGAGGATCTTGATACGTTCAACGTGATCCATACCGTTGGAGCCGCGCACATACTTCGCCAGATACTGGTCAATCTGCGGGTTGTTCAGATCGCGGGCGCTGGACGGCAGATAAATCAGGCCGCTGGTGACGTTGCGCTCGATGATGTTCTTGATCTTGGCGTAGGCCATCGGGGCCATCACGCGATAGGTCTGCAGCGCGGCGTGATCCGGCAGCCATGCGCCGTTGACCCACGGCGTCGCTTCCGAGCACATGGAATCGCTCAGCGCCCAGAACATGTTGCGCCACGCCACCACTTCGCCGAGGTCGGCCTGCACGCCGCGGAACTCGAGGGTGCCGGTACATTCCAGCGAGCGCTTCAGCAGGGCGGTGATAAAGTCCAGTTTTACCGCCAGACGCACGCAGGCCTGCAGCGGGTACATGCGGGCGAAACCCCCTTCCATGGTCCAGCGGCGGCAGCGGTCGAAGTCGCGATAAATCAGGACGTTCTCCCATGGGATCAGCACCTTATCCATTACCAGAATCGCGTCGTTCTCGTCGAAACGGCTGGAGAGCGGATAGTCGTACGGGGAGCCGGTCGCGCCGGCGACCATCTCATAGGAGGCGCGGGAGATCAGCTTGACGCCTTCGGCGTCCATCGGCGCGACGAACATCAGCGCGAAGTCCGGGTTTTCGCCCATCACCTGCGCGGAGCCGAAGCCGATCATGTTGTAGTGGGTCAGCGCCGAGTTGGTGGCGACCACTTTCGCGCCGCTGACGATGATCCCGGCATCGGTCTCTTTTTCCAGCTTGATGTAGACATCCTTCACTTCATCGGCCGGCTTGTGGCGGTCGATCGGCGGGTTGACGATCGCATGGTTAAAGTACAGGCCGGTTTCCTGTATGCGGGTGTACCAGTTGCGGGCGTTCTGCTCGAACTGGCCGTAAAACGCCGGGTTGGCGCCCAGCGCGCAGCCGAAGGCGGCTTTATAGTCCGGGGTGCGGCCCATCCAGCCGTAGCTTAAGCGCGACCACTCGGCGATGGCGTCGCGCTGCTGGCGCAGATCGTCGGCGCTTTTCGCCACGCGGAAGAATTTATGGGTGTAGCCGCCGCTGCCGGTATCGGTGCCCCAGCACAGGGAATCCTGCATCTCCGGTTTGTGCAGCGCATCGTACAGTTGAGCGACGGAGGCCGCGGCGTTACGGAAGGCCGGGTGGGTAGTGACATCCTTCACGCGCTCGCCGTAGATATAAATTTCGCGGCCATCCTGCAGGCTTTTTAAATACTCTTCGCCAGTTAACGGGCGTTTCGCGTCGGCGCGGAAATCTTCAGGTTTCATAGGGGCCTCTTCAGTATTTATCGGAAAATGATGTTAAATATATGTTTTGTTTTTGTTGTTCAATTGAAGCGGTTATTGCGCTGGTCGTGAAGGGACGTTTGCGACAACGACGGGTACTTTTCAGGCGGGAGTGAATTTTGTGATCTCTGCAGCGTTTGCTGGCTGGCGCGGCGCTGAACCGACCTGTGGACCATCGCCCGGCAGGCGCAGCGCCAGCGGGGAATTACGATACCGGTACTTTTTGCGCCCGGTAGCTGCTGGGCGAGCAGCCGACCTGGCGGCTAAAAAAGCGGGCAAAATAAGCGGGGTCTTTAAACCCCAGCTGCCAGGCTATCTCATTGACGGCGCTATCGGAGAACAGCAGCAGGCGCTTCGCCTCGCGCAGCTGGCGGTCGAATATCAGCCGTTTGGGCGAACGGTTGGCAAAGCGGCGACAGATATCGGTCAGCCGCGATTCGGTCAGGTGCAGCTCCCTGGCGTAATCCGGTACCGTCCAGTGCTGATGGTAGTGGCTGTCGATCATCTGGTTAAAGCGCTGGAATAGCTTCAGCTCGCCGCGCATGCCGCTGGCGGCGTGATCGTCGAGCTTTGCGTTACGCAATAGCAGGGTAAAGACCGCCTGCGCCAGCAGCGCCAGGGTGTGCTCGCGCCCCGGCAACTGGGCGGTGGATTCCCGGCGGATCAGCTGCCAGTAGTGGGCCAGCGCCGCCAGCTCGTCGGGTTTATCCGCCAGCGACAGGCAGATCCCCGGCAGGCCGAAGGTCTCCCGCGTGCCGGGATAGAGCACCTCCAGCAGCGGCCAGATGAGTTCTTCGTGCACCGTCAGCACATGGCCATCGCTATCGGACTCGGTAATAAAGGCGTGCGGCACCGAGGGCGGCGTTAACACAAACAATGGCGCCTGCACCGAATAGCGATGGTCATCAAGCTGCAGCTCAATCTGCCCGGTATCAAGATAGTGCATCTGGAAATAGCGGTCGTGGCGATGCGCCTGCATGTCGCGGCCAAAAAAGGCCGCCATGCGGGAAAACGACTGATAGTGCACCTCCTCGGTGCCCAGGCTCTCGTCGTAATCTTTATTGATATCGATATTGGCGATGGAATGCTGGCACATACCCGCTCCTTAGTGGCCTTTTTGCGCCGCTAAGCCCGGCGCGGCGGCGGCGTCCTCACGCTGGCTCATTGGGATGCGGGTGAGCACCAGCGCGCCGACAATCAGCAGCCCGGCGACAAACCACAGCCCGGAGCTAAAGCTGCCGGTGGTATCGCGCAAAATGCCGATCAACAGCGGGCTGACGGCAGAGCCGACGTTGCCGATGGCGTTGATCACCGCCAGCGCCACCGCGCGCGACTGCAGGCTGATCACCCGATCCGGGGTGGTCCAGAAAATGGCCATCGCGGTAAAGGATCCCACCGAAGCCATAATAATGCCGATCAGCTGGATCAGGCTGTGGTGAGTTGCCGAAGCCAGCAGCCAACCCGCCGCGGCGAACAGGTAGGGCAGGATGGTATGCATCTTGCGCTCTTTGCGCCGGTCGGAGCGGCGGCTCCACCAGATCATGCCGAAAATAGTGCAGAACTGCGGGATCGCCGCCAGCAGGCCAATCATGATGTTGCTACTGCCGGTGTTGAAGCTCTGCAGGATCTGCGGCGTCCAGATATTAATGGCGCTCAGGGTATTGGTCAGGCAGAAGTAGGCCAGGGTATACATCAGCACCGCTGGCGTCAGGACTTCGCGCAGCGTGGAACGCGGCGAAGCCGGAACGACCGCCGCATTTTCCCGTTCACGATCGATCATCGCCTTCAGCGCCTGTTTTTCTTCGCTATCGAGCCAGTTGGCTTTATCCGGCGTGTCGTTGAGGAAGAACCAGGTGACGACGCCGAGCACCACCGACGGCAGGCCTTCCAGCAGAAACAGCCACTGCCAGCCCTTCAGGTTCCACAGGCCGTCGAGCGCCAGAATATAGCCGGAAAGTATCGAGCCGAGCATCATGGTCACCGGCATGGCGATCATAAACAGGGCGTTGGCGCGGGCGCGATGGTAGGCCGGGAACCACCAGGTCAGATAGACGAGGATCCCCGGTAGAAAACCAGCCTCGGCGATGCCGACCAGCATGCGCAGGATGTACAGCGTATGCGGGCTGGTGGCGAACATGGTGCAGGTCGAGGCGATCCCCCAGACCACCATAATTCCGGCGATCCAACGGCGCGCGCCGACTTTCGCCAGCATGATATTGCTGGGGATCCCGCACAGCACGTAGGTGACGTAGAACAGCGTCGCCGCCAGGCCGAACATGGTGGAGGTCAGGCCAAGGTCTTTGCCCATCGTCAGGCCGGCGAAGCCGATATTAATGCGGTCCAAAAATGAGAAAACAAAGAGAACAAACAGGAAGGTAATCAGGCGGCGGAACAGCTTTTTGATCACCCGGTTTTCTACTTCAACGGCTTTATTATCATTGTGTTGCAGGGTAGAGGTAGTCATGTTGCGCTCCACATTATCCGTTCAATAGACGGATTTATTGTTATTGGTTGTGGTCGTTGCGGTGTGGGTAAAACGGGCCGCCAGCGCTTCTGCGCCGCGCGCCAGCAGGGTGGTATCGACGCCGACGGCGACGAACAGCGCGCCCAGTTCGAGATAGCGCTTCGCCAGCGCTTCATTGGCCATCAGGATCCCCGGCGCCTTACCGGCCTGACGGATTTGCTGGATGGCCTGTTCAATGGCGGCCTGCACTTCCGGGTGCTGCGGATTGCCGCCATGGCCCATATCGGCGCTGAGGTCCGCCGGGCCGATAAACACGCCATCCACCCCGTCGACATCGAGGATCTGCGGCAGATTTTTCAGCGCTTCGCGGGTTTCAATCTGTACCAGGACGCACATGGCGTCGTTGGCCTGGTGAAGATAATCCGGCACCCGATTCCAGCGCGAGGCGCGGGCCAGCGCGCTGCCGACGCCGCGAATGCCGGCGGGCGGGTAGCGGGTGGCTCTGACCGCCAGCCGCGCTTCGTCGGCGTTCTGCACCATGGGCACCAGCAGGGTTTGCGCGCCGATATCCAGCAGCTGTTTGATCTGTACCGGGTCGTTCCACGACGGGCGAACCACCGGCTGGCTGGGGTGGGGGGCGATGGCCTGAAGCTGGGTCAGCACCGTTTGCACATTGTTGGGCGCGTGTTCGCCGTCGATCAGCAGCCAGTCGAAGCCGGCGCCGGCCAGCAGTTCGGCGCTGTAGCTACTGCACAGCCCCAGCCACAGGCCGATTTGCGGGCGCCCGGCCTTGAGCGCCGCTTTAAAAGCGTTGTTCATGTTGCTCTCCTCAGACAAAGCGGCAGCTGATGGCGCCCATGTTGCCGTAGTCGACGTGGAAGGTATCGCCCTTGCGCGCCGGGACCGGACGGGTGAAGGAGCCGCCGAGGATGATTTGCCCGGCTTCGAGCTGGACATCGTACGGCGCCAGTTTGTTGGCCAGCCAGGCCACGCCGTTGGCCGGGTGATTGAGCACCCCCGCGGCGACGCCGGTCTCCTCAATCACGCCGTTGCGATACAGCAGGGCAGAGATCCAGCGCAGATCCAGCTCGTCGGGCTTGATCGGGCGGCCGCCGAGGATCACCCCGGCGTTGGCGGCGTTATCGGAAATGGTGTCGAACACTTTACGCGGGCGCTGGGTTTCCGGGTCGATGTTGTGGCAGCGGGCGTCAATCAGCTCCAGCGCCGGGATCACGTAGTCGGTGGCGTTGTAGACATCAAACAGGGTGCAGTTCGGGCCGCGCAGCGGTTTGGCCAGCACGAACGCCAGCTCGACTTCGATACGCGGAACGATAAAGCGGTCGGTGGGGATATCGCTGCCGTCGTGGAAGAACATATCGTCAAGCAGCGCGCCGTAGTCCGGCTCGCTGATCTGCGAGCTGGCCTGCATGGCTTTTGAGGTCAGGCCGATCTTGTGGCCTTTGAGTACGCGGCCTTCGGCGATCTTCATCTCGACCCACTCGCGCTGGACGGCGTAGGCGTCCTCAATGGTGATCGACGGATAATCCAGCGAGATCGCGCGGATCTGTTCACGCTGTTTTTCGGCCTGATTCAGCCGCTGGGCAATCAGGGTTCGGGTCTGTTTATCGAGCATAGTGATTCCTGTGGCATTGTATTGCCGGATGGCGCTTCGCTTATCCGGCCTACAAATTCATGGCCGCTGTAGGCCCGGTAAGCGCAGCGCCGCCGGGCAATTTGCACGTTATTTAAATAAAGCGTGCACGTTGTTCTGTTTGTAGTTCAGCGTCGGATCGAGCTCTTCCATGGCGAACGACAGCGCCAGGTAGCGGCTCTCCATCAGCGCCGCGAAGTGGGATTTGATCAGCGCGAACAGCATATCTCCCACGTCCTGACGGCTCTCCAGGCTGCGCCCGGAGCCGATCTTCAGCGTCATATGGACAAAGGCGTAATCCTGCCTGCCGTCGGCCATCTGCCAGGTATCCAGCCAGTGGGCACGGCTGCGGATCCCGCCGATCGGAAAGATGCCGGTAGCGGCCAGCGCCTCGTTGACTTTGGCGAACAGCCCAGGCAGATCGGCCTGCTCGCGGATGTTGTCGGTACATTCGGCGATAAAATGCGGCATGGGGCCTCCTTACGCCTGCGCCGGCAGCGGGAACACGGCGTTAACCTGGCCGGTGCCGGAGCTGGCGAACAGCTCGGTGATAAACTCCACCTTGCCGTCGTATTTATCCCAGCCCAGCAGGCCAAGCAGCATCACCGTGTCGTGCATGTTGCCTTCGCCGTAGCAGTAGTCGGCGTACTCCGGCAGCATGGTGCAGAACTCTTTAAATTTGCCCTCGCGCCACAGCTTCACCACCCGCTCATCCATCTGATGATCGAACTCGCGGGTGTAGCTGTTCATGCCTTCTTCGGCACGCTGATCGTCGATAAAGCGGTGCGACAGCGAGCCGCTGGCCAGCACCGCCACGGTGCCGTCATATTTCTCAATGGCTTTGAGGATCGCTTCGCCCAGCCTGCGGCTGTCGGCAAAGTCGTGAACGGTACAGAAGGCGGAAATGGACACCACCTTGAAGTGCTTATCGCTGTTCATGTAGCGCATCGGCACCAGGGTGCCGTACTCCAGCTTCAGGCTCGGAATATTGTGCGCTTTGGCGCGCACCCCGAGCTTCACCGCCTCGTCGGCGATGAGCTGACCCAGCTCCGGGTTGCCGTCATAGTCGTAGGTCATGTCGCGAATAAAGTGCGGCAGTTCGTTACTGGTGTAGACGCCCTGGAAATGGTCGGCGCAGTTGATGTGGTAGGCGCTGTTGACCAGCCAGTGGGTATCGAACACGATGATGGTATCGACGCCCATTTCCCGGCAGCGCTTGCCAATTTCTTTATGCCCGTCGATAGCGCCCTGGCGGCAGCCGTGGTTTTTCCCCGGCAGCTCAGACAGGTACATCGACGGCACGTGAGTGATTTTTGCTGCTAACGCTAACTTACCCATATCAGACTCCCCATTTCGGGATCGGATGGTCGCCCATCGAGATGCAGACGTTTTTCATTTCGGCGAACACTTCAAAGCTGTACTCGCCGCCTTCGCGGCCGGTGCCGGAGGCCTTCACTCCGCCGAACGGCTGACGCAGGTCGCGGACGTTCTGGGTGTTGACGAACACCATCCCGGCTTCAATACCGCGCGCCAGACGCAGCACTTTGCTGACGTCCTGGGTCCAGATATACGACGCCAGGCCGTATTCCACATCGTTCGCCAGGCGCAGCCCTTCCGCCTCGTCTTTGAACGGCAGCAGGCAGGCGACCGGGCCAAAAATCTCTTCCTGCGCGACGCGCATGCGGTTGTCGACATCCGCCAGCACCGTCGGGCGCAGGAAATTGCCGGCTTTCAGATGCGCCGGCAGGTCGGACGGTTTATCCGCGCCGCCGGCCAGCAGGGTCGCCCCTTCTTCAATGCCGAGGCGGATATAGCCGGAGACTTTCTCCCAATGTTGCTGGCTAATCAGCGCGCCGACCTGGGTGTTCGGGTCGGTTGGATCGCCGACGCGCAGGCGGTTAGCGCGCTCGGCGAAGCGCTTAACGAACTCGGGGTAGATGCTCTGCTGAATGAAAATGCGCGAGCCGGCGGTGCAGCGTTCGCCGTTGATCGAGAAGATGGTGAACAGCGCGGCGTCGAGGGCGCGCTCAATATCGGCGTCTTCGAAAATCAGCACCGGCGATTTGCCGCCCAGCTCCATGGAGTACTTTTTCAGCCCGGCATTTTTCATGATGTTGCGCCCGGTGGCGGTACCGCCGGTAAACGATACCGCGCGCACGTCATGGTGGCGTACCAGCGCATCGCCCGCCGTCGCGCCGTAGCCCTGCACCACGTTCAGTACCCCCGCCGGAATACCCGCTTCCAGCGCCAGTTCGCCCAGACGGTCGGCGGTCAGCGGCGACAGCTCGGACATCTTCAGCACCGCGGTATTCCCCAAGGCCAGGCACGGCGCCACCTTCCAGGTGGCGGTCATAAACGGCACGTTCCACGGCGACACCAGCGCGCAGACGCCCACCGGCTGCACCAGGGTGTAGTTCAGCATCTTGTCGTCGACCGGATAGGTCTTACCGTTCATCTGCTGGCACACTTCGGCGAAAAACTCGAAATTGTGAGAGGCGCGCGGGATCAGCACGTTTTTGGTCTGGTGGATAGGCAGACCGGTATCGGCGGTTTCCATCGCCGCGATCTCCGGGACGTTCTGGTCGATCAGATCCCCGAGGCGGCGCATCAGACGCGCGCGCTCTTTCATCGGCAGGTTAGCCCACTTCGGGAAGGCCTCTTTCGCCGCCGCTACCGCCTGATGGACTTCGGCTTCACCGCCGGCGGCGACTTCCGCCAGCACTTCGCCGGTGGCCGGGTTGGTGGTATGAAAATAGTCTGCGCCGGCAACGTTTTTACCGTTGATCCAATGGTTAATCTTTTTCATGACAGTGTCTCCTCATACGCTTGCTGGCTGATGATATGGTTGACCAGGCGGCCCACGCCCTCGACTTCAACGATCACCTCGTCGCCTGGCACCACGTCGGACAGCCCTTTCGGCGTGCCGGTGGCGATCATGTCGCCCGGTTGCAGGGTCATAAATTCGCTTAAGTAAGCGATGAGAAACGGGATGCTGAAGATCAGATCGGCGGTGGTGCCCTGCTGGCGCAGCTCGCCATTGACCCAGGTGCGCAGGGCCAGATTATGCGGATCCGGGATCGCCTCTTTGCCGACGATCCACGGGCCGATCGGCGTCAGGGTATCGCGGCTTTTCACCCGCAGGTTTGGCCGGTAGTAGTTTTCCAGATAGTCGCGGATCGCGTAGTCGTTGCAGACGGTATAGCCGGCGACATAGTCCATGGCCTCGGCTTCGCTGACGCGGCGGGCGGTTTTACCGATCACCACCACCAGTTCAGCTTCGTAGTGCATGTATTCCACGTTATCCGGGCGTACCGACTGCTGCTGGTGGCCAGTAAAGGTGTTTGGCGCTTTGATAAATACCAGCGGCTCGGTTGGCGGCTTAAACGCCAGCTCGCTGGCGTGGTCGGCGTAGTTCAGCCCCAGCGCGAACAGCGTGCCGTCGGCGGGCGGTAGCCAGCGGAATTCACCTTCTTTCAATACCGTGCCATCGTCCAGGCGCACCTGGTCGCGTTCATCGACCACCGCATCGCGTACCTGTCCCTGCCATTCAATACGTGCCTGTTTCATGCCAGCTCTCCTTCTGCGACAACCGGGTTTTCCAGCGCCGGGAAGCCCTCGGCGAGAATGCGTACGCGATCGCCGGGACGCAGCGTAACGCGGGAGTGGGGCGTACCGATGAGGATCGCGTCGCCGGGATTGAGGGTGGCGAACTCGCTCAAGGCGCTCAGCAGCTGCGCGGCGTTACGCTGCAGATCGCCGGTATGCCAGCTGTCCGCTTCGCGGCCGTTGATTTCGGTGATGATGGTCAGGTTATCAACGTTGCGCACCGGCGACAGCGCGCCGACGGGGCAGAAACCATCGCGGCACTTGGCCTTGATCGCCGGGCGATAAAAACTCTCTTCCGGCAGGCTGACGTCGTTCGCCAGCGCGTAGCCGGCGATATAGTTCGCCGCCTCTTCCGCCGCCACCTTGCGCGCGGTTTTGCCGACAATCAGCGCCACGGTGGCGCCGCTTTGCACGGTTTCGCCCTGCGGATAGGGGATCGCCTCGCCATCGCCAATCACGGTATTGCGCGGCTTGATAAACCAGACCGCGGTTTTCGGCGGCGTTTTGTAGGGGGCCTGTTGAAACGCCTCGCGCCAGGCGTCGAGCTGGCTGCGATGATTGAGCGCAACGGCGAAGATGGTACCTTTCATTCACCACTCCTCTGGGACTGATTTCGGTTCAAAGGGATTTCGTTAATATATTAATGATCATCTTTTATGCTTTGCGATGAGGTTTAGCAACTGGAAGTGAATGTTTTGTGATCGGATTAACACAATATTTACACTTCAATAACTTATTTGTTATTAATCAAATGGTTGAATATTTTTCGGGGAAAGACTGGTACTTTTCAGGTGCAGAAACCGGTTGTACATGGCAGGATTAAAGCTAATTATTAAGTTGTTAATAAGTTTTAGATGAGGCCGTTGAGGGGATACTATGCATGATTCATTAACCATTGCCTTGTTGCAGGCGCGTGAAGCGGCGATGGCCTACTTTCGACCGATCGTCAAACGACACAATCTCACCGAACAGCAGTGGCGGATCGTGCGTATCCTCGCCGAACGTCCGTCAATGGACTTTCACGATCTGGCTTTTCGCGCCTGTATTCTGCGCCCCAGTCTGACCGGGATTTTGACGCGCATGGAGCGGGATGGACTGGTGTTGCGGCTGAAACCGGTTAACGATCAGCGCAAGCTGTACGTCTCGCTGACGCCTGCCGGAACCGCGCTGTACGAAAGCGCCCAGGCGGAGGTGGAAGAAACCTATCGCCTGCTGGAGGCTCAGTTCACTACGGAAAAGCTGCAGCAACTGACCTCGCTGCTGGAGGAGTTTATTGCGCTTGGCGTCCCTGCCGGGCGCGGTGATGAAGAAGAGTAGCGGTTATGGCTCGGCGCTCAGCCTGGCGAGGGCAATAAGCGTTTCCGCGCGGGCGGGGGACAGCGGCTCTCTCGGCTGCGGCAGCGGCCAGCCATACAGCCAGCGGGCGCTGGCGGCGCAGGTGCGCCCCTGACAGGCGCCCATTCCGCAGCGCTGAGTAAGCTTGGCCTGTAGCCAGTCGTCGGCGGCTGCCACATCGCCGCAGCGCACATCTTCGCAACGGCACAGCAGGCTCTCCGGCGTCGCCGCGTTTTTCAACGACTCCGCCAGCCGGAAGGTGCGGTTGATGGCCGTGGCGAAGCGCTGCCAGCGGGCGCGACGGGCAAATAACGCCTGGGCCTGCTGGCTGGCCCCGGCGGCGGCATACCCGGCGATTTCGCCCTCCGCCAGCGCCAGCTCGCTCCCGCCGAAACCGGTGCACTCCCCGGCGGCGTAAATATCCGCGAGGCTGGTCTGCTGCCAGCGGTTAACCTGGATCGCCTCCTGCGCCGTGGCGCAACCGAACAGCAGCCCCGTCTCGATATTGGGCACCAGCCCGTAGCCGATGGCCAGCCGATCGCAGGCGACAGTCCGCTCGACGCCGCGCTGGCGCAGCGTCACGGCTTCCAGCCGCGTTGTACCGTGGGCGCGGATCGCCTGGGCGCCGCTAAGATAGCCTTTCGGAGCCAGCGTTGCTAACTGGCGCAGTTTCTGCGGCCAGCGCCACAGCCCGCTGGCGAAGCGCAGCAGCGCCGGGAGCGGCGCTTGCTCAACGATATTCGTTACCTGGCCTCCGGCCTTGTTCACCGTATCCGCCACCGCCAGCAGCAGCGGGCCGCTGCCGGCAATCACCACTTTTTCGCCTTTTAGCGACAGGCCATGTTTGATCTGCGCCTGCAGGCCGCCCGCGCCGGTCACGCCGGGTAAGGTCCAGCCGGGAAAGGGCAGCGACAGCTCGCGCGCGCCGCAGCAGAGGATCAGTTTCCGCCAGTAAACCACGCCACCGCCGTCGGCGGTTTCAAACAGCACGCTGCGTGCGGAGGGGCGGGCAATCAGCCGCGCGCCGTTCACCACCCGGATGGCGGCAGACGCGGCGATGGCGTCGCGGTAGCGCCGGGCCAGGGCGGGCAGCGTCGTCTGCGGGCCGGCGCGCCAGATTTGCCCTCCGGGGGCGGGGTTATCGTCGAGAATAATGACCTGTTTATCGCAGGCGGCGGCAGCGAGGGCTGCCGCCATGCCGGCGGGGCCGGCGCCGAGGATTAAAATGTCACAGCGCAGCGTGTACATAGCGGCTCCTTTCTATTTGCATGCCGGCCCGGCACAGGGTCTGGCAGGCCAGCACCCGCCGGCCGTCGACGGTGATCCGGCACTCCTGGCAGACCCCCATGCCGCAAAACGGCGCGCGGGGGTCGCCGTTAACCGCCTGTCGGGTGGTGGGATCGCCGGTCAACGCCAGCGCTGCCGCCACGCTGATACCTTCCGGCACCGTCAGCGCTTCGCCATCGACAGTGATATTGAGCGTGCTATTCATGCGATTGCCTCCTGATGGTACAGACGGGCCGGGAGCCAGGCCTCAGGCGCCAGCGGGCAGCGTTCGCCGAGGATCTGCGCCGCCAGCAGCTCAGCCGTCGCCGGGGCGGTGGTGACCCCCAGTCCTTCATGGCCCAGCGCCAGCCATACACCGCGACGCGTGGGGTGCGGGCCGATCAGCGGATTGCCATCCTGCGAGGCGGCGCGCAGGCCGCTCCAGCAGCGGATGATATTCAGCGTCGCCAGCGCCGGCACAAAATGGCGGGCGCGGTCGAGCATCTGCCCCAGCAAGGGGAGATCCAGCTGGCGCTCGCGATTATCGAACTGGCGCGAAGAGCCAATCAGCAGCTGGCCAGTGGGCCGCGGCTGCAGGTTAAACGCTACCGAGGTACCGCCGCCGTGGGCGCTGGCGCCGTAGCCCAGCTCAACCAGCTGGTGATGCACCCGCGGCCCGTAGCGATCGGTAATTGCCAGCTGACCCTTCCTTGGCCGCAGCCAGTTTTCCGCCAATAGCGTATTGGCCTCCAGGCCGCAGGCCACCACGATGGCCCGCGCCTGTAGCCGTTTGCCGCTGGCGAGCAGCACCTCCGGTTCGGTAATCGCCTGCGCGCTGTCGTGCAGGCAGGTGAGATGGTCTCCGGCATCGGCCATCAGCCAGCGGGCGACGTTTGGCGCGTAGACGATGCTGTCGCCGGGTACCCATAGCCCGCCGGCCAGCCCGCTGCGCAGCAGCGGCTCGCGCCCGGCGATCTGCTGTGGGGTCTGCAGTTCGCTGTGGACCTGATAGCCAGCCAGCCGCCGCTGTTTTTCACCCGCGACGGCCATCTCTTCTTCGCTTTCCGCCAGCCACAGCGTGCCGCAGCCGCGCCAGGCGCAAGTGGCGGGCATCCGCGGGGTGATGGCGCGCCAGCGCGCCAGCGACCACGCCGACAGCGCCAGTTCGGCGGGGTCGTCATCCATGCACACCAGATGGCCCATACCCGCCGCCGTGGCGCCGGGTTGACCGTCATCGATAAGCGTCACTTTCTGCCCCCGCTTCGCCAGCTGCCACGCGCAGGCGGCGCCGATGATCCCGGCGCCGATCACGATGACATCGCACGGCTTCACGGCGCGATCCCCCAGCAGAAGGGATCGTCCGGGTTAAGGATCAACTGGTTATCGCCGCACACCCAGGCTTCGCCGCGGATCGTTGGAATGATGCCTGCGGCGGCGCGCTGGTAGCTGGCGGTAAACTGGCTGCCGATGATGCTGGCCTGGCGCCAGATCGCTCCCGGCTGGAGTTTGCCATCCTGCGCCAGGCAGGCCAGCTTGGCGCTGGTGCCGGTGCCGCACGGCGAACGATCCCAGGCCTTTCCCGGACAGAGTACAAAGCTACGGCTGTCGGCGGCATCGTCATCGGCGAACAGCTCGATATGGTCGATAACGCCGCCGTCGTCGCCGCGGATCCCCGCGGCCTCCAGCCCCTCGCGCACCGCCCAGGCGTAGTCGGTGAGCTGTGGAATGTGCGCCGGGGTAATGGCGAACGGGTGATCGTTAATCAGGAAAAACCAGTTGCCGCCCCAGGCAATATCGCCGATGACGGGACCCCGCGCGGTCTCCACGCGGACCTGCTTTTTCCAGCGGCGGGCCGGGACGTTTTGCACCGATACGCTGCCATCGTCGTGCAACGTGGCGCTTACGTCGCCGACCGGGGTTTCAATCAGATGAACGCCTGGCTGGATACGGCCAAGCCACGCCAGCGAGGCGATAAGCCCGATGGTGCCGTGGCCGCACATATTCAGAAAACCGGCGTTGTTGAAGAAAATGACGCCAGCGGTGGCCGCCGCCGAGACCGGTTTGCAAAGCAACGCGCCGACCAGCACATCGCTGCCGCGCGGTTCGAGAATCACCGCCTGACGCCAGCGATCGAAGTCACGGGCGAAACGGTCGCGACGCTCCGCCATGCTGCCGCCGCCGAGGTCGGGGAAGCCGTCAACGATCAGGCGGGTGGGTTCGCCGCCGGTGTGTGAATCAATGGCTCTCAGCGCAATAGGGGGGCGTGGCGCGGTCATTCTGCTCTCCGGAAGTTAACAACATGTTTCATCATGCTGGCGCAACCCGTGACGGGCGGCTTGAACGCTTTCGGCAGAGATAATGACGAAATCGGCATAATAGCGCTGGGGGGATGTTCATGTGGTGCATAATTATTTCTTATTAATCATTCTGTTAATGGCGTGGTAAACCGAAAGTGGCGATTGCGCCAGTGGATAAACCAGGGGAAGGCGTAAAGCGGATCCAGGATCGCAAAACCGGCGGTTGCCGCTTGAGGTGTTAACAGGAAGTGAATAAATATCCTTCGGTCACTTACCATGAGGAAGCCCTATGATCGGTGTGTCTGAAGCGGCGCCGCCGCGCGCTGTTAATCAACCGGAGCTGGCGGTCGATGAGCTGAGCCAGATCTGCGAAGGGCTGGCGCGCCAGCGGCCGGAGAATATGGCGGCGCTGCTCAATGCCCTGGCGCTGATCGCCCCCCTGCTCAATGCCATCCCCAACGTGGTCTTTTTTATCAAAGACAGCGAAGCGCGTTATCTGCTGGCGAATCTGACGCTGGCCCGCCGCTGCGGTTTCAAAACCGTCTCCTCGCTGCTGGGGAAAACCTCCGCCGACGTCTTTCCTTCCGCGCTGGGTCAGGGTTACACCGAACAGGATCTTCGGGTATTGCGGGAGGGCGTGACCCTGCGCGACCAGCTGGAAATGCATCTCTACAATGGCCGGGAACGCGGCTGGTGCCTGACGCAGAAGCTGGCGCTGCGCGATGTCCGCGGACAGGTGATCGGCATGGCCGGGATCTCTCACGATCTGCAGGAGGCCCACGCCCGCCATCCGGCGTGGCAGCGGCTGGCGATCGTCGACGATCATATCCGCCGCCACTATCACCGGCCGATCGCCATGGAAGAGCTGACCGCCTTGAGCGGGATGTCGATTGCGCAGATCGAGCGCTACTGCAAACGGATCTTTCATCTCACGCCGCGGCAGATGATCCACAAAGTGCGTCTGGAAAAAGCCACCGAATTGCTGGCCGGCGACACGCCGATTACCGATATCGCTTTGCAGTGCGGCTATACCGATCACAGCGCCTTCAGCCGCCAGTTCAAAGCGATGACAGGCTCGACGCCGCGCGATTTTCGCCTGACGCTGCAGGGATAACGGCTGGCTCACACTTTTGTCGACTGTGCTAATTTCGTCATCGGATTAAGGGAAAACCGACAAGCCGCCGGTTCCGCGACGCGTCAATCTGTCAGTGAATATTCACCAATCATTCACCTCGACTTAACAAAATGACGACAAGGAACCGAGCATGAGCAATAAAGCGATTCACTGGAGCGGCGTATTCCCGGCGGTTAGCACGCAGTTTCGTAGCGATTACTCCCTCGATTTAGACGCCACCCACGCGGTGATGAAAAACCTGGTCAAAGATGGCGTTTCCGGGCTGGTGGTGTGCGGCAGCGTAGGGGAGAACACCTCCCTGAGCACTGATGAAAAATTGCAGATTATCGAGGTGGCGAAAGATGCCGCCGGCGGCAAAATTCCGGTGATCGCCGGGGTGGCCGAGTTCACCACCGCCTTTGCCCAGAAGATGGCGAAAGAGGCGGAGCGCGTCGGCGTCGACGGGATCATGGTGATGCCGGCGCTGGTCTACTCCTCAAAACCGCATGAAACCGCCGCCCACTTCCGCAGCGTGGCCACCGCCACCGACCTGCCGATCATGGTCTACAACAACCCGCCGATTTACAAAAACGACGTGACGCCGGACATTCTCGCCACCCTGACCGATTGCGACAACATCGTCTGCTTTAAAGACTCCTCCGGCGATACCCGCCGCTTTATCGACCTGCGTAACACCGTTGGCGACCGCTTCGTGCTGTTTGCCGGGCTGGATGACGTGGTGGTGGAAAGCATCGCCGTCGGCGCGGAAGGGTGGATCTCCGGAATGTCCAACGCCTTCCCGCGCGAAGGGGAAACGTTATTCCGTCTCGCCCGCCAACAGCGTTACGAAGAAGCGATGGCGCTGTACCGCTGGTTCATGCCGCTGCTGCATCTCGATGCGCGTCCGGATCTGGTGCAGTGCATCAAGCTGTGCGAAGAGCTACTCGGACGCGGCAGCGCTGTGACCCGTCCGCCGCGTCTGGCGCTGGAAGGCGAAACGCGCCAGCAGGTGGTGGCGATCGTGGAACAGGCGCTGGCGACTCGTCCTGCCCTGCCGGACGTTGGCCTCTGAGCACAGGAGTCAGTATGAATGCATCTCAAACCACGGCGGGACGGCAGTTTATCGCCGGACGCCGCGTTGCCAGCGGCGAAGCGACGCTATTGAGCCTGCGGGCGGTGGATGGCGAAGCCACCGGCCATCGCTTTTATCCGGCTTCCCGCGAGGAGGCCGCCCAGGCCGCGGAGGCGGCGCAGCAGGCGTTTGCCATTTATTCACAGACCGCGCCGCAGCAGCGGGCGCACTTTCTCTGCGCCATTGCCGATGAACTGGACGCGCTGGGGGAGGCGTTTTTTGCTATCGCCGAACAGGAGACCGCGCTGCCGCTGGCGCGGCTGCAGGGCGAGCGGGCGCGAACCAGCGGCCAGCTGCGGATGTTTGCTGGCGTGATCCTGCGCGGGGATACCTTCGCCGCCCGTATTGATACCGCCTTAGCCGACCGTCAGCCGCTGCCGCGCCCGGACCTGCGTCAATATCAGCAGGCGTTAGGGCCGGTGGCGGTGTTTGGCGCCAGCAACTTTCCGTTGGCCTTTTCCACCGCTGGCGGCGATACCGCCTCGGCGCTGGCGGCTGGCTGCCCGGTGGTGGTGAAGGCCCATGCGGGCCATATGGCCACCGCCGAGCTGACCGCTGACGCGATCGTCCGGGCGGTCGCGCGGTGTGGGTTACCCGGCGGCGTATTCAATATGATTTTCGGGACGGATATCGGCGCCGAATTAGTCCGCCATCCAGCGATTCAGGCCGTTGGCTTTACCGGCTCGCTGGCCGGCGGTAAGGCGCTATATCAGCTGGCGCAGCAGCGCCCGCAGCCAATCCCGCTGTTTGCTGAAATGTCGGCGATTAACCCGCTGATTATTCTGCCGCAGGCGCTGCAGACGCGGGCCGAGGCGCTGGCGAACGCGCTGGTGGCGTCATTTACCCTCGGCGGCGGCCAGTTCTGTACCCGTCCGGGACTGATTCTGGCGCTGCGCGGCGCCGGACTGGAACGCTTTAAGTCGGCGCTGTGCGCGGCGGTAGCGGGCTGCGCGCCGCAGGTGTTGCTCAATGCGCCGACCCTTCAGCACTACCACCAGGGCGTGGCGGCGCTGGCGGCGCATCCGCGTATCGAGAGGCTGGCGAGCGGCCTCGCCGCCGGCGCCGGGGAGGCGCAAACCCAGCTGTGGCAGGCTCAGGTCGAGGATCTGCTGGCGCAGGATACGCTGCTGCAGACCGAAGTTTTCGGCCCGCTATCGTTGCTGGTGGAAGTGGACGACGCAGCCCAGCTGCAGGCGGTGGTGAAAGCGCTGCAAGGACAGCTCACCGCGACGCTGCACGCGGAAGCGGACGACGGCCCGCTGGCGGCGAGTCTGCTACCGCTGCTGTGCGAGAAGGCCGGACGGGTGCTGTTTAACGGTTATCCCACCGGCGTGGAAGTGTGCGATGCGATGGTCCACGGCGGCCCATGGCCGGCGACGACCGATGCGCGCGGGACGTCGGTCGGCAGCCGGGCGATTGAGCGTTTTCTGCGCCCGGTCTGCCTGCAGAATGCGCCGGCCGCCCTGTTACCGCCGGCGCTGCAGGATGCGAACCCTTTAAACCTGCTGCGCCTGGTCAACGGCCAGTGGACCCGGGAAGCGATTTCCTCCTCTCATTGACGCAAGGGCATCACCATGACCATTCACACTACGCATAACAGTCAAACACGCGTTGCGGAGTCGGGTAAGTTTAAAAAACAGCTGACTCTGACCGACCTCACCTTTATCGGCCTGGGGGCGATCTTCGGCTCCGGATGGTTATTCGCCGCCAGCCATGTGGCATCCATTGCCGGTCCGGCCGGTATCGCGTCGTGGGTGATCGGCGGCTTTGCGGTGCTGCTGCTGGGGATTGTCTACTGCGAGCTGGGGGCGGCGCTGCCGCGCGCCGGCGGCATTATTCGTTACCCGGTCTTTTCCCACGGCGAGCTGATGGGTTATCTGCTGGGGTTCATCACCCTGATCGCCTTCTCCAGCCTGATCTCGATAGAAATTGTCGCCGCCCGGCAATATGCCGCGGCCTGGTTTCCGGCGCTGACCCAGCCGGGCTCCAGCTCGCCGACGCTGCTGGGGTGGGGGGTGCAGTTCCTGCTGCTCTGTTTCTTCTTCGCGCTGAACTACTACAGCGTCAAGACCTTCGCCCGCTCGAACAACTTCATCAGCGTGCTCAAGTTTCTGGTGCCGCTGCTGGTGGTGGTCACGCTGTTCGCCTTCTTTAAACCTGAGAACCTGCATGTTCAGGGCATTGCGCCGTTTGGTATGTCCGGGGTGGAAGCGGCGATCAGCGCCGGGGGAATTATCTTCGCCTATCTGGGACTGACGCCGATTATCTCGGTGGCCAGCGAAGTACAAAAGCCACAGCGGACTATCCCTATCGCGTTGATTTTATCAGTGGTGCTGTCGACGATTATCTACGTGCTGCTGCAGCTGGCGTTCCTTGGCAGTATCCCCACCGAGATGCTGAACGGCGGTTGGGCCGAAGTGAGCAAACAGTTCTCGCTGCCGTATCGCGATATCGCCATTACCCTCGGCATGGGCTGGCTGGCCTTTATGGTGATAAGCGATGCGATCATCTCCCCGAGCGGCACCGGCAATATCTATATGAACGCGACGCCGCGGGTGATCTACGGCTGGGCGAAGGCGGGTACTTTCTTTAAAGCCTTTACCCATATTGATAAAGCGTCCGGTATTCCGCGCCCGGCGCTGTGGCTGACCTTTGGGCTGTCGATTTTCTGGACGCTGCCGTTCCCCTCCTGGGAACAGCTGATAAGCGTGGTGTCGGCGGCCCTGGTGCTGAGCTACGCCATCGCCCCGGTGACCGCCGCCGGGCTGCGCCGCAACGCCCCGGATCTGCCGCGGCCGTTCCGCGTGCGCGCCTTCGGCATCATCGGCCCGGTGTCGTTTATGGTCTCGGCGCTGATCGTCTACTGGTCCGGCTGGAATACGCTCTCGTGGCTGCTGGGGCTGCAGATCGTGATGTTTGTGGTGTATGTGATGTGCAAAGGCAAGGTGCCGGAACATACCGTGAGCCTGGCGCAGCAGGTGAAGTCTTCGCTGTGGCTGATCGCTTTTTATGCGTTGATTATCCTCTTTTCCTGGCTGGGCAGCTTCGGCGGGCTTAATGTTATTGGTCACCCCTGGGATACGGTGCTGGTGGCGGCGATGTCGCTGGGGATTTATTACTGGGGCGCGCGCAGCTGTCTGCCGCAGGCTAATTTTAGCGGAGACGAAGAAGAGTAAAGGAGAACAGTATGGGGTCGGTAACTCTATCGTTACCAGAAGCTTATGACCTGGCGCTGGCGGTGCTCAGCGCCAATGGATTCAGCGCCGACCACGCGGCGGCCATCGCCCGTAACGTGGCTGCCGGGGAGCGCGACGGCTGCGCTTCCCACGGCCTGTGGCGGCTGTTGGGCATTGTCGATACCTTGCGTAAAGGTAAGGTTTCGCCTGATGCCGAGCCGCAGATCCACGACCAGGCGCCGGCGATTGTGCGGGCGGATGCCGGGGGCGCCTTTTCGCTGCTGGCCTACGAACGCGCGCTGCCGCTGCTGCTGGAGAAAGCGCGGCACAGCGGTATTGCGGCGCTGGCGATTAACCGCTGCGTCCATTTTTCCGCGTTGTTTGCCGATATTGAGCCGTTGACTGAGGCAGGGCTGGTGGGGCTGGCCTGTACGCCAAGCCATGCCTGGGTCGCCCCGGCGGGCGGCACCCGTCCGCTGTTCGGCACCAACCCTATCGCCTTTGGCTGGCCGCGGCGGGAGGAGCCGCCGTTTATTGTGGATATGGCGACCAGCGCCGCGGCGCGCGGCGAGATCCAGCTGCATCAGCGTGCCGGCAAAGCGCTACCGGAAGGGTGGGGAATCGACAGCCAGGGGCAGCCGACTACCGATGCCACAGAGGTACTGAACGGCGCGATGTTAACCTTCGGCGGCCATAAGGGCTCGGCGCTGGCGGCAATGGTTGAGCTGCTGGCCGGGCCGCTTATCGGCGATATGACCAGCGCCGAATCGCTGGCGTGGGATAACGGCGCGGGCGGTTTACCCTACGGCGGAGAACTGATTCTGGCGCTGGATCCGCAGCGTTTTCTCGGCGCGCAGGCACAGGAGCAGCTGGCGCGCGCCGAAACCCTGTTCAGAGGGATGCAGGAGCAAGGGGCACGGTTACCGGGAGAGCGGCGGTTCGCCTGTCGCCAGCAGAGTGAGCAGCAGGGGGTTGTCATCAGCCGTTCATTGCATGATGAGATTTGCGCCTTGCGCCAGGGCGGGTAAGGCGCGAATCGCCGTCCCCCGGGACATCCCCCGGCTTGCGCTACGCTTAGCCGGGCTACCGAACGTCGCGGGTTGTGTAGCCCGGGCAAGGCGCGAAGCGCCGCCACCGGGGCATCCCCCGGCTTGCGCTACGTTTAGCCGGGCTACCGAACGTCGCGGATTGTGTAGCCCGGGTAAGGCGCGAAGCGCCGCCACCCGGGATGCCTGTCAAAACAGCGTGTCGAGCTCGTCCAGCACGTTGTAGTCGTCATCGACCAGCAGCAACGTCTTCCACTTATCAAAGGTCAGACAGGGGTGCGAGGTGCCGAACAGCAGAATATCGCCGACCTGCACATCGCTGCCCGGCGCCAGGCGCAGCATACAGTGCTGATCCATGATGCCGATGCTGACGATCGACTCCGCGCGCAGCGCTAACTCCCTGCCGTGACGATAATGGGCGATCGGCTGCGGCAGCCCGGCGTCGAAAGCGCAGTCGCGCTTGCCGAAATTCACCACCGCACGATCTGCCTCCGGCACCGATTGCACCATTGCCATCAGCTCCAGCGCTGAAGTGAGATCGCCGGCGAGATCGCAGGCAATCGGATCGCGGGCGATCAGCGCTTGTTGGGCGAGATCGTAGATCCCGCGATCGTGGGTGATATAACAGCCAGGGCGAATGACGATACGGCAGCGGCGCGGTTTTGCCGCCGCCAGCCAGATGTTGCACACCACGTCATACCAGACGGTGCCCGCGCCGGTGAGAATAAATTCGCCGTCAACCAGCGGCTCCATGCGGCAGGCTAGCGCTGCAGCCTGTTGTAATAGCGCTTCCACCTGCGGTTGCGGATCGTCGCCGTGCAGGACCCCTTCATACAATTCCAGACCGCGTAGCCGTAGCCCCGGCAGGTCGCTGACCCGCTGCGCCAATGCCAGCGCGTCATCCACGCTACGACAGCCGCAGCGCCCGCCCGGCACGCCAAGTTCAATCAGCACATCCAGCGTTTGCCCCTGGGCGGCGAAGAACGCGGAGAGGGCGCGCACGTTGGCCTCGCTATCGACACAGCAGATAAAATCCACTGCCCGGTAGTGGGCTTTTAGCTGCGCGACCACCTGCATATTGGCCTTACCGACCAGCTGATTGACCATCAGGACGCGCTGGATGCCGCTGGCCATCGCCGCGCTGGCCTGCCAGGCGCTGCCCACGCCAATCCCCCACGCTCCCGCTCGCTGCTGCGCCTGAAATATCCATGGCGTCATTGTCGTTTTACCATGCGGCGCCAGCGATACGCCGCGGGCATCGGCGTAGCGCTGCATCCATAAAATATTATTTTCCAGCGCCGACTTTTTTAGCAGCGCGGCAGGCAGACAGACCTCTTCCGCCAGCAGATTAGCCGGCGCGGACATGAGGGCGGATTTGTGCGGAATGAGGGGTGCTGAATGGTATTTCATAACACTATCCTTTCAGGGTTTATAATCGGTGAGTTTCTGGGTATCAGTTATAAATATTTGATAATAATGTCTTTAATTAATGATTATTGTTTATTTTGAATAAAAGTATCACAAAATGATCTGGTTTTTGCGTAGTTTTCCACTGTTTTTTGCACTTGTAAATGGTTAACTTGTCGGTATGTCGAAAGGGAGTAATTGCTATGAAAGTTGACTGGCTTTTCAAAAACGTCACGGTGATCGACGGGAGCGGCGGGCCGCAATACCGTGCCGATGTGGCGGTGAAGGGCGACCGAATAATGGCTATCGCTCCGGCGCTTGACGTCGCGGCGGAGCAGGAGATAGATGGTCAAGGGCGGGTGCTGGCGCCTGGCTTTATCGATGTTCACACCCATGACGATATCAACGTCATCCGCATGCCGGAGTATCTGCCTAAGCTCAGCCAGGGGGTGACAACCGTGATCGTCGGCAACTGTGGGATCAGCGCGGCAACCGCCACCATGCGCGGCGAAGTGCCGGACCCGATGAATCTCCTCGGCGAGCAGCAGCACTTTATCTATCCCACCGTGGAGGCTTATGCCCATGCGGTAGAGGCCGCGCGACCTTCGCTTAACGTCGGGACGCTGATTGGGCACACCGCGTTGCGTAATAACCATATGGATGACCTGTTCCGCCCGGCGAGCGAGACGGAAATCGCCGGCATGCGCATACAGTTGCGCGATGCGCTGCGGCAGGGCGCTTTAGGACTGAGCACGGGACTTGCCTACGCCAGCGCCTTCCAGTCGACCACCGAAGAAGTGATGGCGCTCGCTGAGGAGCTGACGGCAGAGGGGGGAATTTACACCACCCATCTGCGTTCGGAGTTCGAGCCGATTCTGGAGGCGCTCGACGAGGCGTTCCGCATTGGTCGCCACGGCAACGTGCCGGTGGTGGTCTCGCACCATAAGTGCGCCGGCGCGAAAAACTGGGGTCGCACGAAGGAGACGCTGGCTTTCTTCGATGAGATGCGCCAGCGCCAGGAGATCGCCTGTGACTGTTACCCCTATTCCGCCAGCTCGTCGACGCTGGATATGAAGCAGGTCACCGATGAGTTCGATATCGTCATCACCTGGTCGGAAGCACAGCCCGAGCAGGCCGGAAAAACGCTGCAGCAGATCGCCGATGAATGGCAGGTGAGCCTGCACGACGCCGCGGCGCGGCTGATGCCGGCAGGCGCTATTTATTACAACATGGACGAGCAGGACGTACGGCGGGTGCTGGGTTATCCGGTGACCATGATTGGCTCCGACGGGCTGCCGAACGACCCGATGCCGCATCCGCGGCTGTGGGGCGCGTTTCCGCGAGTCCTGGGCCACTACTGCCGCGATGAACGGCTGTTTCCGCTGACTACCGCGATCCACAAAATGACCGGGCTGTCGTCGGCGCGCTTCCAGCTGGCGGATCGTGGGCTGGTAAAAGTGGGCTACTACGCCGACCTGGTGCTGTTTGACCCGCTGACGGTGCGCGATGTCGCCAGTTTCTCCGACCCGAAACGTCCGGCGGACGGTATTGAGGCGGTGATGGTTAACGGCGTGATGAGCTACGGCAGCGACAAAAAGATTATCGGGCGCGCGGGGCGTTTCCTGCGCCGCCGAATGAACTGAGGAGTGAAAAATGAGTATTAAACGTTATGGCGTAGAGGGCGGTACCGGTACCGGCGGGCAGCACCTGCCGTTCGCGCGGGCGGTGGAAGCGGGAGGCTGGCTGTACGTCTCCGGCCAGACGCCGATGAAGGACGGGGAAGTGGTGGAAGGCGGGATTGTCGACCAGTCGCGTCTGGCGATTCAGAACTGCGTAGATATCATGACCGAAGCGGGCTACACCCTGGCCGACGTGGTGCATGTTAAAGTGATCCTCACCGATGCGCGCTATTTTCAGTCTTTCAATAAAGTCTTCCGCGAGTTCTTTGGCGACAACCCGCCTGCCCGCATCTGCTGCGTAGCGGACCTGGTGGTGGATTGTAAAGTCGAAGTGGATGTGACCTGTTATAACGCTTCTCGCGCATAAAAAGTTAGTCACCAGAAATATAAACAGTCATTTTGAGCGCTGAAATAATTCAGCGCTTCGTAGCCTTTTACCTTTACAAAATTAACTGGCAGGATGTGAATTATGAATAGTCATGTCTTTTTAGTCGGCTTTATTATTTACGCGTTGGCCATGATTTGGCTTGGCTGGTACGTGTCCCGTCATCAAAAAAGCGGTGAGGATTTTTTACTCGGCGGCCGTTCTTTGCCGCTGTTCCTGACGCTGGGGTCTACCGTGGCGACCATGGTGGGAACCGGTTCAAGCATGGGCGCTGTCGGCTTCGGCTACAGCAATGGATGGGCCGGGATGCTCTACGGCGTGGGCGGCGCCATCGGTATTTTACTGGTGGCCTGGCTGTTTGCGCCGGTGCGAAAGCTGCGCTTTATGACCATGAGCGAAGAGCTTTCTTATTACACTGGTGGCAGCCATTTAATTAAAAACCTCGTCGGAATAATGATATTTATTGCCTCAATTGGCTGGCTGGGGGCGCATATTCTTGGCGGGAGTATGTATTTAGCCTGGGCGACAGGAATTAATCTGACGGTGGCAAAAATTATTATTGCCATGGCGTTTGCGATTTACGTCATTATCGGCGGTTATTCTGCTGTGGTGTGGACAGACACCATTCAGGCATTAATTCTGTTTTTCGGTTTTATCCTGATGGCGATTCTGGCGGTGGTTCACGTCGGGGGCTGGGATGCCATCGTTCAGGCGATGGATCCCAAGGCGATGAGCCTGTTTGCGGTCGATAAGTTGGGGACCATTCCGGCGCTATCGCTGGCGATGGTCATCGGCGTCGGCGTGCTGGCGACCCCTTCCTATCGCCAGCGTATTTACTCGGGAAAAGACGTCTCTTCGGTGCGGCGCTCGTTTGTCTATACCGGCGTGCTGTATCTGTTTTTCTCGGTGCTGCCGGCGATCATCGGCATGGCGGCCTGGACGATGAACCCCAATCTTGAGAACAGTAACTACGCCTTCCTGTTCGCCACCAGCTTCTTACCGGCGATCCTCGGGCTGGTGGTCCTGATTGCCGGACTTTCCGCCACCATGTCTTCGGCCAGCTCCGATGCGATAGCCGCCGTGGCCATCATGATGCGGGATGTCTATACCCTCGTGACCGGAAAAATGCCGCCGGCGCATAAGGCGATAACGCTCTCTCGCTGGATGCTGGCGTTCGTCATCGGCCTGGCGATGATCTTCGCCCTGACCTCGAACGATATCATCAGCTATATCACCAAAATGATCTCCATGCTGATGTCCGGGCTCTTCGTCTGTTCCATTCTCGGCCGCTTCTGGCTGCGCTTTAACTGGCAGGGGGCGCTCACCGCGCTGCTGAGCGGCATGCTGGTGTCTATTGTGGTTCTGGTTAAGGCCGACTGGCTGGCTTACTGGGGCAATCCGTGCATTCCGTCGGTCGTTGGCAGCTTTGTTTCCGCTATTTTTGTCACCGTCATGACGCCAGCCAGCAAAATCAGCCGTCAGCAGGCGCTGGAAATGATTACCCAGGAGCGGGAAGGGGAGGCGATCCCGGCGAAGACGGCGGTGCAGATCTCAGGAGAAGCACAATGAAGGATTATATTGCCGTCGACTGGGGCTCTACCCAGCTGCGCGGCTGGCTGATTCGCAACGGCCAGTGCGTCGAAACGAAGCAGCTGCCGCTGGGTATTACCCGCCTGAACGGACGATCGCCTGCCGATGTATTCGCGGAGCATTTGGCCCCCTGGCGCGGCGCACAGGCGCTGCCGGTGCTGATGGCCGGGATGATCGGCAGCGACGCGGGCTGGCAGGCGGTGCCGTATCTGGACTGTCCGGCGGCGATCGACGCGCCCGGGCGGCAGCTATGCGCCGTTGCTGAAGGCGTGTGGATTATTCCCGGCCTCAAGATTGAACAGGACGGGGATTTCAACGTGATGCGCGGCGAAGAGACGCAGCTGCTGGGGGCCTGCCAGCTGGCGCCAGCGGAGTGTTACGTGCTGCCGGGCACCCACTGCAAATGGGTCCAGGTGGCGGGCGGCGCGGTGCGTTATTTTGCCACGGCGATGACCGGCGAACTGCATCATCTGCTGATGACGCAATCGCTGATCGGCAAAGGGCTGCCTGCCCAGCAGCCGGACGAGGCGGCGTTTGAACGGGGGCTGGAAAAAGGGCTGGCGCAGCCGTCGCTGATTAGCGAACTGTTTGTCGCCAGGGCCGCCCGGGTGCTGGGCGGTCTGGCGGCAAGCTCGGTCAGCGATTACCTCTCCGGGCTGCTGATTGGCGCGGAGGTGGCGACCCTGGGGCAGCGTTTCCGTGCTTCTGCCGTCACGCTGGTTGGCGACCCGGCGCTGAATGCCCGCTACGGTCGGGCGATGAAGGCGCGCGGAATGACGGTTAACAGCTGCAGTGGCGATGAGGCATTGCTGGCTGGCATGGCGAGGATAATGCATGAACAAGATTAAGCTGGTGGCGATTTTACGCGGCATTCAACCCGCTGAGGCGGCAGATCATATTGAGACGCTAATCAATGCAGGCTTTCGCTATATCGAAATCCCGCTCAATTCGCCAGACTGGCAGCAGAGTATTCCGCAGATGGTTGCGCGGTTTGGCGAGCAGGCGATGATAGGCGCGGGAACGGTACTGCGCGTGGAACAGGTCGATTTTCTCGCTGAGGCCGGGGCGAAGCTTATCGTGACGCCGAATACCCAGCCTGCGGTGATCCGTCAGGCAGTGGCGCACGGAATGCAGGTTTGTGCCGGATGCGCCACCGCGACTGAGGCGTTTAACGCGCTGGATGCCGGGGCGCAGTGGCTGAAGATATTTCCGTCTTCTGCTTTCGGTCCGGACTACATTCGGGCGTTGAAAGCGGTGCTGCCGTCGGAGGTGCCGGTGCTGGCGGTGGGCGGCGTGACGCCGGAGAATCTGGCAACCTGGATGCGGGCTGGGTGCGCCGGAGCCGGTCTGGGCAGCGATCTTTATCGCGCCGGACAGGCCGTGGAACGTACCCGCCTGCAGGCGGAGAGGTTTATCGCCGCTGCCGGTGGCTAGTCGCCAAGAGGCTGGCGATCGACGCCGCCGCGGTGGCTGTCGAGGGCCAGCTTAATACGACGTAATTTGCCTTTTGCCTGAGTTTTGTTGGCCATCGCCAGTTCGGTGGCCAGCACATCGACCATCGCCAGCATCGCATAACGCGAAGTGCTGGGCTTGAAGATATAGTCGTTTTCCCGCACCAGCAGCGGCAGCACCAGATCCGCCTGTTCAGCCAGCGGCGTCCCCGCGGGGGTAATCGCAATGACCTTCGCGCCGTACTGGCTGGCAATCGCCGCGCTCTCGATGATCTCCGGGGTATAGCCGCCCAGAGACAGCACAATCACCACATCCTGCGGCGTCACCGCCGAGCTCATCATGCGTACCAGCAGACCATCGCTCTGACTGACGACCGGAAGACCAAGACGAAACAGGCGATATTGAATCTCCTGAGCGCAGATGGTTGACCCGCCGCCCATTCCAAGGGCGAGGATCTGCCGCGCTGCACTCAACCAGCTCACCGCACGTTTCAACGCCTCGATATCCAGCGCCCGGCGATTGGTCTCCAGCACGCTGATGATTGACTCATAGATCCCCTGTACGCCTTCGAGGTCCGGAACATCGAGGATAAACCGCTGGCCGACCGCAAGGGATTGCGCAAGCTTCATCTTCAGCTCACGGACGTCTTTACAGCCGAGCGCCCGGGCAAAACGGGTGACCGACGCCTGGCTGGTCTGAGTCAGACGCGCTATCTCGGCGATGGGTAGCTCCGCCGCCGCCGCGACATCATCGAGAATAAACTGCGCGATGCGCTTTTCGGTCGCCGTGAGCTCCACAAAGCGATCGGTAATACAGGAAATAATATCGATTGACCAGGACATACGGGTAGCAACAGGTAAGTTTTGATTGGTACTTTGTACCATATATCGCCGCTAAATTCAGCGCTGGCGTCTACAACGCCAGGCGCATGGCGCAGCGCGTCTCCGGCGGCAGTCCGTGCCGGGTCTCCTGTTCTCTTTTCGCCGCCAGCCCGGCGGGCAGGGTCAGCTCATCGAGTATGGCGAATCCCAGGCGGGTATAAAACGGCGCATTCCACGGCACTTCGCGGAAGGTGGTGAGGGTCACCGCCGGGTAAGCCATTTGCCGGGCGCGCTCGATAACCTGCTCCAGCAGCATCCGCCCGATACCCTGATGCTGCCAGGCCTGGTGGACGGCGATTTCGGCGATAAATAAGGCATCGTCGAGCGGTTCGGTAAGAATAAAACCAACCGGCTGCCCGGCGGCCACCGCCAGCAGACTATGTTCCGTTTCCAGATAATCATGATGGCGCGCAACGCTAATCACCTCGCTGTCCGCCAGCCAGGCGAGAGCGGGGATCTGACGAAATGCCTGAGCGGCGGAACGTTCAATGGCCGGCAGAAGGGCGATATCACTCTCCTCGGTCAGGCGTAATCCGGCGCCGGCAGTTATAGTGTTAGTTTTCATCACCTGAGCATAGCAGCCTTCGGGAGAAAAATATGGAGCTGACCGCCGTTCCCGCCACGCAGTTCAGCAGCGTGCAGTTAACGGATATTCTTAACGCCTGTTTTGAAGCCTATCTGGTACCGGTGACCCAGTCGGTGGAGGGATTTGTTCAGCGCTTTAGCGCCGAGGGGATGAGCCTGATCGATTCCCGCGTTTGGCTGGCCGGAGATGAACCGGCGGCGATCGCGATCGTCGCGCGTCGGGGGAATATGGCTCGCCTGGCGGCCTTTGCCCTGCGCCCGGCCTGGCGCGGCAAAGGTCTTGGGCGGAAATTGATGCAGGAGCTGCTGACGCTTCTGCAGCAGCAGGAGATCGAGACGGTTTCCCTGGAGGTGATCCGCGATAACCACGCGGCCGTCGCGCTGTATCAGTCGTTAGGCTTTACGCGGCGCTATGGGCTCTGCGGCTACCTGAGCGCAGAGCCTCTGGCTGCGGCGCCTGGCGTGTTACAGCCTTATCCGATCCTGGCACTGCTTCGACGCGCCGTTGAGGAGAGTAACAGTCAGCTCCCCTGGCTGATGGATCCGCTTACCTTCGCCACCCTGCCATGCCGCGTCGTGACCCTGGAACAGCGCGCCTTCGCGGTACTGAGCACCTCGGGCTCACGGCCTGTACTGCAGTTTTTATGGGTGGAACCCGCCGCCCGTCGCCAGGGGCTGGCGCAGGCGCTGCTGATGGCGCTGGCGCAGCAGTTCCCGGGGATCGGCACGTCAGTGACGGTCCCGGAAACCTTTACGCCGCTGTTTGCCGCGGCGGGGTATGCGCCGCTATCGCTGCAGCAGTATGAAATGACGATGGAGTGTGCGGCAGCGAAGTCCGCTTAGGCGGGAGTGTGCGCTGGGCCGCAAAAAACAGCACGGGGCGTCGATAAGCCTCTCTTTTGCCGCATCATATCTCTTCGTAATGGCGACGAGGGGGATGTAATGCGTAAAACGGAACTGTTGGCTTTTTTGCAAAATCAGACCGATTTTTTCGATCCGGATAACCTGAGCGACGTTTTTACCGCCAGCTGGCTGGCTCAGCGTTTCGCGATGCAAAGAAATACCGCCAGCCACTATCTCAATCAGCTGGTCGCCCAGGACGTGCTGGTGAAGATCAACACCCGGCCGGTCTATTTTCTGCATAAAAAAGCCTTCTGCCAGCAGTTCTTCCCCCTTTCCCGCAGCGAGTACGCCAGCATGGCGGAGCTGCTCGCAGAGAGTGACCGCCAGCCGGAACAGGCGGACCATTTTTCGTTGCTGACCGGGCATGACGGCAGCCTGCGTAAACCGATCGAGCAGATGAAAACCGCGCTGTTTTATCCCAACGGCGGCCTGCCGCTACTGATCGTCGGCGACAGCGGAACCGGCAAAAGCTATATGGCGGAGCTGATGCACGAGTTCGCGATCGCCCAGGGCCTGCTGGCGCCCGATGCGCCCTTTGTCAGCTTCAACTGCGCGCAATATGCCAGTAACCCGGAGCTGCTGGCCGCCAACCTGTTTGGCTATGTCAAAGGCGCGTTTACCGGCGCGCAGAGCGATAAAGCCGGGGCGTTCGAGGCGGCAAACGGCGGGATGCTGTTTCTCGACGAGGTCCATCGACTGGATGCTCAGGGGCAGGAGAAGCTCTTCACCTGGCTGGACCGCAAGGAGATCTACCGGGTGGGAGAGACCGCCCATGGCCTGCCGATTTCCCTGCGGCTGGTGTTTGCCACCACCGAAGATATTCACAGCACGTTTCTGACCACCTTTCTTCGTCGTATTCCGATCCTGGTCAGCTTGCCCGATCTTCAACACCGCAGCCGCGAGGAGAAGGAGGCGCTAACGCTGCAGTTTTTCTGGCAGGAGGCGCGGACGCTTGCCGCCAGGCTGCTGCTCACGCCGCGGCTTTTGCAGGTTCTGACGCAGTACGTTTATCGAGGCAACGTCGGCGAGCTGAAGAATGTGGTGAAGTACGCCGTTGCATCGGCCTGGGCCAGGTCTCCGGGCAGCGAGATGCTGACCGTGACGCTGCACGATCTGCCGGAAAATATCATGGCGGCGACGCCGGCGCTCAGTGAAGCCATGGGCCAGAAGGAGCCGCTGCTTATCGAGCCGCAGACCAGCCTGGTCTGGCTGCTGCGGGCGCGCGATCCGGTTCAGGGGCTGATCCATGACGTTCAGTGTCGGATTCTGGCGCTGTATGAAGCAGTGCTAAATAAAAAAACGGTCTGGGAAGAGGCGCAAAGAAGCATGGGGGAGGAGATTGAAACCCTCTTCGATCGGCTGATCTTTGATAACCAGGATGCCAGTAGCTCGCAGATGTTGCTGCTGATCGCCCATCAGGTACGGGAGGAGTATTATCGCCTGGAAAAACGCTTCAATATCCAGTTTAACGGCAACTGTCTCTACGCCCTGAGCCACTACCTGATCCATCGCTCCCGTCAGGCGGCGTCCACGATGAGCAATGAGAAAATCCGTCTGCTGGCGGATTTTCTGGCAAACAAATTCCCGCTGCTGTATCGCTTTTGCGAAGCGATCCTCGACGCGCTGGCGTTGAAGCTGGATATTGAGCCCCGGCGTATTGACCTGCTGTTGCTGGTGCTGTGGTTCCAGAAAAACGGCGCAATCAGCCAGCAGCAGGTGACCCGCGCGATTATTCTCGCTCACGGTTACGCCACCGCCAGCAGCATCGCCAGCGTGGCGAACCGCTTGCTGAAAAGCCCGCTGTTTGAGTCATTCGACATGCCGCTCGACGTGACGCCGGAGGCTATCGCTAATCAGGTGATGGCGTATATTGAGCGCCACGCGCTGGCTTCAGGGCTGATCATTCTGGTCGATATGGGATCGCTGAACGCTATTCACAGCCATTTTAATCGTCGCCTGAATACGCCGGTGGCGATTATTAACAATGTCTCCACCGGCATGGCGATGTACGTCGGGGAGCGGATTTTACACGGCGATATGCTGGAAGATATCGTCCGCGAGATCGGCGACGATCTGGCGGTTGAGCACCAGCTCTATTACCCGCAGACCGATAAACCGCGGGCGATTTTGACCACCTGCGCCACCGGCCTGGGCGCTGCGGCGAACCTTTCGGCGCTGTTAAAAGCCAGCATCCCTGAAGCGCTCGGCGTTGATATTGTGGCCTGCGATGTGGAGACCCTGGCCGACCCCGCGCGGCGGGAGCCGATGCTCAGCCGCTACGACGTGCTGGCGATCGTCGGCACCCTCGATCCGCATCTTGCCGATCTCCCATGGATCTCGCTGGATTCGCTGATCTCGGGGGAGGGAAGTCGCCCGCTAATGCGTATCTTCGGCGAACTGGCGACAGCGGAGCAGGTCAGTGAGATCAACAACCTGATCCTGAAAAACTTCTCGCTGCGGCGGGTGATCGAGTCGGTGACGATCCTCGATACCGCGAAGGTGATCAACCAGGTTGAGCAGTTTTTGCTGCGCTATGAGCATTTGGCCGGGTACGAGGTGCCCAACGAACGTAAAGTGGCGCTGTATGTGCATATCAGCTGTCTGATAGAGCGGTTAATTCGCCACGCTTCCCCAACCCATTATGCGGGAAGGCAGTGTCCGGAGCGCGAGCTGGCGACGCTGCGCGAGGCCTTTAGTGTCATAGAGAGCGGATATAGTGTCAAAATCCCCGCCGTAGAACTGTACTACATTCACGATATTCTGACGCGAGAAACGGAATTTATTCAGGAAGATCAAGAGTTTTAACGCTTCTCTCCCTTTTGTCCTTACGTTAGCCGACGCGCCACTGTTTCTGGCACGTCGGTTGCAATTAAGAAAGCAGTGGAATGCGCTTTCGAGGTAAGGATGAAACGACACTATATTTTTGCCAGCCACGGCACCTTTGCTAACGGTTTGTTGAACTCTGTGGAGCTGATCCTCGGTAAACAGCCGGATATTCATACTCTGTGCGCCTATGTGGAAGAGGAGGTCGATCTGACGCAGCAGGTGGAGGCGCTGCTGGCGCGTTTCCCGGCGCAGGATGAGCTGATAGTGATTACGGATATTTTCGCCGGTAGCGTGAATAATGAGTTTGTGCGTTTTTTATCGCGCCCGCACTTCCATTTATTGTCCGGGTTAAATCTACCATTAATTATTGATCTGCTTATTTCTGCAGCGGAAGAGAATACCGAAAAATTAATTTCTGAAGCATTAATCAACGCCAGAGAGAGCATTCAGTACTGCAATCAGACTATTGCCGGGGCGATGACTATGGATAAAGACTTCTGAAATGAGGATGCATGATGATTACGTTATTAAGGGTTGACCATCGATTACTTCACGGCCAGGTAGCCTTTTCCTGGACCCAATATGTCGGCGCCGATTGTATTTTAATCGCCAACGACAGTGTCCCTGAGGATGAACTGCGGAAAACCACCATTAAGCTTGCTAAACCACCCTCGGTGAAGCTGGTGATTAAAAATATAAATGATTCTATTGAGGCGATAAAAAGCGGGGTTACCGATAAATATAATTTATTTATTGTTGTGGAATCGGTCAATGACGCCTGGCGTATTGCCAGCGCCGTCGAGGAAATTAAAAGTATTAATCTCGGCGGAATTAAAGCCAAAGAGGGCAGTAAAAATATCTCTAAGGCGATTAATTTATTGCCGGAGGAAATAGAGCAGTTGCAACAACTGGTGGGCAAAGGCGTCGAGGTGGAGATTCGCCAGGTCCCGAACGATCGCAAACAGCTTTTTACGGAATGCGTGTGATTCCGGAGGACAGATTATGGTAGAGGCTTTCTTACTGGGTCTGGTGGCGTTTATCGCGCAATCGGAATATGCCTTAGGAACGTCGCTGATTTCCCGGCCTATCGTCACCGGGCTGCTGACCGGTCTGGTGCTGGGGGATGTGCAGACCGGCGTCATTATGGGCGCGACGCTGGAGCTGGCGTTTATCGGTTCGTTCTCCGTTGGCGCCTCGATCCCGCCCGACGTGGTGACCGGCGGTATTCTCGGCGTGGCGTTCGCCATCACCTCCGGCGCGGGCACGGAAACGGCGCTGTTGCTCGGCCTGCCTATCGCCACCCTGACCCTGATCCTGAAAAACGTTTATCTGGGGATGTTTATTCCGCTGCTCAGCCAGAAAGCGGACGGCTATGCGGAACGGGCGGATACGCGCGGCATTGAGCGGATGCATCTGATTGCCGGATTCGGCCTGTCGCTGATGCTTGCCACGGTGGTGACCGTCTCATTCCTGGTGGGCAGCAACGCGGTGAAATCCCTGCTCGATACGATCCCGGAATTTATTAAACACGGACTCAGCGTGGCCACCGGGATCATTCCGGCTCTCGGCTTCGCGATGCTCGCCAGGTTGCTGATTAACAAGAAGGTGGCGCCGTACTTTTTCCTCGGCTTTGTACTGATGGCCTATTTGAAAATCCCGGTGACCGGTATCGCCATTCTCGGCGCCATCGTGGCGGTGGTGATGGTTAACGTCACCGCATTGAGCGCACCTCGTACCACGACAGAACAAGGAGTCAGCGATGACGACGAAGATGATTTCTGAAGAGACCCTGCAGCCGCAGGAGCAGGAAGAAGCGCGAATTACGCCGCGAGATTTACGCCGGGTGTTCTGGCGCTCCTTCCAGATGGAGTTCTCGTGGAACTATGAGCGACAGATGAATCTCGCCTTTGTTTACGCGCTGATCCCGGTGCTGAAGAAGCTCTATCCGCGCAAAGAGGAGCTGGCCGGGGCGCTGAAACGCCATCTGGTGTTCTTCAATACCACGCCGCATATCGTCACCCTGCTGTTGGGGATCACGACGGCGATGGAGGAGAAAAACAGCCAGCAGAAAAATATGGATGCCAACGCGATTGATAACGTCAAAGCCTCGCTGATGGGGCCGCTGGCCGGGCTGGGAGACTCCTTCTTTTGGGGAACGCTGCGCCTGATCGCCACCGGCATCGGCACCAGCCTGGCGCTAAAGGGCAATATTCTCGGGCCGATCCTGTTTCTGCTGGTGTTTAACGTGCCGCACATTCTGGTGCGCTGGTGCTTTACCCGCTGGGGCTACGTGCTGGGCACCGGGGTGCTGCAGCGGATCCAGAAGAGCGGAATGATGGAGAGCCTGACCTACGGGGCGTCGATTATCGGCCTGATGGTGGTCGGGGCGATGACCGCCTCAATGATCGATATCACCATCCCTGTCTCCTTCGGGGCCGGGGAGGCCAAAACTCAGGTGCAGGACATCATCAACGACATTCTGCCCTGCATGCTGCCGCTGGTGAGTTTCGGCATCGTCTACTGGCTGCTGGGGCGGAAGGTTAAACCGCTCTCTATTATCGGCGGAATGGCGCTGGTGGGCATTCTGGGTTCGTGGATCGGATTGTTTTAACGGGAGTGAGCTATGCGACCAACAATGATGACCTATATCAGCGAAGAGCCGGCCTGTCTGGCGCAGATCCTGCGCGACTACCGGCGCAAGCTGGCGGCGATTGAGACCTTCGCCCGCCAGCAGCCGGTGCGGCGTATTTTGCTGCTGGCGACCGGATCGTCGCTGAATGCCGCGCTTTGCGCGCGCTATTTCTTTGAACAACGTTTTGGCGTGCTGGTGGACATAAAAGAGCCGTACAACTTTACCCATTACGAAACTATCGACCCGCATACCGATCTGGTGGTGGCGATTTCCCAGAGCGGAAAAAGCGCGTCGACGCTGGAGGCGATGCGTAAGGTACAGGCCTCAGGACTGCCGGTATTTGCCCTGACCTCCGACCCGCAAAGCCCGACCGGGCGGGCCTGCGATGGCGTTCTGGATATCAATACCGGGATCGAGAGCGTAGGGTTTGTCACCCGCGGCTTTAGCGCGACAGTGCTCAATCTGCTGCTGATAGCGCTGATGATTGCTCGCAGCCAGGGGAAGGCCAGTGAAGCCGAGGAGCAGCACTATCTTGCCGAATTCCAGCGACTGGCGGCGGCGATCCCGGAGGTCATCGCCCGCACTTCGCGCTTTATCGACCGGCATAGCGAAACGCTGCGGAGCGGCGAGCGCTTTGTCGCCACCGGCTATGGCGCGCTGGTTGGCGTGGCGAAAGAGTTCGAAACCAAATTTACCGAGACGGTGCGGGTACCTTCCAGCGGCTTTGAGCTGGAAGCCTATATGCACGGCCCCTATCTGGAAGCCAATGCCCGCCATGTGATGCTGTTTATGGAGGACTCGCCGGACGCGCGAACCCGGGCGCTGCGCGACTATATGGCGCCGTCGATTGCCCAGGCCTTTACGCTGACGCTGGGGGACGAAGAGGATGAACAAACGCTGGCGCTTAACTGCCCGTGCGAGCATCACCTGGCGCCGCTGCTGCTGATTGTCCCAGTGCAGATGCTCGCCTGGCATACCGCCGGGCTAAAAGGCATCGATCTGGCGATACGTATTTTCGACGATTTTGACCGCGTATTAAAAAGTAAAATCTGATTATTCAGGAGAAAACTATGTTGGGTTTTAATCAGGACGAGTACCTGACCAGTGCTCGCGAGATCATCGCTGCGCGTAAACAGGCTGAAACCGTGGCCGACGCTATTTATGACAGCGGCTGCAGCGCGTTATTTTTCGCCTCGGTAGGCGGTTCTTTAGCTCCGATGATGGCAATTAATGAGTTTGCCAAAGAATTAACCAGCGTGCCGGTTTATCTTGAGCAGGCGGCGGAATTAATTCATCGCGGGCATAAAAAATTAAATAAAGATGCAGTGGTGGTGACGTTATCCAAATCCGGCGATACCAAAGAGTCGGTGGCCATTGCCGAATGGTGCAAGGCGCAGGGGATACGCGTGGTAGCCATTACCCGTCATGCCGATTCGCCATTGGCTGCCGCCGCCAGCTGGCATATTCCGATGTGCCACAAAAATGGCGTGGAATATGAATATATGCTGCTGTACTGGTTATTCTTCCGTGTCATTTATCGTCACGGCGAGTTTGCGGATTATGCGCGTTTTGCCAGCCAGCTCGAGTTGCTGCCGGAAAATCTTCTGCAGGCCAAACGCCAGTTCGATCCCCAGGCGGACAGCATTGCCGCGCAGTACCATGACAGCGACTATATGATGTGGATTGGCGGCGCGGAAATGTGGGGTGAGGTCTACCTGTTCTCGATGTGTATTCTCGAAGAGATGCAGTGGAAGCGGACCAAGTCGGTAAGCTCGGCTGAATTTTTCCACGGCACTCTGGAGCTGCTGGAAAAAGAGGTCCCGCTGTTTCTGGTGAAGGGCGAGGGGAAATGTCGGGCGCTGGACGAGCGCGTCGAACGCTTTGCCGAAAAGATAACTGACCATCTGGTGGTGATCGACCCGCGCGACTATCCGCTGAACGGCATTGATGATGCGTTCCGCTGGATTATGGCGCCGTGCGTTGTGTCTACTCTGCTGGTGGACCGGCTGGCGGCCCACTTTGAGCACCATACCGGCCACGACCTGAATATCCGCCGTTATTATCGGCAGTTTGATTACTAAATCTTGCCTATGGCGGCCAGTCAGACTGGCCGCTCCGCTATTCTCCGAGGCGCTTCCCAGAAAATCATCGTCAAAACCAACCGGTTAAAAACCGGTGGTAGAGTCCGGCTTTCCTTCTCTTTCAGGCAAGCGGATGGCCATGAAAAAACGAATAACCGCCACGCCGCATGATGCGGTGTTTAAACGATTTCTTCGCCACCCGGAGACGGCGAATGATTTTCTCATGCTCTATCTTCCCGAAGCGATCCGCCAGCGGTGCGATTTCGCTACTCTGAGGCTGCAATCGGCGAGCTTTATCGATGAGGATCTACGCGCCTGGTATTCGGACGTGCTGTGGTCGGTGCAAACCACCTGCGGGGCGGGATATATTTACGTGGTGATAGAGCATCAGAGCTCGCCGGATAATCATATGGCTTTTCGTCTAATGCGCTATGCGATTGCCGCGATGCAGCGACACCTCGACGCCGGGCACAAAACGCTGCCGCTGGTGGTGCCGATGCTTTTTTATCATGGCGCAACCAGTCCGTATCCTTTTTCCCTCAACTGGCTGGATGAATTTGCCGACCCGCAGCTGGCGAAGAGGCTGTACGGCAGTCAGTTTCCATTGATCGACGTCACGGTCATGCCGGACGATGAAATCGTGCAGCATCGGCGGGTCGCCCTGCTGGAGCTGATGCAAAAGCATATTCGCCAGCGCGATCTCAGCGGCATAACGGAGTCGTTGGCGGCCGTGGTGATGCTGGGATACACTAACCCCCGGCAGTTGAGAATGCTGTTTCACTATATGCTGCAGTACGGTAACACGGCCGAGCCGGGCGTGTTTCTCCGCCGGCTGGCCCGCCGTCTGCCACAGTATGAGGAGACATTGATGTCTATCGCGCAAAAGCTTAAGCAGGAAGGTCGGCATGAGGGCCGACAGGAGGGGCGCCTGGAAGGGCGCCTTGAGGGCTTACAGGAAGGGAGCCGGCGTGAGGCGCTGCGCATTGCCGGCAGCATGTTACAGAATGGCCTCGACAAAGAGACGGTACAGAAAATTACCGGACTGTCGGCTGACGACCTCAAGCCGCTGTTTTGTTAACACCCTGCCACGGAAACCGTTGCCCGGCGCCAAAAACCGCCGGGCAAGGTGGCTTTAACCTTCGCTTTTCACCACTTTGATCTCCACCATACCGATCCCCAGCTGACGCGGGGAGTGGCCGAGGATATTGCCCTCGTTGGTAGACTGCGGGTCCGGCGGAGTGATGGTCAGCGTATTGCTGCGCGTTGGGTTGTCGAAATGCAGCGTCGTGGTGGTCACATCATTAACCAGTGTAAGTACTTGCTCACTTTGACCAACCCGCACCGGGATCGGCTTATTGGCATTGGGACCGTAGGCTTTGGCGGTGATCACCAGATCAAATTTCTCCGGCAGCGGCTCTTTATATTCAATCTTCACGTCGCTGCCCAGCTGGGCATTGGACCACCGACCCCAGGACTCGGGCCGCGAAATGCCGCTAAACTGTTTCACCTCTTCCGGCGCGCCGGCAACGTTAAACACGAAGCTGTCGGCCTTATAGCGAATATCGTTGTCGACAACTTTCAGCGTATCGACGTTGCCCTTATAGCGCTCCATATCGATAAGGGTGTCCCTGAAGGCGGTCTTACCTTGCCACTGTGGCTTATCAACGTGCTGGACCTTCTGCTCACCCCCCAGCTGTCCCTGCGAGACGCACCAGTCAGTGGAGAGCGCCAGCTCAGGAGACCACAGCTGGCCCATTTTATAGCAGCGATCGACCCACACGAAATTATCCCGCGGCGCGAAATCGGCCAGCTGGAAGCGCAGCGGCGCCGAGTATTCGCTCTCGGGCAGCGGTTCAACGCGCTGGTTCGACACCCGGAGCAGCAGCGGCAGACGGAAATGGCTGCCGGAGAAGGCGATCATGTTCTTCTGCGAGTCGATGGTGAAGTTTTTCATCTCTTTCGGGAAGTTCCACAGGCGGATCACGTCGGGTTTCCAGGCCAGGACCTTCTCTTTCATATTCATGAAAATACCGGAGAGCGACTGGCCAGAGAGACTGCTGCGCCCGAGGCCGATATAGTTATCGCCACCGAGAATATCCAGCACCGTCGCGCCGTTATCCATGGTGTTGCGTTTCACCGCCAGGGTCTCCTGCTGCGGCCGATCGCCGCGCAGGACAAAGAACAAATTGCTGCGATCGTGCTTGTTGAGGTAATCCCAGGCGCTGTTCTTCATGGCCAGGTGATCGGAAGAGACCACGATGACCGTGTTTTTGAAATAGGGAGAGGCTTTGATCTTCTCGATCAGCGCGGCGATATGTTCCTGGCTGCAGCTAACGGCGCTGAAGGAGAGGTTTTTCTTACCGTCCACGTCATAGCGTTTACGCTCGCAGGTACGCGAGATAAAGCCGTCGGGATGGTGAGTGTCCACCGTCAGGGCGAACAGTGAAAAGCGTTTTCCGGACTGCGACAGTTCTTCGAATTTTTTCCACGTCTCGTCGAGTACCGTGTCGTCATAGAAGCCCCAGTCGTTGCGGTAGGTTGGATCGGCTACCGTGGTTTTGAGCTCTTCCGCCCCGAACAGGTGATCGAAGCCGTGGGATTTGAGAAACACGTCTTTGCCGGCAAAGCGCAGGTTAGCTCCCTGCACAAAATAGTTTTCGTAACCGGAGTTTTTCAGGATATCGCCAAGGCAGATATTCTGCGGAAAGAAGCTGGAGACCGAGGCCGAAGCGTTGCCTTCAAACGGGGCAAACAGCGGAATGCCACACTGTGATGCGACCATGCCGGCGATGGTGTAATCGGTCCCCGGCAGCTGCATCGTATTGCTGAAATCAATGCCCTCATCTTTTATTCTGCCAAGCTCAGGGGTGAGGTTGGGGAAAGCATCGTTATCAAAATAGGTGCGCTCAAGGCTTTCGCCATAGATATAGACCAGATTCAGCTGCGGATTGTCGATACGCTTCGACGGTTCTTTGTAGTACGCCGCAAAGTCCGGATCTCCTTCCCGCGACTGCGATTTCACCAGCTCGCTGATTTGATGGAAGGCCGGGCTGGCGTCGACCGAGGCCAGCGCCAGCAGCAGCGCCGCCAGGCTGTAGCCGACGTGATGAGGATGATGTCGACGGCGGCGCAGCACCCACCCCAGGGCGCCAAAGACGGCAACCAGCGCGACGGCCACGCCGACGCCCGGCAGAATGTATTTGCCGATCCCGGCGCCGGTCAGGCTGTTGGTCAGAGTGTAGAGTACCGCGTCGTTGATGCCGTCGCCGGTAAAGTAGTCGCTGGCGTAGAGGGTGATATTCAGCACCACGAACAGACCTAACACCGTGAGCGTGGCGGCAAACCACCAGGTGTTACGACCCGCTTTCCAGGCATAAAGCACCACCGAAGCTAAAAATAAGGCGATGGATAACAACTCTGACACAGCTCATCCTCATTAACGCCAGTTATCGGCTGGCAGAACAGATTACTTTTCAAGCCACACTGTAATTGCAGCGCCATCTTGCTGCAATTCTAGCGTCATGAAAGTGTGCAGTTATTCAGAATTGGTTTAGAAGTTGCCTTTTTTGATCGGCGTCGCAACGGGCGGGGCGGGGAAGCGCAACGAGAAAAAGGCGAAAAAAGCCGTTTCAGGCCGCGCTGCCGTCGCGAAGGCGACAAACGCGGCATTGGCCCTCTGCGTCAGGAGAGAAAGTTAACGCCCTGTTTTAAGACCAGATCGCAGGCTTTGGTTTTCACCTGTTTCGCCAGCGAACTGTTGCCGAGGGTATTCAGGTCAAGCTGCTGGCCATTATTGCTGTTGAGCAGCCCCTGCAGGCCATCAAGATAGCTGGTGTCCTGTTTTTGTTTTTCCGGCGTGCTGAGCCCCAGCTTATCCAGCACCTGGTTTTTGACGTTATCAGCGCTGGTCGCCGAGGCGAGCTTCTGTTTGGCGCAATATGACATGATCCCGGCGGCGTTATTCATGCTGCTGGCGGTCAGCGACTGGCTGCTGCCGTTGAGCAGGCTGGTCAGAGAGGAGATGGACATTCCGCCGCCGCTGGCCTGGGTGCTGCTGCCGCTGAGCTGGCTGGCGGCGCTGTTGAGAGAATCCTGCCAGGAGGCGGCGTGGGCGCCGGAGAGGGTAAATGCGCTGAGGGTAAGCGCGGCAAGTAAGCCATTTTTTAACGATTTCATAGACGGACTCATAAGCGTGACTGAAGAATCGCTTTAGTATAACGCCGTCGTCGTCTGGAAATCTCTTAATACTCCTTGCCGGTGACGCGGTGCCGGTAACTTTCCCAGTTGAAGATAACCCACAGGCTGTTGCCCAGGCGCATACGGTCCATCACCCGTTCGCCGAGCAGCTTATTCATCTCTTCCATATTACTGTTGGTCAGCATACCGGTGGGCCGTTTGGATGAAGATCGGCGGTCAACGATCTGATTGATAATGACCTTTTCATAGCGAGACTCTGTCTGCATACCAATTTCATCAATGACCAGAAGATCGACCTTGCTGAGGTCGCTCAGTAACTGCTCTTCGCTCGTCTCCCGGTTGCCGAAAGTATCTTTCATCGCCGACATAATATCGGCCACGGTGATGATTAAGACCGACTTCCCGCGCAGCAGCAGTTCGTTGCAGATAGCCGCAGCGAGGTGGTTTTTGCCGGTGCCCGGTTTGCCGGAGAAGATAAAGCTGGCGATATTGCCATCGAACTCCTCCACGTACTGACGCGCGCGGGCGAGGGCGTTCATCTGCCCCTCGCACTCGACGCGATAGTTATCAAAGGAGCAGTTCTGATGAAGGGGGCGGATCCCCGAGCGGTTAAAGGTGCGCTGCATTTTCATCGCGCGGTTCTCCCGCTCCAGCGCTTCGGAACGCAGCTTGCCTTGCTCTTTTTGCCAGGCCAGCAGCTCTTCGCCGGTTTTAAACGCCGGTTCGATATGAGCCGGCATCATTTTCTGCAGGCGCTTCATCAGATCGCCAACGTTTTTCATGCTCATCCTCGGAAACCTCGCGGAATATGACTGTCGGGTTCGCTAACGCTGTTCACATCGCGCTTCGGCTGCCCGCCGTTGCTGGCGCGGCTGATTTGCACGCTGCGAGCCAGTTTCTGCTGCCACTGCACGTGGTGAAACACTTTACCTTCCGCCTGCCAGTAAGCGACGAAAGCGGCCAGCTCTTCCGGGGTGACCGGCTGGCTCAGCGCGATGCCCCACAGCGCGGCCAGACGCTGAAAGTCGGCGTCCGGCTGCCAGGCCGCATACATGGCAAATTTGCCCATCGGCACTGCAACCGGCGCCGCTGCGGGCTCGTCGAAAAACTGCGGGTCAAGCGCGATGTCGCTGCCGGGGCGCGCTAGCCTGGCTTCCAGCTCCAGCAGCTGCGCCAGCCGGGCTGGGGTCAGCGCATAGAACGCCGGGGCGTTGTTGGCAAAAACGGCGACGGTGCCGTCAGTCGATTTCGCCAGCAGCGCCGCGTGCTGCTGGAGGAACTCTTCCAGGCCGCTAAAATGGGAGGTTAAAATTCGCGAAGACATAACTCTATCTCAACTCTGAACTGCAAAGAGTGGGGTGATCTGCACATAGTAGCACAGAGCCCGTCGCGGAAGGAGCGTCGCGGCTCTGCCGCGACGCCGGGGTTAGACGCGAGGGCGCTTACGATACAGCCACAGACCGGGTATCGACAGGCCAATGGAGAGGGCGCCCACGATCGAAGAGGCCTTTAAAAAATTGCTCAGCAGCAAAATCATCATCTCTTCAGAATAGCCAAAATGGCTGATTTTTACCGCGGAGATCATCGCGGTGTAAGCGGAAATACCGGGAAACATCGGGATCACGGCGGCGACGGTAAAAATCTTCGGATGCGCCAGATACCAGCGCGACCACTGGATGCCGATGCAGCCCACCAGCAGGGCGGCGAGAAACGTGGCCCATTCAATGTTAAAACCAGCGCTCATCATGACCATGCGCGAACCATGGCCGATGGCTCCCAGCAGCGCGCACCAGCGCAGGGCGCGCTGCGGGACATTAAAGACCATCGCAAACCCGACGGCAGGGATCGCCGCCAGCAGCATGTCTTCCGCCAGCGCGAAAATAAACGAAATTATGCCCATCCCCGCAGCCCCCATACGGTCATTGCCATTACTACGCCAATGCAGGTGGCAAGGGTTAACAGGCTGGCGATCGCCCAGCGGGCGAGGCCAGTATTTATATGCCCTTTAAACATATCGGCGACGGCATTGATCAGCGGAAAGCCCGGGACCAGCAGCAGGACGCTGGCGGCCATGGCAATGGTCGGGGTGCTGGCAAAGGTCGGGAGGCGCAGTAGTAGCCCGGAGATCGTGGTGGCCACAAAGGCGGTGATGCAGAAGTTGATCTGCGGATGCATAGAACGGTGGGTCAGCACCTGGCGAATGTACATGGCCACCGTGCTGGCGCAGAAGCTGACCAGCGCTCCATCCCAGCCGCCGTTATTCAGTTTACAGAAACAAGCGCAGGAGAGGCCCACCATGATCACCAGCAACCAGCGGGGATAACGCAGGGGCCTAATCTGCGCGAAGCGCTTCTCGACGTCGCGATAGTCCAGCAGCTTATGCTCGGCGAGGATCACGATATGCTGCACTTCCGTCACCACATGCATATTAATGCCGCGGTCGACATTCTTACGCGTTGAGGTAAGACATTCGCCATCCTTAATGGTGGTCAGGACGATAGCGTTGGAGGAGATGGCGCTTTCGACGCTGTCCATCCCCAGCGCCAGCCCGAGACGCGTTGAAAGCTCTTCCACCAGCGCGCTTTCGGCGCCGTGCTGTAACAAAAAAAGACCACACTGGATGCATAATCGTGTGATTGCCCGCTGCTGTGCCCGATCAACCTGCATATTTCCTCTGCTGTCCGCGACGCCTGGTATCTGCCGATACTTTAACCTGAAGCGCCGGGGCGGCTGAGGGGGGTGGGATCAAATAATGTGCAAAAATCTCCCGTCCGCCGGGGTGGCGGAATTTGAAGCGTCCCACACTTTTGCCAGTTTGGTGAAAAGTGCAATTTTTGTCGCCATTCATCCCTTCTTTTTCCCGTCTGACTTATCAAAAATGCAGGAAAGCACTTTTATTAAACAAAAATTATACAAATAATTAACCCTGCAAAAGTGAGACAATCCTATGAAAACACAGGTCGCGATTATTGGCGCTGGCCCTTCCGGGCTGCTGCTGGGGCAGCTACTGCACAACGCCGGGATCCACACGGTCATTCTCGAGCGTCAAACGCCGCAGTATGTGCTGGGGCGCATCCGTGCGGGAATTCTGGAAAGCGGTACCGTCGATCTGCTCCGTGAAGCGGGCGTGGCGCAGCGGATGGATGTCGAAGGCCTGGTGCATCATGGGGTGGAGTTTCTCTTTGACGGCCAGCGGGTGCCCGTCTCACTGAGCGAGCTGACCGACGGCAAGAGCGTGATGGTTTACGGCCAGACTGAAGTGACCCGCGATCTGATGGCTGCCCGGACCGCCAGCGACGCGCCGATCGTGTACGGCGTCAGCGAAGTGACTATCCATGACGCAAAAAGCGACCGGCCGACGATCACCTATCTTAGCGAAGGTGAATTCTGCCGCCTGGAGTGTGACTTTATCGCCGGTTGCGACGGGTTCCATGGCGTGTCGCGGCAAAGTATTCCCGCTGACATCCTCAAGACTTACGAGAGCGTCTGGCCGTTCGGCTGGTTAGGCCTGCTGGCGGATACGCCGCCGGTCAATCCGGAGCTGATCTATGCGCATCATCAGCGGGGATTCGTTTTATGTAGTCAGCGCTCACTTACTCGCAGCCGCTACTATCTGCAGGTTCCGCTGAGCGATAAGGTGGAGGACTGGTCGGACGAACGCTTCTGGCAGGAGTTGAAATGCCGATTGCCGGAGGATCTGTCATCAAAGTTAGTGACTGGTCACTCACTTGAGAAAAGCATCGCTCCCTTGCGCAGCTTCGTCGTGGAGCCAATGCAATATGGGCGATTGTTCCTGGTGGGGGATGCCGCGCATATCGTACCGCCGACCGGCGCTAAAGGATTGAACCTGGCGGCATCGGACGTGAACTATCTGTGGCGGATCCTGCGTGAATACTACCATCACGGCCGGAGCGATCTGCTGGCGACCTATTCGCGACTGGCGCTGGATCGGGTCTGGAAAGGGGAACGCTTTAGCTGGTTCATGACCCGCCTGCTGCACGATTTCCCGCAGCAGAGCGAGTTCGACGCCAAAATGCAGGCGGCCGATCGCCGCTACTATCTGGGCTCGCGCGCCGGGCTGACCACTATCGCGGAAAACTACGTGGGCCTGCCCATGGAGCGTGTCGTCTGACTGAACAGGAGTCACTATGCCGCCCGTCCAAACTGTTCCGGTATTTAAGCTGTATGGCGAGGAGCGCGGCTGGCCGACGCCGGACCTGCTGCACTGCGAGTCGATTTTGCAGCGCAGCAGCCTGTATCAGTGGCATATTCGCGTCCACCAGCACGCCGAAATGGTCCAACTCCTCTATTTGCATAAAGGTCGGGCGGAGATCGAAATTGAAGGCGCCACCTCGGTGATGACGGAGTCCTGCATCCAGGTGGTGCCCGCCCTCTGCATTCATGGCTTTCATTTCTCACCCGGAACGCACGGATTTGTGCTCTCCCTGGCGCTGCCGCTGCTGAGCCGCTTTGAAAATCAGTTCGGCCGACCGCTGGATGTGCTTAGCGTTGCGCAGTGTCTGCCGGTGGGGCGTTCCCGGGGGCGTATGCATACGCTGTTTTCAGCGCTTCGCGAGGAGTACAGTGCCGATCATGATGCCCGGGAAATGATGCTTTATTCGCTGCTGGGGACGCTGCTGGCCTGGTTGAACCGGCAGTGCCGCCCCGCACCGCCCGCGGAAGATAAAGCGGAGCGAAAGCGCAGTATGATGCGTCATTTTTCCCGGCTTATTGAGAGCCACTACCGACAGCACCTCCCGCTGGCGGAGTATGCGAAGTTGATTGGGCTGTCGGTCACGCATTTAAACTATTTATGTCGCGAGTTCTATGGCTGTAGCGCCCTTGGGGTATTGCATCAGCGACTGATGCTTGAGGCGCGGCGTAATCTGCAATACACCCGCATGACGATAACGCAACTCTCTGATTATTTGGGCTTTAGCGACGCCGCCTATTTTTCTCGCTTTTTCCGCCGCTATAGCGGTATGTCGCCTAAAGCATTTAGAGAAGCAATTAAAGAGAATGCTTCATAATGTTCATGCCTGAAATTATTTTTGCTAAATAATGGTTTTATCTTTTCTAATTTATTAGCGCAGGGCGTCTGTGCTAATATTCATCGCAAGTATACACAGGAATAATATTTACTTGATATGACCACGGTTCGGTCATGCAGTATATCGTGTACGCGGGCCATGAATATGCTTTTAATATTCATCCAGTAAATGGTAGGGCGATCGAGTCACTCGCCGATCGTTTGCGGGCAAGCGAAGAAACTTCGACAGGAAGCGGAGGTGTTATGTTACCAGGACAAGGTAAGTTTGGCGTCGTTATTAGTAAAATCCCCGTCATGCAGTCAGGGTTAAAGGTGATCTTCAATGAGAACCTCCCGGATTACGAACTCAGTTTTTGTCGCACTCATGATGAGCTCACCCTTTTACAACTGCGGCGAGCGGTGCTGGTCGTTGCGGATATCTCCGGCGAGATTGCGCAACCCCGGGCCGTCTGCGAGCGTTATTACTCCCTCATGACCCAGTATCGAGATATTCACTGGGTTTTTATGGTCAGCGACAGCCTCTATCCATTAGCCGTTGAGCTTTTAATTCGTCCCGAAAGCTCGCTGATCTCCGAGAACGAGCCGGTTGACCGGCTGATTGAGGTGATTTGCGCCGGTAGCCGTGCGGCTGAGCAGATTAGCCGTACGTTGTTTACCGGGGATGTGGACAGCGATTTCGCTAGCTACCACTCAGCGGCGATGCTGACCCTGTCAGAGCGGAAAGTTCTGCGCCTTCTGGCGAAGGGATGGGGAATTAACCAGATCGCCGCGCTGTTGAAAAAGAGTAATAAGACGATTAGCGCGCAGAAAAATAGCGCAATGCGTCGTTTATCGCTACGCAGCAACGCTGAAATGTATGCCTGGATCAACAGTGCGCAGGGAATGCAAGAGCTGAATATCAATTCAGCTTACGGGGAACAAATGGAATGGAAAAAAATAGCACAACCCGTCATGTCGCCATCGTAGAAAAATGTGTGATGACGGAAATGGCCTGGCGCTATACCTTTAGCCGTGAAGAGAGCAGCCAATACCGCATTCATTTTTTTAAAAATATCAATTTGCTCAGGGCGGTGGAAACGTCGTTCCCATGGTCAGCAATCATCTTTTCACTTTCGGGGAGTCGTTCGTCCAGAGCCGAGAGCCTGCTTTTTCTTCACGAAATGGCGAGGATCCGACCGGAAGTACAAACGATTATTCTGGCTAATAATGAAAGCGAAATGCGTCTGATCGGCCATTTAATGCCGGCCTGCCTGCAGGGTATATTAAATAAATCCGCGCCGCGACGCGGATTGCAGGAGCATTTGTTACAGCTGCTGGATAATCATTCCCTTGCCGGCAAAGAGCACTTTTGCGGCAGAGAGGCATGCAACGATCCGCTAAGCCCGACGGAGCACGCCATTCTTCGGTATATGTCGTGGGGATATTCGCTTGCGGAAATTGCGGTGCAGCTGAACCGGAACATTAAAACCATCCGCGCGCATAAATTCAACGCCATGACCAAGCTCGGGGTTCGCTCTGACATTGGTTTATTAAACGCGGCGGATATCTTGCTGCATTTACCGATAAGCGGCCCGACCAGCGCCGTTAAACAGGTGGCATAACGCGGCTATATGCATACGTCTACCCATGTTGCATCGGTGAGCTGCGCCATTCGTTCCGGTTCAATGCGAACGGCGCTGTGAATGGCTCCCGCTGCGGGTAGCACCTCCTGATAGTGCCTGAGCGAGACGTCACAGAAGACGGCCAACGGATTTTCCAGACCAAACGGGCACACGCCGCCAACCGGATGGCCGGTCCAGGTTACCACCTCGTCGCTGCTCAACATACGCGCTTTAGCGCCAAAGGTCTCTTTCAGCTTTTTATTATCCAGCCGCGCATCGCCCCTGGCGACGATCAGTACAATCTTATCTTTGATCTTGAGCGACAGCGTTTTGGCTATTTGTCCCGGCTCAACGTTGTGCGCGGCAGCGGCAAGCGCCACAGTGGCGGTACTCTGGTTTAACTCAATAATTTCGATATCGGGGGCGTGTTCGGCAAAAAACTGCCGTACAGACTGCAGACTCATTGGATTCTCCTGATTTAAGGCTGGTTAAATCTGTCACAAGCCTGGCGGAGTGTAAATATCAGCGCGGACAATCCAGATTCTTTCTATTTTGTCGATCTCCTTCACATTCACCGTAACCGGTTACAGTAACCGGTTGCGGTTATCTGCATTGAGATGAATACTGGAACAGTCACTTCTCCTTTTATTTATAACAAAAGAGCCGTGTATGAATCGTTGTGTTATGGGCAGTATAGCCGGTAATCCACCCGCGGCCTGCTGCATCAATAAGCGGTCATCGTAACGGCAGGGTAATCGTTGTTGGGCCAGTATCAATAGCCTGTCAGGAGGGCTACTATGTCTGCTAACCATGCTGCGTTTAATTTGATATTTCGCTTTGTAGAAAATTACATAAGCCCCATAGCAGGGCGGATCTCATCGCAGCGTCACGTCATGGCTATCCGTGACGGTTTTATCTCCGCGATGCCGTTTATGATCGTCGGATCGTTCCTGCTGGTGTTTGCTTATCCTCCTTTCTCCCCGGATACCACCTGGGGTTTTGCCCGCGCCTGGCTGGATCTGGCAAAAGAGTTTGAGGGGCGCATTCTGACCCCCTTTGATATGACGATGGGGATCATGTCGATCTACATCTGCGCGGCAATCTCTTACAACCTCGGTAAGCACTACGAGAAATCCAATCAGCTCGATCCCTTTATGTGCGCGATGCTGTCGATCATGGCCTTTTTACTGATTGCCGCGCCGAAGACGAATGGCACGCTGCCGGTGGATAGCCTCGGCGGAACAGGGATCTTTACCGCCATTCTGGTGGCGATCTACTGTGTGGAGATGATGCGTTTTCTCAAGGCGCATAATATCGGTATCCGTCTACCGGATCAGGTCCCACCGATGATCAAAAATTCCTTTGATCTGTTGATCCCTGTGCTGGTGGTTGTGCTGACGCTCTATCCGCTGAGCCTGTTTATTCAGCACCATTTTGACATGCTGATCCCGCAGGCCATTATGGCAATTTTCAAACCGCTGGTTTCAGCAGCCGATTCCCTGCCGGCGATCCTGCTGGCGGTCCTCATCGGCCACCTGCTGTGGTTTGCCGGGATCCACGGTGCGGCGATCGTTTCCGGGATGCTGCAGATGTTCTGGCTGACCAACCTTGGTATGAACCAGCAGGCGCTGGCCCAGGGCGCGCCTCTGCCGCATATTTTTATGGAGGCGTTCTGGACCTTCTTTATCGTGGTCGGAGGTTCCGGTGCCACCATGGGGCTGGTGTTCTGCTATCTGCGCAGCCGCTCAGCGCATTTGCGCTCCATTGGGCGTTTAAGCGTGGTGCCAAGCCTGTTTAACATTAACGAGCCGGTCATCTTTGGGACGCCTATCGTCATGAACCCGGTGTTCTTTATTCCGTTCCTGCTGGCGCCGATGGTGAATGCGGTGTTGGCCTGGGCGGCAATGAAGCTGGATCTGATTGGCCGCGTCATCTCCGTGGTACCGTGGACGGCGCCGGCGCCGATTGGCGGTGCCTGGGCGCTGGGCTGGGATTTCCGGGCGGCGATTCTGGTCATCGTTCTGGCCTGCGTGTCGGCGATTATCTACTTCCCGTTCTTTAAGGTGTATGAGAAGCAGCTGCTTGCTCAGGAAGCGGAAGAGGCTGAACGGGCGGAGCAGGAGAGTCAGCAGACCGCATAAATAGTGACCGGGCGGCCACAGGCCGCCCGTTGCTTATTGTAGACAGGGCGTTATTTTAACGTGCAGTCGCCGCACTGTTGGACGTCCGGCAGGCGATAGCGCTGGCAGCAGGTGCGTCGGACTAACTGTCCTTCACGCAGCACAACCGTTCGCCATAGTGGGTTATCCTGACCATCGGCGAGTTGTTTTTCGAAGAAACAGTGCTGGCGCAGGGCGGCAAGCTGCTCATCCCCCAACAGCGCGCGCATTTCCCCAAGATACCAGTTAATCAGATAGCCAGTATTGCTCCAGATAAGTTTGCCATTGATCTCGCCCGTGGCTTCCAGCGCCTCAATAACCGGCTGCAGGGTGCGCATCACCAGGGCATCCATTCGCGACAGCGGTGACAGTCTCTCAATACCGGCATCGCTATGGACATCAATCCAGAAACAGGCCGCCCTGCCGCTTTCGTGAAATTCGACGTGGAAATGTTCCGGCGCCAGGCTGAGACCCTGTGGTTCATTGAGCAACGCCAGCATCAGCGGCGGCACCAGCAGACCGATATACCATTGCGCCCAGAGCGAGAGCAGAGGTTTTGCTTCCCGTGTCAGCGTTGGCTGATGACGATAGATATGATCGGAATAAGTGGCCAGCAGGGAGCGTAAGGCGGTGGGTCGCGACCACTCGGCAAGCGTCAAAGCGTGCCCTGGAGCGGATTCATCCAGGCGCAGGAAATCGAGCAGATGGGGGCGAAGGGTGGCGATTTTTTCCCGAATACTCTCCGCCAGGGCGCGCTCAGCCGTCGGCAAAGGGGCCCGCCAGATAAGTTCATCGCTGAGAGGAAGGGAACGCCAGGCCATTCGATTTCCAGATACAAATCTAAATGATAATGATTCCTGATATTAGTTGTTTGCAGGCGGCATGGCAAGAATTTTGTCGGCGCCACGATGCCGCGGCGCGCGCAGGTTAACTGGCCAGAATAATGTTACGGCCTTTATTCTTAGCGTCATAGAGTGCGCCGTCGGCGCGCGCCAGCGCTTGCTCAATATTGTCATCAATGAGCGGCGTCAGGCCAATACTGATGGTCACGTTGGTGGCGACGCTCTCATTAAACATATGCGGGATTTTCAGGTCATAGACCCGCTGCCGAATACGTTCGGCAGCCTGCCAGGCCGTTTCTTCGCTGCTGTTGGTCAGCAGCACCATAAACTCCTCTCCGCCAAAGCGGGCGACAATATCGCGCGAGCGTACGGCGTTGCGAATAGCAGCAGAGACGCGAATGAGCGCCTGGTCGCCCATCATATGACCATAGTGATCGTTATAGGCTTTGAAATGATCGATATCGAGGAGCAGCACGAAGTGGTTGTCGCCGTCCAGCGCCAGCAGGGTATCGAGGCGATTCTGCAGTCCGCGGCGGTTATACAAACCGGTCAGAGGATCCAGCATACTGAGATCGTTGAGGGTGTTGCGTTCCTGCATGAGTTTATCCATTAATCCTTGTGTGAAGGCATCGCTGCGCTTCTGGATAATATTTTGCAGGGTAATACCGGCAATAGGCAGCATAAAACAGTAAGTCATGCGCAACCATTGTTCCCCCTCCGCCATTATCAGGCAGGCAAGGAAAGTCGGTAAAGAGTGGAGGGTAAAGGCCGTGATATTATTGGAAAAAGCGATGGTGCCGATAAACAGAATGCTTAATAGGGCGATCACCAGATAGTTAAAATGCGGCGGTGTCAATAGCATCGCCTTTGTCACTACGTGCCATGCCCATAGCATGCCAAATAACAACGAGATAGCGGGAATATTTATTTTCGATTGCGGCCATTTCCAGTGCCAGAGCAGCAGCAACCCGCTGCAGGCCACGATCAGGGCGCAAGGCAGCGTAAAACGAACTACCGTAAATAGGGGGGTGACCAGCGACAGAGAGGATGAAATGAAATTAAGCAGTAAAAAAAGCCGTAAGGAATATTGATATTTTTGTGCGTAGTGTGCTCGCCAGGTTTGTGCAGTCATATCGGAAGAATCATTATTAGTCGTTAAATTTCAAAATGATGAAAGCCAAAAATGAAGAGTCTGATAACAATGTGCAAAAAAAGGTTATTTGCAAAATAAGAAAAATATTTAATATATATCGATAATCCGCTTAATTTATCACCTTCATGAATGTATGTCATTACCGCGAACGTAAAGAATAAGGCGCAGAGCACATCGCAAATGACAAATGATAAAAGTTATCATATGATATTGGTTATCATTATCGTTGTGAGAGGTGAAACCATGCTGCAGCGAGCATTAGGAAGCGGTTGGGGAGTCATCGTTCCCGGCGCGCTGATTGTCGCTCTCGGGTATGCCGGGGTGTCGGCTGACGTATGGCGGACGCTGGTCGCGGTGGGCATGCTGATGTCCGCGGCGATGATATGGCATCGTCAACTGCGCCATTTTATTCTGCTGCCATCGTGCGTTGCACTGGTTGGTGGAATAATGCTGATGCTTGTGGATATCAAACTGAGGGGATAACGCAGGGAGAGGGAAGAATATTGGTGCGAGGGGGGGGACTTGAACCCCCACGTCCGTAAGGACACTAACACCTGAAGCTAGCGCGTCTACCAATTCCGCCACCTTCGCACAGTATTCTTTCTTTAGATATTGCCTCGTTGGTGCGAGGGGGGGGACTTGAACCCCCACGTCCGTAAGGACACTAACACCTGAAGCTAGCGCGTCTACCAATTCCGCCACCTTCGCCCAGTGCGAGCAATATCTTCGTGGATTATGGTGCGAGGGGGGGGACTTGAACCCCCACGTCCGTAAGGACACTAACACCTGAAGCTAGCGCGTCTACCAATTCCGCCACCTTCGCATACCATCGACACTATGAAAGTATCGTTACCACGGAGGCGCATTCTAGTGGTTTTCGGCGACACGTCAATAGTTAATTATGCAGGTTGTATCGATTGCTGCAAAAATGGGCGGATTTGCCCGCAGGAAGCGCCAGCGGTACCAGAAACGGGCCGCCGGCGTGAGAAGGCGACTATTTTTTCGCCTGACGGGTCATGATGGTGCGATAGACCTTAAAACGTCCGGTCTGGGCGATCACCTCATGGAAGCCGAACGTCTCATCCAGCACCTGCGGATACGGCAGGAAGGCGTTGGCGACAATGCGCAGCTCGCCGCCGCTGTTCAGATGGCGAACCGCGCCGCGGATCAGCGCCTGGGCGGCTTCGAGGCTGGTCTGCAGCCCGTCATGGAATGGCGGGTTGGAGATGATCATGTCGAAGCGACCATTGACCTCGGAGAAGACGTTGCTGGCAAACACATCGCCAGCCAGGCCGTTGGCGGCAAGCGTCGCGCGGCTGGCTTCGACCGCAGGGGCGCTGACGTCGCACAGGGTCAGGCGCACTTTCGGCGAATGGCTGGCCAGCGCGGCGGCCAGCACGCCTGCGCCGCAGCCGACATCCAGCACTTTCCCTTTGGTATGCGGCTCGAGGGTGGAGAGCAGCAGCTGGCTGCCGACGTCCAGCCCGTCGCGGCTAAAGACGCCTGGCAGGGTTTTAATCGTCAGATTATCCAGTGTGTATTCGCCCCAGAAGGCATCGGCGTCGAAGGCGGGCTGCTTTTCCAGTCGGCCATGATAGAGGCCACAGCGGCGGGCGCTATCCACTTTGTTTAATGGCGCGTATTCAGCCAGCATCTGCTCCGCGCTGCGGACGCCGCTGCGGTTTTCACCGACGACGAAAATGTCGCTTCCCACCGGCAGCAGAGAGAGCAGGTTCATCAGCTGGAACTGTGCCTCTGGTTTATTCTTTGGCCAGTAGTAGATCAGGGTGTCGCATTCGGCGACGTCAGCGGCCTCAGCCACTAAGCTAAAACGGACGGTGTCTCCCATCTGGCGGTTGAGAACCTGCCAGTGGTGGAACTGTTGGGTGTGGGCGCGGCTGGCCGCGGTATCCAGACGCGCAGGCAGGTCATCCTGCAGGTCACCGGCAAACAGAACGCGGGCGGACTCGAAATCATCACTGTGGCGCAGCAAGACTTCACTTGCCGGGGTAAAAGCGGACATGAAACACTCCTTCATTAAGACTGGCGCCGATTATAGTAGTTTGTTGGCGCAGATACGACGGATTTGCTATATTGCGCGCTTGTTTAACAGGAGTGTTTCGCTATGACATCCCGACGAGACTGGCAACTACAGCAGCTGGGCATTACCCAGTGGTCGCTGCGCCGACCGGGGGCGTTGCAGGGCGAAATCGCTATCTCGCTTCCTGAACATATTCGTCTGGTGATGGTGGCGGAAACCCCGCCGTCGCTGACAGAGCCGCTGATTGGCGACGTATTGCGCGCGCTGGCCGTGACGCCAGATCAGGTCCTGCAGCTGACCCCGGAGCGGGTGGCGATGCTGCCGCAGGACAGCCGCTGCAACAGCTGGCGGTTGGGCACAGAGGCGTCGCTGCCGCTGGCGGGCGCCCAGGTGTCCACCCCCGCTTTTGATGAACTCCAGACCAGCGCGCCGGCTCGCAGGGCGCTCTGGCAACAAATCTGCGCACATGAACACGATTTCTACCCTCAGCACGGCTGATTTAACCCGAGCCTGGCAAATCGAAACCCGCGCCCACGCTTTCCCGTGGAGCGAACAGACCCTGGCCAGTAACCAGGGGGAACGCTATCGCAACTATCAGCTGTCGGTGGATGGCGAAATGGCGGCGTTCGCCATTACGCAAGTGGTGCTGGATGAGGCGACGTTGTTCAATATCGCGGTCGATCCCGCTTACCAGCGCCGTGGCCTGGGGCGAGCGCTGCTGGAACACGTCATTGACGAAGTCGAAAGGCTCGGCGTCGTCACGCTATGGCTGGAGGTGCGCGCCTCCAACGTTGCCGCTATCGCGCTGTATGAAAGCTTAGGCTTCAATGAGGCGACGATTCGCCGCAACTACTACCCGACGGCCGACGGGCGCGAAGACGCCATTATTATGGCTCTGCCAATCAGTATGTAAGACAAGGTGATACGATGAAATGGGACTGGATTTTCTTTGATGCCGATGAAACGCTGTTTACGTTTGATTCTTTCAGCGGCTTGCAGCGGATGTTTCTCGACTACAGCGTGACCTTTACCGCCGAAGATTTTCAGGACTATCAGGCCGTGAATAAGCCGCTATGGGTGGATTACCAGAACGGCGCCATCACCTCGCTGCAGCTGCAGCACCAGCGCTTTGACAGCTGGGCGGAACGTTTGAATGTGCCGCCGGGGGAACTCAACGACGCGTTTATGAATGCGATGGCGGAAATCTGTGCGCCGCTGCCGGGCGCGGTCTCTCTGCTCAACGCGCTGCAGGGCAAGGTCAAGATGGGCATCATCACCAACGGCTTCACCTCGCTGCAGCAGACTCGTCTGGAGCGGACCGGTTTACGCGATCACTTTGATTTGCTGATTATTTCTGAAGAAGTGGGCGTCGCCAAACCGGACGCGCGCATTTTCGATTACGCGCTGGCGCAGGCGGGTAACCCACCGCGCTCGCGGGTGCTAATGGTCGGCGATACCGCCGAGTCGGATATTCGCGGCGGCGTGAATGCCGGACTGGCGACCTGCTGGCTCAATGCGCATCAGCGCGAGCTGCCGGCGGACCTCGAGCCGGACTGGACGGTGACCTCATTAAGCGAACTGGAGCAGCTCCTGTGTAAACACTGATTGCCTCCCCCCCGTTGATGGGTAAAATAGCCGCAATTTTTCGTATTCCACATGCGTGGCTCATGGCCGCGTTTACTTAGAAGATTAATTATGACGTTGTCTCCTTATCTGCAAGAGGTGGCCAAACGCCGCACTTTTGCCATTATTTCTCACCCGGATGCCGGTAAGACCACCATCACCGAAAAGGTGCTGCTGTTCGGACAGGCGATTCAGACCGCCGGTACCGTAAAAGGTCGTGGCTCCAGCCAGCACGCGAAATCCGACTGGATGGAAATGGAAAAGCAGCGTGGTATCTCGATCACCACCTCGGTGATGCAGTTTCCCTATCATGACTGTCTGGTGAACCTGCTGGATACCCCGGGGCACGAAGACTTCTCGGAAGATACCTACCGTACCCTGACGGCGGTCGACTGCTGCCTGATGGTGATTGACGCGGCAAAAGGCGTCGAAGATCGGACCCGTAAGCTGATGGAAGTCACCCGCCTGCGCGATACGCCGATCCTCACCTTTATGAACAAACTCGACCGTGATATCCGCGATCCGATGGAGCTGCTGGATGAAGTGGAGAACGAGCTGAAAATCGGCTGCGCGCCGATTACCTGGCCTATCGGCTGCGGTAAGCTGTTCAAGGGCGTCTATCATCTCTACAAAGATGAAACCTACCTGTATCAGACCGGTAAAGGCCATACCATCCAGGAAGTGCGCATCGTGAAGGGGCTCAACAACCCGGATCTCGACGCGGCGGTGGGGGAAGATCTGGCGCAGCAGCTGCGCGACGAGCTGGAGCTGGTGCAGGGCGCGTCGAACGAGTTCGATAAAGATCTGTTCCTGGCCGGGGAAATCACCCCGGTGTTCTTCGGGACCGCGTTAGGTAACTTCGGCGTTGACCATATGCTGGATGGCCTGGTGGAGTGGGCGCCGGCGCCGATGCCGCGTAACACCGACACCCGTGAAGTCACCGCGACGGAAGAGAAGTTCACCGGCTTCGTGTTTAAAATTCAGGCCAATATGGACCCGAAACACCGCGACCGCGTGGCTTTCATGCGCGTGGTGTCAGGTAAATATGAGAAAGGCATGAAGCTGCGTCAGGTGCGCATCGGTAAAGACGTGGTGATCTCCGACGCGCTGACCTTTATGGCCGGCGACCGTTCGCACGTTGAAGAAGCCTATCCTGGGGATATCATCGGCCTGCATAACCACGGCACCATTCAGATTGGCGATACCTTCACCCAGGGCGAGATGATGAAGTTCACCGGTATTCCGAACTTCGCACCGGAACTGTTCCGTCGTATTCGCCTGAAGGATCCGCTGAAGCAGAAACAGCTGCTGAAAGGGCTGGTTCAGCTCTCTGAAGAGGGCGCGGTGCAGGTCTTCCGTCCGATCGCCAATAACGATCTGATCGTCGGCGCCGTGGGTGTGCTGCAGTTTGACGTCGTCGTGGCGCGCCTGAAAAGCGAATACAACGTGGAAGCGATTTACGAATCGGTCAACGTGGCCACCGCGCGCTGGGTTGAATCCACTGACGTGAAGAAATTCGAAGAGTTCAAACGTAAAAACGAAGTTCAGCTGGCGCTGGATGGCGGCGATAACCTGACCTACATCGCCCCGACGATGGTCAACCTGAACCTGACGCAGGAGCGTTATCCTGACGTGGTGTTCCGCAAAACGCGCGAGCACTAATCCCTGACGAAGCGCGGCGCAGGCCGCGCTTTTTTCTTCTTCCGCCCGCGCTTCCCTCCTTCTGGAAAGTTCTTAAAACGCCGCTAATTCGTCTGTTTTTTATCCATATCCTCCGCAACCCCTTCGCCTGTCTACTATATTTAATTCGTGTTTTTAAAAATGCTGGCGTAATTCACTGCGATAAGACGCCAGCGCTGGTGAAAAAACGAGGACATCACGATGACCAGACTAAAGAATGCCAATATGTTGCTGGCGCTCTTCTTAGGCTTAGCCGCGTTGAACGCCTCGGCAGAGACGGAAAAAACAACGGTAGACAGTGCGAAGTCTGCTGCCAGCAATGCGGGAGAGGCGGTAGACAATTCGATTAATAAAGTCGGCGATTTTATGGACGACAGCACCATTACCGCACGGGTAAAGGCGGCGCTGATCGACCATAAAGATATTAACTCCGGCGATATTTCGGTGAAAACGGAAAACAAAGTGGTCACCCTCAGCGGCGACGTCACCAGTGCTGAACAGAAAAGTCAGGCGCTGAGCGTGGCAAAAGCGGTCGAAGGCGTCTCTCAGGTCAACGACAAGCTGACGGTGAAGCACAAATCGTCGAGTGAGACGGCGACGCTGAAAGGCTATGCCGGGGACACCGCTATTACCAGCGAAGTGAAGGCTAAGCTGCTGGCGGATGACATTGTCCCTTCGCGCAATGTGAAAGTCGAAACTAACGCCGGCGCAGTGCATCTGACCGGCACGGTGGCTTCCGCGGCGCAGGCTGAACGCGCCGCAGAGATTGCGAAAGCGGTTTCCGGTGTGAAAAGCGTCCGCAATGATCTTAGCGTGAAGTAAATCGAGTTATTAACAAAAGTGTTGTCTGGCCAAGGTTGCCGAACGAATAGCAGCACCCACTGAGCGATGAGCTTTCCAGAAAGGGTGCGCAAACCGCTGTTCACCGTCCATTATGGTAAGGAGAAAAGTATGTTTCGATGGGGAATTATTTTTCTGGTCATTGCATTAATTGCTGCGGCCCTGGGCTTTGGTGGTCTGGCGGGTACTGCCGCTGGCGCCGCGAAAATCGTCTTTGTCGTCGGGATTATCCTGTTCCTGGTGAGCCTGTTTACAGGACGCAGACGTCCGTAGAGGGACAACAATCCGGGCGATGCTGAAGCCTGAGCGTTTTTACTGACACGTCGTCTTACACAAAGCCAGTCCTGCGGACTGGCTTTCGCGGTTTAAGCGATGGGCAAATTGCGTTACCTTGTCAGGAGAAGACTAATCGAACAGGAAAGCAGGGTGGGGCAACGCATTCCCGTTACGCTGGGCAATATCGCCCCGCTGGCGGTTAAACCCTTCCGACCAGGCAAGCTGGCGCTGGTGTGTGAAGGCGGGGGACAGCGAGGGATTTTCACCGCCGGGGTTCTGGACGAATTCATGCGCGCCGGATTTAACCCCTTTGACCTGATGCTGGGGACCTCCGCGGGGGCGCAAAACCTCTCCGCTTACATGTGTAATCAGCAAGGCTATGCCCGCAAAGTCATCACACGCTACACCACCTCACGCCAGTTTTTCGATCCGATGCGCTTTGTGCGCGGCGGCAACCTTATCGATCTCGACTGGCTGGTGGAGGCCACCTCGCAGCAGATGCCGCTGGCCATGAACTATGCCGAAACGCAGTTCGCGCTGGGCAAAGAGCTGTGGATGTGCGCCTGTCGCGGCGACGATTACTCCGCCAGCTATTTTTCACCGACGCCGCAAACCTGGCTGGATCTGATCCGCGCCTCCAGCGCCATCCCCGGGTTTTACCGCAGCGGCGTGTTACTTGACGGCGTTAGCTACCTTGACGGCGGCGTCAGCGATGCGATCCCGGTACAGGAGGCGGCCCGCCGCGGCGCTCAGACCATCGTGGTGATCCGCACTGTCCCTTCGCAGATGTTTTACACCCCGGAGTGGTTTAAGCGGATGGAGCGCTGGCTGGGGGAGAGCAGCCTGCAGCCGCTGGTCAATCTGGTGCATCATCACGAAACCACCTATCGCGCCATCCAGCAGTTCATCGAAAAACCGCCCGGCAAACTGCGGATCTTCGAAATCTATCCCCAGCGGCCGCTGCGCAGCATGGCGCTTGGCAGCCGACTGCCGGCGCTGCTGGAGGACTACAAAACCGGACGCCAGTGCGGCCGTTATTTCCTGGCCACCGTGGGTAAACTGCTGGCCGACCGGCCGCCGCTGTTGCGCCACGCGCCGCGTATCGCCCGGCCTGCGCCGGTGGTGGTGCCGCCGGTGCCGGTGGCCAATGAAGCGCCGCAGGCGACCATCATCGCTGCGCCGCAGGCCAATGACGCAAGCTTTAATCATGAGGATCTGGCGTGACGCACCGTTTTATCGATACCCACTGCCACTTCGATTTTCCCCCCTTCGCGGAAGATGAGGTCGCCAGCCTGGCGCGTGCGGCGCAGGCCGGCGTCGGGCGAATTATCGTTCCGGCCATCTCCGCTGAGCGTTTTAGCCGCGTGCTGGCGCTGGCGGCGCAGCACGAGGCGCTGTATGCCGCGCTGGGCCTGCATCCGATTGTCATCGAGCAGCACACCGATGAGGGGCTGGCGCAACTGGAGGCGTCGCTGGCGCAGCGCCCGCCAAAACTGGTGGCGGTGGGGGAGATTGGTCTCGATCTCTATCGCGACGAGCCGCAGTTCGATCGTCAGCAGGCGCTGCTGGAAGCGCAGCTGCGTCTGGCGAAGCGTTACGATCTGCCGGTGATCCTCCATTCCCGACGCACCCACGATAAGCTGGCGATGCTGCTGAAAAAACATGCCCTGCCGCGTACCGGGGTGGTACATGGCTTCGCCGGCAGCCTGCAGCAGGCCGAGCGTTTCGTACAGCTTGGCTATAAGATCGGCGTTGGCGGCACCATTACCTATCCCCGCGCCAGTAAAACCCGCGAGGTGATGGCGCGTCTGCCGCTTTCAGCCCTGCTGCTGGAGACCGATGCCCCGGATATGCCGCTCAATGGCTTCCAGGGACAGCCCAATCGCCCGGAGCAAGCTGCGCGGGTATTTGACGCCCTGTGCGAACTGCGGTCGGAGCCGCCGGCAGCCATAGCCGAAGGGATAATGCGCAACACGCTCGCCTTGTTTTCCCTGCCCTCAGCCACTGTATGGTGATCGAATTCTCATAATTGTTCATCCATATCATTGATTTGCGTAAAATGTGTGAAGCCTGGCAGGCAGGATAGTTTCATGCCGATATAATCACGCCGTTAGTGCTGGACTATCAAAACACAGGGAATCTGTATGCAAATCCTCATGGGACTTATCGGCATGGTGGCGCTGTTGGCCATTGCTGTGCTGCTCTCCAATAATCGAAAAGCCATTAACCTGCGTACTGTGCTCGGCGCCTGGATAATCCAGGTGGGTATCGGCGCGTTGATATTGTATGTACCGGCCGGGCGCTCGGCGCTGTTAGCGATGTCGAACGGCGTCGCCCGCGTAATTGCCTATGGCAATGAAGGGATCGGTTTCATCTTCGGCGGGCTGGTCTCCGATAAAATGTTCGAGGTGTTTGGCGGCGGCGGCTTTGTCTTTGCCCTGCGCGTGCTGCCGGTGATCGTCTTCTTCTCGTCGCTGATTGCCGTGCTTTATTACCTGGGCATTATGCAGCTGGTCATTCGCATTCTCGGCGGCGCGCTGCGGGCGGTACTGAAGACCTCGCGTACCGAATCGCTGTCGGCCACGGCGAACATCTTCGTTGGTCAGACCGAAGCGCCGCTGGTGGTGCGTCCTTATATCGCCACTATGACCCGCTCGGAGCTGTTTGCGGTCATGTGCGGCGGCCTGGCCTCGGTGGCAGGTTCCGTGCTGGCGGGCTATGCGCAGATGGGCGTTCCGCTGGAGTACCTGATTGCCGCGTCGTTTATGGCGGCGCCGGGTGGATTGCTGTTTGCCAAAATTATCGTACCGGAAACGGAAACGCCGGACGATAACCCGGCTCATGACCGCCAGAGCGCTGACGCGGATAAACCGGCCAACGTGCTGGACGCCGCCGCCTCCGGCGCCGCGTCTGGTATGCAGCTGGCGCTCAATGTCGGCGCGATGCTGCTGGCGTTTATCGCGCTGATCGCCCTGCTGAACGGCATTCTGTCCGGCGTCGGCGGCTGGTTTAACCATCCGGAGCTGTCGCTGCAGATGATCCTCGGCTGGGTCTTCTCACCGCTGGCGTGGGTGATCGGCGTGCCGTGGCACGAAGCGACGGTCGCGGGGTCGTTTATCGGCCAGAAGCTGATCATTAACGAGTTCGTGGCCTATATGAACTTTGGCGAGTATCTGAAGGCGGACGCCGAGGTGGCGGCGGCCGGGCTGCAGGTTATTTCAGATCACACTAAAGCCATTATCTCTTTCGCGCTGTGCGGATTCGCTAACCTGTCATCGATCGCCATCCTGATTGGCGGCCTCGGGGGGATGGCGCCCAACCGGCGTCAGGATATCGCCCAGCTTGGGCTGCGTGCGGTGGCGGCGGGGACGCTGTCTAACCTGATGAGCGCCACCATCGCCGGGGTTTTCCTCGCCCTCTAAGCCTGTTCCCTCAACCAGCGGCCGTCGCGTCGCTGGTTTTATTGAATTTGTGAAAATCCCATCATTTCTGTCTTTTGGAAAAATAGCTTATATTTCAAAACATAATAATTTCATCACCGGCTGGGTGGGCAAAATGTGCGCCACGGTGTCGAGAGTCTCTGTCATTATGTGTTAGAATTATCACATTCTCATTGGGTGCGGAGTTTCGATTATGCTTAAGAGGGGCGTGAGGATAATTGCCGCGGTATGCGCTGATATTTTGTGATTAAAGTCACATTACAGTAATGCAAATTAGTAAGTAGTTTTCATTAACTGTGATGAATGTCGAAGTGTAGCGGCGAGTGAATGTTACAATAGTAACAGACTCGCAAGGTGAACAAACTATTGAACCGGCACTGCGCCGGCGGAGTATGAAATGACTGATTTAAAAGCAAGCAGCCTGCGCGCGTTAAAACTGATGGACCTGACCACCCTGAACGACGACGACACCAATGAGAAGGTGATTGCCCTGTGTCATCAGGCGAAAACCCCGGTGGGTAACACCGCGGCGGTCTGCATCTATCCGCGCTTCATCCCGATTGCCCGTAAAACGCTGAACGAGCAGGGAACGCCGGAGATCCGCATCGCTACGGTCACCAACTTCCCGCACGGTAATGACGATATCGACATTGCGCTGGCGGAAACCCGCGCGGCGATCGCTTACGGCGCCGATGAAGTGGACGTGGTGTTCCCGTACCGCGCGCTGATTGCCGGTAACGAACAGGTCGGCTTCGAGCTGGTGAAAGCCTGTAAAGAGGCCTGCGCGGCGGCCAACGTGCTGCTGAAAGTGATCATCGAAACCGGTGAGCTGAAAGAAGAAGCGCTGATCCGTAAAGCGTCTGAAATCTCTATCAAAGCCGGGGCCGATTTCATCAAAACCTCGACCGGTAAAGTGCCGGTGAATGCTACGCCGGAAAGCGCGCGCATCATGATGGAAGTCATCCGCGATATGGGCGTTGAGAAAACCGTTGGCTTCAAACCGGCGGGCGGCGTGCGCAGCGCGGAAGATGCGCAGCAGTTCCTGGCGATCGCCGATGAGCTGTTTGGCGCCGACTGGGCCGATGCCCGTCACTACCGCTTTGGTGCCTCCAGCCTGCTGGCCAGCCTGTTGAAAGCCCTGGGTCACGGCGACGGCAAGAGCGCCAGCAGCTACTGATTGTCAGACATTGCCGGATGACGCTTCGCTTATCCGGCCTACAGGATCGTAGGGCGGGTAAGCGTAGCGCCACCCGCCACCATTCACCCGATTCCTCATGGGGGTTACCGTGTTTCTCGCACAAGAAATTATTCGTAAAAAACGTGATGGTCAGGCATTAAGCGATGAAGAGATCCGCTTTTTCATCAACGGCATCCGCGACAATACTATCTCAGAAGGGCAGATCGCCGCGCTGGCGATGACCATCTTCTTCCACGATATGTCTATGCCGGAGCGCGTTTCGCTGACCATGGCGATGCGGGATTCCGGTACCGTTCTGGACTGGAAAAGCCTCAACCTTAACGGCCCGATCGTCGATAAACACTCCACCGGCGGCGTCGGGGATGTCACTTCGCTGATGCTGGGGCCGATGGTGGCCGCCTGCGGCGGTTATGTGCCGATGATTTCCGGCCGCGGACTCGGCCATACCGGCGGTACCCTGGATAAACTGGAAGCGATCCCGGGCTTCGATATCTTCCCGGACGACAACCGCTTCCGCGAGATTATTAAAGATGTCGGCGTGGCGATTATCGGGCAGACCAGCTCCCTCGCTCCGGCGGACAAACGTTTCTATGCCACCCGCGATATTACCGCGACGGTGGACTCCATTCCGCTGATCACCGCCTCGATCCTTGCCAAGAAGCTGGCGGAAGGGCTGGATGCGCTGGTGATGGACGTCAAAGTCGGCAGCGGCGCGTTTATGCCGACTTATGAACTTTCCGCCGCGCTGGCGGAAGCGATCGTCGGGGTCGCCAACGGCGCCGGCGTGCGCACCACCGCGCTGCTGACCGATATGAACCAGGTGCTGGCCTCCAGCGCCGGGAACGCCGTTGAAGTTCGCGAAGCGGTCCAGTTCCTGACCGGCGAATACCGCAACCCGCGTCTGTTCGACGTGACGATGGCGCTGTGTGTGGAGATGCTGATTTCCGGCAAGCTGGCGGCGGACGATGCCGACGCGCGCGCGAAGCTGCAGGCGGTACTGGATAACGGTAAAGCGGCGGAAGTCTTTGGCCGTATGGTCGCGGCGCAGAAAGGACCGAGCGACTTTGTCGAGAATTATGATCATTATCTGCCGACGGCGATGCTGAGCAAAGCAGTCTATGCTGATACCGAAGGTTTTGTCAGCGCGATGGATACACGCGCGCTGGGTATGGCAGTGGTTTCTATGGGCGGCGGCCGCCGTCAGGCATCAGACACCATTGACTATAGCGTTGGCTTTACCGAGATGGCGCGTCTGGGTGACCGCGTGGACGGACAGCGTCCGCTGGCGGTGATCCATGCCAAAGACGAGAACAGCTGGCAGGAGGCCGCGAAAGCGGTCAAAGCGGCCATTAAACTGGACGATAAAGCTCCGGAAATTACACCGACAGTCTATCGCCGTATCACCGAATAGCGATATACTGATCTGATCGCTTTTTTGCAGCGCAAGATGTATGGAGAACAAGATGAAACGTGCATTTATCATGGTGCTGGACTCCTTTGGGATTGGCGCAACGGAAGACGCAGACCGCTTTGGCGACGTCGGCGCCGATACCCTGGGCCACATTGCGGAAGCCTGCGCCAAAGGCGAGGCTGACCACGGCCGCAAAGGCCCGCTGAATTTACCGAACCTGACCCGTCTGGGGCTGGTGAAAGCGCATGAAGGCTCTACCGGTAAAATTGCCGCCGGAATGGATGGCAATGCTGAAGTGATTGGCGCCTGGGCCTGGGCGCATGAACTCTCTTCTGGTAAAGATACGCCGTCCGGCCACTGGGAAATCGCCGGCGTGCCGGTGCTGTTTGACTGGGGCTACTTCAGCGATCATGAAAACAGCTTCCCGCAGGAGCTGCTGGATAAGCTGGTGAAACGCGCCAACCTGCCGGGCTACCTCGGCAACTGCCACTCTTCCGGGACGGTGATCCTCGATCAGCTCGGCGAAGAGCATATGAAAACCGGGAAACCGATTTTCTATACCTCCGCTGACTCCGTGTTCCAGATCGCCTGTCACGAAGAGACCTTTGGCCTCGACAAGCTGTATGAGCTGTGCGAAATCGCCCGTGAAGAGCTGACCGAAGGCGGCTACAACATTGGCCGCGTCATCGCTCGTCCGTTTATCGGCGATAAAGCCGGTAACTTCCAGCGTACCGGCAACCGTCACGATCTGGCGGTCGAACCGCCGGCGCCGACCGTGCTGCAGAAGCTGGTTGACGAGAAGAACGGCCACGTGGTGTCTGTCGGTAAGATAGCGGACATCTACGCAAACTGCGGCATCACCAAAAAAGTGAAAGCCACCGGGCTGGACGCGCTGTTTGACGCGACCATCAAAGAGATGAAGGAAGCCGGCGACGAGACTATCGTCTTCACCAACTTCGTCGACTTTGACTCCTCCTGGGGTCACCGTCGCGATGTCGCCGGCTACGCGGCGGGTCTGGAACTGTTCGACCGCCGTCTGCCGGAGCTGATGGAGCTGGTAGGGGAAGACGACATCCTGATCCTCACCGCCGACCACGGCTGCGACCCGGCCTGGACCGGTACCGACCACACCCGCGAGCATATTCCGGTGCTGGTGTACGGCCCGAAAGTGAAACCAGGATCGTTAGGCCACCGCGAAACTTTCGCGGACATCGGCCAGACGCTGGCGACATACTTTGGTACCTCGCCAATGGCGTACGGTAAAAACATGCTGTGATGCAATTGCCCGGTGGCGCTCAGCGATCCGGGCCTACGGTTTTGTCGGCCGGGTCAGGCGTGCCGCCGCCCGGCAAAAACAACAATGTAAAAGGAACTGAAGATGGCAACTCCTCACATTAACGCAGAAATGGGCGATTTCGCTGACGTAGTCTTGATGCCGGGCGACCCGCTGCGCGCCAAGCACATTGCAGAAACCTTTCTCGAAGACGTGCGTGAAGTGAACAACGTGCGCGGCATGCTGGGCTTCACCGGCACCTATAAAGGCCGCAAAATCTCCGTCATGGGCCACGGGATGGGTATTCCGTCCTGCTCTATCTACACCAAAGAGCTGATCACCGATTTCGGCGTCAAGAAAATCATCCGCGTCGGCTCCTGCGGCGCGGTGCGCGAAGACGTCAAACTGCGCGACGTGGTGATCGGTATGGGCGCCTGCACCGACTCCAAAGTGAACCGTCTGCGTTTTAAAGACCACGACTTCGCGGCGATTGCCGATTTCGGCATGGTGCGTAACGCGGTAGACGCGGCGAAAGCGCTGGGCGTTGACGCGCGCGTCGGCAACATCTTCTCTGCAGACCTGTTCTATACCCCGGACCCGTCCATGTTCGACGTGATGGAAAAATACGGCATCCTGGGCGTGGAAATGGAAGCGGCGGGTATCTACGGCGTGGCGGCGGAATTCGGGGCGAAAGCGCTGACCATCTGCACCGTGTCTGACCATATTCGTACCCACGAGCAGACCACTGCCGCGGAGCGTCAGACCACGTTCAACGACATGATTAAAATCGCGCTGGAATCCGTGCTGCTGGGCGATAAAGAGTAAACGCTGTTGTGCCGGGCGGCGGCTTCGCCTGACCCGGCCTGCGGTTTTCCAGGCCCGCTAAGCGCTACGCCAGCGGGCTTTTTTTAGCGTACCGCGCCGGCAATCCACACCGACAGCGCTTTGAGTTCCGCTTCCTGCTCCGGGAAGTCCTCCATCAGCGCCTCACACTGCTGCTGCAAAACCTCAGCCCGATACTGACAGCCGATTAAGCGTTCCGCCAGCGCCTCCAGCGGCGCCGGATTCAGGCTATCGGTAAAGGCCTGCGCGCGGGTGATATGGCCCTTCTCAACGTCAAAATGCAGCTCGACGCCGCCCCAGGGGAAGCGCTCGTCCAGCAGGTGGGAAAAGGCAGGCGCCTGGCCGAAGTTCCACTCCCAGCTGCTCTGGCGTGCGAAAGTGTCGGCAAAGTTCGGCAGGTCCGGCGTGTTGTCCGGGGAGATCACCTCGGCGTCTACCCGTTCGCCGTAATGGCTGAAGAACGCCTCCTGGATCGCCTCGCAAACTTGCTGATGGGTAATGCCCGGCAGCAGCTCAACCAGGTTCGCCACCCGCCCGCGCACCGAGGTAATGCCTTTAGCCTGCAGCTTTTTCTGGTCCGGGTTGAGGTAGTTGGCGAGACGGCTTAGATCGGCGTTGAGCAGCAGGGTGCCGTGGTGAAAACCGCGGTCCATGGTTTCACGATAGGCGGAGCCGGAGACTTTGCGGTCGCCGCTGTCGGTTTTGACCACCAGATCGTTGCGCCCGGAGGCGTCGGCGGTTACGCCCAGTGAATTGAGCGCCGCCAGCACAATAGCGGTGGAGACGGTTTTGTCGTACTCCGGTTTGCCTGCCATAAAGGTAAAGCAGGTATTGCCGAGGTCGTGGAACACCGCGCCGCCGCCGCTGCTGCGACGGGCCAGCCGCACATGATCTTCCTCCATGCGGCGGGTATTACACTCCTTCCACGGGTTCTGCGCGCGGCCGATGACCACGGTATCGGCATTGCGCCACAGGAACAGCACCCGCTGGGTGGCGGGCATCTGGCGGAAAATGCACTCCTCGACCGCCAGGTTGAACCACGGATCGTAAGAGTCAGAAAGCAGGAGGCGCAGTGTGGACATTATAGATTTCCTTTCTTTTCATCGTCTTCATCCTCAACCGGCTTGTTGGCGGTGAGCAGGAAGGGCGATTGCTGCCAGCGGGTGCGTTTGCCCTGCAGCAGCGTGCGGGTCAGTACCACGCCGATGGCCAGGGACAGCAACAGCATCAGGCGTAAGATATTGGTGGTATTATCTACCTGCTTCGCCTCGGTCGCCAGCGTATGGGTATCGAGGGTCAGACGCAGGTAGCCCAACGGACCGTTTTTTCCCGGTACCGGCTCGACAATCTGCTGGTTGAAGTAGCCGCCGGCTTTCTTACCATCCAGCGCCAGCCGGTCGCGAACCTCGACGCTTTCGCCAGAGCGCGCCACCAGGTCGCCCTGGTCGTCATATACCCCGGCGTCCAGTACGCGGCTGTTGTGGGTGAGCTGCGTCAACAGCTGATTGATGCGCTTTTCGTCCGGCGTCTCGCTGCGCATCAGCGGCGCGAGATTCAGCACCACCTGCTGCGCCAGCGTGCGGGCCAGCTCTTCCAGCTGCGGATTGCGTTGTTTCTGACTGTTCTGACTGAACCACGAGGCGCCCTGCATCAGCGCGACGAGTAGGGCGAGACAGATAAGGACAATGACCGCACGATGCAGCCGGAATTTCAGTTTTGCGCGAACCATATTCCACCTTTGAAAATTTGCAGCTTAATGTTGCCAGAAGCGCTGGTTACAAGGTAGCCTCATGCGTTATTTTCCTCGCCTGAATGAAGAGATGTGGAGCCGTAATGCCTAACAGTTTGACCTGGTGCGACCTGCCTGAAGACGTTTCCCTGTGGCCTGGGTTGCCGCTTTCCCTGAGCGGTGACGAGGTCATGCCGCTGGATTATCACGCCGGGCGCAGCGGCTGGCTGCTGTACGGGCGTGGGCTGGATAAACGCCGTCTGACGGACTGGCAGCGTGAGCTGGGCGCCGCGTTAGTGATCGTCGCCTCCTGGGTGGTCGAGGATTACCAGGTGATCCGCCTGGCCGGTTCGCTGACCTCCCGTGCGACGCGGCTGGCGCATGAGGCGGGGCTGGACGTCGCGCCATTGGGTAAAATCCCTCATCTGCGCACCCCGGGACTGCTGGTGATGGATATGGACTCCACGGCGATCCAGATCGAATGCATCGATGAGATCGCGAAACTGGCCGGCACCGGCGAGCTGGTGTCGGAAGTGACCGAGCGGGCGATGCGCGGGGAGCTGGACTTCACCGCCAGCCTGCGCCAGCGCGTGGCGACGCTGAAAGACGCTGATGCCAGCATTCTGCTGCAGGTTCGCGACGCGCTGCCGCTGATGCCGGGCCTGGCGCAGCTGGTGCTCAAGCTGGAAACGCTGGGCTGGAAGGTGGCGATCGCCTCCGGCGGCTTCACCTTCTTCGCCGAGTATCTGCGCGATAAGCTGCATCTCGACGCGGTGTTCGCCAACGAACTGGAGATCCGCGACGGCAAGCTCACCGGCAACGTGCTCGGCGATATCGTCGATGCCAAATACAAAGCCAATACGCTGCGCAAGCTGGCGGAAAAGTATGCGATCCCAACGGCGCAGACCGTGGCCATCGGCGATGGCGCCAACGACCTGCCGATGATTAAGGCTGCCGGGCTTGGCATCGCGTATCATGCTAAGCCTAAAGTGAATGAACAGGCGGAAGTGACTATCCGCCACGCTGACCTGATGGGGGTATTCTGTATTCTCTCGGGCAGCATGAACCAAAAGTAAGAGGTAAACGTGGCGAAAGCTCCAAAACGCGCATTTGTCTGTAATGAATGTGGTGCGGATTACCCGCGCTGGCAGGGGCAGTGCAGCGCCTGCCATGCCTGGAATACCATCACCGAGATGCGCATCGCCGCGTCGCCGCAGGTGGCGAGAAACGAGCGTTTGTCAGGCTACGCCGGTCACGCCGGCGTCTCGAAGGTGCAGAAGCTGTCAGACATCAGCCTGGAAGCGCTGCCGCGTTTCTCCACCGGTTTTAAAGAGTTCGACCGCGTACTCGGCGGCGGCGTGGTGCCGGGCAGCGCGATCCTGATTGGCGGTAACCCCGGCGCGGGGAAATCGACGCTGCTGCTGCAGACGTTGTGCAAGCTGGCGGAAGGGATGAAAACCCTGTACGTCACCGGGGAGGAGTCCCTTCAGCAGGTGGCGATGCGCGCCCATCGCCTTGGGCTGCCGACGGCGAACCTGAACATGCTGTCGGAAACCAGCATTGAGCAGATCTGTCAGATTGCCGAGGAAGAAAAACCGCAGCTGATGGTGATCGACTCTATCCAGGTGATGCATATGGCCGACGTTCAGTCGTCGCCGGGCAGCGTCGCCCAGGTACGTGAAACGGCGGCCTACCTGACGCGCTTTGCCAAAACACGCGGCGTGGCGATCGTCATGGTCGGCCACGTCACCAAAGACGGTTCGCTGGCCGGCCCGAAGGTGCTGGAGCACTGTATTGACTGCTCGGTGCTGCTGGACGGCGATGCCGACTCCCGCTTCCGCACTCTGCGCAGCCACAAAAACCGCTTTGGCGCGGTGAACGAGCTGGGCGTCTTCGCCATGACCGAGCAGGGGCTGCGCGAAGTGAGCAACCCATCCGCTATCTTCCTCAGCCGGGGAGATGAAATCACCTCCGGCAGCTCGGTGATGGTGGTCTGGGAAGGGACCCGCCCGCTGCTGGTGGAGATCCAGGCGCTGGTGGATCACTCGATGATGTCCAACCCGCGCCGCGTGGCGGTGGGGCTGGAACAGAACCGTCTGGCGATCCTGCTGGCGGTGCTGCATCGCCACGGCGGCCTGCAGATGGCCGATCAGGACGTTTTCGTCAACGTGGTCGGTGGGGTGAAGGTCACGGAAACCAGCGCCGATCTGGCGCTGCTGCTGGCGATGGTCTCCAGCTTGCGCGATCGCCCGCTGCCGCAGGACCTGGTGGTCTTTGGCGAAGTGGGGTTGGCTGGCGAAATTCGCCCGGTGCCGAGCGGACAGGAGCGTATCTCCGAAGCGGCGAAGCATGGCTTCCGCCGCGCCATCGTCCCGGCGGCCAATGTGCCGAAAAAAGTGCCGGAAGGCATGCAAATCTTTGGTGTGAAAAAGCTTTCAGACGCGCTAAGCGTTTTTGACGACTTATAATAAGTTAAAAGGAGATTAGCGATGTCGTCATTTGACTATTTAAAAAGCGCCATAAAGCAGAAAGGCTGTACCCTGCAGCAGGTGGCGGAAGCCAGCGGGATGACCAAAGGGTATCTCAGCCAACTGTTGAATGCCAAAATCAAAAGCCCGAGCGCGCAGAAGCTAGAAGCGCTGCATCGTTTCCTCGGGCTGGAGTTTCCCCGCCGACAGAAAAGCGTCGGCGTGGTGTTTGGTAAATTTTACCCGCTGCATACCGGGCACATCTATTTGATTCAACGCGCCTGTAGCCAGGTCGATGAGCTGCATATCATCATGGGCTATGACGACACTCGCGACCGCGAGCTGTTTGAAGAGAGCGCCATGTCGCAGCAGCCGACGGTGCCTGACCGCCTGCGCTGGCTGCTACAAACTTTTAAATATCAGAAGAATATTCGCATCCACGCCTTCAATGAAGAGGGGATGGAACCCTATCCGCACGGCTGGGATGTGTGGAGTCATGGGATCCGCGCTTTTATGAGCGAAAAAGGGATCGAGCCGAACCGGATCTATACCTCGGAAGAGGCCGATGCGCCGCAGTACCTTGAGCATCTGGGGATCGAGACGGTGCTTATCGATCCTAAGCGGACCTTTATGAATATTAGCGGCGGCCAGATCCGCGAGAACCCGTTCCGTTACTGGGAATATATTCCGACGGAAGTGAAACCGTTCTTTGTGCGGACTGTGGCGATCCTCGGCGGCGAGTCGAGCGGGAAATCAACGCTGGTTAATAAGCTCGCCAATATCTTCAATACCACCAGCGCCTGGGAATATGGCCGGGATTATGTCTTTTCGCATCTCGGCGGCGATGAGATGGCACTCCAGTATTCGGATTACGATAAAATAGCCCTCGGGCATGCCCAGTATATTGATTTCGCAGTGAAATATGCCAACAAGGTGGCGTTTATCGATACCGACTTCGTCAGCACTCAGGCGTTCTGCCTGAAGTACGAGGGGCGAGAGCACCCGTTCGTGCAGGCGCTGATTGATGAATACCGCTTCGATCTGGTGATCCTGCTGGAGAACAATACCCCGTGGGTGGCCGATGGGTTACGCAGCCTTGGGAGTTCGGTGGATCGTAAAGAGTTTCAGTCGCTGCTGGTGTCGCTGCTGAAAGAGAATGAGATCGAGTTCGTCCATGTTAAGGAGTCGGACTACGATACGCGCTTCCTGCGCTGCGTCGAGCTGGTGAAGCAGCTGATGGGGGAGCAGGGGTAGATCCTCTGCGGGCTGATGCCCTCACCCCGGCCCTCTCCCGGTGGGAGAGGGAGCAAACATTAAAAAAGGCAACTTGCGTTGCCTTTTTGCATTTTATTTTGAGATACGTTTGTACTTGATTCGCTTCGGCTCCAGCGCGTCGGCGCCGAGGGTGCGTTTCTTGTACTCTTCGTACTCGGTAAAGTTACCTTCAAAGAACTCCACCTTACCTTCATCCTGGTAATCCAGAATGTGGGTGGCGATACGGTCAAGGAACCAACGGTCGTGCGAGATAACCATCGCGCAGCCCGGGAACTCCAGCAGGGCGTTTTCCAGCGCGCGCAGGGTTTCGATATCCAGGTCGTTGGTCGGTTCATCGAGCAGCAGTACGTTACCGCCAACCTGCAGCAGCTTCGCCAGGTGAAGACGACCGCGTTCACCGCCGGACAGTTCGCCAACGCGTTTGCCCTGGTCTACGCCTTTGAAGTTAAAGCGGCCCACGTAGGCGCGGCTCGGCATCTCGGTGTTGCCGATCTTCATGATATCCAGGCCGCCGGAGACCTCTTCCCACACGGTCTTGCTGTTGTCCATCGCGTCGCGGAACTGATCGACGGAGGCCAGCTTAACGGTTTCGCCCAGGGTGATGGTGCCGGAATCTGGCTGTTCCTGGCCGGACATCATGCGGAACAGCGTTGATTTACCCGCGCCGTTCGGGCCGATGATGCCGACGATAGCGCCCTTCGGTACCGAGAAGCTCAGATCGTCGATCAGCACGCGGTCGCCGTAGGATTTACGCAAGTTGCTGACTTCCAGAACTTTATCGCCCAGACGCGCGCCTGGCGGAATGAACAGTTCGTTGGTCTCGTTACGTTTCTGGTATTCAACGTTGTTGAGCTCTTCAAAGCGCGCCAGACGGGCTTTGCCCTTGGACTGACGGCCTTTCGCGCCCTGGCGAACCCACTCGAGCTCTTTCTCGATGGATTTGCGACGCGCGGCTTCCTGAGAGGCTTCCTGCGCCAGACGCTGATCTTTCTGCTCCAGCCAGGAGGAGTAGTTGCCTTCCCACGGAATACCTTCGCCGCGGTCAAGTTCGAGGATCCAACCGGCGACGTTATCGAGGAAGTAACGGTCGTGGGTAATTGCCACCACGGTGCCTTCGAAGTCGTGCAGGAAGCGTTCCAGCCAGGCGACGGACTCGGCGTCCAGGTGGTTGGTCGGTTCGTCGAGCAGCAGCATGTCTGGTTTTTCCAGCAGCAGGCGGCACAGCGCGACGCGGCGGCGTTCACCACCGGAAAGATTGGCGATTTTCGCATCCCAGTCCGGCAGGCGCAGGGCGTCGGCCGCGCGCTCCAGCTGCACGTTCAGATTGTGGCCGTCGTGCGCCTGGATAATCTCTTCGAACTTGCCTTGCTGTGCGGCAAGCTTATCGAAGTCTGCATCCGGCTCGGCGTATTTGGCATAGACTTCGTCCAGGCCCTTCAGCGCGTTAACCACTTCGGCGACCGCTTCTTCAACGGACTCGCGCACGGTGTGCTCCGGGTTGAGCTGCGGCTCCTGCGGCAGGTAGCCGATTTTAATGCCAGGCTGCGGACGCGCTTCACCTTCGATCTCGGTGTCGATACCGGCCATGATGCGCAGCAGGGTAGATTTACCGGCGCCGTTCAGACCGAGCACACCGATTTTTGCGCCAGGGAAAAAGCTGAGGGAGATATTTTTCAAAATATGACGTTTCGGCGGAACCACTTTGCCGACACGATGCATGGTATAAACGAATTGAGCCACGTTGGACTTCGCCTCTTTCTATTTTGATAGATAGTTCAAAGCCGAAGTGTAGCCTTTTTCGCGCGCTAATCCCAGCGAGGCGACAGGATTCACAGAAGCGTAAAAAAATGTTCAGGACATGGCGCGTTTAGCGTTGTCTGATTAGCATAAGTAAAGCCGCCTGCCGAACCGGCAGGGGCTTTTAAGCGGCACGATGCTGCGAAAATGCACCTGAAAGAGGAAGAGCTTGTGGAAAAAGCCAAAAAAATGGCGTGGCATCTTTTGGCTGCCAGCGTTGGTCTGTTGGCGTTGAGTCAGCTGGCGCATGCGGATTCACTGGATGAACAGCGCAGCCGCTACGCACAAATTAAGCAGGCGTGGGATAACCGGCAGATGGATGTGGTTGACCAGCTGATGCCCACGTTAAGCACCTATCCCCTGTATCCCTATTTGCAGTACCGGCAGATTACCGACGATCTGATGAACCAGCCAGCGCTGGTGGTGAAAAACTTTATTGACGCCAACCCGACGCTGCCCCCCGCGCGTTCATTACGTTCGCGCTTCGTGAATGAACTGGCCCGGCGCAGCGACTGGCGCGGCTTGCTGGCGTTTAGTCCCGATAAGCCGACCAGCACCGAGGCGCAGTGCAACTACTACTACGCCAAACTGAGCGTGGGGCAGTCGCAGGAGGCCTGGAGCGGAGCGAAAGACCTCTGGCTGACGGGCAAGAACCAGCCCGGCGCCTGTGAACCGCTGTTCAGCGCCTGGCGCGACTCCGGCCAGCAGGATCCGCTGGCTTATCTCGAACGGATCCGCCTGGCGATGAAGGCCGGCAATATCGGGCTGGTGAAATCGCTGGCCCAGCAGATGCCCGCCAACTACCAGAGCATCGCCAGCGCCGTGGTTGCCCTGGCTAACGATCCTAACAGCGTCCTGACCTTTGCCCGCACCACCGGGGCGACGGACTTTACCCGCCAGATGGCCGCCGTCGCCTTCGCCAGCGTCGCCCGTCAGGATGTGGAAAATGCCCGTTTGATGATCCCTTCGCTGGTGCAGGCCCAGCAGCTCAATGAGGATCAGACCCAGGAGCTACGCGATATTGTCGCCTGGCGCCTGATGGGGAATGATGTGACCGAAGAGCAGGCCATCTGGCGCGACGATGCGATTATGCGATCGCAGTCCACGCCGCTGGTGGAGCGGCGGGTGCGGATGGCGCTGGGGACGGGCGATCGCCATGGCCTGAATACCTGGCTGGCGCGCCTGCCGATGGAGGCGAAAGAGAAAGACGAATGGCGCTACTGGCAGGCGGATCTGTTGCTGGAGCGCGGCAGGGACGAGGAGGCGCAGGCGATCCTCCGGTCGTTGATGCAGCAGCGCGGTTTCTACCCGATGGTCGCCGCACAGCGTCTCGGCGAGGAGTATACCTTCCGCATCGATAAAGCGACTGGCACGCTCGATCCGGCGCTGGCTTCCGGTCCGGAGATGGCCCGGGTACGCGAGCTGATGTACTGGAATATGGATAACACCGCGCGCACCGAATGGGCGAATCTGGTCACCAGCCGCACGAAATCTCAGCAGGCGCAGCTGGCGCGCTATGCCTTCGATCAGCACTGGTGGGATCTGAGCGTCCAGGCGACGATCGCCGGCAAGCTGTGGGATCAGCTGGAGGAGCGCTTCCCGCTGGCCTATAACGATCTGTTTGCCCGCTATATCAGCGGTAAAGATATTCCGCAGAGCTACGCGATGGCCATTGCCCGCCAGGAGAGCGCCTGGAACCCGAAAGTGCGCTCGCCGGTCGGCGCCAGCGGGCTGATGCAGATTATGCCGGGCACCGCGACGCATACCGTCAGCATGTTCCGCATTCCCGGCTACAGCGGCCCGTCGCAGCTATTGGATCCGGAAACCAACATCAACATCGGCACCAGCTATCTGCAGTACGTTTACCAGCAGTTCGGCAATAACCGCATCTACGCCTCGGCGGCCTATAACGCCGGGCCGGGTCGGGTACGCACCTGGCAGGGGAACAGCGCCGGACGGATCGACGCCGTGGCGTTTGTCGAGAGTATTCCGTTCTCGGAAACCCGCGGCTACGTGAAGAATGTCCTCTCCTATGACGCCTACTACCGCTACTTTATGGGACAGCAGGATAAGCTCTTCAGCGATGCGGAGTGGCGGCAGCGTTACTGATCGCCGGGAAGTATGTTATGCTTTGTACTCGTTGAAGAGTACATTCGACGGGCAGCGTAAGCTGCCCGTCTCAATATGGTGGCGCGATATGACCCAACAATCTCCCTATTCCGCGGCCGTTGCCGAACAACGTCATCAGGAGTGGCTGCGCTTTGTGGCGCTGCTACAGCAGGCCTATGCGCAGGATCTACATCTGCCGCTGCTGCAGCTAATGCTAACCCCTGATGAGCGCGAAGCGCTGGGAACCCGGGTGCGCATTATCGAAGAGCTGCTGCGCGGCGAGATGAGCCAGCGCGAGCTGAAAAATGAGCTCGGCGCCGGCATTGCGACCATTACCCGCGGGTCGAACAGCCTGAAGTCGGCGCCGGTTGAGCTGCGCCAGTGGCTGGAGCAGACGCTGCTGGCTAGCGATAAATAGCGTTGTGGAACGGACTTAACGCCAGCACGACCGCCTGATGGTAAACGCTGCTGCGGGTTAATTTGCCGCCGGTGAAAACCCCAATCGCCCCCTCTTTACGACCGATCTGATCGATGCCGGTATACTGCGACATGACCGGCCCGAGGGCTTCGCCAGCGCGAACCTGCTCAAGAATAACGTCAGGCAACGGCAGCGTGGCTGAGCGCGCTTCTCCGCGCTGGCTGGCGCTTTCGATGACCACCCAGCTAAAGGTACTGCCATCGTCAATTCCGGCTTCGATGGCGACCCAGAAATCGGCATGGGGCTGGGCGAGGCGCGCATTGGCGACGCGATTTCGTGCGCCAGCGCGCGTTTCCTCGCTGCCGAAGGGCTGTTCCGGCACGCCGCTCTCGACGGATACGGACTCAATGTGGCAGGATCCTTCGCCGAAAATCTCGTCAAAAGCCTGCAGAATTGCCTGAATTTTGGCGGGATTAGTGGTCGCTGAGACAACATGGTGCATAATCAAAACAACTCAGAATAAACTAACGTCATCGCAGTATACTCTAAATCACCCCCAGGGCAGGCGGTAATGCCCGAAAGCGGTCGATAACGAGTTCAGAACGGAAAAAAAGCATGTTACAGGTATACCTTGTTCGCCACGGTGAAACGCAGTGGAACGCCGAGCGACGTATTCAGGGTCAGTCCGACAGTCCGCTGACCGCACACGGTGAGCGCCAGGCCTGGCAGGTTGGCGAGCGCGCCAGAACGCTGGGGATCACCCATATCATTACCAGCGATCTGGGACGAACCCGCCGCACAGCAGAGATTATCGCCGAAGCCTGCGGCTGCAGCGTGATCGCCGATGCGCGCCTGCGCGAGCTGGATATGGGGGTGCTGGAGAAGCGCCATATCGACTCGCTCAGCGAAGAAGAAGAGGGCTGGCGCCGCCAGCTGGTCAACGGCACGCCGGATGGTCGTATTCCTCAGGGCGAATCGATGCAGGAGCTTAGCGAACGCATGCATGCGGCGCTGGCAGCCTGTCTGGAATTACCGGCCGGTAGTCGACCGCTGCTGGTGAGTCATGGTATCGCGCTGGGCTGCCTGGTGAGCACGATTTTAGGGCTGCCGGCGTACGCAGAGCGTCGGCTGCGTCTGCGCAACTGCTCTATCTCGCGCGTCGATTATCAGCAGAGCCCGTGGCTGGCTTCCGGCTGGGTGGTGGAAACGGCGGGCGACGTCTCGCATCTTGACGCCCCCGCGATGGACGAGCTGCAGCGTTAACGGCGGATCGGGATCAGATATTCGCAGCGCAACTGAATCGGCGTGTCCTGATCCCGGCTTTCATCTTCAGGATAGAAGCGTTCAATATCCAGCCCCTTGCGACGCGTCAGGTTCAGCATCGGCATGCAGGTGCCGTAGACCGTCAGGATGAATTCCTGCAGGCCGGTACCCAGCCCTTCATACGTAAACATGACATACTCGCCGCCCTCCAGCGTCACCGGATGGGCGTTCTGCAGGTGGCCGTTAGCCATCTCCGGCGTCAGCGCGGTGGTATAGAACACTTCCTGTTCATCGTCTTTCTCCAGGCTCGGACGCGGTTCATGCAGCCCATAGAGCACCGGGGGGATCGACGGCGAGTTGCCGAGGAAATCGCGCCAGAACTGGACCCGCATCTGGTTGCGGAAGTCGGAGATTTCCTCCAGCTTACAGGTATAGCTCTGGGTTACCCCCAGCAGTTGAGTCGTGGGCAGGGCGACAAATTCATGTTTCGGCAGGGTAAACTCGCCAAGACGCAGCGGCGGACGCATACCGAACGAGCTCCAGTCCGGCGAGCGGCGGTAGAGCGCCGGCGTCAGCGAGAACTGCTTCTTAAACGCCCGGGTGAAGGTCTGCTGGGAGTCGAAACGGTACTGCAGCGCAATATCAAGGATTGGACGGGCGGTAAGGCGTAATGCGACAGCTGATTTCGACAACCGGCGCGCGCGAATATAGGCACCGATGGCATGGCCGGTGACATCCTTAAACATTCGCTGCAAATGCCACTTGGAATAACCCGCCTTCGCCGCCACATTGTCCAGAGAAAGCGGCTGATCCAGGTGACCTTCCAGCCAGCTAAGGAGATCGCGAATAATCCCTGCTTGATCCATAAAATGTCCCCATCCTTAAACACAGGTGCCTGATATTAAAGTAGCGGATAATAGCATTTTTTGATGTTTTAGCATTCAGTGTTTTTTTTGCTTTTAAATGCGGTAGGTCCGTGGATCTGAACGAGAATTTTGTAAAGCTGTGATCTATAAACCTTTTCCGCAAAGTGCGTGATAATCACTCAGCTATATTTTTTAAGAATGGTAACAATATGAAATACAAGAAGTTTGCGATGGGCCTGCTGCTGCTGGCCGGCTGCCAGGTCGCTCAGGCGGAGCAGATTGGTTCCGTGGATACGGTCTTCAAATGGTTAGGGCCGGATCACAAAATTGTCGTCGAAGCCTTTGACGATCCGGATGTGCAGAACGTGACCTGCTATATCAGCCGGGCGAAGACCGGCGGGATCAAAGGCGGGCTGGGTCTGGCGGAAGATACCTCCGACGCGGCCATCTCCTGCCAGCAGGTCGGGCCGATTGAGCTGACGGACAAAATCAAAAATGGCAAAAGCCAGGGCGACGTGGTGTTCCAGAAGCGCACCTCGCTGGTGTTTAAAAAGCTACAGGTCGTTCGCTTCTATGATGCGAAACGCAATGCGCTGGTCTACCTGACCTATTCGGATAAAGTGGTTGATGGTTCGCCGAAGAACGCCATCAGCGCCGTGCCGATTATGCCCTGGAATAAATAAACGGGAGCGCGCATGCAGCAGCCACGGATTTGGTTAGTTGAGGATGAACAGAGTATCGCCGATACCCTGGTTTATATGCTCCAGCAGGAGGGCTTCCAGGTCACCGTCTTTGATCGCGGGTTGCCCGCGCTGGAGGCGGCGGCGCATCAGGTGCCCGATGTGGCCATCCTCGACGTCGGCTTGCCGGATATCAGCGGCTTCGAGCTCTGTCGGCGCCTGCTGACGCGCTTTCCGGCGCTGCCGGTGCTGTTTCTGACGGCGCGGAGCGACGAGGTCGATAAGCTGCTGGGGCTGGAAATCGGCGCTGACGATTACATCGCCAAGCCGTTTTCGCCGCGCGAAGTCTGCGCGCGGGTGCGCAGCGTGCTGCGGCGGCTGCAAAAATTCGCCGCGCCTTCGTCGGTAGTTCGCGTCGGCGAGTTTGTGCTTGACGAGCAGGCGGCGTCGATAAGCTGGTTCGGCCAGCCGCTGAACCTGACGCGCTATGAATTTCTGCTGTTGAAAACGCTGCTTCACGCGCCCGGTCGCGTCTTCTCCCGCCAGCAGCTGATGGAGCTGGTGTGGAGCGATGCCTGGGAAAGCCTCGACCGCACCGTCGACACCCACATCAAAACCCTGCGCGCTAAACTGCGGGCCGTCAATCCTGAGGTGGCGCCAATCAATACCCATCGCGGGATGGGCTACAGCCTGGGGCGCGGCTGATGCGCATCGGCATGCGCCTGCTGCTGGGCTATTTTCTTATCGTCGCGATCGCCGCGTGGTTTGTACTGTCGATCTTTGTCCAGGAAGTGAAGCCGGGCGTGCGCCGGGCGACGGAGGGGACCCTCAACGATACCGCCACCCTGCTGGCGGCGCTGGCGCGTGAGGACCTGCTGGCGGCAAACCCGCAGCAGGGCAGGCTGGCGCAGGCCTTTCACCAGCTCAACCAGCAACGGCTCAACGCCAATATTGGCGGAATTAAAAAGGTGCGGAATGAGTACCGCGTCTATCTGACCGATGCCCGGGGCAAGGTGGTGTTTGACTCGAGCGGAGAGGCGACAGGGCAGGACTATTCACGCTGGAACGACGTCTGGCTCACCCTGCGCGGCCAGTACGGCGCGCGCAGTACGCGCAGCGATCCGCATGATGAAGCCAGCTCGGTGATGTATATCGCCGCGCCGGTGATGGATAAGGGGCGGATTATCGGCGTGCTGAGCGTCGGTAAACCCAACCTGGCGATGACGCCGGTCATTCAGCGCAGCGAGCGGCGGATCCTCTGGGCCGGCGGCGCCCTGCTGGGCATTGCCCTGTTGATTGGCTGCGGCGTCGTCTGGTGGATCAATTTCTCTATCGGCAAGCTGGTGCGCTATGCGGACTCGGTGACCGCTGACCGCCCGCTGCCGCTGCCGGAGGTCGGCAGCAGCGAACTGCGTAAGCTGGCCCAGGCGCTGGAGAGCATGCGGGTGAAGCTCGAAGGCAAAAACGCCATCGAAAATTATGTCTATGACCTGACTCACGAGCTGAAAAGTCCGCTGGCGGCCATCCGCGGTGCGGCGGAGATCCTGCGCGAAGAGCCGCCGCCTGCGGTGGCGGCGCGGTTTACTGAGAATATCCTCGCGCAAAATACTCGCATGCAGCTGTTGGTGGAGCGGTTGCTCCAGCAGGCGCGACTGGAAAGCCGGCTGGAGATAAAGCCGCAGCCGGTGTCGATAGATGCGCTATACCAACGCCTGGCGGAAGAGCGCGACATCGCCCTGGCGGCGAAAGCCATCACCCTGCGCTGGCAGGAAAGTGGGATGCTGGTCAATGGCGATGGCGAACTGCTGTCCCAGGCGCTGGGCAATCTGCTCGACAACGCGATTGATTTTACCCCCCAAGGGGGCGAGATCGCCCTGGCAGTAGAGAAACGAAATGCAGAGGTGCGATTGAGCGTAACGGATAACGGATGCGGTATTCCGGAGTATGCCCTGACGCGGATCTTTGATCGGTTCTACTCGCTGCCGCGTGAAGACGGCCATAAGAGCAGCGGCCTTGGGCTGGCCTTCGTTCGTGAAGTCGCGCGCCTGCATCACGGCGATATCCGTCTACACAATCGGCCCGAAGGCGGCGTGGTTGCCACGTTGAGACTTCACCGTCCCTTCACATAGCTTCAAATTCCCCCCACACAACCGCCCTATTGTGAGGCCATCACGATAGGGAGAAAGCTATGTTGAAATCACCGTTATTCTGGAAAATCACCACGTTAATAGGCTGTATTGTGCTGTTATCTCTGCCTTTGATGATAGTCAGGGAGCTCATCAATGAGCGGGCTGATTATCGCAGCGAGGTTGTGGATGCCATTGAACAGAGCACCAGCGGCCCGCAAAAACTCGCCGGGCCGCTGATCGCTATTCCGGTAACCGAGACGCTGACCCGCAGGGAGAACCAAAAAGAGGTCGAATATCAGCGGAGCTGGGAGTACTACTGGCTGCCGGAGTCGCTGGCGGTCAGCGGCAAACAGACCGTGGAGTCGAGGAGGGTGGGCATCTACAGCGGACAGGTCTGGCATAACGCCCTGCAGATCAAGGCCACCTTCGATCCGCTGCGTCTGGCGTCATTGCGAAAAACGAATATCTCCCTGGGCCAGCCGCGGCTGGTGGTGAGCGTCGGCGATGCCCGCGGCATTGGCGCCATCCATGCCCCGGAAGTTAACGGCAGCGTATTAAGCGTGGAGCCTGGGCTGGGGATCAGCGGCGATGGGGCGGGCATCCATATGCCGATGCCTGCGCTGGCGGAGGACAACAAGCCGCTTGAGATCGCTTTTTCGCTCGATCTGAACGGGACGGGCGCATTTTCACTGGCGCCGCTCGGGCGCAACAGCGAGCTGCAGCTGACCAGTAACTGGCCGCATCCCGGCTTTCTCGGCAGCTTCCTGCCAACGAAACGCGAAGTGAATGCTGCCGGCTATCGCGCCCACTGGCAAAGCAGCTGGTTCGCCAACGATATGGGCAACTATTTCAAGGATGATATGGAGATCCCGTGGTCGCGCCTGCCTGCGTTCAGTGCCGATGTCATGTCGCTTGCCGACCAGTATCAGCTAACCGACCGGGCGACAAAATATGCCATCCTGTTAATTGGGTTGACGTTTATGGCCTTTTTCGCTTTCGAAAGCCTGACCCATCGCCCCCTGCATCCGATGCAATATTTGCTGGTGGGCCTATCGCTGGTGCTGTTTTACCTGGTGCTGCTGGCGCTTTCGGAGCACATTGGCTTTACCGCCGCCTGGCTGGCCGCCAGCCTGTCCGGCGCGGTGATGAACGGGATCTACCTCCAGGCGGTGCTCAGGGGATGGCGTAACAGCCTGCTGTTTGTCGCGGCGCTGCTGCTGCTGGACGGGGTGATGTGGTTTCTGCTGCATTCCGAGGACAGCGCGCTGCTGTTGGGTACCGGGGTGCTGGTGCTGGCGCTAAGCAGCCTGATGTTTTTGACCCGGCGAGTGGACTGGTATGCGTTATCGTTACCGAAAGGCAGTGTGCCTCCGCCGCCGTCTGCCGATGACGACAAACTGCGCCTCTGGAAAGAGTGACGGCATAAAAAAACGGCGCCCTCGGGGCGCCGTTTTCACATCATGGCTGCGGAATAAATCACATTATTCCTGCAGATCGCCACAGAAACGGTAACCTTCACCGTGAATGGTAGCGATGATTTCCGGGGTATCCGGAGTGGATTCGAAGTGTTTACGAATCCGACGAATGGTCACGTCAACGGTACGGTCATGCGGCTTCAGCTCGCGACCGGTCATTTTCTTCAGCAGCTCGGCACGAGACTGAATTTTGCCCGGGTTTTCGCAGAAGTGCAGCATCGCGCGGAATTCACTGCGCGGCAGCTTGTACTGTTCGCCGTTCGGGCTGACCAGGGAACGGCTGTTGATATCGAGTTCCCAGCCGTTGAACTTGTAGCTTTCCACGCTGCGACGCTCTTCGCTCACGGTACCGAGGTTCATGGTACGGGAGAGCAGGTTGCGCGCGCGGATAGTCAGTTCACGCGGGTTAAACGGTTTAGTGATATAGTCGTCAGCGCCGATTTCGAGGCCAAGGATCTTATCCACTTCGTTGTCGCGACCGGTTAAGAACATCAGCGCGACGTCAGCCTGCTCGCGCAGCTCGCGCGCCAGCAGAAGACCATTTTTACCCGGCAGGTTGATATCCATGATCACCAGGTTGATATCATTTTCAGACAGGATCTGATGCATTTCCGCGCCATCGGTCGCTTCGAATACATCGTAACCTTCTGCTTCGAAAATACTTTTTAACGTGTTGCGTGTTACCAACTCGTCTTCAACGATAAGAATGTGCGGGGTCTGCATGTTTGCTACCTAAATTGCCAACTAAATCGAAACAGGAAGTACCAAAGTCCCTGACCTGCCTGCTGCATGTCGCAAATTAACATGCGCGGCGTAACATGACTAAAGTACGTAATTGCGTTCTTGATGCACTTTCCATCAACGTCAACAACATCATTAGCTTGGTCGTGGGTACTTTCCCTCTGGACCCGACGGTGTCAAAAACGGCTGACATCCTAACCATTTTAACAGCAACATAACAGGCTAAGAGAGGCCGAACACCCAATAAAACTACGCTTCGTTGACATATATCAAGTTCAATTGTAGCACGTTAACAGTCTTGTGAAATCATTGCATCGCCATGCTCTTTATAGTCACAATCTTTACCCGGCTCAACTAGTTGCGTGGATAAATTAATAAATACAGTGAATCCAATGCCTGGAACGATGCGTCAGGTGAAATTTCATTGCCCATCATATGGATAAATGGGTTCTGTTAACATACTCCTTGTCATGGCCTCCTGAGAACAGTTTAGATTTTTTTATGGGTAAGAAAACGCAATTTTAGTGATTTTTGTTGCAAATTTGTAAATTTTCACCGCGTAAAATGGGGGGCTCCGCGCCTCGACAACGCCTGAGAGAGAGAAAAAAACCGCAATGCGTTTAACGATTATTTTAGTCGGTCCTGCCCGGGCCGAGAACGTCGGCGCCGCCGCCAGGGCGATGAAAACCATGGGATTTCGCGATCTGCGGATCGTGGACAGTGAAGCCCATCTGGCGCCGGCGGCACGCTGGGTGGCGCACGGCTCAGGCGACATCCTCGATGGCATCACCACCTATTCCACCCTTGCCGAGGCGCTGCACGACGTCGATTTTACCGTCGCCACCACCGCCCGCAGTCGCGCGCGGTTTCACTATTACGCCACGCCGCAGCAGCTGTTGCCGCTGCTGGAGGAGAAGGCGAACTGGATGACCCATACCGCGCTGGTATTTGGCCGTGAAGACGCCGGATTGACCAATGAGGAGCTGGCCCTGGCCGATGTGCTGACCGGCGTGCCGATGGCCGCGGATTATCCTTCGCTAAACCTCGGTCAGTCGGTGATGGTCTACTGCTATCAATTAGCATCGCTTATGCAACAACCGGCGCCCGCCGCCGCCGCGGCAGACCATCATCAGCTGCAGGCGTTGCGCCTGCGCGCCCTGGCCTTGCTTTCGCGTCTGGGCGTGGAGGATGATGCCAAACTGGCCGACTGGCTGTCGCAACGAATGGGGCTGCTGCAGCAGCGCGACACGGCAATGTTGCATCGTTTGCTGCATGATATTGAAAAAAACCTGTCAGAATAAAGCTCTGCCATATATTTTAATTATGGTTGTATGTGCTGTTTTTGCGGGAGTTACTCCGCCGATCTGGATGTTTTTCCTTGTCGGGGTGGCGCAATACGTAAGCTCGCTGAAATGGGGTTAATTGAGAAATTCATTGACTTAAGAGGGCAGATACTTTAACCAATATAGGCAGGACACACAGACAGATAAAAATACAGAGTACACAACATCCATGAATCGCATCGGCATGATTACCACCATTATCACCACCACCATTACCACAGGTAACGGTGCGGGCTGACGCGTACAGGAAACACAGAAAAAAGCCCGCACCTGAACAGTGCGGGCTTTTTTTTTGACAAGAGATCAAGGGGTAAGAACCATGCGAGTGTTGAAGTTCGGCGGTACATCAGTGGCAAATGCGGAACGGTTTCTGCGGGTTGCCGATATTCTGGAGAGTAATGCCAGGCAGGGGCAGGTAGCGACCGTCCTGTCTGCCCCGGCGAAGATCACCAACCATCTGGTAGCGATGATTGAAAAGACCATTGGCGGCCAGGATGCCCTCCCCAATATTGCCGACGCTGAACGCATTTTTACCGAACTTCTTCAGGGCCTTGCCGACGCCCAGCCCGCTTTCCCGCTCGCCCAGCTGAAAGCCTTTGTTGAGCAGGAGTTTGCTCAGATTAAGCATGTCCTGCACGGTATCAGCCTGCTGGGTCAGTGCCCGGACAGCGTCAATGCCGCGCTGATCTGCCGAGGCGAAAAGCTCTCCATCGCCATCATGGCGGGTCTGCTGGAAGCCCGTGGTCATAAAGTCAGTGTGATTAACCCGGTGGAAAAACTGCTCGCGGTGGGCCACTATCTGGAATCCACGGTCGATATCGCCGAATCCACCCGCCGCATCGCCGCCAGCCAGATCCCGGCAGACCATATGATCCTGATGGCCGGGTTTACCGCCGGCAATGAGAAGGGCGAGTTGGTGGTGCTGGGGCGCAACGGCTCCGACTATTCGGCTGCGGTACTGGCCGCCTGCCTGCGCGCCGACTGCTGCGAAATCTGGACCGATGTCGACGGCGTGTACACTTGCGACCCGCGCCAGGTGCCGGATGCGCGTCTGCTGAAATCGATGTCTTATCAGGAGGCGATGGAGCTCTCCTACTTTGGCGCGAAAGTGCTGCACCCGCGCACCATCGCCCCTATCGCCCAGTTCCAAATCCCATGTCTGATTAAAAATACCGGCAACCCGCAGGCGCCGGGAACGCTCATCGGCGCCAGCCGCGACGAGGACGATCTGCCGGTCAAAGGCATCTCTAACCTCAACAACATGGCGATGTTCAATGTCTCCGGGCCGGGGATGAAAGGCATGGTCGGCATGGCGGCCCGCGTCTTCGCCACCATGTCCCGCGCCGGCATCTCGGTCGTGCTGATCACCCAATCCTCTTCCGAGTACAGCATCAGTTTCTGCGTGCCGCAGAGCGACTGCGCGCGTGCTAAACGGGCGATGGAAGATGAGTTTTATCTCGAGCTGAAAGAGGGGCTGCTGGAGCCGCTGGCCATTATGGAGCGTCTGGCTATTATCTCGGTGGTGGGCGACGGAATGCGCACTCTGCGCGGTATCTCGGCAAAGTTTTTTGCCGCGCTGGCCCGCGCCAATATCAATATCGTGGCGATTGCCCAGGGTTCATCCGAGCGCTCCATTTCGGTGGTGGTCAGCAATGACGACGCCACCACCGGCGTGCGCGTGACCCATCAGATGCTGTTCAACACCGACCAGGTGATCGAAGTGTTCGTCATCGGCGTCGGCGGCGTCGGCGGCGCGCTGCTGGAGCAAATCAAACGCCAGCAGAGTTGGCTGAAGAGCAAACATATCGATCTGCGCGTTTGCGGCGTGGCCAACTCTCAGGCGCTGCTGACCAGCGTGCATGGTCTGAATCTGGAAAACTGGAGTGAGGCGCTGGCGGAGGCGAAAGAACCCTTTAATCTCGGTCGCCTGATCCGCCTGGTAAAAGAGTACCACCTGCTGAATCCGGTGATCGTCGACTGTACCTCCAGCCAGGCGGTCGCCGATCAGTACGCCGACTTCCTGCGCGAAGGTTTCCATGTGGTCACGCCGAATAAAAAGGCCAATACCTCTTCGCTGGATTACTATCATCAGCTGCGCCACGCCGCGAGCAGCTCGCGCCGCAAGTTCCTCTATGACACTAACGTTGGCGCTGGCCTGCCGGTGATTGAGAACCTGCAGAACCTGCTCAACGCCGGCGATGAACTGCGCCATTTCTCCGGGATCCTCTCCGGCTCTCTGTCGTTTATCTTCGGCAAGCTGGATGAGGGCGTGAGTTTCTCGGCGGCGACGGCGATGGCCCGTGAGATGGGGTATACCGAGCCGGATCCGCGCGACGATTTATCCGGGGTGGATGTCGCGCGTAAGCTGCTGATTCTGGCCCGTGAGACCGGACGTGAACTGGAGCTGTCGGACATTATCGTCGAGTCGGCGCTGCCGGCGGACTTCGACGCCAGCGGTGATGTTGAGACCTTTATGGCCCGCCTGCCGTCGCTGGATGATGCGTTCGCCTCGCGGATCGCTAAGGCGCGCGATGAAGGTAAAGTCTTGCGCTATGTCGGTAACATCGAAGAGGATGGTACCTGCCGGGTGAAAATTGCCGCCGTTGACGGCAACGATCCGCTGTTCAAAGTCAAAAATGGCGAGAACGCGCTGGCCTTTTACAGCCACTATTATCAGCCATTGCCGCTGGTGCTGCGCGGCTATGGTGCCGGGAACGACGTCACGGCGGCCGGTGTTTTCGCCGACCTGCTGCGCACCCTTTCCTGGAAGTTAGGAGTTTAAGATGGTCAAAGTATATGCCCCGGCTTCCAGTGCCAATATGAGCGTCGGGTTTGATGTGTTGGGCGCGGCGGTCACGCCGGTCGATGGCACGCTGCTTGGCGACAACGTTACTGTCGAAGCGGCGGAGCAATTCAGCCTGCAGAATCTGGGACGCTTCGCCAGCAAACTGCCGACGGCGCCGCAGGAGAACATTGTTTACCAGTGCTGGGAAAGCTTTTGCCGGGAGATCGGTAAAACGGTGCCGGTGGCGATGACCCTGGAAAAAAACATGCCGATTGGCTCCGGGCTGGGCTCCAGCGCCTGCTCGGTGGTCGCCGCGCTGGTGGCGATGAACGAGTTTTGCGGTAAGCCGCTGAACGAGACGCGCATGCTGGCGCTGATGGGGGAGATGGAAGGGCGTATCTCCGGCAGCATTCACTACGACAACGTGGCGCCGTGCTATCTTGGCGGCATGCAGTTGATGATCGAAGAGAACGGGATTATCAGCCAGCAGGTGCCCGGGTTTGATGAGTGGCTGTGGGTGCTGGCCTATCCGGGGATTAAAGTATCCACCGCCGAAGCGCGGGCGATTCTGCCGGCGCAGTACCGCCGTCAGGATTGTATCGCCCATGGTCGCCACCTCGCGGGCTTTATTCACGCCTGCTACACCCGCCAGCCGCAGCTGGCGGCAAAATTGATGAAAGATGTGATTGCCGAACCGTACCGAACCAAACTGCTGCCGGGCTTTAGCGAAGCGCGTCAGGCGGCCATGGAGATGGGCGCCCAGGCTTGCGGCATCTCCGGCTCTGGCCCAACGCTGTTCGCGTTGTGCGATAAGCCGGACACCGCACAGCGCGTCGCCGACTGGCTTGGCGCGCACTATCTGCAGAATCAGGAAGGCTTTGTTCATATTTGCCGGCTGGACACGGCGGGCGCACGCGTAGTGGGATAACCAATGAAACTGTATAACTTAAAAGATCACAATGAGCAGGTCAGCTTTGCGCAGGCCGTTACCCAGGGACTTGGCAAGCATCAGGGCCTGTTCTTTCCGCACGATCTGCCGGAATTCAGCCTGACTGAAATCGACGACATGCTGGCGCAGGATTTTGTCACCCGCAGCGCCAAAATTTTATCCGCCTTTATCGGCGATGAGATCCCGCAGGATGTCCTGCAGCAGCGGGTCCGCGCGGCGTTTGCGTTTCCGGCGCCGGTGAGCAAGGTTCAGGAGGATGTCGGCTGTCTGGAGCTGTTCCATGGCCCCACGCTGGCCTTCAAGGATTTCGGCGGCCGCTTTATGGCGCAGATGCTGACCCACATCGCGGGCGATAAGCCGGTCACCATCCTCACGGCGACCTCTGGCGATACCGGGGCGGCGGTGGCGCATGCTTTCTACGGACTGCCGAACGTTAAGGTAGTGATCCTCTACCCGCGCGGCAAGATCAGCCCGCTGCAGGAGAAGCTGTTCTGTACTCTCGGCGGCAACATTGAAACCGTGGCGATTGACGGCGACTTCGACGCCTGCCAGGCGCTGGTGAAGCAGGCGTTTGACGATGAAGAACTGAAGGCGACGCTGGGGCTCAACTCGGCTAACTCCATTAACATCAGCCGCTTGCTGGCGCAGATCTGCTACTACTTCGAAGCGGTGGCGCAGCTGCCGCAGGAAGCCCGCAATCAGCTGGTGATTTCCGTGCCGAGCGGCAACTTCGGCGATCTGACCGCCGGTCTGCTGGCGAAGTCGCTGGGTCTGCCGATCAAACGCTTTATCGCCGCCACCAATGCCAACGACACCGTTCCGCGCTATCTGCAGGGCGGCGAGTGGGCGCCAAAAGCCACCCAGGCGACGCTGTCCAACGCCATGGACGTCAGCCAGCCGAACAACTGGCCGCGTGTCGAAGAGCTGTTCCGCCGTAAAATCTGGCGTCTCAGCGAGCTGGGCTATGCCGCGGTCGATGATGAGACCACCAAAGCGGCAATGCGCGAGCTGAAGGCCATCGGCTACATCTCTGAGCCGCACGCGGCGATTGCCTGGCGCGCGCTGCGCGATCAGCTGCAGCCGGGAGAGTACGGTCTGTTCCTCGGCACCGCCCATCCGGCGAAGTTCAAAGAGAGCGTGGAGGAGATCCTGCAGGAGACCCTGCCGCTGCCGAAAGAGCTGGCCGACCGCGCCGACCTGCCGCTGCTGTCTCACAACCTGCCGGCGGATTTCGCCGCGCTGCGTAAGCTGATGATGGGCTAAATCCTTACCGTCCCCCTGTTGCGTCGATCGCCGTAGGGGGACCGTTTACTTACTGCTCGTGGCGTTTAAACACCAGTTCGCCTTTCTCCGACGCTTCTACATCAAAGAAATAGCCTTCGCTATTAAAGGATTTCAGCTGTTCCGGCTGGGTTAAGCGGTTTTCAATAATGTAGCGACTCATCAGGCCACGGGCCTTCTTGGCATAGAAGCTGATCACTTTGAATTTGCCGTTCTTCTCATCGAGGAATACCGGCTTGATCAGCTGGCCCTGCAATTTTTGCGTTTTCACCGATTTAAAATATTCATCGGAAGCCAGGTTGATGACGATATCGTCGCCCTGAGCCTGCAGCGCCTGATTCAGCTTCTCGGTAATGGTCTCGCCCCAGAACTGGTACAGATCTTTGCCGCGGGGGTTTTCCAGACGGATCCCCATCTCCAGGCGGTAGGGCTGCATCAGGTCCAGCGGACGCAGCACGCCATACAGGCCGGAGAGCATGCGCAGGTGTCGCTGGGCGAAGTCAAAGTCGTCCTCGGTGAGCGTCTCTGCCTGCAGGCCGGTGTAGACATCGCCCTTAAAGGCGAGGATCGCCTGGCGGGCATTTTGCGGCGTAAAGTCAGGGTGCCAGTCGTGGAAACGGGTGGCGTTCAGATCCGCCAGCTTGTCGCTGATGCTCATCAGCTTGCCGATTTGCGGCGCGGTCAGCTGACGGGCGATGCTGATAAGCTGTTGAGAATACTCGAGGAGTTCGGGCTGGGTATAGCGAGTCGTTGCCAGCGGGCTTTGATAATCGAGCGTTTTAGCAGGTGAAATCAGAATCAGCATATCCAGTCCTTGCAGGTAATTTCGACGAATTTTAACAAAAAAAGTGCATGGAGGGATCGATAGCTGCGATTGCCGCGCTATTCGCGCGGCAGTTCATTCCACGCGCCCGGGGCCAGCTGTTGGTGAATCTCAGGATAGCGCGACGCATCGAAAGTGGGCTGAATGCCCAGCTGGCGCTGACGCAGATAATCACTGGCGATAATCCGCACCGTCGGGGAGAGCAGCAGGATGGCCGTCAGGTTGGTCATCGCCATCAGCGCCATAATGATATCCGCGCTCTGCCAGACGACCGGCAGGCTAACCACGGTTCCCAGCAGCACCATCAGGACGGTAAGTATCCGCAGCGCCCAGATATAGCGCGGCTTATCCAGACGCAGAAAGACCAGATTATTTTCCGCGTACAGGTAGTTGGCGACGATAGAGCTAAAGGCGAACAGCAGCACGATGAAAGCGATAAAACCCGCCCCCCAGCCCCCGACCAGCATGCTCATCGCGTGCTGCAGGGCCTGGATGCCGTTGAGCGTATACTCATTGTCGGGGTGAGGCGCCAGCATGACGATAATCGCGCTGGCGGTACAGATGACGATGGTATCAATAAACACGCCAATCATCTGCACGATACCCTGCGCCGCCGGGTGCGGCGGCCAGGAGGCGGCGGCTGCGGCGGCGTTAGGCGAAGAGCCCATTCCGGCTTCATTGGAGAACATGCCGCGCTGAAAGCCGCTGGTCAGCGCCTGGCTGATGGTGTAGCCCACCGCGCCGGCGGCGGCTTCCTGCCAGCCGAAGGCGCAGCGAAAGATGGTGGCGAAAATCGTCGGCAGGGCGGTGATATGCCACAGGCCGATAATCAGGCTGGTGGCGATCCACAGCAGCGCCATGATGGGGACGATCCACTGCATCAGGCGCGCCACGCCGCGTAAACCACGGCGGATGGCCAGCAGAACGACAACGGCCAGCACGCCGCCGCTGACTGCCGCCGGCAGATCGAACGCATAGCGCAGGGCATGGGCCACGGAGTTGGCCTGTACGGTATTGAAGATAAAGCCATAGGCCAGCAGCAGGAGGATCGAAAACAGAACGCCCATCCAGCGCATGCCGAGCCCGCGCGCCATATACCAGGCCGGACCGCCGCGAAACTGCCCGCGGCTATCGCGCTCTTTATACAGCTGGGCAAGGGAACATTCGGCGAAGCTGCTGGCCATGCCGAGCAGGGCGGAGACCCACATCCAGAATACGGCGCCAGGCCCGCCGGCGGCGATAGCCAGCGTGACGCCGGCAAGATTGCCGCTGCCGACTCGCGCAGCAAGGCTGGTACAGAGCGCCTGAAAGGAGGTTAAACCGCCCGGCTGCGGGTGCAGGCTTTTTTTCAGGCTGCGGCCAAATTTGCGCACGTAACGGAACTGAATACCCCGGGTTTGCCAGCTAAACCAGATACCGGCGCCCAGTAGCAGATAAATCATCACTGAGCCCCAGAGTATTTCATTGATAAATGAGAGAAAATCAGGCATTAAACATCCTCTTGTCCATGCCGGCACGCCAGTGTAAGCGTTACCAATTAAGTGACAATCCTTGCGCTTTCAGCAAATTAATCTGCATAGTTTATCACACTCTGCGCTCTTCTCTCGTCGGCGGTTGCGCTGACCCGGCAGCGTGTTATCATCTGGGCAGACCGGTTACATCCCCTTAACTGCTGTTTAAGAGAAATATATCATGACGGATAAATTAACTTCTCTGCGTCAGTACACCACTGTCGTCGCTGACACCGGAGATATTGCGGCAATGAAGCTGTATCAGCCTCAGGATGCCACCACCAACCCTTCCCTGATCCTCGGCGCGGCTCAGATCCCTGAGTACCGTAAGCTGATTGACGACGCTGTGGCCTGGGCTCGTAGCCAGAGCAGCGATCGCGCGCAGCAGATCCTCGATGCTTCCGACAAGCTGGCGGTGAACATCGGTCTCGAAATTCTGAAACTGATCCCGGGCCGTATCTCCACCGAAGTGGATGCGCGTCTCTCCTACGACACCGAAGCGTCTATCGCTAAAGCCAAGCGCATCATCAAGCTGTATAACGACGCGGGCATCAGCAACGATCGTATTCTGATCAAGCTGGCTTCCACCTGGCAGGGCATTCGCGCCGCTGAACAGCTGGAAAAAGAGGGCATCAACTGCAACCTGACGCTGCTGTTCTCCTTCGCTCAGGCTCGCGCTTGCGCCGAAGCGGGCGTCTTCCTGATTTCGCCGTTCGTTGGCCGTATCCTCGACTGGTACAAAGCCAACACCGATAAGAAAGAGTACGCGCCGGCAGAAGATCCGGGCGTGGTTTCCGTCAGCGAAATCTACGAGTACTACAAGCAGCACGGTTATGAAACCGTGGTGATGGGCGCCAGCTTCCGTAACGTTGGCGAAATTCTGGAACTGGCTGGCTGTGACCGCCTGACCATCGCCCCGGCGCTGCTGAAAGAGCTGTCCGAAAGCGAAGGCGCCGTTGAGCGTAAACTGGTGTATACCGGTGAAGTGAAAGCGCGTCCGGAGCGTATTACCGAATCTGAGTTCCTGTGGCAGCATAACCAGGATCCGATGGCGGTAGACAAACTGGCGGAAGGTATCCGTAAGTTTGCGATCGACCAGGAAAAACTGGAAAAAATGATCGGCGAACTGCTGTAATCCCGCAGGTGGCCGACGCCCGTCGGCCACATTACACTGTCTGTCCCGCCAGCAGCAGTGTATCATTTCGTTTAACGCCACAGTTTGAACGGAATAACCATGAATACCTTACGAATCGGCTTAGTTTCCATTTCCGATCGCGCCTCCAGCGGCGTCTATCAGGACAAAGGCATCCCGGCACTGGAAGAGTGGCTGGCGCGTGCCCTTACCACCCCTTTTGAACTGCAGACTCGCCTGATCCCGGATGAGCAGGTCATTATTGAGCAAACGCTGTGCGAACTGGTTGACGAGATGGGGTGCCATCTGGTGCTGACCACCGGCGGCACCGGCCCGGCGCGTCGCGATGTGACGCCCGACGCCACGCTGGCGATTGCCGATCGCGAGATGCCGGGCTTCGGCGAGCAAATGCGCCAGGTTAGCCTACACTTTGTGCCGACGGCGATCCTTTCCCGGCAGGTCGGGGTGATCCGCAAGCAGGCGCTGATCCTCAATCTTCCCGGACAACCGAAAGCGATTCAGGAGACCCTGGAAGGGGTGAAAGATGCTGACGGCAACGTGCTGGTGCACGGTATTTTCGCAAGTGTACCTTATTGTGTACAGTTGCTGGAGGGGCCTTATGTGGAAACCGATGGCCGTGTGGTAGAAGCATTTCGTCCCAAAAGTGCCCGACGCGAAACTTTATCCTGAATTTGATGCATTTGTGACATAACATGCATCACTGATGGTGTGCCGTTTTATTTACGATATAGTGCTGTTTACTTTACACACTATAAAATACGCTGCACGCCTCAGGATGAAATCGCGTTATGTCATATGCAAACCGACCGCTCAACCGCCAGGATTATAAAACGCTGACGCTGGCCGCCCTTGGCGGCGCGCTGGAGTTTTATGACTTTATCATCTTTGTTTTCTTCGCCGCCGTCGTCGGCGAGCTCTTCTTCCCCGCGGATATTCCGGAATGGCTTCGCCAGGTACAGACCTTTGGCATTTTCGCCGCCGGTTACCTGGCGCGTCCGCTGGGGGGGATCATCATGGCCCATTTTGGCGATCTGGTTGGCCGCAAGAAAATGTTTACCCTCAGCATCCTGCTGATGGCGCTGCCGACCCTGGCGATTGGTCTGTTGCCGACCTACAGCTCGGTGGGCATCGTCGCGCCGCTGTTGTTGCTGCTGATGCGTATTCTGCAGGGGGCGGCGATCGGCGGCGAGGTGCCTGGCGCCTGGGTATTTGTCGCCGAGCATGTTCCGGAAAAACGCATTGGTATCGCCTGCGGCACGCTGACGGCCGGCCTGACCGTAGGCATCCTGCTGGGATCGGTGGTAGCGACGCTTATCAACACCAGCCTGACGCCGCAGGGGATCCACGACGGCGGCTGGCGGATCCCCTTCCTGCTGGGAGGCGTATTTGGTCTGGTGGCGATGTATCTGCGCCGCTGGCTGCAGGAGACGCCGATTTTTCTTGAGATGCAGCAGCGCAAAGCGCTGGCGCAGGAGCTGCCGGTAAAAGCGGTCGTCCTCAAACACCAGAAGGCGGTGGCGGTCTCTATGCTGCTGACCTGGCTGCTGTCGGCAGGCGTGGTGGTGGTGATCCTGATGTCGCCGGTCTGGCTGCAGAAACACTATGGCTTCGCCCCGGCGATAACCCTGCAGGCCAACAGCATTGCCACGATTATGTTGTGCATCGGCTGTCTGCTCGCCGGGCTGGCGGCGGACCGCTTCGGCGCCAGCCGCACCTTTATCGTCGGCAGCCTGCTGCTGGCGGTTGCCAGCTGGGCGTTTTACCACCTGTCTGGCGCCAGCCCGCAGCGGTTGTTTCTGCTCTACGGCACGGTGGGACTCTGTGTGGGCGTGGTGGGGGCGGTGCCTTATGTTATGGTGCGGGCCTTCCCGGCGGAAGTGCGCTTCACCGGCATCTCCTTTTCCTACAATCTGTCGTACGCGATTTTTGGCGGCCTGACGCCAATTGCCGTCACGATGCTGATGGGGGTGTCGCCGATGGCCCCGGCCTGGTATGTGCTGGCCTTGTCTCTGATGGGGCTGGGATTAGGTATCTGGCTGCGTCAGGGGCTGACGGAGGTGAGCTTGCCGGAAGGGGAGCTGCAGCGCTAGGCAGGTTTGCCGATGATGACCAGCCGCCGCCCTGTCACAGGGCGGCGGCGGAAGATTAACGCGGTTCGCCGATCGGCAGCACGGTGCGGCCGAACTGCTCGTTCAGCACTTCGCCCATCGCCAGGTAAATGGCGCTGGCGCCGCAAACCAGGCCGACCCAGCCGGCAACTTTCACGATGCCTTCGTTATCCACCAGATGACCAATCGCCAGCAGCGCAAACAGCACCGTCAGGCTCAGGAACACGAACTGCAGCATGCGTGCGGCTTTCAGCGTACCGAAGAACATGAACAACGTAAAAATACCCCACAGGCCGAGATACATGCCGAGGAAGTGCGCGTTCGGCGCATCAGCCAGGCCCATTTTCGGCATCAGGAGAATAGCAACCAGCGTCAGCCAGAAGCTGCCGTAGGAGGTAAAAGCGGTCAAGCCAAAGGTGTTGCCTTTTTTGTATTCCAGCAGGCCGGCAAAAATTTGCGCAATGCCGCCGTAAAAAATGCCCATCGCCAGGATAGCTACATCGAATGCGAACAGGCCGCTATTCGCCAGGTTAAGCAGAATAGTGGTCATGCCGAAGCCCATAAGGCCCAGCGGTGCCGGATTAGCCAACTTAGTGTTGCCCATAATTCCTCAAAATTATCATTAAAAGGGAAGCATTACCCCGCGACTTGGCGGCGGGGCGCGGCATAATAATGAGGCGCGGAAAGGCTGTCTATGATCTGGCGGGGTATTTTTCACCAATTTCAGCTGCGCCCGACGACGAGTGGAGCATTTGTCGTAAACAGGCAATATGCAAAACCGCGGGGATGGTGACCCGATAAGCGCTGCCGCTTACCGCTTTCACGCTGTTCAGCGCGGCGCCAAGCGGCCCCCCCAGCCCGGCGCCGCGTACCAGGCCATGGCCGATGACGCTCACGGCGGCGTGCGTGCGCAGGATGGCGGTTAACCGCTCATCCAGTAGCAGGGCAACGCCTTCACTCAGCTTGCGGCGCCTCAACAGATGGGGCAGCAGGCTTTCCAGCTCATGGCTCCGGCACTCCACCGCGGCGAGAAACTGCGTTTTTTGTTCCTCATCCAGCTTATTCCAGCTGTGCTGCAGAAAATGCGTCAACAACTGTTGCTCGATCTGCGGCGTCGTCATTTGTTTATCGACCTTCGCCTTTAGCCTTTTACACACATCCAGCAGGATGGCGCGATAAAATTTGCCATGGCGGCGCAGCGTATTGGCGATGCTGTCGCCGCCGAAATGCTGTAGCTCGCCGGCGATCAACTGCCAGTTGCGGCGATAGCGCTCCGGGTGGCCCTCCATAGACAGAAAGGTCTCGTTGCGCAGCAGCGTACTGGAGAGACGGGGTTTGCCATTTTCCCCGTGGGTCAGAATACGGGTAAACGCTTCCAGATGCGCCTCGCTGCACTCAGGCAGAAAGGCGAGATCGTCATCATCCAGATAGTTAATATGCATAACGTTTTCTCTCGGGCAGGGGACGACGTTAGTCGTCGCCGATAATTTTCAGTGAGGCCATATCTGAGGAGTTGACCGTGTGGCCGGAGAAGGCGATTTTTTTCACACAGCGCTTGTTGTCGTTATCGCTGTTGAGGGAGATCCAGCCGGTGGTGTGGCCCTCTTTGATCCCGGCGGGCACGTTCAGGGTGTGGCTGGCGCCGTGGCTGGCCTTAAAGTAGACCGTTGCTCCGGAGAGCTGAATATCGCCGCGTTCGGCGCTGAGCTGAATACGTTTGACCACCCGGCAGACGGGGAGCTTCAGCGTCAGATCGTTGGTCTCATTGCGCGGCATGGCTATCACGCCGAGGATCTTATGGTCGTTGGCGGCCGCCGAGGTGATAACTGACACGCTAAGGATAAGCCCGGCTGATAGCCGGAATAGTGATTTCATTAATCTGTCCCCTGAATAAGTAAAGTGCGAGGGCGGGGATCTTATCACTGCGAAAACGGGGCTTTTAGCGCACAAGTATTGCGTTTTATGTCAATGATATTATGAATATATTCGGTTTTTTTATTCGTTACTTGTATGGGTGTTTCGCCATCTTTTTTGCCGCCCGGCAACATCGTTTGCTAGGCCATCGACGGCAGCGGGCGAGGGCGTCGGCTGGCCTCCGACAAAAAATTTTTCTGCTTGCCCCTTGATGCCGGGGTGGGCGACCCCATCTTGTAGTCAACCGCAGTGAAGAACCTGAAAAAAAATGATGTCTGGGCAGTTGAAACCGCACGTTTCGCCCTTATTACAGGTTCACAACCACATGTTGATCGAATTTTTAGTGGAGACGTTTAGATGGGTAAAATTATTGGTATCGACCTGGGTACTACCAACTCTTGTGTAGCGATTATGGATGGCACTACTGCACGCGTGCTGGAGAACGCCGAAGGCGATCGCACCACGCCTTCTATCATTGCCTATACCCAGGATGGTGAAACTCTGGTTGGTCAGCCGGCTAAACGTCAGGCAGTGACAAACCCGCAAAACACCCTGTTTGCGATTAAACGCCTGATTGGCCGCCGCTTCCAGGACGAAGAAGTTCAGCGTGACGTTTCTATCATGCCATACAAAATTGTTGCCGCAGACAATGGCGACGCATGGCTGGATGTGAAGGGCACCAAAACTGCACCGCCGCAGATCTCTGCTGAAGTGCTGAAAAAAATGAAGAAAACGGCTGAAGATTACCTGGGTGAACCGGTAACTGAAGCGGTTATCACCGTACCGGCTTACTTCAACGATGCGCAGCGTCAGGCAACCAAAGATGCTGGCCGTATCGCCGGTCTGGAAGTCAAACGTATCATCAACGAACCGACCGCGGCCGCGCTGGCGTACGGTCTGGATAAAGAAGTGGGCAACCGCACGATCGCGGTTTATGACCTCGGTGGTGGTACTTTCGATATCTCTATTATCGAAATCGACGAAGTTGATGGCGAAAAAACCTTCGAAGTACTGGCGACCAACGGTGATACTCACCTGGGCGGCGAAGACTTCGATACCCGTCTGATCAACTACCTCGTTGATGAATTTAAGAAAGATCAGGGCATTGACCTGCGCAACGACCCGCTGGCGATGCAGCGCCTGAAAGAAGCCGCTGAGAAAGCGAAGATTGAACTGTCTTCTGCTCAGCAGACCGACGTTAACCTGCCGTACATCACGGCAGACGCGACCGGTCCGAAACACATGAACATCAAAGTGACGCGTGCGAAACTGGAAAGCCTGGTAGAAGACCTGGTTAACCGTTCCATCGAGCCGCTGAAAGTAGCCCTGCAGGATGCCGGTCTGTCCGTTTCCGATATCAACGACGTCATCCTCGTTGGTGGTCAGACTCGTATGCCGATGGTGCAGAAGAAAGTGGCCGAGTTCTTTGGTAAAGAACCGCGTAAAGACGTTAACCCGGACGAAGCCGTGGCGATCGGCGCTGCCGTTCAGGGCGGTGTACTGACCGGTGATGTGAAAGACGTTCTGCTGCTCGACGTGACCCCGCTGTCGCTGGGTATCGAAACCATGGGCGGCGTGATGACGGCGCTGATCAGCAAAAACACCACTATCCCGACCAAGCACAGCCAGGTGTTCTCTACCGCTGAAGACAACCAGTCCGCGGTTACCATCCATGTGCTGCAGGGTGAGCGTAAACGCGCGTCTGATAACAAATCTCTGGGTCAGTTCAACCTGGATGGCATTAACCCGGCGCCGCGCGGCATGCCGCAGATCGAAGTGACCTTTGACATCGATGCTGACGGTATCCTGCACGTCTCCGCGAAAGACAAAAACAGCGGTAAAGAGCAGAAGATCACCATCAAAGCGTCTTCCGGTCTGAATGAAGAAGAAATTCAGAAAATGGTTCGCGAAGCGGAAGCTAACGCCGAATCTGACCGTAAGTTCGAAGAGCTGGTACAGACCCGTAACCAGGGCGACCATCTGCTGCACAGCACTCGCAAGCAGGTTGAAGAAGCAGGCGATAAACTGCCGGCTGACGACAAAACTGCCATCGAGTCTGCGCTGACCGCGCTGGAAACTTCGCTGAAAGGTGAAGACAAAGCGGACATCGAAGCGAAAATGCAGGCGCTGGCGCAGGTTTCCCAGAAGCTGATGGAAATCGCCCAGCAGCAGCATGCTCAGCAGCAGGCGGGTTCCGCTGACGCTCAGGCGAGCAACGCGAAAGACGACGATGTTGTCGACGCTGAGTTCGAAGAAGTGAAAGATAAAAAATAATCGCCCTTTGAACGGGTAAAACACTGGCACGGGCGAAGAGGTTTCCTCTCCGCCCGTGCACGCATGTTAAGGGGCTGAAAAACACCGATGGCAAAGCAAGATTACTACGAGATTTTAGGCGTCTCCAAAACAGCGGAAGAGCGTGAAATCAAAAAGGCTTATAAGCGCCTGGCCATGAAGTATCACCCGGACCGCAACCAGGGTGATAAAGAGGCCGAAGCCAAATTTAAAGAAATCAAAGAAGCGTATGAAATCCTGACTGATGCCCAGAAGCGTGCGGCCTACGATCAGTACGGCCATGCGGCCTTTGAGCAGGGCGGCATGGGCGGCGGCGGCGGTTTTGGCGGCGGTGCGGACTTCAGCGATATCTTTGGCGATGTTTTCGGCGATATCTTTGGCGGCGGACGTGGCCGGCAGCGCGCGGCGCGCGGCGCCGATCTCCGTTACAACATGGAGCTGACGCTGGAAGAAGCGGTTCGTGGCGTCACCAAAGAGATCCGTATTCCGACGCTGGAAGAGTGCGACGTCTGCCACGGCAGCGGCGCCAAAGCAGGCAGCAAACCGCAGACCTGTCCGACCTGTCATGGCGCGGGCCAGGTACAGATGCGTCAGGGCTTCTTTGCAGTACAGCAGACCTGTCCGCACTGTCAGGGACGCGGTACGCTGATTAAAGACCCGTGCAATAAATGTCATGGTCACGGCCGCGTTGAGAAGACCAAAACCCTGTCGGTTAAAATCCCGGCGGGCGTGGATACCGGCGACCGGATCCGTCTGGCGGGCGAAGGCGAAGCCGGCGAGCATGGCGCACCGGCAGGGGATCTGTACGTTCAGGTTCAGGTGAAGCAGCACGCTATCTTTGAGCGTGAAGGTAATAACCTGTACTGCGAAGTGCCGATCAACTTCACTATGGCTGCGCTGGGCGGTGAGATTGAGGTCCCGACGCTCGACGGTCGCGTCAACCTGAAAATTCCGGGTGAAACCCAGACCGGCAAGCTGTTCCGCATGCGTGGGAAAGGCGTGAAATCCGTTCGCGGCGGCGCGCAGGGCGATCTGCTGTGCCGGGTGGTGGTGGAGACGCCGGTGGGGCTGAACGAGAAGCAGAAGCAGCTGCTGAAGGAGCTGCAGGAAAGCTTCGGCGGCCCGACCGGGGAAAACAACAGCCCGCGTTCGAAAAGCTTCTTTGACGGTGTGAAGAAGTTTTTTGATGATTTGACTCGTTAATCATTTCCGTCATTGCTGATAAAAAGCCTGAGATTGAGAAATCCCAGGCTTTTTTATTTCTTCTTGATGCATCCATTAATTTAACTCTTTGATTCAGAATCTTTATTTTATTGAATCAGGAGTATTAACAGCGTTCTTCCCATTGATTTATTTTTCCCTCATGGCATAACCTACATGCATTTAATATATGTGCAGTTAATCTCAATAGGGCTTTATTATTTATAACATGAATAATTGATGGTCTGGTCATTTCGATGTTGCTGGGGCATTATGTCTTAATCATCCAGGATAAAGCCCGAACGTTTCATCTGTGGTTGCCCAAATGGGTATTGTCGGACGCCGCTCAAATCAATAACGTCCTTGTGCGCCAGTTATGACAAAAATAGGTAACAGACAAGTGCGTTATGATCGTGCCGGATATTTATAAACAATAACTAACCCTCACTAAAACAACATATTTTGACACATGCCAGATAATACCCATCGTCCCTTTTGATATGAGATTTTCATCACTATTTTGATGGTGTGTTTCGCTAACAATAAGCGCCGCAGAAAAGTAGTGTATGGCTATGGACGAATTATAACTTTGGGAAATACTTTCAATGCCTCGGATAAAAAATACGCTATTGGCTTGTACGATACTTGCAGCATCCTTGGGCTTTAGTCACTCCGTACAAGCATCTTTGGACTACCAATATTCTTTTGGATCGATTAATGCAGGTTATGCTGACTGGAACAGCGGCTTTGTCGATGTAGGTCGTGGTGAAGTCTGGAAAGCCACAGCTGATTTTGGCGTCAATTTTAAAGAAGCTGAATTCTATTCTTTTTTTGAAAGTAATGTACTCAACCATTCTGTCGCGGGGCGTAACCATACGGTTTCAGCGATGACGCATGTTCGCCTTTTTGGCTCTGACTATACGCTCTTTGGCAAGATTTATGGCCAGTGGGAAAATACGTGGGGGGATGATCTGGACATGTTTTATGGTCTTGGTTATCTGGGATGGTCCGGGAAATGGGGATTCTTTAAACCTTACCTCGGACTCCACAATGAGTCGGGTGATTATGTTTCACCAAAATATGGGCAAACAAGCGGCTGGAACGGGTATGTACTGGGCTGGACGGCAGCTTATAACTTCACGCTATTTGACGAGAAATTTGTTCTGTCAGACTGGAATGAAATTGAATTTGAGCGAAATGATGCCTACGCGGAACAGCAACACGGTGATTATGGCATTAATGGCGGTTTAACGCTGGCCTGGAAATTTTATCCTCGCTGGAAGGCAACGGTAGCCTGGCGTTATTTTAAAAACAAATTAGGTTATGACGGCTTTGGCGATCAAATGATTTATATGGTTGGGTATGAATTTTAAAAAATGTCAAAGGAGTTAAAATGAAAAAAACAGTTGTTGCCAGTATGATTGGGCTGGCGCTATGTGCCGGGAGCGCGCTGTCAACAGCACATGCCGCAACAGAAAAGCGTCCTAATTTGGTTATTATTCTGGCTGATGATTTAGGGTATGGCGATCTTGCAACTTATGGACATCCCATTGTCAAAACCCCGAATATCGACAAACTGGCGCAGGAAGGGGTGAAATTCACCGATTATTATGCGCCTGCGCCGCTGTGCTCCCCCTCCCGTGCGGGTCTGTTAACCGGTCGTATGCCATTTCGCACTGGTATTCGCTCATGGATCCCGGAAGGCAAAGATGTTGCATTAGGGCGTAATGAACTGACCATCGCCAATCTGTTGAAACAGCAGGGCTATGACACGGCGATGATGGGCAAACTGCACCTGAATGCAGGTGGAGATCGTACCGATCAACCCCAGGCAAAAGATATGGGGTTTGATTACAGTCTGGTGAATCCGGCGGGATTTGTCACGGATTCCACGCTGGATAATGCCAAAGAGCGTCCTCGCTACGGGGTGGTGCATCCGACAGGATGGCTACGCAATGGGCAACGAATTGGTCGCGCAGATAAAATGAGCGGTGAATTTGTCAGCTCTGAAGTGGTGAACTGGCTGGATAATAAGAAAGATGATAAGCCGTTCTTCTTATATGTCGCGTTTACTGAGGTGCACAGCCCGCTGGCTTCGCCGAAGAAGTATCTCGATATGTACTCGCAATATATGAGCGCGTACCAAAAACAGCACCCGGATCTGTTTTATGGCGACTGGGCTGATAAACCGTGGCGTGGCACGGGGGAGTACTACGCGAACATCAGTTACATGGATGCTCAGGTCGGTAAAGTGCTGGATAAAATTAAGGCAATGGGCGAAGAAGACAACACCATCGTGATTTTCACCAGTGACAATGGCCCGGTAACGCGTGAGGCGCGTAAGGTGTATGAGCTGAACCTGGCGGGTGAGACCGATGGTTTGCGTGGCCGTAAAGATAATCTGTGGGAAGGCGGCATCCGCGTTCCGGCGATTATTAAATATGGCAAACATCTGCCGCAGGGGATGGTGACGGATACGCCGGTTTCCGGTCTTGACTGGATGCCGACGCTGGCGAAGATGATGGACTTTAAACTCCCGGATGATCGTACGTACGATGGCCAGTCTTTGGTGCCGCTGCTGGAACAGAAGCCGCTGGAGCGTGATAAGCCGTTGATCTTCGGCGTTGATATGCCATTCCAGGACGATCCAACCGATGAGTGGGCGATCAGGGATGGCGACTGGAAGATGATCATCGATCGTGAAAATAAACCGAAATACCTCTACAACCTGAAGACCGACCGTTACGAAACGCTCAATCAGATTGGCAAACGGCCGGATATTGAGAAACAACTGTACGATAAGTTCCTGAAGTATAAAGCAGACATTGATAACGATTCGTTAATGAAAGCCCGTGGCGATAAGCCGACGCCGGTCACCTGGGGCTAACCGAATAACCATAAAACCGTAGTATGCCACTTAGGGCGATGCCCGCCTGATTCGGTGTTTAAACTGAATCAGGTTCTTTTTATTGGGATGGATATAGCGATCATGCGAAGAAAGAGCTGTCAGGTCATGATTAAACCGACAGGTTCAGTATGCAATCTTGATTGTAAGTACTGCTTCTATCTGGAAAAGGAAAAGCTCTACCCGGAGCGAAAGCGCAACTACAGAATGTCAGACGAGATGCTGGAACGCTTCATTAAACAACATATTGCCGCACAAGAGATTGATGAGGTGATTTTTGCCTGGCAGGGCGGAGAACCGACGTTGATGGGGCTGCCTTTTTATCGCCGGGCGATCGAACTCCAGCAGCGTTATGCTGCGGGAAAAACGATTGTGAATACCTTCCAGACGAACGGCATTTTGATCGACGACCAATGGGCTGAGTTTTTTCGGGCCAATCAATTCCTGGTCGGTATTTCCATTGACGGTGATGCAGCCTTGCATGACGAATGGCGCGTTACGCGCTCGGGAAAACCGACGCATGCGAAAGTTGAACAGGCCATACAATGTCTGCACCGCCACGGCGTTGAATTTAATACGCTGACGGTTGTTAATCAGAGCAATATGCGCCATCCGCTTCAGGTATATCGCTATCTGAAGAGCATCGGCAGCCGTTATATGCAATTTATCCCTTTGGTGGAAAGAAGCAGCGAAAAGAGCGGCCTTGGGCTGGCGCACCCTGAGGACAGGCAAACAAAAATGATGCCGTGGTCGGTTGATCCGCTACAGTTTGGCCATTTTCTTAACGCTATTTTTGATGTATGGGTCCGCGAAGACATTGGCGACATAGGCATACAGATGTTTGAACAGACGCTTGCCGCCTGGTGTGGGTTGCCTCCCCAGGTATGCGTATTCGCGCCAACCTGCGGCAGCGCGTTTGCGATGGAGATGAACGGCGACGTTTATAACTGCGATCATTTTGTTTATCCGCAGTACAGGCTGGGAAATATTCAGGATACGACGCTACATGCGATGAATAATAGCGCGCAAAACCAGCAGTTTGGTGATGATAAAAGCCACTCAATGGCGCAGGAGTGTCGCTCTTGTCAGTGGCAATTTGCCTGCTACGGCGGCTGCCCCAAGCACCGCTTCTTGCTATCCGCGACGGGCGAGAGAAACCACAACTATTTGTGCGCAGGCTATAAAGCGTTTTTCTCTCATAGCGCGGTGACTATGAGCGCGATGAAAACACTCCATCAGAATGGTTTTTCACCGGCAGAGATAAAATCAATATTTGTTTGAAAACCATACCGTCACAGGGAGTTAATCATGTTTTCTCAGGTTAATGTCGATAGCTGCAAAACGCCAGGCTGCAAAAATCTGGGCGTGCTGAACAGCCCGGATTACCAGAACCAGGGGAAAAATGTGTTATGCAGGGCATGTGGTTTTCATTTTCCTGTGATTTCGGCAAGATCGCTGAATCTTTTTCGCCAGTCGGTAAATCGGGTATGGAAAGGGTTGATAAAATCCTGCCCCGGATGCGGCGGCGCCTCACTAAAAAAGTATGGCTTTTCCGCGCAGGGAGAGCCACGCGTCTGCTGCCAGCAGTGCCATAAAACATTTCTTTATCCCGTCAGATATAAAACCGATCCGCGCCAGGATTATCTTGCCGCACTCATCCAGGAAGGGGCTTCGCTGGCGGATATCCGATCCGCCCTTGCGTTAGACAGTACCGGACTAAGCCGCGAATTACAGAAGTTATCCCGCAGGGCAAATCAGGCGGAACGTGAGTTTGCCTTTCCCGCTTTCGACATTACCCTGAGCACCCGCGCTTTTCGGGTTAAATTTAACGGCGGTGACAATTTTCTGTATGTGCTGGTCACCGCCGAGGAGACTACCGGTCGGATTATATCCGTAACAACCAATTATTCACTCCAGCCCGTTGAAGCGGAGTATCAATACCACTCTTATTACGAAGAGCGCCTGCCGCCCGGTACGCTGGTACATCTTGTGCAACGGAAAGAAGCGATAACGATGCGGCGCGCAACGCTTTTTGATGTGGATTACGGACCGGCGGCGTTATACAAAAACGATCCGGGAATGCTGGTCAAACCCGTATTGCCGGCTTATCGCCATTTTGAATTAGTCAAAACACTGACAGATGCACGTTCCCTCAATATTCAACACTACATCGATCAGGAATGTTTTATATTAGGTGGCTGCCTGATGGCGAATTTGCAGCAGGTTCAACAAGGGCGATGCCATATCTCATTTGTCAGAGAGCGAGGCATGACGCCGCCGCTGCATGATATCCCGCCGCGCCTGTTTATGGGCGGAGGGAACCGCAACAATGTCTGGCGGACCTTCTCTACACGGGACTATGCGATGGCGGTTTGTAACCTAACCGGCAATAAAAAAACGGCCAATCTGCGGCACGCCACGTTAAATGGCGCGACGAAATTTATTCAATACCTGCACGCGCATCCTTTTTTGCCGCAGCTAAATCGCCTGTCTCCGGCGAACGTGACCGTGACGCTGGATTGTCTGAAATATGAATATAATAAAAGACAGAAAATGTGGGACGATCTGCGCGGTTAATTCTGCTTTCGTCAACGCCTGGCCTTTTGCTGCCCAGTCTATCATTGTCTTATCCCTCCTCTTTAACTCGTAAAAATCGAGCATTAGCGCAACTTAAATCTGATTTTTTCGAGTTATCAGTCTGTGTATTATACTTTTATCGAGTTATTCACCAACAGGATGAAAGTAAAAGTGAAACATCTGCAACGATTCTTCAGTAGCGATGCTTCCGGCGGCATTGTCTTAATCATCGCCGCGGCGCTGGCGATGGTCATGGCCAATACCAGCGTGACCAGCGGTCTGTATCACTCCTTCCTTGATACGCCTGTACAGCTGCGGGTGGGAGCGCTGGAGATCAACAAGAATATGCTGCTATGGATCAATGATGCCCTGATGGCGGTGTTCTTCTTGCTGATTGGCCTGGAGGTCAAACGCGAGCTGATTCAGGGCTCGCTGGCGAGTCGCCGTCAGGCGGTCTTTCCGGTGATTGCCGCGCTCGGCGGGATGATCGTCCCGGCGCTGGTCTATCTGGCCTTTAACGCTCAGGATCCTGTCGCCAGAGAGGGATGGGCGATCCCGGCGGCGACGGATATTGCCTTTGCCCTCGGCGTGCTGGCGCTGTTAGGCAGCCGCGTCCCGACGGCACTGAAGATTTTCCTGATGGCGCTGGCGATTATTGATGACCTTGGGGCTATCGTGATTATCGCGCTGTTTTATACCCACGACCTGTCAATGCTCTCGCTGGGCGTGGCGGCGGCGGCGATTGCGGTGCTGGTGGTTCTGAATCTGAGCGGCGTGCGACGCACCGGGATCTATATTCTGGTCGGTGCGGTGCTGTGGACCGCGGTGCTGAAGTCCGGCGTTCACGCGACGCTTGCCGGGGTCATCGTTGGCTTTATGATCCCGCTCCAGGAGAAGCAGGGTCAGTCACCGGCTAAAGTGCTTGAGCATGTCCTGCATCCGTGGGTGGCGTTTATGATCCTGCCGCTGTTTGCCTTCGCCAACGCGGGCGTCTCGCTGCGGGGGGTTACGCTTGATGGACTGACGTCGCTGCTGCCCCTGGGTATCATGGCCGGCCTATTTATCGGTAAGCCGCTGGGGATCAGCCTGTTCTGCTGGCTGGCCCTGAAGCTGAAGTGGGCCTCGCTACCGGAGGGGACCACCTGCCGGCAGATTATGGCGGTGGGCATTCTGTGCGGGATTGGCTTTACGATGTCGATTTTTATCGCCACGCTGGCCTTCGGCAATGTCGATCCCGCGTTAATCAACTGGGCCAAGCTTGGCATCTTAATTGGATCGGTGGTATCAGCTGTTACCGGCTACCTCATACTGCGTCAGCGCGTAACGGATACTCGCCTCGCGGTATAACCTTTCTGCAGGAGGGCCTGCCAGGCTCTCCTGGACATTATCAGGGAGAGAAGCATGTCACATATCAACTACAACCATCTGTACTACTTCTGGCACGTCTATAAAGAAGGGTCTGTCGTGGGCGCGGCGGAGGCGCTGTTTCTGACGCCGCAAACCATTACCGGGCAGATCAAAGCGCTGGAGGAGCGTCTGCAGGGAAAGTTATTTAAGCGCAAGGGAAGAGGGCTGGAGCCGAGCGAGCTCGGGGAGCTGGTTTTTCGCTATGCCGACCGGATGTTTACTCTGAGCCAGGAGATGCTCGACATCGTCAACTACCGCAAAGAGTCGAATCTGCTGTTTGACGTCGGCGTGGCCGATGCGCTATCGAAACGGCTGGTCAGCGGCGTACTGGATGCCGCCGTTGTCGAAAGCGAGCAGATCCATCTGCGCTGTTTTGAATCCACCCATGAGCTGCTGCTGGAGCAGCTGAGCCAGCATAAGCTCGATATGATTATCTCTGACTGCCCGATCGACTCGACGCAGCAGGAAGGGCTGTTTTCGGTGAAGATTGGCGAGTGCAGCGTCAGCTTCTGGTGCATGAACCCGGCGCCAATGAAGCCGTTCCCGGCCTGTCTTGAAGAGCGACGGCTGCTGATCCCTGGTCGACGCTCGATGCTGGGACGTAAGCTGCTGAACTGGATTAACGTGCAGGGGCTGAAGGTGGAGATCCTCGGCGAGTTTGACGACGCGGCGCTCATGAAAGCCTTCGGCGCCGCGCATAATGCGATTTTTGTCGCGCCGACGCTCTACGCGCATGATTTCTACCATGATGAATCGATTGTCGAAATTGGCCGCATGGATAGCGTGATGGAGGAGTATCACGCCATTTTCGCCGAACGGATGATTCAGCATCCGGCGGTACAGCGCATCTGCAATCGCGATTATTCGTCGCTGTTTACTGAACCCAGATAGCCGGAAAGCGTGGGCTGGCGTGGCTCAGGTCGCGCCAGGACGGGAAAGATGACAGGCATAAAAAAACCCGCTTTCGCGGGTTTTTTTTACAAAGCGACAACAAGCGGCGATTAAGCCAGTTTGTTGATCTGAGCGGTCAGGTTAGCCTTATGACGCGCAGCTTTGTTTTTGTGGATCAGACCTTTAGCAGCCTGACGGTCCACGATCGGTTGCATTTCGTTAAATGCTTTTTGTGCAGCAGCTTTGTCGCCAGCTTCGATAGCTGCGTATACTTTCTTGATGAAAGTACGCATCATAGAGCGACGGCTAGCGTTGTGCTTGCGAGCCTTTTCAGACTGAACGGCGCGCTTCTTAGCTGATTTGATATTAGCCAAGGTCCAACTCCCAAATGTGTTCTATATGGACAATTCAAAGGCCGAGGAATATGCCCGTTTAGCCTTCTTTTGTCAATGGATTTGTGCAAATAAGCGCCGTTTAACACCACAGCGCTTCATTACGTAGTGATGGCGCAAGATTCTACCAGCTTGTTGCAGGCGAATACAGCTTTTCCACCATAAAAATCGCCGGGGGCGGGCGGTTTTCCCGCTGACTCGCGCTGAGTGAATGAATTCCTGAGAACTTTCGTTGCCGAGGAGCAATCGCTGGTTAACGTTGACAGTTGTACAAGGTATACTCGGACGATTTTCACTGTTTTGAGCCAGACATGAAGCTGATACGCGGCATACATAATCTCAGTCAGGCCCCGCACGGGTGCGTGCTGACCATTGGCAATTTTGACGGCGTGCATCGTGGGCATCAGGCGCTGCTGCAGCGCTTGCGCGAAGAGGGCCGCCAGCGCGGTTTACCGGTGGTGGTGATGATTTTCGAACCCCAGCCGCTCGAGCTCTTTGCCGCTGATAAAGCCCCGGCGCGGTTGACCCGCCTGCGTGAAAAGCTGAGCTATCTGGCTGAAAGCGGGGTCGACTATGTGCTGTGCGTTCGCTTCGACCGCCGGTTCGCCGCGCTGACGGCGCAGGATTTTATCAGTGAACTGCTGGTGCGCCGCCTGGGCGTGCAGTTCCTTGCCGTCGGTGACGATTTCCGCTTTGGCGCTGGTCGCCAGGGGGATTTCTTGTTATTACAAAAGGCGGGGGCGGAATACGGCTTCGACGTCACCAGCACCCAAACCTTCTGCGAAGGCGGGGTGCGGATCAGCAGCACGGCGGTGCGTCAGGCGCTGGCCGATGACGATCTCCTGCTGGCGGAGACGCTGCTCGGCCATCCGTTTAGCATTTCCGGGCGCGTCGTGCATGGCGACGAACTGGGCCGTACCATAGGTTTTCCGACGGCGAACTTACCGCTGCGTCGTCAGGTTTCCCCGGTTAAAGGGGTCTATGCGGTAGAAGTGACAGGGCTGGGCGACAAGCCGATCGCCGGCGTCGCCAATATTGGCACCCGTCCAACGGTAGCGGGCGTGCGTCAGCAGCTCGAAGTGCATCTGTTGGACGTTGTAATGGACCTCTACGGTCGCCATATCAATGTAGTACTGCGTAAAAAGATACGTAATGAGCAGCGGTTTGCGTCGCTCGACGAGCTGAAGGCGCAAATCGCACGTGATGAGTTAACGGCCCGCGAATTATTTGGGCTGACCAGCCAGGCCTGAGCCACTGGTGTTTATCAAACCGAAATACGGAACCGAGAATCTGATGAGTGACTATAAATCGACCCTGAATTTGCCGGAAACAGGGTTCCCTATGCGTGGCGACCTCGCCAAACGCGAACCGGGAATGCTGGCGCGTTGGACCGATGATGACCTGTACGGCATCATTCGTGCAGCCAAAAAAGGCAAAAAAACCTTCATTCTGCATGATGGCCCTCCTTATGCGAATGGCAGTATTCATATTGGTCACTCGGTTAACAAGATTCTGAAAGACATTATCGTTAAGTCCAAAGGACTGACGGGCTATGACTCGCCTTACGTTCCGGGCTGGGACTGCCACGGTCTGCCGATCGAGCTGAAAGTAGAGCAGGAATACGGCAAGCCGGGCGAGAAGTTCACCGCCGCAGAATTCCGCGCCAAGTGCCGCGAATATGCCGCTCTGCAGATCGAGGGTCAGCGTAAAGATTTCATCCGTCTCGGCGTGCTGGGCGACTGGTCGCATCCGTATCTGACCATGGACTTCAAAACCGAAGCCAACATCATTCGCGCGCTGGGTAAAATCATCGGCAACGGCCACCTGCATAAAGGCGCCAAGCCGGTGCACTGGTGCGTAGACTGCCGTTCCGCGCTGGCGGAAGCGGAAGTGGAGTATTACGACAAGACTTCTCCATCCATCGACGTGGCGTTCCACGCGGTAGATAAAGCCGCGGTGCTGGCGAAATTCGGCGTCGCCGACGTCAACGGCCCGGTGTCGCTGGTTATCTGGACCACCACCCCGTGGACCCTGCCGGCTAACCGCGCCATCTCCCTATCGCCAGAGTTCGACTATGCGCTGGTGCAGGTGGACGGCCAGGCGCTGATCCTGGCGAAAGAGCTCGTTGAGAGCGTGATGAAGCGCGTTGGCGCGGCCGATTACACCATCCTGGCGGCGGTGAACGGCGCCGAGCTTGAACTGATGCGTTTCCAGCACCCGTTCCTCGATTTCGACGTGCCGGCGATCCTTGGCGACCACGTGACGCTGGATGCCGGTACCGGTGCGGTGCATACCGCCGGCGGCCACGGTCCGGACGATTACACGATCAGCCAGAAATACGGTCTGGAAATCGCTAACCCGGTTGGCCCGGACGGGGCTTATCTGCCAGGCACCTATCCGTCTCTGGACGGTATCAACGTCTTCAAAGCCAACGATATCATCGTTGAGATGCTGCGTGAGCGCGGCGCGCTGCTGCATGTGGAAAAAATGCAGCACAGCTATCCGTGCTGCTGGCGCCACAAGTCGCCGATCATCTTCCGCGCCACCCCGCAGTGGTTCGTGAGCATGGATCAGAAAGGTCTGCGCGCGCAGTCCCTGAAAGAGATCAAAGGCGTGCAGTGGATCCCGGACTGGGGCCAGGCGCGTATCGAATCGATGGTCGCCAACCGTCCTGACTGGTGCATCTCCCGTCAGCGTACCTGGGGCGTGCCGATGTCGCTGTTCGTGCATAAAGAAACTCACGAACTGCACCCGCGTACCCTTGAGCTGATGGAAGAAGTCGCGAAGCGTGTTGAAGTCGACGGCATCCAGGCGTGGTGGGATCTCGATTCCCGCGACATCCTTGGCGATGACGCTGACAGCTACGAGAAAGTGCCGGATACCCTCGACGTCTGGTTTGACTCCGGGTCGACCCACTCTTCCGTGGTTGACGTGCGTCCGGAATTCGCCGGTCACGCCGCCGATATGTATCTGGAAGGCTCCGACCAGCATCGCGGCTGGTTCATGTCCTCTCTGATGATTTCCACGGCGATGAAAGGCAAAGCGCCATATCGTCAGGTACTGACCCACGGCTTCACCGTCGATGGTCAGGGCCGCAAAATGTCCAAGTCTATCGGCAACACCGTTAGCCCGCAGGACGTGATGAACAAGCTGGGCGCCGATATCCTGCGCCTGTGGGTGGCTTCCACCGACTACACTGGCGAAATGGCGGTCTCTGACGAGATCCTCAAACGCGCCGCGGACAGCTATCGTCGTATCCGTAACACCGCGCGCTTCCTGCTGGCCAACCTGAACGGTTTCGATCCGGCAAAAGACATGGTCAAACCGGAAGAGATGGTGGTGCTGGATCGCTGGGCGGTCGGCTGCGCGCAGGCGGCACAGGAAGATATCCTGAAAGCCTACGAATCCTACGACTTCCACGAAGTGGTGCAGCGCCTGATGCGCTTCTGCTCCATTGAGATGGGCTCGTTCTATCTCGACATCATCAAAGACCGTCAGTACACCGCCAGGGCGGACAGCGTGGCGCGTCGCAGTTGTCAGACCGCGCTGTTCCACATCGTGGAAGCGCTGGTGCGCTGGATGGCGCCGATCATGTCCTTCACCGCGGACGAAATCTGGGGTTACCTGCCGGGCGAGCGTGAGAAATACGTCTTTACCGGCGAATGGTATCAAGGTCTCTTCGGTCTGGCCGACGACGAAGCGATGAATGACGGCTTCTGGGATGAGCTGCTGAAAGTCCGTGGCGAAGTCAACAAAGTGATTGAACAGGCGCGTGCGGATAAGAAAGTCGGCGGCTCGCTGGAAGCCTCGGTGACGCTGTATGCTGATGCCGATCTGGCCGCTAAGCTCAACGCGCTGGGCGATGAATTGCGATTTGTCCTGTTGACCTCCGGGGCGAACGTCGCAGACTATGCGAGCGCGCCTGCTGATGCCCAGCAGAGCGAACTGCTCAAAGGACTGAAAGTCGCATTGAGCAAAGCTGAAGGTGAGAAATGCCCGCGCTGCTGGCATTACACCACCGATATCGGCAAGGTGGCGGAACACGCGGAAATCTGCGGACGCTGTGTGAGCAACGTCGCCGGTGACGGCGAGCAACGTAAATTCGCCTGATGAGTAAATCGATCTGTTCAACGGGGCTACGCTGGCTGTGGGTGGTCGTAGCCGTGCTGATTATCGATCTGGGCAGCAAATTCCTGATCCTCCAGAACTTCGCTCTGGGGGAGACGGTTCCGCTGTTCCCGTCGCTTAATCTGCATTATGCCCGCAACTATGGCGCGGCCTTTAGCTTCCTCGCCGACAGCGGCGGCTGGCAGCGCTGGTTCTTTTCCGGGATCGCCATCGGCATTTGCGTGGTGCTGACGGTGCTGATGTACCGTTCGAAGGCGACGCAAAAGCTGAACAATATTGCCTACGCCCTGATTATCGGCGGCGCGCTGGGCAACTTGTTCGATCGCCTGTGGCACGGCTTTGTGGTCGATATGATCGACTTCTACGTCGGCGACTGGCACTTCGCCACTTTCAACCTCGCCGATAGCGCTATCTGCATCGGCGCGGCGATGATTGTGCTGGAAGGCTTCCTGCCGAAACCGACCGCAAAAGAGCAGGCGTAAATGTTAATGCCGGGTGGCGCCAAGTCAGCCCGGCCTACAGAATGTGTGGTCTCCCGTCGCCCGGTAAGCGTAGCGCCTCCGGGCACCAGGAGATCGAAAACAAGCGAGCAATTTGCATGTCTAAATCCGTACAGAGCAACAGCGCGGTTCTCGTTCACTTCACGCTGAAGCTGGACGATGGATCCACCGCCGAGTCCACCCGTAACAATGGCAAACCGGCGCTGTTTCGCCTCGGCGACACCTCCCTGTCTGAGGGGCTGGAGCAACAGCTTCTTGGTCTGAAAGAGGGCGAGAAAAAGGCCTTTTCGCTGGAGCCTGACGCCGCATTTGGCGTCCCGAGCCCGGACCTGATTCAGTATTTCTCTCGCCGCGAGTTTATCGACGCCGGCGAGCCGGAGATCGGCGCGATTATGCTCTTTACCGCAATGGATGGCAGCGAAATGCCTGGCGTGATCCGTGAAGTGAACGGCGATTCCATCACCGTCGACTTCAACCATCCGCTGGCCGGGCGCACCGTTCATTTTGATATTGAAGTGCTGGAGATCGATCCGGCGCTGGAGGATTAACATGCAGATCCTGTTGGCTAACCCGCGCGGCTTTTGCGCTGGTGTTGACCGCGCTATCAGCATTGTAGAAAACGCGCTGACGCTGTACGGCGCGCCGATCTATGTTCGTCATGAAGTGGTGCATAACCGCTATGTGGTGGATAGCCTGCGCAAGCGCGGCGCCATTTTTATCGAACAGATCAGCGAAGTACCGGATGGCGCGATCCTGATCTTCTCCGCTCACGGCGTATCGCAGGCGGTACGGAATGAAGCGAAGAGCCGCGATCTGACGGTGTTCGACGCCACCTGTCCGCTGGTGACGAAAGTGCATATGGAAGTCGCCCGCGCCAGCCGCCGTGGCGAAGAGTCGATTCTGATCGGCCATGCCGGGCACCCGGAAGTTGAAGGCACGATGGGGCAGTACAATAACCCGCAAGGGGGCATGTACCTGGTCGAGTCGCCGGAAGACGTTCTCAAGCTGGAAGTCAAAAACGACGCCCGGCTGTCGTTTATGACCCAGACCACCCTCTCGGTGGATGATACCTCGGATGTGATTGACGCGCTACGCGCGCGTTTCCCGAAAATCGTCGGCCCGCGCAAAGACGACATTTGCTATGCCACCACTAACCGTCAGGAAGCGGTGCGCGCGCTGGCGGAGCAGGCTGACGTGGTGCTGGTGGTTGGTTCGAAAAACTCCTCCAACTCAAACCGTCTCGCCGAACTGGCGCAGCGGATGGGTAAGGCGGCTTACCTGATTGACGATGCCTCCGATATTCAGGAAGCGTGGGTCAAGGATGCGGCCTGCGTCGGCGTGACGGCGGGCGCGTCGGCGCCGGATATTCTGGTGCAGAACGTCATTACCCGCCTGCAGGAGCTGGGCGGCGGCGAAGCCGTACCGCTGGAAGGCCGGGAAGAGAATATCGTCTTTGAAGTGCCGAAAGAGCTGCGTGTGGATGTCCGTGAAGTAGAGTAAGTTCTTTCCGTCAGCAGTATGAGAAGATGCCAGACTTAACGTCTGGCATTTTTTTAGGGAGAAACCATGCGCTTACCGATCATTCTTGATACAGACCCGGGCATCGACGATGCTGCCGCTATTGCCGCGGCGCTGTTCGCCCCTGAGCTGGATCTGCAGCTGATGACCACCGTGGCGGGCAATGTCTCGGTGGAGAAGACGACCCGTAACGCGCTGCAGCTGCTGCACTTCTGGCATGCCGATGTGCCGCTGGCGCAGGGCGCCTCGATGCCGCTGGTGCGTCCTCTGCGCGATGCCGCCTCGGTGCACGGCGAATCCGGTATGGAAGGGTATGACTTTGTTGAGCATCACCGGCAACCGCTGGCGAAGCCGGCCTTCCAGGCGATCCGCGATGCGCTGATGCATGCTGCCGAGCCGATCACTCTGGTGGCGATTGGCCCATTGACCAATATTGCGCTGCTGCTGACTCAGTATCCCGAATGCGTGTTCAACATTCGCCGGCTGGTGATCATGGGCGGCTCGGCGGGCCGGGGCAACTTTACGCCGAATGCCGAATTCAATATTGCCATCGATCCGGAAGCCGCCGCGAAAGTCTTCCACAGCGGGCTGGAGATTATCATGTGCGGGCTGGACGTCACCAATCGGGCGCTGCTGACGGCGGATTATCTGGCGACCCTGCCGACACTGAATCAGACCGGTAAAATGCTCCATGCGCTGTTTAGCCACTATCGTAGCGGCAGCATGAGTAGTGGTCTGAGAATGCACGATCTCTGCGCTATCGCATGGCTGGTCCGCCCGGAACTGTTCACCCTACAGCCGTGTTTTGTGGCGGTGGAGACGCAGGGAACCTGGACCGCCGGCGCCACGGTGGTGGATATCGAAGGGCGACTGGGCCAGCCGGCCAATGCCCAGGTGGCGCTGGATATCGATGTCGAAGGGTTTCAGCGCTGGGCGGCGGAGGTGATCGCCCTGGCGCCGTGATCGTTGATGGCGTGCGGTTCATACCTGTTGATGCGGATCCACCACGTTACACCACAGTTCGCTCGCTTCATCCGTCCACATCAGGAGTAACAGCGAAGCGAAGCGTTCTGCGGCGGCGGAAAGTGGGCGATTTTTTACACGGATCATGCCAAGCGTCCGTCTGATGACGGGTTCCACGAGCGGTACGCTTACCACTGTGCCCTTAGTATTTTGCGGCATAGCCAGACAGGGCAGTGCCGATACGCCAAGCCCCGCTTCAACCAGACCCAGGGAGGTGGATAAATGTCTCACTTCATAAAACCAGTCCAGCTTCCACGGCTTATCCGCCAGGCAACTTTCAATCAGCTGCCGATTACCGCTCGAACGCCTGACGCCAATTAACCTTTGCGAGGTGAGCTCCCGCCATTCCACCAGTTTTTTACTGGCCAGCGGATGATCCATTCTGCAGGCCAGGACAAAGGGTTCGTTGACCAGTGGACTAAATTCGATATCGGGATGTGTGATGAAGTTCATATTTATACCAAAATCGACTTCCCCCTTTCTCACCGAAGCCATGCAATTTTCTATACCTTGTTCATAAATTTGTACTTTGATATGCGGATAGCGCTGATTAAATTGAACGATAGCGCGAGGTAAAAAATAAAAGACGGCGGTGGGAATACAGGAAAGTGTAATCGTATCCTGGACATGAGAAGTCAGGTTGCTGACGTCAAAGATGGCGGCATCCAGACTGGCAATCAGCGATTTTGCTTTCGGTAACAACATTGCTCCCGCCTGCGTAAGCTGGATTTTTCGGGTGGTACGCTGGAACAAGGCAGTATTGAGATTGCTTTCTAATTTTTTTATTTTTCGCGTCAATGCTGGCTGTGTCAGATTAAGGATCTCGGCGGCTTTACTAAACGAGCCAAGTTCAGCCACGGTAACAAAGGCTTTCATACCGGATAGTTCATTGTGCATTATGACTCCCTAAGCGTAAAGAGGCTTTAAACCTTATAGTAAGGCAGCGTTAATTATCATAGTGGTGATATTTGTTATTCATGTTTTGTAGGAATAAATCTTATTTTTTAATGTTATCAATCACCAAAACCCTTGCAAGTAGAATTCTCGGGTAAACGGTTTGGCGAACAATGAAATAATAAAGTTAATAAAAAACTTTAAATTCATTAAGTGTATTAAATACGCGCCTGACGTTTATTTGATTTCATTTTCTCTATTTGTAAGGAGCGTGTTATGAAAAAAATTCCGTGCGCACTCATGCGTGGCGGCACATCAAAAGGGGCCTTTCTGTTAGCGGACGATCTCCCGCAGGATACGCAGCAACGTGACGAGGCGTTATTAACCATTATGGGTTCTGGCCATGAGCTGGAAATCGATGGTATTGGCGGCGGAAGCCCGCAAACCAGTAAGGTGGCGATTGTCAGTCAATCAGCCAGTCAGCAGGCGGATGTGGATTACCTGTTTGTTCAGGTCATTGTCAATGAACGGCGAGTGGATACTACGCCAAATTGCGGCAATATGCTCTGCGCCGTGGGGGGATTTGCCATCGAAAAAGGACTTGTCGCGGCAACCTCTCCGATAACACGGGTGCGCATTAGGAACGTGAACACCAATACCTTTGTTGACGCAGATATTCAGACCCCGAATGGACAGGTGGTTTATGAAGGAAGCACGCATATTGATGGCGTGCCGGGACACGCCGCGCCCGTTAGCCTGACTTTTCTGAACGCTGCAGGGGCAAAGTCCGGCCAGCTTTTCCCCACCGGCAATCGGGTGGATATTTTTGATAATATTCGCGTGACGTGTATCGATATGGCTATGCCTATGGTGATTATTCCGGCGCATAGCCTGGGCAAAACAGGATATGAGTCAGCAAATGAATTAGATCAGGATAAAGACTTTTTTCAACGTCTTGAATCAATCCGTAAACAAGCCGGCGCGGCAATGGGATTTGGCGACGTATCAAATATGGTAATCCCTAAACCTGTGCTGGTGGCGCCGCCACTGCAGGGCGGAACCTTAAGCGTGCGTTATTTTATGCCGCATAGCTGCCATAAATCGTTAGCGATCACCGGCGCCATCGGCCTGGCGAGCGCCTGCATTATTGCGGATACCGTGGTTAACGAAATGACCCGCATGGCGGGGGATGGCTTAATTAAAGTTGAGCATCCCAGCGGGAGCATTGATGTGAGTCTGAGTAATACTGATGGGCAGCCAGAAAGCATTCGCGCATCGGTTATTCGTACGGCTCGTAAGATCCTTTCGGGAATGGTTTACCTGCCTGATTAATCATCTTTCCAGACAATTTACAGGTTATTTGAACGGGAAACTCTCTCTTCACTGACGTTTTATCAATGTCTTAATATGATTAATTCTGGGATGGAATTAAAATGGATAAAAAATCGTTATGGAAGCTAGTCGTTATTATAGCCATACCGCTACTCATTAGTTTATTTCCCGCGCCAGAAGGGTTGACCGAGCTGGCCTGGATACTGTCAGGTATTTATCTGGCAGCGATCGTTGGGTTAGTGATTAAACCCTTTTCCGAACCGGTTGTCTTGTTAATCGCCGTTGCGGCCTCCATGGTGGTAATCGGTAATTTAGGTGATGGCACCATAAAAACATCGAGTGTCTTAAGCGGCTATGCCTCCGGCACCACCTGGCTGGTTTTCTCGGCTTTCACTCTCAGTGCTGCATTTGTCATTACCGGTCTGGGCAAACGCATCGCCTATATTCTCATTGGCAAGATAGGCAGCACCACGCTGGGATTAGGCTATGTCACCGCTTTTTTGGATCTGATCCTGTCGCCCGCGACGCCATCAAATACCGCGCGCGCCGGCGGTATCGTTTTACCGATCATAAATAGCGTGGCCGTGGCTCTGGGCTCGGAACCTGAACATAGCGCGAAGCGCGTTGGTCATTATCTGATGATGAACGTCTATATGGTCACCAAAACCACCAGCTATATGTTTTTTACGGCGATGGCCGGCAATATTCTGGCGCTCAAGATGATTGAAGATATTTGTCATATCAAATTAAGCTGGGGCGGATGGGCGCTGGCCGGCGTGTTGCCAGGCATCATAATGCTGTTAGTGACGCCGCTGATTATCTATAAGCTTTATCCACCTGAGCTGAAGAAGGTCGATAACAAAGCGATAGCCAAAGCCGGGATTGAAGCCTTAGGGCCGATGACGTTACGGGAGAAAATGCTCTCCCTCCTGTTTGTCATGGCGCTGGGCGGTTGGGTATTCAGTAAATCGCTGGGCGTGAACGAATCAACGGTCGCGATTTGTGTGATGGCCTTGATGTTGGTGTTAAAAATCGTCAGCTGGGATGACGTGATTAAGAACAAAGGTGGCTGGAACACCTTAATTTGGTACGGCGGGATTATCGGCTTAAGCTCATTGTTGTCCAGCGTGGGTTTTTTCTTATGGCTGGCGGATTTGCTGAAAAATAACATTTCTTTTGGCACACACAGCACGCTTGCCTTCATCATCATCGTTGCGTTGAGCATTGTGGTCCGTTATTTCTTTGCTTCCGGTAGCGCCTATATTGTGGCGATGGTGCCGGTTTTCGCTATGCTGGCTAATGTCTCTGGTGCGCCGATTATGCTCACAGCTCTTGCCCTGCTGTTTAGTAATTCATATGGCGGAATGGTCACTCATTATGGCGGTGCGGCAGGTCCGGTTATTTTTGGCGTGGGATACAATGATATTAAGTCGTGGTGGATTATTGGCGGCATATTGACCCTGCTGACTTTCCTCTTACATATCACCGTAGGCGTGTGGTGGTGGGAGATATTAATGTACTGGAAAATAATCTAATTTGGATTTGAAGCGTTAAGCGCCTGTGAGTTATTTGCATCACCTGCTTTTAATAATGTATATCTTTTGAATAAGGAATTATCTATTGATGTCACCAGTCGCAATTACCTTGTCACTGCTGTTATTTTCAATTGTGATGTTTATTTGGGAAAAGATTCCGCTGGCTGTCACGGCAATGATTGTGTGCATTGCTTTAGTCGTAACCGGCATTTTTGATGTGAAAATGGCGTTTGCCGGATTTATTAATCAAAACGTCATTTTATTTGTGGCGATGTTCGTGGTCGGTGGCGCCCTGTTTGAAACCGGGGTCACCGATAAGATTGGCGGCATAGTGACGCGTTACGCCAGGTCTGAGAGGCAGCTCATCGTTATTATTATGCTGGTGTGTGGCATTCTTTCCGGGTTTTTATCCAATACCGGAACGGCTGCGGTATTGATACCGGTGGTCATCGGTACCGCTATCAAATCTGGCTATGCGCAATCTCGTCTGCTTATGCCGCTGGCGTTCGCTTCGGCGCTGGGGGGAAACTTATCCCTGATCGGCTCGCCGGGAAATTTGATTGCGCAGTCGGCGCTTGAGCAAGTTGGGCAACGCTTTGATTTTTTCGAGTATGCCAAACTCGGTATTCCCATGCTGCTTTGCGGGATCATCTACTTTTTGACTATCGGCTATAAACTGCTACCGGCAAAATCGGGCCATAGTAGTGCAAATGCCAGCAAGAGCAAAAAAGTTAGCTGCCCAAAATATAAGCAAGTGATTGCCGTGCTGGTCCTGGTATTTACCGTGCTGGGAATGATTTTCGAAAATATCATCGGCTTACCCATTGCGGTTATTGGCTCCGTTGGCGCTTTACTGCTGGTGATCAGCGGTGTGATTACGGAAAAGCAGGCTTATCAGTCTATCGACTCGCAGACTATTTTTCTGTTCGGCGGAACCTTAGCGTTAGCGAAAGCGCTTGAAACCACCGGCGCTGGAGAAATCATGGCGCGCTCTGTTATCGATCTGCTTGGCCAGCAGGCTTCGCCATTCTTACTGTTAAGCGCAGTATTGATTATCTCCTGCCTGTTAACCAATTTTATGTCAAATATGGCAACGGCCGCCTTACTTATCCCGATTGGTTTGTCTATCGCCAATTCAATGGGGGCTGACTCGCGGGCGGTGCTGATGGCCATCGTGATCGGCTGTTCATGTGCCTATGCGACGCCAGTAGGCACCCCGGCGAATATGATGATTTTTTCCGCAGGAGGCTATCGGTTTATCGATTATGTACGGGTTGGTCTGCCGCTAATAGTCATATCGATTATTGTGAGTTTTATTTTACTCCCTCTCTTTTTCCCCTTCTATCCGTAGGCGTAGAGAGGTAGGGAAACTTTATCATTTTATCTACAGCAAAGGACGCAAGTCATGATTACATTACACGAGCATGGGGTTTATTTATCCCAGCAGCACGGTATTATTGCGGAACAATCATGTTCATTTCCCGTCGAAAAGGAAATTGCACGCAAGGGAACTATTTCCTGGTCAATTTTGTCATCCCACAGTCGTTCAGGTGACGAACGGAAGTTAAAAATTAAATTTGATTCCATGGCCTCCCATGATCTTACCTTCGTTGGCATTATTCAGACAGCGAAAGCGTCCGGGATGACGCGCTTTCCGCTGCCATATGTTTTAACTAATTGCCATAATTCACTTTGCGCGGTGGGCGGCACAATAAACAGTGATGATCATATTTTTGGCTTAACGTCGGCACAGAAATACGGCGGAATTTATGTTCCGCCACATATTTCCGTTATTCACCAGTATATGCGTGAGATGATGGCTAGCTGCGGTCAAATGATACTGGGGTCGGATAGTCATACCCGCTACGGCGCTCTGGGCACGATGGCGGTGGGCGAAGGGGGCGGGGAGTTAGTCAAACAGCTGCTCGGCAGTACCTGGGATATTGATTACCCTGAGGTTGTCGCAGTGTATTTAACCGGCAAACCGGCGGCTGGGGTCGGGCCGCAGGATATTGCATTAGCGATTATCGGCGCGGTGTTCAAGAGCGGCTATGTCAAGAATAAGGTCATGGAGTTCGTCGGCCCCGGCGTGGGCAGTATGTCGACTGATTTCCGAAACAGCATTGATGTGATGACCACCGAGACCACCTGTCTGTCCTCTATCTGGCAGACGGATGATGAGACGCACCATTTCTTACGCCTTCATGGCAGGGAGAAAGACTATCGGGCGCTGTCGGCAAAAGATATGGCGTACTACGATGGTTGCATTGAGGTCGATCTAAGCGCCATTAAGCCGATGATCGCGTTACCGTTTCATCCTGCCAATGTTTATGAAATCGCCACGCTTAATGAAAACCTGACGGACATTTTACGTGAAGTGGAAGTGGAGTCGGAGAAAATTTCTCTTGGCCGCGCAAAGCTGTCGCTGTTAAACAAAATTGAGAACGGCAAATTACGCGTCCAGCAGGGGATCATTGCCGGTTGCGCCGGAGGTAACTATGTCAACGTGGCCCAGGCGGCTCAAGCTCTGAAGCACCACGCCTGTGGGGATAATATTTTCTCGCTCTCTGTTTACCCCTCCTCGCAACCGGTGCTGATGGCGTTAAATAAAAAGGGGTTAATTAACGATTTAATGAGCTCAGGGGCAATTGTTCGCACGGCATTCTGCGGCCCTTGCTTTGGCGCCGGCGACACGCCGATGAATAATGGCTTAAGTATCCGGCACACGACGCGTAATTTTCCCAACCGCGAAGGCTCTAAACCGGGCAATGGCCAAATGTCCGCGGTGGCATTAATGGATGCCCGCTCGATTGCCGCTACGGCCATCAACGGCGGGTTGTTGACGTCTGCAGCAGAGCTCGATTGCTGGCAGGACGCGCCAGAGTATGAATTTGATGCTTCGTCCTACAAGAGCCGGGTTTATCAGGGCTTTGTAAAAGGGGGGACGGATCAGCCAATGATCTATGGCCCGAATATTAAAGACTGGCCGGAAATGAATGCGCTAACGGAAAATATTCTGCTGGTGGTGGCGTCAAAGATAATGGATCCAGTGACCACCACTGACGAACTGATCCCATCCGGTGAAACGTCATCGTTTCGTTCTAATCCGTTAGGCCTGGCTGAATTTACGCTGTCCCGTCGCGATCCTGACTATGTTGGGCGCAGCAAAGCTATTGCCGCTATGGAGCAACAGCGCGTTAACGGTGAGGATCTGTATAGCAGCTGTCCGCAGCTGGGCAATATTTTCTCACAACTGCGACTGCTACCTGGCCAGGAACAGATTTCCGTTGAACAGACGGAGATTGGTAGCATGGTCTATGCCGTCAAACCCGGCGATGGCTCGGCGCGCGAACAAGCCGCGAGCTGCCAGCGGGTACTCGGGGGCCTGGCCAATATCTGTCAGGAATATGCGACCAAGCGCTATCGCTCGAATATCATTAACTGGGGAATGCTGCCGCTGCAGATGAAGCAGGTGCCAGACTTCGAGGTCGGCGACTTTATCTTCATTCCGGGAATAAAAAGCGCGCTGGCGGGCGAGCTGAGCGATATCACCGCTTATGTCGTCAGTGAGAAAAAGCCGATTCAGCAGATTAGCCTCTATATGGAGAAATTAACTGCCGACGAGCAGGCGATTATTCAAGCCGGCGGACTCATTAATTATAATAAAAAACAATTAACTACTGGTCATTAATTGGTTTTCTCCCGTGCTGGCAGCCTGCTCGCTGCCAGCCATTCTTTGTCGCCAAAACCCGCTTTTTTGTGCCAGCACAGGAATCGCAGCTGGATAATCATTTAATCTGCCTTTTATTTCGTGGGGCTAAGGCGCTCAATCAGGCCTGCGACCAGTGACGTTATTCTCATGGAGAGAGACAATGACCTATGGACAGGCGTATTTAAGCGGCTGGAAAGAGACCTTTAATTTTAGCGGCCGGGCCAGCCGACAGCAGTTCTGGACGTTTTTTCTTATCAATCTACTGATCGCCAGCGCGCCGCTGGCCGTCTGGTGGCTGGCAACCAGCTTTAACCCTCAATACGGCATCCTCAGTTTTGTTGTTATTCCCTTTGCTGCGCTGTGGTTGCTGCTGATGACTCTCCCTCTGCTGGCGATCGGCTGCCGGCGGATGCATGATATCGGCCGCTCCGGGCTCTGGTTCGTGCTGGGGGTTATCATTCCGTGGTTTGCGGTTATTTCGCTGGCGCTATGCTGCCTGCGTTCAGCGCCGGCACCGTCTCGCTGAGATAATCAATCATCGCCCGCATTCTGGCGGGCATATGCTTATCTCCCGCCCAGAGCAGCCACAGATCGCCGGAGTAGCTGCTGATAAATTCCCATTCGGGCAGCACCTGCACGATATCGCCATTCGCCAGCGCCTCGCGGGCGGTGAACAGCGGCAGGCTGCCGATCCCTAAATGCTGCCTGACCGCGTCGAGGCGCACGGCGGTATGGTTGGCGGCGTACCGCCCGTATGTTTGCACCGTTTCGGTTCTCCCTTCCCGACGGAACTTCCAGCGCGCGTCGGCGGGCGTTTCGCCAAGGCTGATGCAGCTGTGCGCGCGCAGTTCCTGCGGCGTGCGCGGCATACCGTGGCGCTGTAAATAGGCCTCAGTGGCACAGATAACGTGCGTGACTGGCATCAACGGTTTGCCATGCAGACCGGGCGAGGGGGTATCGGTGATGCGTAACGCCAGATCGATACCGTCATCGATAAAATCCAGAGGGCGATCTTCCAGCCGCAGGCAGACGTCAACCTGCGGGTAACGCTGAAAAAACGCCATCATCAGCGGATGGATCACGAAGCGGCCGACGGCTTTCGGCACGCTGAGCGTCAGCTTTCCCTGGGCGACCGTTTGGCGACTGCCGGCGGAATCCATCGCCTGTCGCGCCGCTTCCAGCATCTGCTGGGCATGCTGATACACCGTTTCCCCGGCATCGCTCAGACGCAGCTTGCGGGTGGTACGCTGCAGCAGTTTGCAGCCCATCTCTCGCTCCAGCCGCGACACGCTGCGGCTAACGGCGGAAGGGGTAATGCCGCTCTGGCGGGCGACGGCGGAGAAGCTGCCCTGGTCGACGATCTGGACGAAAAGGGCAAGGTCGGGCAGGAGGCTGAGATTCATTTGTGCTCCCGGAGCAAGAGTGCATTGGCTGGTGATAGGATTATCGCTGTCGGTATTAATAATATACTGGGCGGACAGAGAGGAGAATCACTATGACTGAACGGGTTTATTACACCAGCGACGCTACCGATGGGCGCGCCCAGATCATCGCCTGCACTGCGGAAGCGGATGGCCGCTACGCCATCGAACTGGATCGGACGCTGTTTCACCCGCAAGGGGGCGGTCAACCGGCGGATCGCGGCTGGATAGCTGGTCAGGCCGTTGAGACGGTTATTGTGCGCGGCGACAGCGTGCTGCATATTCTGTCGCAACCGCTTCCCCTCGGTGAAGTGGAGATGAGAATAGATGCCTCCGCGAGACACCTGCATGCCCGCCTGCATTCCGCCGGCCACCTGCTTGGCCTGGCGGGCGAACAGCTTGGCTGGCAACCGGTGAAAGCGCACCACTGGCCTGGCGAGGGGCGGATCGCTTTCACCGGCGGGAACCACGCCGTGATACCCGACGCCAGCGCGCTGCTGAGCCAGGTGAAGGCATGGCAGGCGCAGGACCTCCCGCGTCAGGTGATCTTCGCTGAGGGTTTGCGCATGGTGGGGTTTGGCGAACTGCCCGCCTATCCCTGCGGTGGCACACACGTCGCCCGCCTGGCGGAGCTGGGCGACATTCTTATCAGTCAGATTAAGATGAAGAAGGGGCAGCTGGTGGTCAGCTATTCCCTGGCGTAAACGTTTCAGACCTGCTCAGGGGAGGTCTGTTTGCCGCGATAAATACGCTCCGGTCGACCAACCTTGCCGTAGCTGATTTCCGCTTCCAGAAAGTCGTTCTTCACCCCTTGTTCCAGATAACGGCGGGCGGTGGTTTTGCTGCTGCCAAGGATACGCGCCAGCGAGTCGGCGGTATGCACCACCGCCGGGTCGGCAAACAGCTGGAGTACGCGCTGAAAGGTGCTTTCATCGATCCCACGTAGCGGTGCGCTGGCCGGTTCCGTCTGTTCCCGAGCCTGAATATTAAACAGCGCATCGACGTGGATCTGGCTGGCCTGTTCGCTGGAACGCAGCGAGCTGCGATAGCGAGCGAAGCGCTCCAGGGTGTGCTGCAGGCGCTGATAGTGCACCGGCTTAATCAGATAGTCGAACACCCCCAGGCGCAGTGCTTCGCTGATGGTATCCATATGATTATCAGCGGTAATAAAGATAATCCGCCCCTTGTAATGGGTACTGACCGCATGGCGGATCAGGTCGATACCTTTGCCGTCAGGTAAGAAATTATCCAGCAGGATCAACTGCGGTTGATACAGTCTGAGTTGTTTCCTGGCGCTCTCGAGTTTATCCGCAATGCCAATGACGTCGAACTGGGGAAACTGTTTGATGTTATCCACCAGGATCTCCGCCAGCATAGGTTCGTCTTCAACGATAAGAGTGGTGATGCTATCCATGATGTTCATCTCGGGTCAGGGGAATATAAAGAGTAAAGATGGTGCCAAAAGGTATGTTATTTTCGACGACGATGCTGCCACCTGCCTGTTCCACGTAGCTGCGAACCAGCCAGAGTCCGATGCCATGATCTTTGCTGACGCTGCTGGTGACGCCGCGCTCGAAGATCCGATCGCGCAGCGTCTCGTCAATGCCGCATCCCTGATCGGCGACCTCGATAATCACCTCGTGGCCGTCACTGTTGATCAGGCACTCTATCTGCCTTGAGCCCTGCGGCTGTTGCAGGCTGGCATTGTAGGCGTTATCAAGCAGATTCCCCACGATCGAGATCCATTCGTTGTGAGAAAGGGCGGTGGGTAATCGGTCGACGAAGCAGGCTGGATCGAAAATCAGCTCAAGTCCAAGCTCTTTGGCCCGGTAATATTTGCCGATCAACAGCCCGGCCAGGTGGTTGTCCTGGAAATTACGCGCGATAAAATCGATGACCTTCTGGTGACTTTCCGACTGCTGTTGGATCAGATCCAGCGCATGATCGTAGCGTTTAAGAAACAGCAGGCCGGCGATGGTGGAGATCAGATTGCGATGCTCATGCTGCACGGCGCGCAGGTTATCGGCATATTGTTGTACCTGGCTAAGCTGCAGGCTGAGGGTGTTGATATCGTCTTTACTACGAAAGCTGATCACCCAGCCCTGTGGCTCATTATTTAAGATCACCGCCATCCGGCTGGCGATCACTTTGATCTGATTGAAGGTGACGATCTCGTCTTTTTTATTGGTCTGCGGCGCATCGTAGAAGAAAGCCTCCTGCGAAATCACGCTGCTGATCCCTTTACCGATAAGCGTCGTTTCCGGTTGGCTCAGGTTGAGCAACCGGCGGGCAGTCTGATTAATCGCGGTGATCTTGTAACGGGAGTCGATGGCGATAAGCCCTTCGAACACGGATTCAAACAATACGCTTTGCTGGATCAACAGCTGCGACAGCTGTTGGGGTTCCATATTCAGCATCTGCTTTTTGATATGCAACGAGAAGCGGCGGGCGCAGTAGAGCAGGAGCAGTAACATGATCGCCATCGGGATCAGCAGCGAGCTTATCTGCAGGCTGAGCCAGTTCTCTAACTGTTCAATGGTATAGCCTACCGACACAATGCCGATCACCTTGCCGGTCTCGTCCTGAATCGGTGATTTACCGCGCAGCGAGGAGCCCAGCGAGCCTTTGCGCACTGACACGTAGCTTTTCGCGTTTAATAGTGCTTCATCGCTATCGCCGCCCTCCATCGATTTGCCGATTTCATCAGGGTTGACGTGATAGAGGCGCTGGCCGTTAGCATCACCGACGGTGATATAGGTGGCGTCGGAGAACGAACGCATGGGGTCGATAAGCGCTTTGATTCTGGCGAGGTCGCGTTTCTGAACCGCCTCGACCAGCTCCGGCATCGCCGAAATCTGCATTGCCTGAATCAGCGCCCGCTGCCCGACCTGGTAATGCAGACGCTCTTCGGTAATGTCGGTCAGATACCATGACATCGCCAGCATAACGATCGTCGAGGTGAATAAGATCAGCAGGAAGATGCGATTCTGAAACGATCGCCTGGCAAACCAGTGGGTGATTTTTCGGGTATACATAGCGCCAATAGACATTAAATGATTAGTTTCCCCGTTTCGCGGCCCGAGAACCCGCAGATGGCGCACAGAACCGCTAATTTCAGAAAAGTGATCGATGGCAAAGGGGCGTTGTTAATCCTGACCCGGAGGCGGGGCAACGGCCACGCCTCCGGGGAGGACGCCGGCCTACATCGCCAGCACGTACTTGAGCATCACCCCGGCGGCGATCGCCGAGCCGATCACCCCCGCCACGTTCGGGCCCATCGCGTGCATCAGCAGGAAGTTCTGCCCGTCCGCTTCCAGACCCACCTTGTTCGACACCCTGGCCGCCATCGGCACCGCCGACACCCCGGCTGAACCGATCAGCGGGTTGATCGGGTTCTTACTGAACCTGTTCAGCAGCTTCGCCATCAGCACCCCGGCGGCGGTCCCCACGCAGAAGGCGATCACCCCCAGCAGCAGGATCCCCAGCGTCTGCGGCTGCAGGAACTTGTCCGCCACCAGCTTGGCCCCCACCGACAGCCCGAGGAAGATGGTCACGATGTTGATCAGCGCGTTCTGCACCGTATCGCTCAGCCGCTCCACCACCCCGCTCTCGCGCATCAGGTTGCCGAAGCAGAACATCCCCAGCAGCGGCGCGGCGTCCGGCAGCAGGAGCGCCACCAGCAGCAACAGCACCGCCGGGAAGAGGATTTTCTCCCGCTTACTCACCGTGCGCAGCTGCACCATGCGGATCTTCCGCTCCTTATCCGTGGTCAGCGCCTTCATGATCGGCGGCTGGATCAGCGGCACCAGCGCCATGTAGGAGTAGGCGGCCACCGCGATGGCCCCCAGCAGCTCCGGCGCCAGCTTGCCCGACAGGTAGATCGCCGTCGGGCCGTCGGCGCCGCCGATGATGCCGATGGCCGCCGCCTGCGGCAGGGTGAACGAAATCAGGCCGAAGTAGTTCAGCGTCAGCGCCCCGAGGACGGTGGCGAAGATACCGAACTGCGCCGCCGCCCCCAGCAGCAGGGTGCGCGGGTTGGCCAGCAGCGGGCCGAAGTCGGTCATCGCCCCGACGCCCATAAAAATCACCAGCGGCGCGATACCCGAGCCGATGGCGACCTTATAGAAGATGGCCAGCACCCCGGCGGAGTAGCCCATGTCCACCGCCAGGCTCTCCATCTGCCCCTGCACCGACGGCAGGGCCAGGGCCAGCGCCTCCTTAATGGCGTGGACGTCCGGCGCGCAGTGGAGCTTCGCGGCAATCACCGCCAGCTGCGCCGGGTCGTGGTGGGCCAGCAGGCTCTCCAGAGCGCTCAGCGCCAGCCCGGCCTCCGGGATGTTCGACAGCAGGCCGCCGAAGCCAATCGGCAGCAGCAGCAGCGGCTCGAACTTCTTCGCGATCGCCAGCCAGAGCAGCAGCAGGCTGACCAGCAGCATCACCGCCTGGCCGAACCCCAGGTGCATCAGCCCCATCCCCTGAATCAGGGCGTTCAGACTTTCCATTTCCGCTCCTCGTCGTTACGCCAGCTGCAGCAGGGTGTCGCCGACCGCCACCGCGTCGCCGGCTTTCACCGCGATACCGCGCACGGTCCCGGCATGAGCGGCGCGGATTTCGGTCTCCATCTTCATGGCTTCCAGAATCAGCAGCACCTCGCCTTCGGCCACCGTCTGGCCTTCCGCGGCAATGACCTTCCAGATAGTGCCCGCCAGCGGCGCGGTGACCGGGGTGCCGGCGCCGGCCGGGGCGGCGGCCGGAACCGGTGCGGAAGACGGGGTGGCCGCCGTCAGCTGGCTGACGTCGCCGCCGTCGCTGACCTTCACCACAAAGGCTTTGCCTTCCACTTCCACGGTGTAGACGCCGGAGGCGGCGGCTTTCGCCGGCGCGGCAGGCCTGGCGTCTTCCACCTGCGGCACCGGTTCAAAGGCCGCCGGGTTATGGCGGTTTTCGAGGAACTTCAGGCCGGGCTGGGGGAACAGGGCCACGGTGAGCACATCGTCGATGGCGTTCTCCGCCAGCTGAATATTCTTCTCCCGCGCCTGGCGCTTCACATCGGCTTCCAGCTGCGCCAGCTCCGGCTTCAGCAGGTCCGCCGGGCGGCAGGTGATGGCTTCAGCGCCGTCCAGTACGCGGGCCTGCAGGGCGGCGTTCACCGGCGCCGGGGTGCGGCCGTATTCACCTTTCAGAATACCGGCGGTCTCCTTCGCGATGGTTTTATAGCGCTCGCCGGTCAGCACGTTGAGCACCGCCTGGGTGCCGACAATCTGCGAGGTCGGGGTGACCAGCGGGATGAAGCCGAGGTCCTCGCGCACGCGGGGGATTTCCGCCAGCACTTCATCCAGACGGTGGGCGGCATTTTGCTGCTTCAGCTGGCTTTCGAGGTTGGTGAGCATCCCGCCCGGCACCTGGGCGACGAGGATACGGCTGTCGGTGCCTTTCAGCTGGCCCTCGAAGGCGTGGTACTTCTTACGCACCTCGCGGAAATACGCCGCGATGCTCTCCAGCTTGTGGATATCCAGCCCGGTGTCATATTTCGTGCCGGCGAGGGTGGCCACCAGCGCTTCGGTGGCCGGGTGGCCGTAGGTGGCGCTCATCGAGGAGATGGCGGTATCGACGCCGTCGACGCCGGCTTCAATGGCCTTCAGCAGGGCCATCTCCGCCATGCCGGTGGTGGCGTGGCAGTGCAGGTGCAGGGTGACGGCAAAGCGTTTTTTGATTTCGCTGACCAGCTCAAAGGCGGCGCCAGGGGTGAGAATGCCGGACATGTCTTTAATCGCGATGGAGTCGACGCCGGTCTCCAGCAGCTGTTCGGTGAGGTCGAGCCAGGTCTGCAGGGTGTGGGCCGGGCTGGTGGTGTAGCTCAGGGTGCCCTGGGCGTGGGCGCCGTGGCTGCGGACCGCCTGCAGGGCGGCCTGCATGTTGCGCGGGTCGTTCATGGCGTCGAAGACGCGGAAGACGTCCATGCCGTTTTTGACGGCTCGCTCCACGAAGCGTTCGACCACGTCGTCGGCGTAGTGACGGTAGCCGAGCAGGTTCTGGCCGCGGAGCAGCATCTGCAGCGGGGTTTTCGGCATCGCCTTTTTCAGCTCGCGCAGGCGGACCCACGGGTCCTCGCCGAGGAAGCGGATGCAGGCGTCGAAGGTGGCCCCGCCCCAGCACTCCAGCGAGCGGTAGCCGACGTCGTCAAGCTGAGCGGCGACGGGGAGCATATCGTCGAGACGCAGACGGGTGGCGAACAGGGACTGGTGGGCGTCGCGCAGGACGACATCGGTAATGGCAACGGTCATGAATTCCTCCGTGAATTAAGGGTGAAGACGGCGGTGGTGGTGAATGGCGGCGACAATCGCCGGCGTTAAGCGGGCGAAGTCGTCGGCGGGCGCAACGGCGGGCAGTGGCGTCGCTTTTGGCGCCGCAGCCGGTTCGGGGAAGAAGCGGCTGACGGCGGCGGACATCCCCTGGATGGCGAAAATCAGCAGAAACAGAAACGCCAGCACGAACCCCATGCCGAGGCACATCAGGGTGAAGCCTTCACCCAGCAGTACAGCTTCAGTCATTGAAAGACCCTAAAGTAAGGGCACGACGGCGTGTTTGAAGGTTAACCAAACGATACTTCCGGCTAAGGAGTAGGGGGGATTTCCCGAAGCCGCCCCCGGCTCTGGCCCCTGACTGGCATCGCTGTGGTTGACGCTCAAACATCGCCATCGTGCGTGTTGGTTACATCATCATGCCGAACACAATGCTGGCGATGACCAGCACAATACCGCCGCCCAGACGGGAGGAGATTTGCGCATAAGAGATAAGATTCATACGGTTACAGGCAGAGAGCACTTCCAGGTCGCCTGAGCCGCCGCGGTTAGCCATGCACAGGCCTGCGGTGATGGCGGATTCGATCGGGAAGAAGCCAATCATCCAGCCGCCGATGGCCGCCCCGATGACAGCACCCACGACGATTACCGCAGCGATGATGACGTTCGCGAAGGTAATCGCGTCGATAATTTCCTGCAGGTCGGTGTAGCACACGCCGACGCCGACCATCAGTACCCACAGCAGCTGCTTAGAGAAGAAATCAGACAGGCGTTTGGCCCCGGCTTTGATCTCCGGCGAGCAGAGGCCGGAAGCGTTCAGCGCCGCGACGATCAGCACCATCCAGGCGAAATAGTGGATTGAGACACCGCCAATGCTTGGCAAAATTTTCTTGGCAATGACGTAGGCCAGCAGGAAACAGGTGGTGGCGAGCACCAGGCCGACTGCCGTTTCGCGATGGGTAATCTGGCCTGCTTTTTCATCATCATCAACTTTAAAGGAGGCTTTACGTACCAGTTCGCCTTCCCCGCTCAGCCAGGTGTGTTTTTTACCGATAATATCGAGCAGCGCGGCAAAAACGATGGCGAAGATATTGGCGATGGTCAGAATGGCAATCGCGGTGGAGTAGTACTCTTCACGGGAGCGGCCGGTGACGGAGTGATAAATTTCAGACAGCGGAACCGCGCCTGCGCCGTTGCCGCCGCCCATAATCGGCAGGACGTACAGCATCATGATGCGGTCTACGGAAATACCGAAGCACAGGCCGATGATAATCCCGAAGATAGATGCGCCGAGGATCCCCATAAGGATCGTCGGAATATAACCCAGCAGCGATTTCAACAGTAGTTTACGGTTAACCGAGAGAATGGCGCCAGTTATCAAAACTGCGATGAATAAGTTCAGGAAGTTGCTTTTATCCATCACATTAGTGATTGCATCAATTTCTTTTTGAGTAAAAATGCCTGCGTAAACGAAATAAGCGGCGGCGAGGAAGATCATCACCGGCGCGCCACCAATATATTTATTAAATATCGGCAGCCGTTTGCCAATCTCGCCAAAGATGGCGCCGATAATAAACATAATGGCAAAGCCGCCAACCAGGTCGGTGGGTAACGCATTAAAGAAGTGGGAAAGTAATAGCGTAATTAACGCAAACGCATAAAGGGGTAACGGCATGCCGAAGATTTTAAATCCCAGCAGGTCGCTTACGCCCTTTTTCTCCGTCGCCGGAGCCTGGCTCATGTTAGTCATAAACGTTATCCTGTTTATCAATGAAGTAATAAGACCGGCGCATAGTAATAAATAGATTCAGTGTTAAGGTGTGATAACCTTCACTGAATACTCGTGTTTTTAATTAATTTAATTATTTTTATTATGCTGAATGAATTAACAACATAAAAACCATAAAGCCAATTAAGCGACGGGAAAAATTGTGATTTAAATACAAGAATCGATAGCCGAACGCTGGCGAAATACAGGTCGTTTTGGAATAACGAAGCGCTAAAAAATGACTCTGATATTAAAACGCGTTCTGCTACGGAAGGATAAATCGCGGCGAGAGGCGATTGACCTCTTTCTCCGTCAGCATCAGCTCTCATTAGAGGCTGATTGCGAAATGGCCATTGTCGCCGAGTATCAGCAGCGGCTGGTCGGCTGCGGCGCCATCGCCGGCAACGTCCTGAAGTGCATCGCTATCGACCCCTCGCTGCAGGGGGAGGGGCTGAGCCTTAAGCTACTGACAGAATTACTCACCCTGGCCTACGAGCTGGGGCGCAGTGAACTGTTTTTATTCACTAAGCCCTGTAACGCCGCACTCTTTGCCGGCGCCGGATTCTGGCCAATCGCGCAGGCCGGCGATCTCGCCGTGTTACTGGAAAATAGCCGCGAACGGCTGACCCGCTACTGCCGCCAGCTGGCGATGTACCGTCAGCCGGGACGCAAAATAGGCGCTATCGTGATGAACGCCAACCCGTTCACGCTCGGCCACCGCTGGCTGGTGGAGCAGGCGGCCCGTCAGTGCGACTGGCTACACCTGTTTGTGGTGAAAGAGGATGCCTCCCGTTTCACGTATCAGGATCGCTACACGCTAATCGAAAAAGGGATTGCCGGCATCGACAAGGTAACGCTGCATCCCGGTTCGGCATACCTCATCTCGCGGGCCACCTTCCCCGGCTACTTCCTCAAAGAACAGGGGGTGGTGGATGACTGCCACAACCAGATCGATCTCCAGCTGTTCCGCGAACATTTAGCCCCGGCGCTGAAGATAACCCATCGTTTTGTCGGCACTGAGCCGCTGTGTTCGCTGACCCGCCATTACAACCAGCGTATGAAAGCGTTGCTGGCAGCGCCAGGCGACGCGCCGCCTGTTGAAGTGGTTGAGCTGGCGCGGATCGAAAAAAACGGCGGGCCGATATCGGCTTCCAGGGTGCGCGAACTGTACCGGCAGCGCAACTGGCAGGCGGTGGCGGCGCTGGTGCCGCCGGGAACCCTCTCTTTTCTGATGCAACTGGCGGAAAGCGAACATCAAACCGCCTGATTTTTACGCCATAACAAAGGATTTGCCTCTATGGAAATGAAGATTGACGCCCTGGCCGGCACGCTGGAGTCCAGCGATGTGATGGTCAGGATTGGGCCGGCGACGCAGCCGGGCATTCAACTGGAGATCGACAGCATTGTGAAGCAGCAGTTTGGCGATGCGATTGAGCAGGTGGTCAGAGAAACCCTGACGCAGCTCGGCGTTAGCCAGGCCAACGTGGTGGTGGATGATAAAGGGGCGCTGGAGTGCGTTCTGCGCGCCCGGGTTCAGGCTGCGGCCCTGCGCGCGGCGCAACAGTCTCAATTGCAATGGAGCCAGCTATGAAACCACGTCGCAGTATGCTGTTTATCCCCGGCGCCAATGCCGCCATGTTAAGTACTTCATTCGTTTACGGCGCCGATGCGGTGATGTTCGACCTTGAAGATGCCGTTTCGCTGCGCGAGAAAGATACCGCTCGCCTGCTGGTGTATCAGGCGCTGCAGCATCCGCTGTATCAGGATATCGAAACCGTGGTGCGCATTAACCCGCTAAATACGCCGTTTGGTCTGGCCGACCTGGAAGCGGTGGTACGGGCGGGTGTGGACATGGTACGTCTGCCGAAAACCGACAGCAAAGAAGATATTCATGAACTGGAAGCCCACGTTGAGCGGATTGAACGCGAGTGCGGCCGGGAAGTGGGTAGCACCAGGCTTATGGCGGCCATCGAGTCGGCGCTGGGGGTGGTAAACGCGGTCGAGATCGCCCGCGCCAGCCCGCGTCTGTCGGCCATCGCGCTGGCGGCCTTCGACTACGTTATGGATATGGGCACCTCCCGCGGCGACGGCACTGAGCTGTTCTATGCCCGCTGCGCCGTGCTGCATGCTGCGCGGGTCGCCGGCATCGCCGCCTATGACGTCGTGTGGTCGGATATTAATAATGAAGAGGGCTTCCTCGCGGAAGCGAATCTGGCGAAGAACCTCGGCTTCAACGGGAAATCACTGGTCAACCCGCGCCAGATTGAACTGCTGCACCAGGTCTATGCCCCGACGCGAAAAGAGGTCGACCATGCGCTGGAGGTGATTGCCGCGGCGGAAGAGGCAGAGTCGCGCGGTCTGGGCGTGGTGTCGCTGAACGGCAAGATGATCGATGGACCGATTATCGACCACGCGCGCAAAGTGGTGGCGCTTTCAGCTTCCGGTATTCGTGATTAAGGGGAATAAGATGAAAGAGACAGTAGCAATGCTTAATCAGCAGTATGTGATGCCGGAAGGATTGACCCCTTACAGCGGCGTGACGGCGAAAAGCCCATGGCTGGCCAGTGAGACGGAAAAGCGGCGGCGTAAAATCTGCGACTCGCTGGAAACGGCAATCCGTCGTTCCGGCCTGCGAAACGGCATGACCATCTCGTTCCACCACGCGTTTCGCGGCGGTGACAAAGTGGTCAATATGGTGGTGGCGAAGCTGGCGGAGATGGGCTTTCGCGATCTGACCCTGGCGTCCAGTTCGCTTATCGACGCTCACTGGCCGCTGATCGAGCATATTAAAAACGGCGTGATCCGCCAGATCTACACCTCCGGCCTGCGCGGGAAGCTCGGCGAGGAGATCTCCGCCGGGCTGATGGAAAATCCGGTGCAGATCCACTCTCACGGTGGTCGCGTACAGCTGATCCAAAGCGGTGAGTTGTCCATTGACGTGGCGTTCCTCGGCGTTCCCTGCTGCGATGAGTTTGGCAATGCCAACGGCTTTAGCGGTAAGTCGCGCTGCGGCTCGCTGGGCTACGCGCGCGTTGATGCGGAACATGCCAAATGCGTCGTGCTGTTGACCGAAGAGTGGGTGGACTACCCTAACTACCCGGCCAGTATCGCCCAGGATCAGGTGGATCTGATCGTTCAGGTGGACGAAGTAGGCGATCCGGAAAAAATCACCGCTGGCGCCATTCGTCTGACCAGCAACCCGCGCGAGCTGCTGATCGCCCGCCAGGCGGCGAAGGTGGTTGAACACTCCGGTTACTTTAAAGAGGGGTTCTCGCTGCAGACCGGTACCGGCGGCGCCTCGCTGGCGGTGAGCCGCTTCCTGGAAGACAAAATGCGCCGCAACGGTATCACCGCCAGCTTCGGCCTTGGCGGCATCACCGGGACGATGGTCGATCTGCATGAGAAAGGGCTGATTAAAACGCTGCTCGACACCCAGTCGTTCGATGGCGATGCGGCGCGCTCGCTGGCGCAGAACCCGAACCACGTCGAAATCTCTACCAATCAGTATGCCAGCCCGGGTTCCAAAGGGGCCTCCTGCGAGCGCTTAAACGTGGTAATGCTCAGCGCGCTGGAAATTGACACCGACTTTAACGTCAACGTGATGACCGGCTCCAATGGCGTGCTGCGCGGCGCGTCAGGCGGCCATAGCGATACCGCCGCCGGCGCGGATTTGACCATCATTACCGCGCCGTTAGTTCGCGGCCGCATTCCCTGCGTCGTGGAAAAGGTGCTGACCCGCGTGACGCCGGGAGCCAGCGTGGATGTGCTGGTCACCGACCATGGCATTGCGGTAAACCCGGCGCGCCAGGACCTGATCGACAATTTACGCAACGCTGGTATTGCGCTGATGACCATAGAGGAACTGCAGCAGCGCGCGGAGTTGCTGACGGGCAAACCGAAAGCGATCGAATTTACCGATCGGGTGGTGGCGGTAGTCCGCTATCGCGACGGTTCGGTTATCGATGTGATCCATCAGGTGAAAAACAGCGACTAAGCGCAGAGGGGAAAGGCCATGAGCGACGTGTTAATTCAACCTCCGCGTGTGCTACGCGGAAAACCACTGAGCGCCGAAGAGGTGGTCAGCGCGGTAGAGCGCGCGCTGTTGACCGAAGTTCGCCTGACCCCTAAGCCCGGGCTGGTGGATATTCGTAACGCTGGCGCGCACCGGGATATGGATCTGGCCTCGTTTGAGGCCAGTACCGCGGTGGTGGCGCCGTGGATGGAGAAGTTTTTTATCATGGGCCACGATACCGCGGCGGTCGCGCCGGAGCAGGTGTTGATGATGCTGCGTCCGGTGGGAATGGCCTGCGAGAACGATATGCTGGAGGTCACCGGCGGGGTGAATACCCATCGTGGGGCGATCTTCGCTTTTGGCCTGCTCAGCGCGGCAGCGGGCAGGCTGGTCTCGAAAGGCGAGCCGATAGAGCAGCACCGGCTTTGCGACCAGGTGGCGCGCTTCTGTCGCGGCATGGTTATGCAGGAATTGTCCTCCGCCAGTGGGGAACGGCTGAGCAAAAGCGAGATGCATTTTCTGCGTTACGGCTTCTCCGGCGCTCGCGGCGAGGCGGAGAGCGGATTCCTGACTGTGCGCACCCAGGCATTACCGGTCTTTAACCGCATGATGGAGGAGACCGGCGACAGCAATCTGGCGCTACTGCAAACCCTGCTGCATTTGATGGCATGGAATGATGACACCAACCTGGTGTCACGCGGCGGGCTGGCTGGATTGAACTATGTCCAGCAGGAGGCGCAGCGGCTGCTGTGGCAGGGCGGCGTGCTGGCTGACGGTGGGCTGGAGGCGTTGCGCCAGTTTGATGACGATCTGATTGCCCGCCATCTTAGCCCCGGCGGTAGCGCCGATCTGCTGGCGGTGACCTGGTTTTTATCCGCGTTTCCCGCCGGCGCGCTTTTCCCGCTGTAACCCTCTGCAACATCGTCCTCGCCCGCACCGTGCGGGCGGGGCATCATCATTCGCATCCTGGTTCTCACTGCGTAAACGAGGAATTGCGGCACAATCATATAGTTTTTACTGATATCGTCCGCCGTTTGTCATAAATTTCTAATTATCGGCGTTTTTGAGTAGCGGCCCGCTGACGGGCTGGTTACTCTGAAAACAATTTACGTAATGTTAACAAAAGAGAATAGCTATGCATGATGCACAAATCCGCGTGGCCATCGCCGGCGCGGGCGGCCGGATGGGACGCCAGTTAATTCAGGCTGCGCTGCAGATGGATGGAGTGGCGCTGGGCGCGGCGCTGGAGCGTGAAGGATCCAGCCTGGTGGGCAGCGACGCCGGCGAGCTGGCGGGCGCCGGCAAAGCGGGCGTCACGGTGCAGAGCAGCCTGACGGCGGTAAAAGATGATTTCGACGTGTTGATCGATTTTACCCGCCCGGAAGGCACGCTGAACCATCTGGCGTTTTGCCGCGACCACGGCAAAGGGATGGTCATCGGCACTACCGGTTTTGACGACGCTGGCAAGCAGGCGATTAGCGATGCCGCGCAGGAGATTGCCATTGTCTTTGCCGCTAACTTTAGCGTCGGCGTCAATGTTCTGTTAAAGCTGCTGGAGAAGGCGGCGAAGGTGATGGGCGACTACACCGACATCGAAATTATCGAAGCGCACCATCGGCATAAAGTGGATGCGCCTTCAGGCACCGCGCTGGCGATGGGCGAAGCGATCGCCGGGGCATTGAACAAAGATCTCAAGGACTGCGCAGTCTACAGTCGTGAAGGCTACACTGGCGAACGCGTCCCGGGCACCATTGGCTTCGCGACCGTCCGCGCGGGGGATATCGTCGGTGAACATACAGCGATGTTTGCTGATATTGGCGAACGTATTGAGATCACCCATAAAGCCTCCAGTCGGATGACATTTGCTAATGGCGCGGTTCGCTCTGCATTGTGGCTGAAAGGCAAGAAAAATGGCCTCTTTGATATGCGCGACGTGCTGGAACTGAATAGTTTATAACGATTATTACCCATCGTGATGTGGTTATTGCTATCAATAAGTTATTGATGCAAGGGGCAATATTTTGTTGCCCTTTTTTATTTTTAGCTGTTTTTGTTTGTTTTTCATCTGAGAAGGCTATAAGTTTGTATGTGGTTCGGTTTTTTAGTGAACGAAATGTAAATTTTGACCATTTGGTCCACTTTTTTGCCGTTCAGCGCCAGGTTTTACACTCTTCGTCGTCCGCAAGCGTTTTCTCAGCCAGGTTTGTTGATCTTTTTGGCGTAAAAATCACGTGTTATGCGCCAGTGGCGTAAAATGACATTAAAAATCTCCGCTTTAAGTTGACTTTTATCCGACATCTCTCCAGAATGCCGCCGTTTGCCAAAAATCTGCGGGCAACAGATTTGCATTGATTCAGATCGTGTTTATGAATTAATATGCAAATAAAGTGAGTGGATATTCTCTGGAGGATGTTTTGATTAAGTCAGCGCTATTGGTTCTGGAAGACGGAACCCAGTTTCACGGTCGGGCCATCGGGGCAACCGGCACGGCGGTTGGGGAAGTCGTTTTCAATACTTCAATGACCGGTTATCAAGAAATCCTCACTGATCCTTCCTATTCCCGCCAAATCGTCACTCTTACTTATCCTCATATTGGTAATGTCGGCACCAACGCCGCCGATGAAGAATCTTCTCAGGTACATGCTCAGGGTCTGGTTATTCGCGACCTGCCGCTGATTGCCAGCAACTTCCGCAGTACCGAAGACCTCTCTTCCTATCTGAAGCGCCATAACATCGTGGCGATTGCCGATATCGATACCCGCAAGCTGACGCGTCTGCTGCGTGAGAAAGGGGCGCAGAACGGCTGCATCATCGCGGGCGACAGTCCGGATGCCCAGCTGGCGCTGGAAAAAGCGAAAGCGTTCCCTGGCCTGAACGGCATGGACCTGGCGAAGGAAGTGACCACCGCAGAAACCTACAGCTGGACGCAAGGCAGCTGGACCCTGGCGGGCGACCTGCCGGAAGCGAAAGCGGAAAGCGAGCTGCCGTTCCACGTCGTCGCGTATGACTTCGGCGCGAAACGCAACATCCTGCGCATGCTGGTTGATCGCGGCTGCCGCCTGACGGTGGTGCCGGCGAAAACTTCGGCGGCGGATGTGCTGGCGCTCAATCCGGACGGCATTTTCCTCTCCAACGGTCCTGGCGACCCGGCGCCGTGTGATTACGCTATCGACGCGATTGAAAAATTCCTGGAGACCGATATTCCGGTGTTCGGCATCTGCCTCGGCCATCAGCTGCTGGCGCTGGCGAGCGGCGCCAAGACCATTAAGATGAAGTTCGGCCACCACGGCGGCAACCACCCGGTGAAAGATATTGATAATAACGTGGTGATGATCACCGCCCAGAACCACGGTTTCGCCGTGGATGAGGCGACGCTGCCGGCCAACCTGCGCGTGACCCACAAGTCGCTGTTCGACGGCACCCTGCAGGGGATCCATCGCACCGACAAGCCGGCGTTCAGCTTCCAGGGCCACCCTGAAGCGAGCCCGGGGCCGCACGATGCCGCGCCGCTGTTCGACCACTTTATCGAGTTAATTGAGCAATACCGTCAGTCCGCGAAATAATCAGGAGTAAAAGAGCCATGCCAAAACGTACAGACATAAAAAGTATCCTGATTCTGGGCGCGGGCCCGATTGTTATCGGTCAGGCGTGCGAGTTTGACTACTCCGGCGCCCAGGCCTGTAAAGCCCTGCGCGAAGAGGGCTACCGCGTTATCCTGGTGAACTCTAACCCGGCGACCATCATGACCGACCCGGAAATGGCCGATGCCACCTACATCGAGCCGATTCACTGGGAAGTGGTGCGCAAAATCATCGAAAAAGAACGCCCGGACGCGGTGCTGCCGACCATGGGCGGCCAGACGGCGCTGAACTGCGCGCTGGAGCTGGAGCGTCAGGGGGTGCTGGCTGAATTCGGCGTGACCATGATTGGCGCCACCGCCGATGCGATTGACAAGGCCGAAGACCGTCGCCGTTTCGATATCGCGATGAAAAAAATCGGTCTCGACACCGCGCGTTCCGGTATCGCCCACACGATGGAAGAGGCGCTGGCGGTAGCGGCTGACGTCGGCTATCCGTGCATCATCCGTCCGTCGTTCACCATGGGCGGCACCGGCGGCGGCATCGCCTATAACCGCGAAGAGTTCGAAGAGATTTGTACCCGCGGCCTGGATCTCTCTCCCACCAACGAGCTGCTGATTGATGAATCGCTGATCGGCTGGAAAGAGTATGAGATGGAAGTGGTGCGCGATAAGAACGACAACTGCATCATCGTCTGCTCTATCGAAAACTTCGACGCCATGGGGATCCATACCGGTGACTCCATCACCGTTGCGCCGGCGCAGACCCTGACCGACAAAGAGTACCAAATCATGCGTAACGCCTCGATGGCGGTGCTGCGTGAAATCGGCGTCGAAACCGGCGGCTCTAACGTTCAGTTCGCGGTCAACCCGAAAAACGGTCGCCTGATCGTTATCGAAATGAACCCGCGCGTTTCCCGCTCCTCGGCGCTGGCCTCGAAAGCCACCGGCTTCCCGATTGCTAAAGTGGCCGCCAAGCTGGCGGTAGGTTACACCCTCGACGAGCTGATGAACGACATCACCGGCGGCCGTACCCCGGCTTCCTTCGAGCCGTCCATCGACTACGTGGTCACGAAAATCCCACGCTTTAACTTCGAAAAATTCGCCGGCGCCAACGACCGTCTGACCACCCAGATGAAGTCCGTCGGCGAAGTGATGGCGATTGGCCGTACCCAGCAGGAGTCCTTGCAGAAAGCGCTGCGCGGTCTGGAAGTGGGCGCCACTGGCTTCGACCCGAAAGTGAGCCTCGACGATCCGGAAGCGCTGACTAAAATCCGCCGCGAACTGAAAGACGCCGGCGCTGAGCGTATCTGGTACATCGCCGACGCGTTCCGCGCGGGCCTCTCGGTTGACGGCGTCTTCAACCTGACCAACATCGACCGCTGGTTCCTGGTGCAGATTGAAGAGCTGGTCCGTCTGGAAGAGAAAGTGGCAGAAGTGGGCATCAACGGCCTCGACGCTGACTTCCTGCGCACCCTGAAGCGTAAAGGCTTTGCCGATGCGCGTCTGGCGAAGCTGGCGGGCGTGCGGGAAGCGGAAATCCGCAAACTGCGCGACCAGTATGATCTGCACCCGGTCTACAAGCGCGTGGACACCTGCGCCGCGGAATTCGCCACCGATACCGCCTATATGTACTCCACTTATGAAGAAGAGTGCGAGTCCAACCCGTCCGTTGACCGCGATAAAATCATGGTCCTCGGCGGCGGCCCGAACCGTATCGGTCAGGGTATCGAATTCGACTACTGCTGCGTACACGCCTCGCTGGCGCTGCGCGAAGACGGTTACGAGACCATCATGGTCAACTGTAACCCGGAAACCGTCTCTACTGACTACGACACTTCCGACCGTCTGTACTTCGAGCCGGTCACCCTGGAAGACGTGCTGGAAATCGTGCGCATCGAGAAGCCAAAAGGCGTTATCGTGCAGTACGGCGGCCAGACGCCGCTGAAGCTGGCGCGCGCCCTGGAAGCCGCAGGCGTACCGGTTATCGGTACCAGCCCGGACGCTATCGACCGTGCGGAAGACCGTGAGCGCTTCCAGCACGCGGTTGATCGTCTGAAGCTGAAGCAGCCGGCGAACGCCACCGTCACCGCCATTGAACAGGCGGTAGAGAAAGCGAAAGAGATTGGCTACCCGCTGGTGGTGCGTCCGTCTTACGTGCTGGGCGGTCGGGCGATGGAGATCGTCTATGACGAGCAGGATCTGCGCCGCTACTTCCAGACTGCGGTCAGCGTCTCCAACGACGCGCCGGTGCTGCTGGACCGCTTCCTCGACGACGCGATTGAAGTGGATGTCGATGCTATCTGCGATGGCGAAATGGTGCTGATTGGCGGCATCATGGAGCATATCGAGCAGGCAGGCGTTCACTCCGGCGACTCCGCCTGTTCCCTGCCAGCCTACACCCTGAGCAAAGAGATTCAGGATGTGATGCGCGAGCAGGTGCAGAAGCTGGCCTTCGAGCTGCAGGTTCGCGGTCTGATGAACGTCCAGTTCGCGGTGAAAGATAACGAAGTCTATCTGATTGAAGTCAACCCGCGTGCGGCGCGTACCGTGCCGTTCGTCTCCAAAGCCACCGGCGTACCGCTGGCGAAAGTGGCGGCGCGCGTGATGGCCGGTAAGACGCTGGCGCAGCAGGGCGTGACCAAAGAGATCATCCCGCCGTACTACTCGGTGAAAGAGGTGGTTCTGCCGTTCAACAAATTCCCGGGCGTTGACCCGCTGTTAGGGCCAGAAATGCGCTCCACCGGGGAAGTGATGGGCGTCGGCCGCACCTTTGCCGAAGCGTTCGCCAAGGCGCAGCTGGGCAGCAACTCGACCATGAAGAAACAGGGGCGCGCGCTGCTCTCCGTCCGCGAAGGCGACAAAGAGCGCGTGGTCGACCTGGCGGCGAAGCTGCTGAAGTTTGGTTTCGAGCTGGATGCAACCCACGGCACGGCGATTGTGCTGGGCGAAGCGGGCATCAACCCGCGTCTGGTGAACAAGGTGCATGAAGGTCGTCCGCACATTCAGGACCGTATCAAGAATGGCGAATATACCTACATCATCAACACCACCGCAGGTCGTCAGGCGATTGAAGACTCCAAGCTGATTCGCCGCAGCGCCCTGCAGTACAAAGTGCACTATGACACCACCCTGAACGGCGGCTTTGCCACCGCGATGGCGCTGAACGCTGACGCCACCGACAAGGTGATTTCGGTTCAGGAAATGCACGCGCAAATCACCAAATAAGCGCTCCGGCCTGGCCGGATAGCAACAAACCTGGGCTGACGATATCGTCAGCCCATTTTTTTTGCTGCGGCCATCTTCAGAGAGTTCTGCTTTTAACCCCCTGTCGGGTCAGGCTAACTATAGTTAGCACCATAACGATACCTATTGATGAAAAGACAGGAGGATACAATGCGGAACAATATTCTGGTGGCATCCGCGCTGGCAGCGACGGCAATCATGTTCGTGGCCGGTTGCTCATCGAATCAGTCGATCAAAACCACCGACGGCAAGACCATTGTCACCAGCGGTAAACCGCAGGTGGATGATGATACCGGTCTGGTCTCTTACAAAAATGCCGAAACCGGACGCGTGGAGCAGATTAACCGCGATCAGGTGAAATCCATGGATGAGCTGGATAATTAAGGCCTGACGTTTTCCATTCAGGCGCGCGTTACGTACACCACCGCGACATAAATCACAGTTATCATTGTAAGCGGTTCGCTTAACTGTCTACACTCTTGCTGATTACGACAAGAGCTAACGCAGGCCAATCAATGATTCTGATAATTTATGCGCATCCTTATCCGCAGCATTCTCATGCGAATAAGCGAATGCTTGAACAAGCAGGGACGCTTGAAGGCGTAGAGATACGCTCCCTTTATCAACTCTATCCCGACTTTAATATCGATGTCGCCGCCGAGCAGGCGGCGCTCGCCCGTGCCGATCTGGTTATCTGGCAGCACCCGATGCAGTGGTATAGCGTGCCGCCGCTGCTGAAGCTGTGGATGGACAAAGTGCTGTCGCACGGCTGGGCCTATGGCCATAACGGTATTGCGCTGCGTGGTAAATCGCTGATGTGGGCGGTGACCACCGGCGGCGGTGAAAGCCACTTTGATATCGGTTCGTTTCCCGGTTTTCCGGTGCTGGCGCAGCCGCTGCAGGCCACCGCGCTTTACTGCGGGATGAAATGGCTGCCGCCGTTCGCCATGCACTGCACCTTTATCTGCGATGACGAAACGCTGCAGGCGCAGGCTCGCCACTATCGTCAACGCTTAATCGACTGGCAGGAGGCACATCAGAATGGATAGCCATACGCTGATACAGGCGCTGATTTACCTGGGCGCCGCGGCGCTGATTGTGCCCATCGCCGTCCGCCTTGGGCTTGGGTCGGTGCTGGGCTATCTCATCGCCGGCTGTATTATCGGGCCGTGGGGGCTGCGGCTGGTGACCGACGCCGAGGCGATTCTGCACTTTGCCGAGATTGGCGTGGTGCTGATGCTGTTCGTCATTGGTCTGGAGCTGGATCCGCAGCGTCTGTGGAAGCTGCGCGCTTCGGTGTTTGGCGGCGGCGCGCTGCAGATGGTGGCCTGTGGAGTATTGATCGGCCTCTTTTGCATGCTGCTGGGCCTGCGCTGGCAGGTGGCCGAGCTGATCGGTATGACCCTGGCGCTCTCCTCAACCGCTATCGCCATGCAGGCGATGAATGAGCGCAATTTGACGATGTCGCAGATGGGGCGCAGCGCCTTCGCGGTGCTGCTGTTCCAGGATATCGCGGCGATCCCGCTGGTGGCGATGATCCCGCTGCTGGCGGCCAGCGGCGGCGCCACTTCGCTGATGGCTTTTGCCCTCTCCGCGCTGAAGGTGGCCGCGGCGCTGGCGCTGGTGGTGGTTCTGGGGCGCTATCTGACCCGTCCGCTGCTGCGCTTTGTCGCCCGTTCCGGTCTGCGCGAAGTGTTCAGCGCCGTGGCCCTGTTCCTGGTCTTCGGCTTTGGGCTGTTGCTGGAAGAGGTGGGGCTGTCGATGGCGATGGGGGCGTTTCTCGCCGGGGTGCTGCTGGCCAGCTCCGAGTATCGCCATGCGCTGGAGAGCGATATTGAGCCGTTTAAGGGCCTGCTGCTGGGGCTGTTCTTTATCGGCGTCGGGATGTCGATTGATTTCGGCACCCTGGTTACCCACCCGCTGCGTATTGTGATTTTGCTGGTGGGTTTCCTGGCGATAAAAATGCTGATGCTGTGGCTTATCGCCAGACCGCTTGGCGTGCCTCGCGCCCAGCGCCGCTGGTTTGCGGTGCTGCTGGGGCAGGGGAGTGAGTTCGCGTTTGTGGTATTTGGCGCCGCGCGGATGGCGGAGGTGCTGGACGGCGAATGGGCAAAGGCGCTGACCCTGGCGGTGGCGCTGTCGATGGCGGCAACCCCCATCCTGCTGGTGCTGCTGACCCGTCTGGAGAAATCCTCCAGCGGCCAGGCGCGGGATGCGGACGAGATTGATGAAGAGCAGCCGCGGGTGATTGTCGCCGGCTTTGGCCGCTTCGGGCAGATCGCCGGGCGACTGCTGCTCTCCAGCGGGGTGAAGATGGTGATCCTCGATCACGACCCGGACCATGTCGATACCCTGCGCAAATTTGATATGAAGGTCTTCTACGGCGATGCCACCCGGGTCGATCTGCTGGAGTCGGCTGGCGCCGAAAAGGCGGAGGTGTTGATCAATGCCATTGACGATCCGCACGTCAGCCTGGAGCTGGTGGCGAGGGTAAAAGAGCATTTTCCGCATCTGCAGATTATCTCCCGCGCCCGCGATGTCGATCACTATATCCAACTGCGTCAGGCTGGCGTCGAAGCCCCGGAGCGTGAAACCTTCGAGGCGGCGCTGAAATCCGGCCGGATGACGCTGGAGGCGCTGGGGCTCGGCGCGTATGAAGCGCGCGAGCGGGCCGATCTGTTCCGTCGCTTCAACCTGCAGATGGTCGAAGAGATGGTGGCGATGGCGGAAAACGACGCGGCGTCGCGGGTGGCGGTCTTCAAGCGGACCAGCGATATGCTGACCGGCATCATCAACGAAGATCGTCATCATCTGTCGCTGGTGCAGCGTCACGGCTGGCAGGGGACGGAAGAGGGCAGGCACACCGGGGATATCGCCGATGAGCCGGAAAATAAGCCCTCCGCCTGACGTTAATCAGTAACATTTTGTTTTCGTTTGGATCCTGTTCTGGCGGCCCACGGCACGAACGTGGGCTTGCCAGCAAATCAGAAAATTTTCTTATTCTTTACCCTCCGGCCAGTCGACGAAGTTGTACGCTTTCCGTATAGTGGCGACAATTTTTTGTACTCAGGAATGAATGAATGATCAGTCTGATTGCGGCGTTAGCGGTAGATCGCGTCATTGGTATGGAAAACGCCATGCCATGGAACCTGCCTGCCGATCTCGCCTGGTTCAAACGCAACACATTAAATAAGCCGGTAGTGATGGGGCGTCTGACCTGGGAATCCATTGGGCGCCCGTTGCCGGGGCGTAAAAATATCGTGATCAGCAGCAAGCCAGGCAGCGACGATCGCGTGCAGTGGGTCTCCTCCGTTGACGAAGCGATTGCCGCCTGCGGCGATGTGGAAGAGATCATGGTGATCGGCGGCGGTCGGGTTTATGAGCAGTTCCTGCCGAAGGCGCAGAAGCTCTATCTGACCCATATCGATGCGGAAGTGGAAGGCGATACCCATTTCCCGGATTACGATCCGGACCAGTGGGAATCGGTGTTCAGCGAGTTTCATGACGCCGACGCGCAGAACTCCCACAGCTACTGCTTTGAGATCCTCGAACGCCGTTAAGCGGGAAGGATAGCAATGAAAAAACCCCGGTCGCGTCTGGCGTGACCGGGGTTTTCTTTGGCGTGAATTCAGCGCGGATGCCGCTGCCACTATTTTTCTACGCCAGGTTTCCCGTCGCGGGGTGCGTTTTTCCGGCGCGCTGCCCGGGGTGACAAATGGCACGTAAACGTAGGTCGGGTAAGGCGTTAGCCGCCACCCGACACAAACGAGGCTCCGCGCCCGCAGTTCTTGCCCGGCGGCGCTGCGCTTGCGCGGGCCTGGGCCAGGTTTCCTGTCGCGGGTGCGTCTTTCCGGCGCGCTGCCCGGGGTGACAAATGGCACGTAAACGTAGGTCGGGTAAGGCGTTAGCCGCCACCCGACACAAACGTGGCTCCGCGCCCGCAGTTCTTGCCCGGCGGCGCTGCGCTTGCGCGGGCCTGCGCCAGGTTTCCCGTCGCGGGGAGCGTTTTTCCGGAGCGCTGCCCGGGGTGACAAATGGCACGTACGTAGGTCGGGTAAGGCGTTAGCCGCCACCCGACACAAACGAGGCTCCGCGCCGGCAGTTCTTGCCCGGCGGCGCTGCGCTTGCGCGGGCCTGGGGAACGGCGCCTGTTTCTTCAGGACGCGACGGCTTCGCCTTCGTCGAGGCTTTTCTGCCGGTTCGACGGCTGGGTAAAGTACTGCTTATCCTCCCAGCGCAGGCAGGTGAGTTCCCCCCCCCAGCAGCAGCCGGTATCCAGCGCGTAAATGCCCTCCGGCGTACCGCGTCCCTCCAGCGACGCCCAGTGGCCAAAGGCAATGCTGTAGGCACTGCTGACCGGTCCCGGAATGGCAAACCACGGCTTCAGCGGCGCCGGGGCGTCCTCGGGCGCTTCTTTCGAGTACATATCCAGCTGGCCGTTCGGGAAGCAGTAGCGCATGCGGGTGAAGGCGTTAGAGATAAAGCGCAGGCGCGCCAGGCCGCTCAGCTCGTTGCTCCAGTGATTCGGCATGTCGCCGTACATGGCATCGAGGAAGAAAGGGTAGGAGTCGCTGGAGAGCACCGCTTCTACATCGCGCGCGCACTGCTGGGCAGTCTCCAGATCCCACTGCGGGGTGATGCCGGCGTGGGCCATCACCAGCTTTTTCTCTTCGTCCACCTGGAGCAGCGGCTGACGACGCAGCCAGTTGAGGAGCTCATCGGCATCCGGCGCTTCCAGCAGTGATTTCAGACGATCCTTCGGCTTGTTGCGGCTGATGCCGGCGAAGACCGCCAGCAGGTGTAAATCATGATTGCCCAGCACCAGTCGCACGCTGTTGCCCAGAGATTTGACATAGCGCAGAACCTCCAGCGACCCCGGGCCACGGGCCACCAGATCGCCGGTCAGCCACAGCGTATCGATCGCCGGGTCGAATTCAACCTGCGCTAATAATGCGATCAGTTCATCGTAGCAACCGTGAACGTCGCCAATAAGGTATGTTGACATTGTTTTAATGAATGAGCGTTGGAACTGCGAGACGGAAAACAGGGATCTCGATACGGAACGGCGCGCCGTCGATATCGATCATCTCATAATGACCCTGCATGGTTCCCAGCGGCGTTTCAATGACCGCGCCGCTGGTATATTGATATTCACCGCCGGCGGGAATATGCGGTTGCTCGCCGACCACCCCTTCACCCTGAACTTCAGTCTCACGACCGTGGCCGTTAGTGATGAGCCAGTAGCGGCCAAGCAGCTGAACCTGACTCCGCCCCAGATTGCGAATGGTGACGGTATAAGCGAAGACGTAGCGCTCTTCTTCCGGAGAAGACTGCGATTCGATATAGACGCTTTGCACCTGAACGCAAACACGAGGCGAATTGATCATGGTTAGCTCTCCTTCGATGGCAGATTGTCAGACAGCCAGTTGGCCATCTGGCAGTACTGCGCCACGGAAATATTTTCTGCACGCATGGCCGGGTCGATGCCCAGCTCGGTCAGCACGTCCACGCTGAACAGATTGCCGAGACTGTTGCGGATGGTCTTGCGGCGCTGGTTGAACGCTTCGGTGGTGATGCGGCTCAGCACCCGGATCTCTTTGACCGGATATGGCATCGTGCTGTGCGGCACCAGGCGAACCACCGCGGAATCGACCTTAGGCGGCGGGGTAAACGCGCTCGGCGGCACTTCGAGTACCGGGATCACCTGGCAATAATATTGCGCCATCACGCTTAACCGACCATACGCCTTACTGTTCGGTCCGGCAACCAGACGATTCACCACTTCCTTCTGCAGCATAAAGTGCATATCGGCAATGGCATCAGTATAGCTGAACAGATGGAACATCAGCGGGGTCGAAATATTGTACGGCAGGTTGCCGAAGACGCGCAGCGGCTGACCCATTTTCTCCGCCAGTTCGCCGAAGTTCATGGTCATCGCATCCTGCTGATAAATGGTCAGCTTCGGCCCGAGGAACGGATGCGTCTGCAGGCGGGCTGCCAGATCGCGGTCCAGCTCGATAACGGTCAGCTGGTCAAGGCGTTCACCGACCGGCTCGGTCAGCGCGGCGAGACCGGGGCCGATTTCAACCATCGCCTGGCCTTTCTGCGGATTAATCGCCGAGACGATGCTGTCGATCACAAACTGATCGTTGAGGAAGTTCTGCCCGAAGCGTTTACGGGCTAAATGGCCCTGATGGACTCGATTATTCATTGGGTATTAACAATCATTTTGATGGCGAGATTAAGCGCCGTGATAAAACTGCCGACGTCCGCTGTTCCCTGGCCCGCTAATTCCAGCGCGGTGCCGTGGTCGACGGAGGTACGAATAAAAGGTAAACCGAGCGTAATATTCACGCCGCGGCCAAAGCCCTGGTATTTTAGCACGGGCAGGCCCTGATCGTGGTACATCGCGAGTACCGCATCGGCATGGTCAAGGTATTTGGGCTGGAAAAGGGTGTCAGCCGGCAGCGGACCGCTGAGGTGCATCCCCTTCGCGCGCATCTCTTCCAGCACCGGAATGATGGTGTCTATCTCTTCCGTTCCCATATGACCGCCTTCGCCAGCGTGCGGGTTAAGCCCGCAAACCAGCACATGCGGCTGAGCAATGCCAAATTTTGTGCGCAGGTCGTGATCGAGAATCGTGATGATCTCGCGCAGCAGGTCGGGCGTTATCGCCTCGCTGATGGCTTTCAACGGCAGATGGGTCGTCACCAGCGCCACCCGCAGCTCCTCGGTCGCCAGCATCATCACCACTTTGCTGGCCTGCGCGCGCTCTTCGAAGAACTCGGTATGACCGGTGAAGGCGATGCCGGCGTCGTTGATGTTGCCTTTGTGCACCGGGCCGGTCACTAACGCCGCAAATTCGCCGCTCAGGCAGCCGTCGCAGGCGCGCGCCAGCGTCTCGACTACGTAGGCGCCGTTTTGTACGTTCAGCACGCCGGGCTCCGCCGGGACGCTCAGCGGTACGTTAAGCAGCGTCAGCGTACCGGCACGCTGCGGAACGGGCGGTTGCGCAGCATCGTATGGCAGGAGAGATAAAGGAAGACCGAGCCTCTGGGCTCGGTCAGTTAACAGGGCGCCGTCGGCGCAGATCACCAGCTCAACTGGCCAGTCGCGCTGGGCAAGCTGCACGACCAGGTCAGGGCCAATCCCGGCGGGTTCGCCGGGAGTGATAACAACTTTACGGGTTTCAGGCATCGATATTAGTTGCTCAGAATTTTAACATACGCACTGGCGCGCTGTTCCTGCATCCAGGTTGCCGCTTCTTCAGAGAATTTGCGGTTCATCAGCATACGGTAAGCACGATCTTTCTGCGCGGCGTCGGTTCTGTCGACCTGACGGCTATCCAGCAGTTCGATCAGATGCCAGCCGAAGGAGGAGTGCACCGGTCCGCTGGTCTGCCCTTTGTTCAGACGCATCAGCGCATCGCGGAACGCCGGGTCGAAGATATCCGGCGTGGCCCAGCCTAAATCACCGCCCTGGTTCGCCGAGCCTGGATCTTCAGAATACGCTTTCGCCGCTTTAGCGAAGGTGGTTTTCCCGCTCTTAATGTCGGCGGCAATCTGCTCCAGCTTAGCCTGAGCCTGCGCATCGTTCATGATTGGCGATGGCTTCAGCAGAATATGACGGGCATGCACTTCGGTGACGGAGATGTTCTGGGTCCCGCCGCGCAGGTCATTCACTTTCAGAATGTGGAAGCCGACGCCGGAACGGATCGGACCGACGATATCCCCTTTCTTCGCGGTGCTTAACGCCTGGGCGAAAATGCCCGGCAGCTCCTGGATACGACCCCAACCCATCTGGCCGCCCTTCAGCGCCTGTTGGTCGGCGGAGTAGGTGATCGCCAGTTTACCGAAGTTGGCGCCGTTGCGCGCTTGCTCAACGATGGCATTCGCTTGCTCCTGAGCCGCGGCGACTTCATCAGAGGTCGGGTTCTCCGGCAGCGGGAGCAGGATGTGGCTCAGGTTAAGCTCGGTGCTGGCGTCGTTCTGGTCGCCGATCTGTTTGGCCAGCGCTTCCACTTCCTGCGGCAGCACGGTGATGCGACGACGCACTTCATTGTTACGCACTTCCGAAATCAGCATCTCTTTACGGATCTGGTTACGGTAGGTGTTGTAGTTGATGCCTTCATAGGCCAGACGGCTGCGCATCTGATCCATGGTCATATTGTTTTGTTTGGCGATGTTGGCGATGGCCTGATCGAGCTGGTCGTCAGAGACCTTCACGCCCATTTTCTGCCCCATCTGTAACACGATCTGGTCCATGATCAGTCTTTCGAGGATCTGATGGCGCAGGGTCGCGTCATCCGGTAGCTGTTGGCCAGCCTGACCAGCATTGAGCTTAACCGATTGCATCAAACCATCGACGTCGCTTTCCAGTACGACGCCATTATTGACGACGGCCGCTACTTTATCGACCACCTGGGGGGCAGCGAAACTGGTATTCGCGATCATGGCGATACCGAGAAGCAGCGTTTTCCAGTTCTTCATACTTTTTCCATTTCGATTAACCGCAAATGCGGATGATGTTGTAAACCAGCCGCATCACAGGGAGCTCTGGTACGGTAAAATGTTCGAACGCAGCATCTGCTGGGTGCCGAGGCCGTAATTAGAGCTCAGACCGCGCAATTCGATATTGATTCCGAAGGTGTTGTCGTATTTGCTCTCGCCGCCATTGTTGTTGCTATCCCAACCGTTGACTTTACGTTCGTAGCCAAGACGGATGGCGTAGCAGCAGGAGTTATACTGGACACCCAACATCTGGTTTGCTGCTTTCCGGGTATTGGTATCGTAGTAGTAGGCCCCGACCACGGACCAGCGATCGACGATCGGCCAGCTGGCGGTCATCCCGACCTGCGAAATACCCTCTTTATATTGCGCCGCAGTGGAATATGACGGCAGCGTGGCCTGAATATATTCCGGGCTGGCGTAACGATAGTTAAGCTGGACTAAGCGGTTTTCATCGCGACGGTATTCAATGGTGCCGTTGCCGGTTGCAACGTTATCCAGACGCGTATCATACTGGATCCCGCCGCGCAGACCCCAGTTATCGGCAATGCGCCAGTAGGTGTCGCCGGCCCATACCAGTGAACCCGTGGTGTCGTTGTTCTCCCAGTTGATGTTGTCATCACCGGTGCGTGACTCGGTGAAATAGTAGATTTGACCAACGGAAATGTTAAAACGTTCCACCGCGGCGGCGTCATACACGCGCGAGGTGATACCGGTAGTGACCTGATTGGCCGACGCGATGCGGTCCAGACCGCTATAGGTACGGTCGCGGAACAGGCCGGTGTAGTCCGACTGCAACAGCGTGGAGTCGTAGCTGCCGATTTCACTCTGATCGCGGTACGGCACGTACAGATACTGCATGCGCGGTTCCAGCGTTTGGGTGAATCCCTCCTGCAGGTCGCGCTCAAAGACCATTTTGCCGTCGATTTTAAACTGCGGCATCACGCGGCTAACGGACTCTTTGTAGTCTGTACCGTTGGCGGCGTTGTACTTATCAAGATTGCTCTGCTGGTAGTGGGTCGCCAGCAGCTTGGCTTCGGTATTCAGACTCCCCCAGCCGTTGGACAGCGGCAGGTTGATCGTCGGTTCGAAGTGAACGCGGGTCGCTTCCGGCATGTTGTTGTTCGAGTTAACAAAATGGGCGACCTGGCCGTACAGATGGGTATCGAACGGACCGACATCGTTCTGGTAGTAGTTGATGTCGAGCTGCGGCTCAGCCGAGTAGGAGTTGCTCGACTCCCGATCGAAGACCTGGAACTGCTTGGTTGAGACCGTGGCGTCAAAGTTCTGATTGACATACCCGGCGCTGAATTTCTGCGTCGCATAGCCGTCGGTACTGGAACCATACTTCGAGCTGAAATCGTTGAAGTAGTCAGGATCGCTGACCTTGGTGTAGTCAGCGTTCAGACGCCACACCTGATCGATAACCCCGGAGTGGTTCCAATAGAACAGCCAGCGGCGGCTGTTGCTGTCGCTGGAGTGGTCGTCTTCGTAGACTTTATCCGACGGCAGGTAGTCAAACTCCGTTAAGCCGCTGCCGAGCTGGGTCAGATAGCGGAATTCGTTTTCCCACATCACGCCGCCGCGCTTGTTCATATAGTGCGGGGTGATAGTGGCATCGAAGTTTGGCGCGATGTTCCAGTAGTACGGCAGGGAGAATTCCACGCCGTTTTTGGTGCTGTATTTCGCGTTCGGGATCAGGAAGCCTGAACGACGCTTATCGCCCACCGGCAGCTGCAGGTAGGGGCTATAGAAAATCGGCACGGAGCCAAGCTTGAAGCGGGCGTTCCAGATCTCGGCAACTTGCTCTTCGCGATCGTGGATGACTTCGCTGCCCACGACGCTCCAGGTGTCGGAGCCCGGCAGACAGGAGGTAAAGCTGCCGTTTTCCAGAATGGTATAGCGGTTTTCGCCGCGCTGTTTCATCAGGTCAGCGGTGCCGCGTCCCTGGCGTCCGACCATTTGATAATCGCCCTGCCAGACGTTGGTATCTTTGGTATTCAGATTCGACCAGGCTTTTGGCCCTTTAAGGATCACCTGGTTATCGTCGTAGTGCACGTTGCCCAGCGCGTCCACCGTGCGCACCGGCTGCGCCTGGCCCGCGGCCTGCTGCTGATGCAGCTGAACTTCGTCGGCGCGGAGGCGGCTATTCCCCTGGTTAATATCGACGTTGCCGGTAAAGACGGCGTTGTCCGGGTAGTTGCCCTTCGCATGATCGGCGTTAATCGTCACCGGCAGATCGCCAGGCCGACCTTCCACGAGCGGACGATCATAGCTTGGCACGCCAAGCATACATTGCGTTGCGAGATCGGCAGCGAGGCCTTGTTGGCTATACAAGGCGCTGGCAATCATCGTAGCCAGGAGGCTGGGAATACGTTTTTTCATACGTTGTATTTATTGTTCCATCATCTTGTGGCAGCGGCTTGCAAACGGTCAGAGCCTAACTTACTCAACTTTATCACGCTAGTGTTAATCCTGCCCGTTTCGAGCCCGAGCGTTAGGCACCCTGTTGAATGACGAGTATGATAAAGCAAATTATAGGCTATGTCCCACAATTGACCGAGGCGCGAGTGCCGGGTAACGTGCGGTCATATTCGTGCTTAACGGCGACAAACAGTTGGGGAGTCTATGCAGTATTTGGGTAAAGTGATTGGCGTGGCAGTGGCTTTGCTGATGGGCGGTGGGTTCTGGGGCGTGGTGCTCGGCTTCCTGGTCGGCCATATGTTTGACCGGGCGCGCAGCCGCCGGTTGAATCTCTTCGCCAATCAGCAGGAGCGTCAGTCGCTCTTCTTTTCCACCACCTTTGAAGTGATGGGTCATCTGACCAAGTCCAAGGGCCGCGTTACCGAAGCGGATATTCACGTCGCCAATGTGCTGATGGATCGCATGAATCTGCACGGCGCTTCGCGCACCGCGGCGCAGCAGGCATTTCGCGACGGCAAGGCCGACAATTATCCGCTGCGCGAGAAGATGCGCCAGCTGCGCAGCGTCTGCTTTGGCCGCTTCGATCTGATTCGGATGTTTCTGGAAATTCAGCTGCAGGCGGCGTTCGCTGACGGCGAACTGCACCCTAACGAACGTGAAGTGCTGTTCGTCATCGCCGATGAGCTTGGCATCTCCCGCGCCCAGTTCGATCAATTCCTGCGAATGATGCAGGGCGGCGCCCAGTTCGGCGGCGGTTCGCAGCAGCAATCTTATGGTCAGCACGGCGGCAACGCCGGCTGGCAGCAGGCGCAGCGCGGTCCAACGCTGGAGGACGCCTGCAACGTGCTGGGGGTGAAACCGACTGACGACGCGGCGACGGTGAAGCGCGCCTATCGTAAGCTGATGAACGAGCACCATCCGGACAAGCTGGTGGCGAAAGGGCTGCCGCCGGAGATGATGGAGATGGCCAAACAGAAAGCCCAGGAGATCCAGAAGGCCTGGGAGCTGATTAAAGAGCAGCGCGGCTTCTGAGTTTTCCAGCCCCTCCCGCCCGGCGAGGGGGTTAGCGTTTGGCCTGTGCGCGGCGATACAGCCGCCGCGGATGGCCGATTTTTCCGTACAGCATCTCCACCTCCAGAAAACCGGTCTCAACGCCGTGTTCAAGATAGCGGCGGGCGGTGGTTTTGCTGAGCCCGGCGGCGCTGACCACCTCATCAACGGAAAAGCAGTGCGCTTCCCGGCCGCTAAACAGACCCTGCACCAGCGCCAGCGTTTTCTCTTCAATCCCTTTGCTGCCACTATCCATACGATAGTTCTTCGCCTGCAATTGATAGAGGGAATCGACGTTCTGCTGATCGACGATTTTCCACTCCCGCTGCTGATCGTAGAACTGGATAAAACGCTCCAGCGACTGGCTCAGCCGCTTCCATGATACCGGCTTAAGAATATAGTCGAAGGCGCCGTTGCGGATGGCCTGGCTGCAGGTTTCCATATCGCTGGCGGCGGTGATAAAGATCACTGAGCATTGGCTGGTCGCCAGCGCCGGGTCGGTCATCAGCGTCACCCCTTTGCCGTCCGGCAAATAGTTATCCAGCAGCACCAGCTGCGGCGGCGTGGCGTGGAGCAACTGACGGGCCTGAGCGAGGGAGGCCGCCATGCCCGCCAGCCGCAGGCGCGGGTGTTTCTGCACAAGCTCGGCGTGCAGGCGCGCCAGCTCGCTCTCATCTTCAATGATTAGCACATCGACCAGGTCATGATGCATCGTGGGCCTCCGGTTGCGGACAGGCGGGCGCGTCGGCCGGGATAAACAGGGTGAAGATCGTTCCCCGCGGCGCGTTATCGGCGACTTCGATGGTGCCGCCCGCCTGAGTGACATAATGTTCAATAAGATACAGACCAATGCCGTGATCGCCACGGGTTTTGGTGGTGATGCCGCGTTCAAAAATGCGCTCGCGGATATCGGGGCGGATGCCGACGCCGCGGTCGGCCACTTCGATAATCAGCTCCCGGGCGTTGAGCTGGATCAGGACTTCCACCGGCTCATGCGGAAGCTCGGCGCGCTGCGTGGCTTCGATGGCGTTATCCAGCAGGTTGCCGATGATGGAGATCAGTTCGGATTCCATCAGCGACGGCAGCGGACGGTCAATGCGGCAGGCCGGGTCGAAGCTCAGCGCCACGCCTTTTTCGCGGGCGCGAGTGGCTTTGCCGAGCAGCAGACCGCACAGCGTCGGCGAGTGGAAGTGCGAGGAGATAAAGTCCAGTAACTCCTGAGCATGCTCCGACTGGGCCTGAATATAGCGGATCGCTTCGTCATAATGGCCCATATGCAGCAGGCCGGAGAGGGTCGTCATCCGGTTGAGCTGCTCGTGGCGCATGATGCGAAGATTGTCGACATAGCGCTTCACCTGGCTCAGCTGGGCGGTGAGGGCATTGATTTCATTGCGGTCACGGAAGGTAATCACCCAGCCCTGCAGGGTATTCTCCAGCATAATGCGCACCCGACTGGCGAGCACGGTCAACTGGTTGAAGCGGCACAGTTCATCATGGGTGTCGCGCTCAAGCATGTCGCCGCTGGCGAAAAAGGGCTGCGGGGAAATCACGCTGTCGATGGACTGGCCGCGCAGCTGACGGGCGGGCTGGCCGAGTCCCAGCAGGCTGCGGGCGGCATGGTTAATCACCTCAATGCGCCGCTGGCGATCGATGACGATCACCCCCTCAAAGATCGACTCCATCATCGCCTTTTGCTGGCGCACCAGCAGGCCTATCTCCCGCGGCTCGAGCGAAAAAATCTGTTTCTTGATGCTGCGGGTAAAGTACCAGGAGAAGATAAACAGGGCGGTGAGCAGCAGGACGGCGGCGATAAAAATATTGATCACTTTGCTCAGGGTAATGCTGTCGAGATAGCTGGTGAGGTAGCCGACGGAGACAATGCCGATCACCCGCCCCGCGTCATCGACGATGGGCGTTTTACTGCGCAGCGAGACGCCCAGGCCGCCTTTGCGAATGGTGGTGATGGACTTTCCCTCCAGTACCGCCTGGTTGTCGCCGCCGACCAGCCGCGTGCCGACCCACTCCGGATGGACGGAATGAAACAGATGCATCCCCTGGCGGTCGCCGATGACGATAAAGCTGGCGTCGCTATGGGCGGCGATTTGCTGCATAAACGCCTGAATCGCCTGTGGGTCATGCCGGCTGACCTGCTGACGTAAATTTGGCATCAGGGCTATCTCTTCGGCCTGAATTTTGGCCCTGGCGCTCATTTCCTGATAAAGCTGGCGGCTGGCGTCAAAGTAATAATAAATACCCAGCGCGATAAACAGGACGGAGAAAAAAGCGACCAGCGAAATAAACAGCTTATATTGAAAAGATAATTTCATAGGTCCCGGACGACGTATTCACCATACCGGCACTCTATCATTTTTCTGTCACGTGACGTAAATGTTAAGGGAAAGTTGTGATCAGCGGCGCAGGCGCGGGCTACCGCCAGTGGTCGCGGCGGAAATAACGCGTGGCGGGAAATAAAAACCATAAAAACCACGATAATAAATCAGAGATATATCACCCCGGCGCGGATCAGCGAATAGAAACCATAAAAACCATAGTGACCATTAAAACTTCTTTTTTAATTCGGGGAGCTTCACATTAACGACGCCGCTGTCCCTTTACGCTGAAAATGAATAATAACGACAGGGCTGAATTTATGAGCACCACAGACAACGCATTCTCTGCAACCCTAGAACCGATCAATACGCCGAAAACCACGCTCAGGCAGCGCTGGTGGCACATCATGGATAACTGGAAGGTAGGGATCGTCCCGCTGCCGCTGTTTCTGCTGGCCGGGGGGCTGATCGCTCTCGACTGCCTTGGCGGTAAACTGCCGAGCGATATCGTGGTGATGGTGGCTACGCTGGCTTTCTTTGGCTTCGCCTGCGGCGAGTTTGGCAAACGCCTGCCGGTGCTGGGAAAACTCGGCGCGGCGGCGATCTGCGCCACTTTTATTCCTTCCGCGCTGGTCCATTACGGCTTGCTGCCGGACGTGGTCGTTGAATCCACCACCAAATTCTATAAATCCACCAACATCCTCTATCTCTATATCTGCTGCATTATCGTCGGCAGCATCATGAGTATGAACCGCACCACCCTGATTCAGGGCTTCCTGAAGATCTTCTTCCCAATGCTGTGCGGCGAGGTGGTCGGCATGCTCGTGGGCATCGGCGTCGGCACGCTGCTGGGCATGGAGCCGTTCCAGGTGTTCTTCTTTATCGTGCTGCCGATCATGGCCGGCGGCGTAGGAGAAGGGGCGATCCCGCTGTCGATGGGCTACGCCGCGCTAATGCATATGGAGCAGGGAGTGGCCCTGGGCCGGGTGTTGCCGATGGTGATGCTCGGCAGCCTGACGGCGATCGTCATCTCCGGCTGCCTCAACCAGCTCGGCAAGCGCTTCCCGCATCTGACCGGCGAAGGGCAGCTGATGCCGAACCGCAGCCATGAAACCCGCAGCCTCGGCGAGAGCGAAGGCATGAGCGGCAAAACCGACGTCGGGACGCTGGCCTCCGGCGCGCTGCTGGCGGTGCTGCTGTATATGATGGGGATGCTCGGCCACAAACTGATTGGTTTGCCGGCGCCGGTGGGCATGCTGTTTCTCGCGGTGCTGTTAAAGCTGGCTAATGTGGTTTCTCCGCGCCTGCAGGAGGGATCGCAGATGGTGTATAAATTCTTCCGCACCGCGGTCACCTACCCGATCCTCTTTGCCGTCGGCGTGGCGATCACCCCGTGGCAGGAGCTGGTGAACGCCTTCACCTTCACCAACCTGCTGGTGATCGTCAGCACCGTCTCCGCGCTGGTGGCGACCGGTTTCCTGGTCGGTAAAAAGATAGGGATGCACCCGATCGATGTGGCGATTGTCTCCTGTTGCCAGAGCGGGCAGGGCGGCACCGGCGATGTGGCGATCCTGACCGCCGGCAACCGCATGAGCCTGATGCCGTTCGCGCAGATCGCTACCCGGATTGGCGGGGCGATAAATGTCTCGCTGGGGTTGCTGTTCCTCAGCCACTATCTGGCGTGATATAACGCTACGCTCAGCGATAAACCTGCTATTTTCCGCTACAGAACGCCGAAAATATCTGCGTTCTGTATCCTAAATGCTCCGCATTTAGCGTTACAATCAGCGCGCGATCGGCTATCGCAACCATCATCATGACAGTCCAGGCGCTGTCGCATTTATCATATGTAGGAGAGGAATTAATGTCAGTGGATACTCCCGCCCAGGCGGGCGTCAGCATCGACGCATTGCTGGCGGCGAAAGAGCAGCGTGCAGCCCGCCAGGCCGACTGGTTGGCCCATTATCAGCAGCCTGTTATTTCCCTGACCCTGGTGACCCCCGGGGCGGTGAAGGACAGCATTCGCTATCGCAACATGATGGGCGTAGCCCTCCAGGCCTGCGATCAACTGCTGTGGAAGCACCGCTGGCAAACGCTGGATCGTCAGGTGCTGTGGCTGCCGACCGGGCCTGAAGCGCTGTGGTGCGTGGCGCACCCGGCCAGCGAAATCAAAGCGATGTGCAGTACGCTGGAGCAGAGCCATCCGCTGGGACGCTTGTGGGATATCGATGTGATCTGTCCGCAGAGCGGGCAGGTGGGACGCCAGTCGCTGGGCGAGTCGCAGCGCCGCTGCCTGCTGTGCGATGAGCCGGCGCACGCCTGCGCGCGCAGCCGTCGTCACGACACCGATCTCGTCGTTGCCCGCGTTGAGCAGATGATTGACGCGTGGTTTGCCCGCGATTAACGGGTCAGTATTCCCCGGCGGCAAAGCGCTGCCGGGGAGGTCCTAAAAGTCGATCGGCGCGCGGAAGGTCATCGCGTTGCCGTAGGCGGGGTGGGTAATGGTGAGCGTCTCGGCGTGCAGCAGCAGGCGCGGGGCCATCGCCAGCGCCTCAGGCGTGGCGTAAAAGCGGTCGCCAAGGATCGGATGCCCCAGCGCCAGCATATGCACGCGCAGCTGGTGCGACCGTCCGGTAATCGGCTTCAGGCGCACGCGGGCGGTGTTATCTTCCGCGTACTCCAGCACCTCATACTCGGTCTGCGCCGCTTTGCCGGTTTCATAACACACCTTCTGCTTTGGCCGGTTCGGCCAGTCGCAAATCAGCGGTAAATCCACCAGGCCCTCCGCCGGCTGCGGATGGCCCCAGACGCGGGCGATGTACTGCTTCTTCGGCTCGCGCTCGCGGAACTGACGCTTCAGTTCGCGTTCCGCCGCCTTATTCAGCGCCACCACAATCACGCCGCTGGTGGCCATATCAAGGCGATGCACCGATTCGGCCTGCGGGAAGTCGCGCTGAATGCGCGTCATCACGCTGTCTTTATGTTCATCAAGACGACCCGGCACGGACAACAAGCCGCTCGGCTTGTTGACCACCATGATGTGCTCATCCTGATACAGGATCACCAGCCAGGGATCCTGCGGCGGATTGTAGTTTTCCATCGCCATTTTGCGTTCCGTTACTGGTGAGTGACGACGATCAGACGCAGCGCGTCCAGACGCCATCCGGCCTGTCCCAGCGCCTCCAGCACCTGCTGGCGGTTACTTTCAATCGCCGCCAGTTCGTCGTCACGGATGTTCGGGTTGACCGCCTTCAGCGCTTCCAGACGGGAGAGCTCCGCCGTCAGCTTATCGTCGGCTTCGCTACGCGCCGCGTCGATCAGCCCCTGCGCCGCCTTGGCGATCTGCGCTTCGCCCTGCTGCAGAATGGCGTGAACGTCCTGTTGAACCGCGTTGACCAGCTTGCTGCCGGTGTGGCGATTGACCGCGCTCAGCTGGCGGTTGAAGCTTTCAAACTCCACCTGGCCGGCGAGGTTGTTGCCGTTTTTATCCAGCAGCATGCGAACCGGGGTCGCCGGCAGGAAGCGGTTGAGCTGCAGCTGCTTCGGCGCCTGCGCTTCGACCACGTAGATCAGCTCCAGCAGCAGAGTGCCGACCGGCAGCGCCTTGTTCTTCAGCAGGGAAATGGTGCTGCTGCCGGTATCGCCGGAGAGGATCAGGTCGAGGCCGTTGCGGATCAGCGGGTGCTCCCAGGTGATGAACTGCGCGTCTTCACGGGACAGCGCCACGTCACGCTCGAAGGTGATGGTGCAGCCGTCCTCCGGCAGACCCGGGAAGTCCGGGACCAGCATATGGTCGGAAGGGGTGAGGACGATCAGGTTTTCGCCGCGGTCGTCCTGGTTGATGCCGACGATATCGAACAGGTTCATCGAGAAGGCGATCAGGCTGGTGTCGTCATCCTGCTCTTCGATGCTCTCCGCCAGGGCCTGGGCTTTTTCGCCGCCGTTGGAGTGGATCTCCAGCAGACGGTCGCGGCCCTGCTCCAGCTGCGCTTTCAGGGCGTCATGCTGCTGGCGGCAGGACTTGATCAGATCGTCAAAGCCGTCGGTGGATTCCGGCGCCGCAAGGTAGTTGATCAGCTCGTCATGGACGCTGTCGTAAACGGTCCGTCCGGTCGGGCAGGTATGTTCGAAGGCGTCGAGACCTTCGTGGTACCAGCGCACCAGCACCGACTGCGCGGTCTTTTCCAGGTACGGGACGTGGATCTGGATATCGTGCGCCTGGCCGATACGGTCGAGACGGCCGATACGCTGCTCCAGCAGATCCGGGTTAAACGGCAGATCGAACATCACCAGATTGCTGGCGAACTGGAAGTTGCGTCCTTCGGAACCGATCTCAGAGCACAGCAGCACCTGGGCGCCGGTGTCTTCTTCGGCAAACCACGCCGCGGCGCGGTCGCGTTCGATAATCGACATTCCTTCATGGAACACGGCGGCGCGGATACCTTCGCGCTCGCGCAGCACCTGCTCCAGCTGCAGCGCGGTGGCGGCCTTAGCGCAGATCACCAGCACCTTCTGCGAACGGTGGCTGGTCAGGTAGCCCATCAGCCACTCGACGCGCGGGTCGAAGTTCCACCAGGTGCCGGTATCGCCTTCAAATTCCTGATAGATCTGCTCCGGATAGAGCATGTCGCGCGCGCGCTCTTCCGCGGTTTTGCGGGCGCCCATGATGCCGGACACTTTGATGGCCGTCTGGTACTGGGTCGGCAGCGGCAGGCGAATGGTGTGCAGCTCGCGTTTCGGGAAACCTTTGACGCCGTTACGGGTGTTACGGAACAGCACGCGGCTGGTGCCGTGGCGGTCCATCAGCATCGAGACCAGCTCCTGGCGCGCGGCCTGGGCGTCTTCGCGATCGCTGTTGGCGGCCTGCAGCAGCGGCTCGATATCCTGCTCGCCGATCAGATCGCCGAGGGTATTGAGTTCGTTATCGCTCAGCTTGTTGCCCGCCAGCAGCAGGGCGACGGCGTCGGCCACCGGACGGTAGTTCTGCTGTTCTTCGACAAACTGCGCGAAATCGTGGAAGCGGTTCGGATCCAGTAGGCGCAGGCGCGCAAAGTGGCTCTCCATCCCCAGCTGTTCCGGCGTCGCGGTCAGCAGCAGAATGCCCGGCACGCGCTCGGCCAGCTGTTCAATGGCTTGATATTCGCGGCTCGGCGCCTCTTCGCTCCACACCAGGTGGTGCGCTTCATCGACCACCATCAGGTCCCACTCGGCGTCGCACAGATGCTCCAGACGCTGCTTGCTGCGGCGCACGAAGTCTAAAGAGCAGATCACCAGCTGTTCGGTTTCAAACGGGTTATAGGCGTCATGCTGCGCTTCGGCGTAGCGCTCGTCGTCAAACAGCGAGAAGCGCAGGTTGAAGCGGCGCAGCATCTCCACCAGCCACTGGTGCTGAAGGGTTTCCGGGACCACAATCAGTACGCGCTCGGCGGCGCCGGAGAGCAGCTGCTGGTGCAGGATCATCCCAGCTTCGATGGTTTTACCTAAGCCCACTTCATCGGCCAGCAGGACGCGCGGAGCGTGACGACGACCCACATCGTGGGCGATGTTCAGCTGATGCGGGATCAGGCTGGTGCGCTGGCCGCGCAGGCCGCTCCACGGCATGCGGTACTGCTCGCTCTGGAACTTGCGCGCGCGGTAGCGCAGGGCAAAGCGGTCCATGCGGTCGATTTGGCCGGCGAACAGGCGGTCCTGCGGCTTGCTGAACACCAGTTTGCTGTCGAGCAGCACTTCACGCAGGGTGACGTTCGCTTCCTGGGTATCGAGGCGCGTGCCGGTGTAGGACAGCAGCCCGTTCTCTTCATGCACTTTGTCAACGTGGAGCTGCCAGCCTTCGTGGCTGGTAATGGTGTCGCCCGGGTTAAACATCACGCGAGTGATCGGAGAATCGTTGCGTGAGTACAGACGGTTTTCGCCGATGGCGGGGAAGAGGAGAGTGACCATGCGCGCATCCAGCGCTACCACCGTCCCTAATCCTAGTTCGCTCTCTGTGTCGCTAATCCAGCGTTGACCAAGTGTAAAAGGCATATATGTTCGGCTCTTTAGTTCTTTAATTGCAGGCAATAGTTGATCATCCCCATGTACAACCGGAGATGCGTCAAAATTGGGGCCAGGAATGGAAAGGGCGCTATATTACTGGATGGCAGAACGTTCGTCACGTCCTCCTCACGGTTCATTTTCAGGCTTCTGCGCCCGCAGAATGGGTGTGAAAAAATCAAAATAGCCCCAGCTGTCCTGTCACTATTGTAGCAAAGTCGTCGTTGACGAAGGGCAGGATCCCTTCCGCCACCGGCTGCAGCTGCTTTGACAAATAGTGGTCGTAATCGAGCGGCGATTGTTGATAATCCACCGGTTCCGGGCCGCCGGTGGTCCAGACGTATTTGATGGTGCCGCGCTGCTGATACTGCTGCGCCCGACCCCGCTTCAGGTTGTGCTCATCGGCAAGCCTCGCGGCGCGCACATGAGGCGGCACGTTGCGCTGATACTCCGCCAGCGGCCGGCGCAGGCGTTTGCGATAAACCAGCTGCTCATCGAGCTCGCCGTTCATCAGCCTGGCGATAGTCTCCCGCACATAATCCTGATACGGCTGGTTGCGGAAGATGCGCAGGTACAGCTCCTGCTGAAACTGCTGGGCCAGCGGCGTCCAGTCGGTGCGCACCGTCTCCAGCCCTTTGAAAACCATGCGCTGGCCGTCGCCCTCCTGAATCATGCCGGCGTAACGCTTCTTGCTGCCGGTATCGGCGCCGCGGATCGTCGGCATCAGAAAGCGGCAGAAGTGGGTTTCGTATTCCAGCTCCAGGGCGCTGGTAAGCTGGCTTTTGCCAAGCTCCTGCGCCCACCAGGCGTTGACATCGTTCACCAGCGTCCGGCCAATCTCCGCCGCCTGCGCTTCGCTGTGCGGGCGCTTAAGCCAGACGAAGGTGGAGTCGGTATCGCCGTAGATAACGTCATAGCCTTTGGCTTCAATTAACGCTTTGGTCTGACGCATGATCGCGTGGCCGCGCATGGTGATCGACGAGGCGAGACGCGGGTCGAAGAAGCGGCAGGCGCTGGTGCCCAGTACGCCGTAAAAGGCGTTCATGATGATCTTCAGCGCCTGGGAGAGCGGCTTATTGTGCCGGCGCTTGGCTTCATCGCGGCCATGCCAGATCTGGCTGACAATCCCCGGCAGGCAGTGCTTGTCTCGCGAGAAGCGGGCGCCGAGGAAGCCCTCAATGCTGTGCTGGTCATCGGGCTGCGCCAGGCCCTCCACCAGGCCGACCGGATCGATTAAAAAGGTGCGAATGATCGACGGATACAGGCTCTTGTAGTCCAGCACCAGCACCGAGTCATACAGGCCGGGGCGGGAGTCCATCACATAGCCGCCGGGGCTCGCCTGCGGCGGCACGTCGCCGAGGTTCGGCGCCACGTAGCCCAGGCGGTGCATGCGCGGAAAATAGAGGTGGCTGAAGGCGGCGACCGAGCCGCCGTGGCGATCGGCGGGCAGGCCGTTGACCGTCGCTCGTTCGAGCAGAAACGGCATGATCTCCGTTTTGTGGAAGATCCGCGTCACCAGCTCGCAGTCCTGTAGGTTATAGATGGCCAGCGCCGGTTTATCGTCATGGAAGCGGCGATCGATCTCATCCATCCGATCCCACGGGTTGTCGATGGCTTTGCCTTCGCCCAACAGCTCGCGCGCCACCGCCTCCAGCGAAAAAGAGGAGAAATTCCAGAACGCCGATTTCAGCGCCTCGATACCGTCGATAATCAGCCGGCCGTGGGCCTGGGCGAAGAAGACGCCGTTCTTAAAGCCGTGCTCGCGCCACTCCAGCTCGCTGTTGCCGCGGCCGAGCCGCAGCGGGATACGATAGCGTTCGGCATGCTTTTGCAGGACGCGCAGATCGAACTGCACCACGTTCCAGCCGATCAGCACGTCGGGGTCGTGATCGGCAAACCAGGCGTTGAGCTTTTCCAGCAGCAGGGGGCGACTGGCGACGTAGACCAGATCGAAATCGACGTCTGGCGGCGTTTCCGGTTCGGGGCCCAGCATGTAGACCACCCGCTGACCGCAGCCTTCCAGGCCGATGCAGTACAGCTCGCCGTGACGGCTGGTTTCGATATCCAGCGACACCCATTTCAGCGGCGGACGATAGTCAGGATGGGGTTTCATGCGCGCGTTGACCAGATGCGGGCCACGCGTTTCGCCTTCCACCCACACCGGGGCGGTAATAAAGCGCTCCATCAGGTAGCGCTCCGGCGGACGGATATCGCCCTCATAGAGGGTGACGCCGCTGTCGCGGAGCATCTTCTCCAGACGCATCAATTGACGATGGGCGCGGCAGTAGAGGCCGACCACCGGCTGGCGGTGGAAATCTTTCAGGGCCAGCGGGGCGAAGCGGAAGCCTTTCTCACCCTGCAGCAGTCGCTCAGCCTGCGCCCGCTGCGCGGCGGGGATAAAGGCGACGGACTCCTGCGGCGGCAGCGTGACCTGCAGCGGGCCGTCGTCGGTGGCCAGCCAGAAGGACAGCTCGGTGCCTTGCGGAGTGTCCCGCCAGTGACGGGTGAGTAAAAAACCTGCTCGTGGCTGGGTCACGGGTGCTCTCAACGATAAAAAACCAGGCCTGATTATAGCCTGGTTTCTCAGGGGGTGCTGGGGTTTTATACAGGTACTCGGCGTTAAGGTGGCGCCGGATTTCGGCTTGTGACCTTATCCGGGCTACCCGACGCGGCGGAGCCGTAGCCCTGCCAGGCGCAGCGCGAACAGGGTGATTATTGGCCGTAGTAGGCTTTAGCCCCGTGCTTACGCAGATAGTGCTTATCCAGCAGGGTCTGCTGCATATCCGGCAGCTGCGGCGCCAGCTGGCGGCAGAAGATGCCCATATACGCGATCTCTTCCAGCACGATGGCGTTATGCACCGCGTCTTCGGCATTTTTACCCCACGCGAACGGGCCGTGGGAATGAACCAGCACGCCGGGCATCTGCGCCGGGTCGATCTCGCGCTGGCGGAAGGTTTCAACAATCACCTTGCCGGTTTCCCATTCGTATTCGCCATTGATCTCCGCATCGGTCATCAGCCGGGTGCAGGGCACTGGACCATAGAAATAGTCGGCGTGGGTGGTGCCGGTCGCCGGAATAGCTTGCCCGGCCTGCGCCCAGATGGTGGCGTGGCGCGAATGGGTATGCACAATGCCGCCCAGCGTCGGGAAAGCCTGATACAGCAGGCGATGGGTCGGGGTATCCGACGAGGGCTTCTTCTTACCCTCCACCACTTCGCCGCTCTCCAGACTGACCACCACCATATCGTCGGCGGTCATTACGCGATAATCCACGCCGGAGGGTTTGATAACCAGAACGCCCTGGTCGCGGTCGACGGCGCTGACGTTGCCCCAGGTTAAGGTCACCAGATTATGCTGCGGCAGCGCTAAGTTGGCTTCCAGAACCTGGCGTTTAAGATCTTCTAACATAGTGTGCTCCGAATAGCAGGCGAGTCGGGTATCCCTCACCCCGGCCCTCTCCCGGCGGGAGAGGGAGGAAGGCGGCATCGCGCCCGGCCGGTACCCTCTCCCCGGCGGGGAAAGGGGTAGGGTGAGGGGACGACCTTTTAGCGTTTTGAACCGTAATAGACTTCATTCCAGCGCAGCGCGTCTTTGAAGGCCGGCAGACGGGTATCGTTGTCGATGACGGTCAGCTCGATATCATTCAGCTCGGCGAACTGGCGCATATCGTCGAGGTTCAGCGCATGGCTGAAGACGGTATGGTGCGCGCCGCCGGCGATGATCCAGGCTTCCGAAGCGGTACGCAGATCCGGCTGCGCTTTCCACAGGGCGTTGGCCACCGGCAGCTTCGGCAGATCGTGCGGCGTCGGGACGGTTTCAATGGTGTTGACCAGCAGACGGAAGCGGTCTCCCAGGTCGATCAGGCTGGCGACAATCGCCGGGCCGGTCTGGGTATTGAAGATCAGGCGCGCCGGATCCGCTTTGCCGCCGATGCCCAGCGGCTGGACGTCGAGGATCGGTTTCTCAGCGGTGGCGATCGTCGGGCACACTTCCAGCATGTGCGAGCCGAGCACCAGATCGTTGCCATTGTCGAAGTGGTAGGTGTAATCCTCCATAAAGGAGGTGCCGCCCTGCAGACCAGTTGACATCACCTTCATGATGCGAAGCAGAGCGGCGGTTTTCCAGTCGCCCTCGCCGGCAAAGCCGTAGCCCTGCTGCATCAGGCGCTGTACGGCGAGACCCGGGAGCTGTTTCAGGCCGTGGAGATCTTCAAAGGTGGTGGTAAAGGCATGGAAACCGCCCTGTTCGAGGAAGCGTTTCATCCCCAGCTCAATGCGCGCGGCGTCCAGCACGTTCTGGCGTTTGTCGCCGTGAACCTGCGCCGCCGGGGTCAGACGGTAGCTGCTCTCGTATTCATCGACCAGCGCGCTGATATCGCCGTCGCTGACGCTGTTGACCACCTGCACCAGATCGCCGACCGCCCAGGTGTTCACTGAGAAGCCAAACTTGATCTGCGCCGCGACTTTATCGCCGTCGGTCACCGCCACTTCACGCATGTTATCGCCGAAACGGCACACTTTCAGATGACGGGTATCCTGTCTGGAGACCGCCTGGCGCATCCAGCCGCCGATGCGCTGGTGGGCCTCTTTATCCTGCCAGTGGCCGGTCACCACGCTGTGCTGCTGGCGCATACGGGCGCCGATGAAGCCGAACTCGCGGCCGCCGTGCGCGGTCTGGTTCAGGTTCATAAAGTCCATATCGATGCTGTCCCACGGCAGCGCGGCATTGTACTGCGTATGGAACTGCAGCAGCGGCTTGTTGAGGATGGTCAGGCCGTTGATCCACATTTTTGCCGGCGAGAAGGTATGCAGCCAGACCACTAACCCGGCGCATTTGTCATCGTAGTTGGCGTCGCGGCAGATATGGGTGATCTCGTCCGGGGTAGTGCCCAGCGGCTTGAGGACCAGTTTGCACGGCAGTTTGGCTTCCGCATTCAGGCTGTTCACCACTTGTTCGGCATGCTTCGTCACCTGGCGCAGGGCTTCCGGGCCGTAGAGATGTTGGCTGCCAATAACGAACCATACTTCATAGTTATCAAAAATCGTCATATTCGTATCCTTAATGGGTGAGCGCTGCCTGAGATTGCGGGGCTTTTTCCGCCTTTGCAGCCGAAGGGAGATAGTGTTGTTCGGCGCTGACCGACCACTGCTGGTAGCGCTGATAGAGTTGTTCGAAACGTTGCGCCTGCGCCGGGCGTGGCTGCAGGGTGGTTTCCACCTGGCTTGCCATCCGCTGCTGGGCGGCGGGAATATCGTCATAGACGCCGGCGGCGACGGCGGCGAAGATAGCCGCCCCCAGCGCACAGCACTGATCGGAGGCGACAATCTGCAGCGGACGGTTCAGCACGTCGCAGCAGGCCTGCATGATGACCTGGTTTTTCCGCGCGATACCGCCGAGCGCCATGACGTTGTTAACCGGGATCCCCTGCTCGGTGAAGCACTCCATAATGGCGCGGGCGCCGAAGGCGGTGGCGGCGATCAGTCCGCCGAATAGCGCCGGCGCGTCGGTGGCCAGGTTAAGGTCGGTGATCACCCCTTTCAGGCGCTGGTTGGCATTCGGCGTGCGGCGGCCGTTGAACCAGTCCAGCACTACCGGCAGATGATCGAGCGATGGGTTACTGGCCCAGGCTTCGGTGAGCGCCGGCAGTAACTGTTTTTGGCTGGCTTTGATTTGTTCGCGCAATTCCGGATGCTGCCGGGCCAGCTGTTCCAGCGGCCAGCCGAGGATGCGCCCAAACCAGGCGTAAATATCGCCGAAGGCGGACTGGCCTGCCTCCATACCGATAAAGTGCGGGACCACGCTGCCGTCGACCTGGCCGCAGATGCCTTTGACCGTGCGGTCGCCGACGCTCTCTTTATCGGCAATCAGAATGTCGCAGGTGGAGGTGCCGATGACTTTCACCAGCGCGTTAGGCTGCGCGCCGGCGCCAACGGCGCCCATATGGCAGTCGAAGGCGCCGCCGGAGATGGCCACGGTCTGCGACAGACCCAGGCGCTGGGCCCACTCTGCGCTTAGCGTGCCGACCGGCACATCGGCCGTCCAGGTATCGGTGAACAGCGGCCAGGCCAGATGCTGGTTAATGATGGGATCAAGCTCATCGAAGAAGCTGGCCGGCGGCAGACCCCCCCAGCTCTCATGCCACAGCGATTTATGCCCGGCGCTGCAGCGGCCGCGGCGCAGATCCTGCGGACGCGTAGTGCCGGAGAGCAGGGCGGGCACCCAGTCGCAAAGCTCCACCCACGAGGCGGCTGCCTGGGCGACGGCGCTATCTTCCCGGGTGACGTGGAGGATTTTTGCCCAGAACCATTCGCTGGAGTAGATCCCGCCGATATAGCGCGAGTAATCCTCTTTGCCCGGCTGGTGGCACAGGCCGGTGATCGCCTCGGCTTCCTCGACCGCGGTATGATCCTTCCACAGGACAAACATGGCGTTAGGGTTGTCAGCGAATTCTTCGCGCAGCGCCAGCACGTTGCCCTCGGCATCAATGGGAGCCGGGGTTGAGCCGGTGCTGTCGACGCCAATGCCCACGACGTCGGCGCGCTGTTCGGCGCTCAGGGAGGCAAGTACGCTTTTCAGCGCCGCTTCCATGGACTCGATGTAATCTCGCGGGTGGTGGCGGAAGCGGTTGTTCGCGCCATCGCAATACTGTCCTTCCCGCCAGCGCGGATACCACTCCACGCTTGCCGCCAGTTCTGCGCCGGACGCGCATTCCACCGCCAGGGCGCGGACTGAGTCACTACCAAAGTCGAGGCCAATCGCAATTGCCATCTTGTTACTCCATGCAGAAATCATTCATGCAGCAACAGTAGATATCCCCGGCAAAATCCGTCAGGCCGGATTCGCTAATCTTATGGATTATTTTGCTGTCACCTCGCAAAGTGTGACGCCGTGCAAATATTCGATGTGGACTTTCCTGCCGTATTTATAGACACTTTTGTTACCCGACATATCCCGGTGGAATGCACGCTGCTGGCGCTTTTTTCGCTTGCTGTGCGGCTTTTTAGCGAAATTTCCACCGCCGTCGCAGTCGTGACAGGGCCGAGAGCGATAAAATGATGAATATGGACAATTGGTGTCACTAATACCTTCGGGAGAACCACGCGTATGGCCGAAACGCAAAACGATCCGCTGCTGCCGGGCTACTCTTTTAACGCTCATCTGGTCACCGGCCTGACGCCGATTGAGGCGCAGGGATACCTGGATTTCTTTATCGACCGCCCGCTGGGTATGAAAGGCTATATCCTCAACCTGACGATCCGCGGCGAGGGGGTAATCAACAACCACGGCGAGCAGTTTGTCTGCCGGCCGGGCGATATGCTGCTGTTCCCGCCGGGGGAGATCCATCACTACGGCCGCCATCCCGACGCCAGCGAGTGGTATCACCAGTGGGTCTACTTCCGCCCGCGCGCCTACTGGCACGAGTGGCTCAACTGGCCGACGATCTTCGCCCAGACCGGCTTTTTCCGTCCGGACGAGCAGTGGCAGGCGCGCTTTGGCGAGCTGTTCGGCCAGATCGTCGATGCCGGGCAAGGGGCGGGGCGCTATTCCGAACTGCTGGCGATTAATCTGCTGGAACAGCTCCTGTTGCGGCGGATGGAGGCCATCAACGAATCGCTGCATCCGCCGCTGGATAACCGGGTGCGCGACGCCTGCCAGTACATCAGCGACCATCTGGCGGACAGCCATTTTGATATCGCCAGCGTCGCCCAGCACGTCTGCCTGTCGCCCTCGCGCCTGTCGCACCTGTTTCGCCAGCAGCTGGGGATCAGCGTCCTCGGCTGGCGGGAGGACCAGCGTATCAGCCAGGCCAAACTGTTGCTGAGCACCACGCGGATGCCGATCGCCACCGTCGGGCGCAACGTCGGCTTTGAAGATCAGCTCTATTTTTCCCGCGTGTTCAAAAAATGCACCGGCGCCAGCCCGAGCGAATTCCGCGCGGGATGTGAATAAAAAGTAAAGAAAGTGAAATGATGACCCGCTTAAATGTCACAGCCAGTAAACTATTAAGACAATTGGTGGCTTGACGACGGCGCGATGGCTTCGGAGAATCCGGGCTTCGTTTTTTAACCGGGTACATTATGCAAGCATTGCTCGAACACTTTATTACCCAATCCACGGTCTACTCGCTGTTAGCCGTGATGCTGGTGGCCTTTCTCGAGTCGCTGGCGCTGGTGGGGCTTATCTTACCCGGAACGGTGATGATGGCCGGCCTTGGGGCGCTGATTGGCGGCGGTGAGGTTAACTTCTGGCAGGCGTGGCTGGCGGGGATCGTGGGCTGTCTGCTGGGCGACTGGATCTCATTCTGGCTCGGATGGCGCTTTAAAAAGCCGCTGCACCGCTGGTCGTTCATGAAGAAAAACCGCGCCCTGCTGGAGAAAACCGAGCATGCGCTGCACCAGCACAGCATGATCACCATCCTGATTGGCCGCTTTGTCGGGCCGACGCGTCCGCTGGTGCCGATGGTTGCCGGGATGCTCGACCTGCCGGTGGCCAAATTCGTGCTACCGAATATTATCGGCTGCCTGCTCTGGCCGCCGCTCTATTTCCTGCCTGGCATTCTCGCCGGGGCGGCGATTGATATTCCGGCCGATGAAAACAGCGCCAGCTTTAAATGGCTGCTGCTGGGGGCGGCGCTGCTCGCCTGGCTGGCAGGGTGGCTGTGCTGGCGGCTGTGGCGGAGCGCGAAAACGTCTGGCGATCGGCTGACCCGCTGGCTGCCGCGCGGGCGTCTGCTGTGGCTGACGCCGCTTATGGTCGCGCTGGTGGCAACGGCGTTAACGTTTGTCTTCCGCCATCCGCTGATGCCGGTCTATCTGGCGATCCTGCACAAGGTTATTGCGCGCTGATCCCCATCAGATAAGAGGCGCTGCTGTGGCCGCTTAACAGCTCGGCGGTAGCGCCATCCCAGACAATGCGCCCTTCGGCGACCACAATCGAGCGCGGCGCAATGCGCGCGGCATCTTCCACGCTGTGCGAGACCATCAGCAGGGTGAGCTGCTGCTGCTCGCAGACATCAGCCACCAGCGCCAGCATCTCCTGGCGCAGCGCCGGGTCGAGCGCTGAGAAGGGTTCATCCAGCAGCAGCACCGGCTGCTGGCGCACCAGACAGCGGGCCAGCGCCGCGCGCTGCCGTTGACCGCCGGAGAGCTCTCCCGGCAGGCGTTCAAGCAGGTCATCAATTCCCATCTGGGCGGCAATCGCCGTGACTTTCTGCTGCTGTTCGCGGCTCAGTTTCAGGCCAGGGTGGATCCCGAGACTGATATTCTGCCGAATGGTCAGATGGTTAAACAGGTTATTCTCCTGGAACAGCATCGAAACCGGACGCTGCGCCGGCGGCGTCGCGTGATGCGTCTCGCCGTTAATCTGCAGGCTGCCGCTGGCGGGCGGCAGAAAACCGGCGATCAGATTCAGCAGGGTGCTCTTTCCGGCGCCGCTGGGGCCGAGCACCGCGATGCGCTCGCCGCGCGCGACGTCGAGAGTAAAGCGCATCGGCAGATGCTGGTACAGCCAGGTCACATCATTGAGTTTTAGCATCACGCCCCGGAAGTTTTTCAATCAGCGTAAATAATAAGAAACAGAGCAGCAGCAGAAGCAGGGCGGTGACGGCGCCGTCCTGGCTGCGGTAGGCGCCTATCTGCTGGTACAGATAGAAAGGCAGGGTGCGGAACGCCTCGTTGCCGAACAGCGCCACCACGCCGAAGTCGCCAATCGACAGCACGCAGGCGAAGGCTAACGCCTGGGCCAGCGGGCGCCGGAGCGCGCGAAGTTCGATGACCCGCAGCCGCGCCAGGCCTTCGATCCCCAGCGACTGGCAGAGCATGCTGTAGCGGACGGCAATGTCGCGCATCGGGTTTTCCAGCACTTTAAGCGCGTAGGGGATCGCCATCAGAGCATTGGTAAAGATGACGATGCCGTCGGCGGACTCCGGCAGACCGATGCTGTTATTGAGCAGCAGGAAGAAGCCGGTAGCCAGCACGATGCCCGGCATGGCAAGGATCAGCATGCCGCTCAGCTCCATCGCCTGCCCGGCCAGCGGCCGCTGACGGGCGCGCAGCTCGCGACTGCTCCATAGCAGCATCATCGTCAGGGTGACGCTCAACAGCCCGGCGGCAATGGCGATGCGCAGAGAAGTCGTCAATGCCTGCCAGAGGGCGGGCTGCGCCAGCACGTCCAGCATGTTGCGGTTGATCCCGTCGACGATGACCGCCAGCAACGGCGGCAGCAGAAGCAGCAGGGCGGCGCCGATCAGCAACCCATCGCTCAGCCGGCTATGCAGGCGATCGTCAGGGTCGCGCCAGCCGCGGACATGGCTGACGCCGATAGCCACCGCTTTACTGAGACGCTGGCTGAGCAGCACCAGCCCGAGGCAGCAGAGCATCTGGATCAACGCCAGCATCGCCGCTCGCGCCGGATCGTAGTCAAAGCTCAGCGCCTGGTAGATAGCCAGCTCAATGGTGGTGGCCTTCGGGCCGCCGCCCAGCGACAGCACGGTGGCGAAGCTGGCAAAGCAGAGCATAAAAATCAGCGCGGCGACGGCGGGAATGTGCCGGCGCATCCATGGCCATTCGACGAGGCGGAAGAAGGCATAGCCGCGCATGCCAAGCTGGGCGGCAATTTGCCGCTGCTCGCCGGGAATGTTCTCCAGCGCCTGCAGCAGCAGGCGGGTGGCCATCGGCATATTGAAAAAGACGTGCGCCAGCAGGATGCCCTGCAGGCCGTAAGGCGAGAAATCCCACTGCCAGCCGAAAGCGTGAAACAGCGAGGCCAGCCAGCCCTGGCGGCCATAGACGCTGAGGATGCCGAACACCGCCACCAGCACCGGCAGGATCAGGGTCATCGCGCACAGGCGTAGCAGCAGGGTGCGGCCGGGGAAGCGACGCCGATAAAGCGCGCGGGCGAGAAAGACGGCCGGGCCCACCGAAAGCAGCGCTGAGAGCGACGCCTGCCAGAAGGAGAAGCGCACCACGTGCCAGAGGTAGCTATCGCTGAAGATCGTCTGCCAGCCCGTACCGGGCGCGCTGAACCACAGCGCCAGAAACGCCGCCAGCGCGACGGCGCAGAGCAGCGTGGCGGCGAACAGGCCCGGCAGCAGCCCGCTAAGGTTTAGCGGCTGACGGCGCGTTGCCATGCGCTAATCCAGGTCTGACGCTCGCTGGCGACCTGCTGCGGGGTAAACGTCAGCGTGGTCTGCGGCTTCACCAGGGTTGCAAAACCGGCCGGCAGCGCGACCTGGGTCACCGGATACATCCAGTTGCCGGTGGGGATGGTGTTCTGGAAGCCAGGAGATACCATGAATTTGAGGAATTTCTCCGCCAGTTCCGGCTGCTTGCTGGCGGCGGTACGGGCGGCAACTTCGACCTGCAGATAGTGGCCTTCGGCGAAGTTCGCCGCCGCATAGTGGTCTTTTTTCTCTTCAATAATGTGGTAGGCCGGCGAGGTGGTGTAGCTCAACACCAGGTCGCTTTCGCCTTTCAGGAACAGACCGTAGGCTTCGCTCCAGCCCTTGGTGACGGTAACGGTCTTCGCCGCCAGCTTCTGCCAGGCCTCGGACGCTTTATCGCCATAGACTTTTTGCATCCATAGCAGCAGCCCCAGCCCCGGGGTGCTGGTGCGCGGATCTTCATAGATGACGCGCCACTTCTGCGGGCTCTCGACCAACTCTTTCAGGCTTTTCGGCGGATTGGCCAGTTTGTTTTTGTCATAGACGAAGGCGAAATAGCCGTAATCGTAGGGGACAAAGGTGTCGTTATCCCAGCCGCCCGGCACGCTGACCGCGCTGGCGGGAACGTGGCTTTTAGCGAACAGCTGACTCTGCGCCGCGGCTTCCAGCAGGTTGTTATCCAGGCCCAGCACGACGTCAGCCTTACTGTTCTTGCCTTCCATGCGCAGACGATTCAGCAGCGAAACGCCATCTTCCAGCGCGACGAACTTCAGCTCGCAGCCGCAGTCCGCTTCAAACGCTTTTTTGACCGCCGGGCCGGGGCCCCAGTCGGCAGAGAAGGAGTCATAGGTATAGACGGTAAGGACAGGCTTAGCCAGAGCGGGCATGGCGACCAGCGCCAGCAGCGGGAGTAATTTTTTCAACACTTTGCACCTCAGAAAAAAGGGGTGGCAAAGGATTTTGAGTGAGCCTCAAATCCCTTCGCCGGCGTTATCCGGATCAGGTTCGACGGGTATTTTCTCAGCCCATACGCTTCATCCTTCAAGCCGCATCTGCGTTAGCTTCGCGCGTTCACCCCAGTCACATAGCTATCTATGCTCCAGGGGATTCACCCGCTTGCTGCCTTGATGCAACTTGAATGATATTGCGTATGTTTATTAGCACCCCGTTGAGAACGGCCTTAGTGTAATGATTTTGTCAGATGACGGAAAGCGCTTACGGCTCCGGCGGCGCAAACCATGCGGATTTAAAATCGAACCAGCCGAGGGTGTTCATCCGCACGCCGCGCATGCTGCGCTGGCCCTGAATCATCAGCCAGTGATGGATCAGCGGCACGATATGCTGGCTGGCCAGCAGGCGCTGACTCCAGGTAGCCGGATTAAACTCTCCCGCGCGCCAGCGGCTGGCGTCTTCCTGCCAGTCGATGGGGATGCAGCGCTGAATCAGCGGGACTTCGTACAGATAGGCGAATAGCGAGAATTCGATCGGCAAGGTGAAGTTAACGCTGTTGAGCCAGATATCGCTGACCACCTCGCCGCGATGCCAGGCATCGTACTCCAGCTCCTGGATCTCCAGCTTCACCTGGTGCGCCGCCAGCAGGTCGCGCATGATCCCGCCGATCACCCGATGTTCGACGTGATCGCGGTAGTAGGTGAGGGTGACCGTCTCCAGGCCCGCCGGCTTGTCGCAGGCGTGGTTGCTGGCGTGATGCCAGCGCGGCAGCAGGCCGTAAGCGGGAAACCAGTTGCCCTGGTAAAGCTCGCCCGCGTGGTAGAGCAGGTTCGCGGGCTGAAACAGATAGCTTAACCAGCGGCGCACCGCCTCGTTGGCGCCCAGCGGGCTTCGCGAGTCGAACAGCAGGTAGTAGCACCCCTCTTCCAGACGACTCTCCACCGCCTTTTCGCTTTCGGTATTGCCCTGCAGCGTCAGGCCGCCGTTGGGCTCTTCGCTAATTTCCGGTAGCACCCAGACGTTCACCTCATCGATCAGCGCCCGGTAGCCAAAATAGTCCTCAAAGGCGTGGATCTTGAGCTGGTTCTGATTGTTGCGCACCACGGCATACGGGCCGGTGCCGACCGGCATCGAAGAAAAGTGGTTCATGGTCCGCCACTCCTGCGGCAGCACCATCGCCGGTACCTGGCCCAGCAGCCAGGGCAGCCAGCGGTCGGGCTGGCGCAGATGAATATCCAGGGTCCAGGCGGTGGGCGACGCAATGCGTTCGATATGCGAATAGAGCGGCAGGGCATTGCTGCGCTGCAGAGAAGCGATCACATCGGTCATCTCCAGCTCACGGCCATGGTGAAAATGGATGCCTGGCCGGAGGAAAAAGCGCCAGTGGGTGGGCGTCAACTGCTGCCAGTGGTGGGCAATATCGGCTTCCAGTTCCCCATTTTCCTCATTTACCCGCGTCAGAGCGCTGAATATTTGCCGGGCGATATGGGTTTCCGAACGCCGCAGCGCGCTGCCGGGCAGTAAATTCTTCATCGGCCGGTAGTAGAGCACGCGCAGGATGTGCCGACCCTGGCGGAAGCTGCGCCCGAGATGCGAGACCAGCATCTGACGGACGGCGGCTTTATCGCCGACCAGCTGCACCAGCTGATCGATGCGATCCTGCTCAAGCAGATCTTCGGCACGCTGCTGCTGCAGGGCGAGGCCGGTATAGAGAAAGGTCAGCCGCGAGCGTTTTCCGCGGCCAGCCTCCGCCTCCCAGGTCAGCCAGCCGCGGGACTCCATCATATTGAGCAAGGTGCGCATGTGGCGGCGCGAGCAGCTCAGCATTTCCGCCAGCTCGTTGAGGGTGGTCTCCTGCGACTTGCCGTCGCAGCACTGCCATAGACGGATGAACTGTTGTTGCAGACGGCCGGAAGACATAAAAGGGGAACTCCTGCGCAAAACTCAGCAATTTATTACTCCCCATATTAAGCCAATAATGAATCCCGATGAAGCGAGGAGGTGAATATGATGAGGTCTACCGCAAAATCGTTCTACCAGCGCTACTTTTCTGCGACGCAGGAAGCGTCCTGGCTGGCCCGCCTGATGGCAGGACGACAGCAGGAAATTCTGGGAGAACTGATGCAGTGGGGAGTGACGTCAAAGACCTCTGATCATTGACTTGCAGACATCATGTGTGACTGAGTATTGGTGTTATACTCGTCGTTTTTCAAGCTGCAGGTGCGCGCGCTCGCCCGGGTTTATCGCTGTCGATGCTCCCAGAGCCCTAAGTTCTGGCCGCGTGAATCGCCCCTACGGGACTCACCCTTTCGGAGCCAGCGCAAAAACGGTTAACCGTTTGTCCTGCAACGTGAATTCCACAGAGTATAGAATCACCCGCCAGCAGAAAGCCTCTGCTGGCTTTTTTCGTTTACTTCGCGTGTGTTAAGGACATTTCATGCTGTGGTTGATGACGATGGGACGACGGCTAAACGGCGTCTATGCCGCCTTTATGCTGGTTGCTTTTATGATGGGCGTGGCGGGCGCATTGCAGGCGCCGACGTTGAGTTTGTTTCTCAGCCGCGAAGTGGGGGCGCAGCCGTTCTGGGTGGGCCTGTTCTACACCGTGAATGCGATAGCCGGGATCCTGGTGAGTCTGGCGCTGGCCAAGCGCTCCGATAGCCGCGGCGACCGGCGGCGGTTAATTATGTTCTGCTGCCTGATGGCGGTAGGCAATGCGCTGCTGTTTGCCTTCAACCGCCACTATCTGACGCTGATCACCTGCGGGGTGATGCTGGCATCCATCGCTAACGCCGCCATGCCGCAGCTCTTTGCCCTGGCGCGGGAGTATGCCGACAGCTCGGCGCGGGAAGTGGTGATGTTCAGCTCGGTCATGCGTGCCCAGCTGTCCCTGGCGTGGGTGATTGGCCCGCCGCTGGCCTTTATGCTGGCGCTCAACTATGGCTTTACCACCATGTTCTCCATTGCGGCGGGCATCTTTGTGATCAGCCTGGCGCTGATTGCCGTCAAACTGCCCTCGGTTCCGCGCGTGGAGCAGCCCTCGGAAGAGGCGGAGGCGCTGGCGCAGGCCGGCGGCTGGCAGGACAAGAACGTACGCATGTTGTTTATCGCCTCCACCCTGATGTGGACCTGCAACACCATGTATATCATTGATATGCCGCTGTGGATCAGCAGCGATCTCGGGCTTCCCGACAGCCTGGCCGGGATCCTGATGGGCACCGCCGCCGGGCTGGAGATTCCGGCGATGATCCTCGCCGGCTACTACGTGAAGCGCTTTGGTAAACGTAAAATGATGGTGGCGGCGGTGGCGGCCGGTGTGCTGTTTTATCTGGGGCTGATCCTGTTTCATGGCCGTACGGCGCTGCTGGCCCTGCAGCTGTTCAACGCCATCTTTATCGGCATTATCGCCGGGATCGGCATGCTGTGGTTCCAGGATTTAATGCCGGGGCGCGCGGGGGCGGCGACCACCCTGTTTACCAACAGTATTTCCACTGGCGTGATCCTGGCCGGCGTGATGCAGGGGGCGCTGTCGCAAAGCTATGGCCACGCCAGCGTCTACTGGACGATCGCCGCGATTTCGCTGGTGACGCTGTTTTTAACCAGCAAGGTAAAGGATATCTGACCGTCCTCTTCGCCCCGGCGTGCAATTCGCCGGGGCCGCCGGGTTTACTTCAGTTCGATTCGCTTGATGTCGCCGATGATAAAGATGTAGGCAATCACGCCGATCAGCGCCGTCAGGCCGACGTAGATCAGTGCGTAAAAGAAGTTACCCGTAGCGGAGATAATCACGCCAATTATCAGTGGGGCTATAATCGATGCCATATTAGCGCAGAAATTAAATATACCGCCGGTCAGGCCTGCCATATTTTCCGGGGCAATATCAGAAATTAACGTCCAGCCCAGGCCAACCATTCCCTGGCCAAAAAACGCCACCGACATGATAATAATAACGGTGCTGTTGGCGCTCACCCAGTTCGCCGCAATAATACAGCTGGAGAGTAATAATCCGGAAATTATTGGTAACTTCCGACTGATGTTGACGGAGCCGGTTCGCTTCAGCAGTCGGTCCGAGATCCAGCCGCCGAAGAGGATGCCGATGGCGGCGGCGAGGAACGGCCAGGTGGCGAAGAAGCCAACGTGCAGCCAGGGAAGATGGCGCTCGTTGGCCAGATAGCTGGGAAACCACGTCAGGAAAAACACCAGCGTGGTGTTACCGGCAAACTGACCCAGACTGGCGCCGAGGATCTGGCGACAGCCCAGCAGGTGCCTGGCGTCACGCCAGTTAAATGGAACGTTCTGGATTTTATTGTCAATGCCGTTTGCGCCGATATAATCCAGCTCCGCTTGATTAGCCGTGCGCGATTCATGGGGTTCGTGATAAAAACGCCACCACACCAAAGTAAATAAAATACCTAATCCGCCGGTGAGGAAAAAAAGCGTTCTCCAGCCATGATGTTCGAGGATTAAAAATAACAGCGGCGAGAAGGCCGCCAGTCCTATATATTCACCAACCGTATATGTTGCCGTCGCCCGCGCGCGCTCATGCTGCGGGAACCAGGTGCTGACGATGCGGCTGTTGGCCGGGAAGCAGGGCGCTTCACTGACGCCGAGTCCCAGGCGCAAAAGCAGCAGAGATTTAAGCCCGAGGGTGAAACTTTGCAGCAGGGTAAACAGCGACCAGAAGAAAATTGACAGGGCATAGGTCAGTTTGTTGCCGAAGCGGTCTAAAAACATGCCGCCGGGGATCTGCGCCAGGGCATAGGTCCAGGCAAAGGCGGAGAAAATGATGCCCATCATCGCCGGATCGATATGAATTTCCTGGGTTAACTGTGGGGCAACGATACCGAGGATGGTGCGGTCGAGATAATTGATCATCGTTCCGACGGACAACAGCAGTAAAATAACTATCCGAACGCGGCTTCTTTTTTTCGTCCCCGATGAGGATGTGAGGACTTCCTGAGAGTTTGACATACTCATAGCGAGTTCCTTTAAAGTTTAAAATATTTTTGCATATATTTGTATATGCAAAAATATCTCCGGGAACTATAGGTAGTATCTATGAATGGCAACGCTTTGTGGCACATTCATCCGCTTCAGAAAATAATATTTGATGCACCGCCAATATTTTCCCGCGCGTGCGCATTATTGGTGGCTTGCATGGTATATTAGCATCAGTGGATTTATTCTTATATTATACGGGCAAAAATAATGAACCTAAAGCAACTTTATTATTTTAAACGTCTGTCTGAAACTGAACATTATACCGAAGCGGCCTCCAGTCTGTGCATCACCCAGCCTTCGCTAAGCCATGCGATATCAGAGCTGGAGAAGGAGTTAGGGGTCGCGCTGTTCGCCAGACAGGGACGGAACGTTAAAATTACGCAAAACGGCAAGCGTTTTCTGCCGTATGTCGAAGATGCGCTGGCCTCACTGGAAAATGGCCGCACAGTTTTGCAAAAAAACGGCGCTGAAAATAAAGAAAACATTCGTATCGCCTTTATTTACACGATGGGCGAATATGTTGTTCCGCAGTTAATTAATAAATATTCTCTTTCACCTGAGTTTCACAACGTGACTTTTTCTTTTACTCAAGGGACCTCGCTGACGCTGTTGCAGGAGCTGAAAGCGGGAAAAGTCGATCTGGCGATCTGCTCTTATATTGCCGATGAACCCGATATCGATTTTATTCCGGTTATTCAGCAGGAGCTGGTGGTGGTGACCGCCAGGGATCATCCGCTGGCCCGGCTGTATGAACATGAAGTCGACCTCGTGGAGACGATTCATTATCCCTATATCTATTTTTCAGAAAATAGCGGCTTACGTCCGTTTATCGATAATGTATTTATGCAGCAAAAGCTGGTGCCGGAGATTGCCTGCTACGTGGAAGAGGATACCGCGATGGCCGGGCTGGTCAGCATTGACTACGGGATCGCGATCATGCCGAGGATCTCGGCGCTCTCCCATTACAACGTCCATATCCTGAAGATTAAAAACACCCTCCCTCCGCGCTATATCTATCTGGCGACCATGAAAGACCGCGGACTTTCCCCGGCGCTGCAGTCGTTTAAAAATGTGGTCATCCACGACAGCCAGAAGATCTGTTAGCGAATAGCCCGGAGAGGTCCTCCGGGCTAAGGGGTTATCAGGAGAGAATATCCATCACTTCACGCAGCTTGTCGATGGCGATCTGTCCCGGCGCGGAAGCCTGACCCACGGTACCGAAGGTCATGGCTGAGCCAAAAAGACGCCCGGTCACCCGGCTGACGCCGCCCGATTTTCCCATCGACATGGTGATCAGCGGGCGGGTGGCATACTTTTCTTTCATGATCAGCGTGGCGGCGAGCAGGGTCAGAACGTCCTGCGGCGATTGCGGCATCACCGCGATCTTCGGCAGATCGGCGCCCAGATCCTGCATGCGGCGCAGGCGATAGATGATATCTTCCTGGGCGGGGGTCTTATGAAAATCATGGTTACTCATGATCACTTTGACGCCCGCGGCATGCGCATCGTCAACCAGCGCGCGGATCTGCGCTTCATCATTGAACAGCTCGATATCAATGACATCAACCAGGCCACTGCGCGCCGCTTCGCGGTTGAGCGCGAAGTAGGCCTCGTCGCTGAGCCCGGTCTCGCCGCCTTCTTTCTTGCTGCGGAAGGTGAACAGCAGCGGCAGCGCTTTCAGCGCGCCACGGATTTCCGCCAGCGCGGCCATCACCTGAGCCATCTCTCTCACCTGAGTAAAGTGGTCAACGCGCCATTCGATGATATCGGCGCCGGCGTCGACCAGGCCGTGGGCGTTACCCAGTATTTCATCCAGCGTTTTGCCGATCAGCGGTACACAAATTAAGGTTTCCCCTTCCTGGAAGGTGATGTTCTTTACGGTAACTGCATTTGTCATGTAGGCATCCATTATTATTCGCGTTGAACCTCAGGCGGTGACTGCGGTGGGTGATACTTTTTGCGCCGCCCGAGCCTGCAGTTGACGATAGCCGATGTACAGGGCGATCACAAAGCCGATCACGGCGATCGCAAAATCAAACCACATAATGCTGGCAATACTGATCTGCGAAAGTTTGGCGGTGATCAGCGGGATCGTGAAGCTGGCGATACTGCCGGCGGTGTAGAAGATGCCGGTTGCCTTGCCTTTCCCGTTCGGGAAGCTCATCGCCATGATCGTCGCTCCCAGCTGTAGCACTCCGCCCGCGGCGGCAAAGCCGATGACAAAGGCGAAGCCGGTAACCATCATCGGCGTCGGGAACAGGCATACCAGCAGCAGCGAGACCATCGACAGGCCAGTATAGATGATCATGGCGACGGCGGAGCTGAACACCTCTTTGACGAAGGCGGCGGTCACGAAGACGCAGACCAGCGACCCGACGGTGTAGATGCTGAGCAGCTTAATCGCCGAGGCATAGGGCAGGCCGACCACGAACTGACCGTACTGCGCCAGCCACTGGCTGACCAGATAGAATGTCGCCATGCCGATATAGCCGTACAGGGTGAAGATCACCATATCCAGTTTGTTGGCCTGCGGACGGGCGGAGGTTTCCGCCTGTGGCCCTGGGGTGGCCTCTTTTTTCGCCGCCTGGCTATCCGGGAACGGCATTTTGAGCAAATAGAGGCCGCTCACAACAAACAGCGCTGCCGCAATCACGAACGACCAGCCGAACCACAGATTCGCCCAGATCAGGAAGCTGATAATGAACGGCAGCAGGAACTGTCCGGCGGAGACGAAGGCTTTGATCAGCACGTTGGCCCGGCTGGCGGAGTGCGGGAAAGATTCCATCAGCGCGGGATAGGTGCCGGAGTCGAGGAAGCTGTTCGCCAGGCCCGCCATAATGCCGAAGACATAGGCCAGATAGATATTTTTGGTCAGCAGAATGCCGATAAAAAAGATCAGATAGCTGAGGATCCCCAGATAGATAAAGGGCTTACGACCAAAGCGATCCGACAGAAAGCCGGTCACGATGGTCGCCAGTTTGCCGATCCCTAACGAGGAGATCACCACTGATACGCCGGCAGCGTCTGTTCCCCACTGCTCCTGAAGATGGGCCATGTTGAGGGTGATCAGCAGCACCCCCATGCCATGAATCAGGTAGTTGAGGTACAGCCCTGCCGCGGTAGGGACGTATTTATTTTTCATCGCTTGCCCCTTAGAACAGGATGCTTTTGATGTAATCAACCGGCATCTGTTTACCCGTCCAGATTTCGAACGCGCGCGCGCCTTGCCACAGCATCATCCCGAGGCCGTTTAGCGTACGGCAGCCTTTTTTCTCAGCCACTTCCAGCAGGTGGGTTTTGCGCGGGTTGTACACGACGTCGGAGACGATCAGGTCCGGACGCAGGAAGCTGTCGTCCGGGAGCAGCATCTGGCCTTCGAACGGCTTCATGCCGACTCCGGTGGCATTGGTCAGGATCACGCTGCTGTCGATTTCGGCACGCAGTTTGTCATGATCGTCGAGATCGAACAGATGGATCTCGCAGCGCGTGTTGTTGCGGATCTTGGCTACCGTTTCTTCAGCGTTGGCGAAGAATTTATCGCGACGGTTGAAGATCGAGATCGCCTTCACGCCATCCAGTGCCGCCTGGACGCAGAGCGCGGTCGCCGCGCCGCCGGCGCCGAGCACGGTCATCTTCTTGCCAATAATATCGATACCCGCTTCGCTAAGGGCGCGCATATAGCCGGTGCCGTCGGTAATATGCCCGGTCAGTACGCCGTCGTCATTGACCACGGTATTCACCGCCCCGACCAGCTGCGCCGCCGGCGAGAGCTTATCAAGATACTGGCAAATCTCGGTTTTGTTCGGCATAGAGACGTTAAAGCCGCGCAGCTTCAAAGCCCGGAAGCCCTGCACAACGTCTTTCAGCTCCTGATTACCGACTTCAAAAGCCAGGTAGACGTAGTCCAGCCCGAGATGGGCGAAAGCCTCGTTGTGCATGGTGGGCGACATGCTGTGGCGAATCGGGGTGGCGATCAGACCAATCAGCTCAGTGTGTCCAGTAATACGTTCTGCCATGACAAAAATCCTCAATAAGTTAGAAAGGGAATTCGTTGTGCTTCGCGGCTGCCCAGCGCACCCATGTCTTCGAGGGTGTCCAGCACGTTGCGGCCTTCGCGGATGCCGTCGATAATGCGTCGCGCCATCACGCTGTCGCCGATATTCATGATTTTGACGTTATTGGCATTGGCCCAGCGCTCGATCTCGTCGAGACCCGTCCGGTTGGCGCGCATCCCCAGGCAGACAAAGCCGTAGTCGAAGGGGATATCGAAGGTATGCTGTGTATTTTTCACCTGGAAATGGTCGGCAGCCACCGCCATCAGTTGCGTATTCATGTGCTGTTCGACCTGGTGCTCGTCGAGCATGGTCAACATGGCATTCCTGGTAATGATGTCGAGATCGCGACCGGCGGCGTCCTGCATTTCGATTAATACCGCTTGCGCGCCGCGAGCGGTAAAGTATTCGATGACGTCAAGGCCAACGGCGCCCGCGCCGACAACGGCGATGCGTTTGCCCTCGACATGGGTAAATTTCGCCAGATTGCCGATCATGCCGGTAATGGAAAAGACCTTGCCTTCCTCGGCGTCAATATTCTCCCGCAGTCCTGCAATAGGCGGCAGCAGGGGGGTTGAGCCGGTGGCATTGACGATCAGATGCGGACGCAGGGCGGAAACCGAGGCCACGTCTGCCCGTTTGCCGACCTGCAGCATCAGGTTATCCAGCGCGGCGATGCGGTTTTTCATAAACTGCGGGAAATCCGCGATGCGTTTTTTCTCCGGCAGACGGGCGATATCGCTGGCGAGACCGCCGACGTGATTTTTCGCCTCCAGCAGCCAGGTGTGGCAGCCGACTTCCGCCGCGGTGCAGGCGGCCTCCATCCCGGCAGTGCCGGCGCCGATGACGACCACGTTCGTTTCGCGATTAACGCGCCGCGTTTTGTAGGTATCGCCGTGAATGATGTCCGGGTTAATTGAACAGCGCAGCGGGCGCGAGCGGGCGATGCGATGGTCGGCGCAGCCGATGTTGCAGGAGATGCATTTGCGCATCAGGCGTTCTTTACCGCTTTGCACCTTCTGCACCCACTCCGGCTCGGCAATCAGACCGCGACCAATGGCAATGAGATCGGCATCGCCGCTGGCGAGGATATCCTCGGCCACCTGCGGGGTACGGATATTGCCGGCGATGACCGTGGGCTTATGGAATTTATCGCGCACCGCGCGGGAGAGATAACGCTTCCAGCCATCCTCCAGCGACATCTGGTCGATTTGCAGATTCAGGTTGTCGTTCTGCGCCGCCGAGACGTTGATGATATCGACCTTCTCCTGGCAAAGCTCAAGGATGCGCAGAGAATCTTCGAGGGTATTGCCGCCCTTGAGGAAGTCGTCGGCGCTAATGCGCAGGCTGACCGGAAAACGCGGCCCGACGCAGGCGCGAACTTTATCGACAATCAGACTTAATATCCGGGTGCGGTTTTCGACGCTGCCGCCAAATTCATCGGTGCGCTTGTTAAATAACGGCGATAAAAACTGGCTAATTAAATAGGAGTGGCCGGCATGAATTTCGACGCAGTCAAAACCCGCGCGACGAACGCGCTCTGCGGCGTCACCGAATTTTTCCACCGCGTGATAAATTTCCTCATGGGTCATTGGCCGCGGAATATTACCGTGCTTTTTCGAGGGCGTCGTCGAGGAGGAGAGCGGAGTCTGACCTTCGAGGCGGTAGGCATAAGCCGAAGCGCCTGCGTGATTTAACTGAATGGATACGCAGGCGCCATGTTTATGCAGGGTCTCGGTTAATTTAAACAGCCGCGGGATATATTGATCATTATCGATCCGCAGCTGGGTGGTGCCGTTGGAGGCGAAAGGAAAATCAATACAGATGTTTTCGATGGTGATAAGCCCGGTGCCGCCTTTGGCCCGCAGTTCGTAGTATTCCAGCTGTTCCTGCGAGACCTCGCCATTGAGCGTGGCCATATTGGTGCCCATCGGGGGCATAATAATGCGGTTTTTTAGCGTCATGCCGTTGATGGTCAACGGACTGAAAAGGTGCGGATAGTGGCTCATCTCTTCTCTCCACAGGAGGCCGGGAAGCCGCTATGCGGGGGCCCGGGCGTGTCCTTAGTTAATATTTCTCTGTGGGAAAAGATAGCGAGGCGAAAAATCGAAAAATAATGCTTTTTTTTGCTGTGAGCTATAGGGGTTCTCTATGAGATTAACGCTTTTTTCACATTATTATATTTTTATATTAAACACTCGTACCTTATTTTTACTTGCAGTGAAGGGATAATACATAAACCACGCAGGTCAGGGGGAGGAAAGCGGAATCATTCGTCTTTATCGCGTGGGGCAGGCCAACGTCATGGGCTGACGATCGGCGAAGCAATATTGTTTTTTGTGCGTGAGATCGCAATTTTCTGCCGCAATAAACTAAAAAGCCCGGTCAAATGACCGGGCGCGAAGATTAATTCATAAACGCCGGCAGCTTGTGCTCATAGTCGGAAATAGCCGCTTCATGTTGCAGCGTCAGGCCGATGCTATCCAGGCCATTGAGCATGCAGTGGCGACGGAAATCGTCGATCTTAAAGCTGTAGGTTTTATCCCCCGCTTTAACCACCTGCGCTTCCAGGTCCACTTCAAACGTAATGCCCGGGTTGGCCTGCACCAGTTTGAACAGCTCGTCGACCTGCTCATCGCTCAACGTCACCGGCAGCAGCTGGTTGTTGAAGCTGTTGCCATAGAAAATATCGGCAAAGCTTGGGGCGATAACGACTTTAAAACCGTAATCGGTCAGCGCCCACGGCGCATGCTCGCGCGAGGAGCCACAGCCGAAGTTTTCCCGCGCCAGCAGGATAGATGCGCCTTTGTACTCAGGAAAGTTCAGCACGAACTCCGGGTTCGGCTGTTGACCTTTATCGTCGAGGAAGCGCCAGTCGTTGAACAGGTGCGCGCCAAAGCCGGTGCGGGTCACTTTCTGCAGAAACTGCTTGGGAATGATCGCGTCGGTATCGACGTTTGCAGCATCCAGCGGAACCACCAGGCCGGTATGTTGGGTAAATTTCTCTGCCATGATGGTCTCCTTACTTCAGATTACGGATATCGGCGAAATGGCCGGTCACAGCTGCCGCCGCGGCCATTGCCGGGCTCACCAGGTGCGTGCGTCCGCCGCGGCCCTGGCGGCCTTCAAAATTACGGTTGCTGGTGGAGGCGCAGCGCTCGCCCGGGTTCAGGCGGTCGTTGTTCATCGCCAGACACATAGAGCAGCCCGGTAAGCGCCACTCAAAGCCGGCTTCGATAAAGATCTTATCCAGGCCTTCCGCTTCCGCTTGCGCTTTCACCGGACCGGAACCCGGCACCACCAGCGCCTGGACGCCCGGCGCCACTTTACGCCCTTTGGCGATTTCCGCCGCCGCGCGCAAATCTTCGATACGCGAGTTGGTACAGGAGCCGATGAATACTTTATCGATAGCCACTTCCGTCAGCGGAATGCCGGATTTCAGCCCCATATAGGCCAGCGCTTTCTCGGCGCTGGCGCGTTCCACCGGGTCGCTGAACGACGCAGGATCGGGGATATTATCGCTGACCGAAATCACCTGGCCCGGGTTGGTGCCCCAGGTCACCTGCGGGGCAATCTCAGCCGCCTGCAGCGTCACTACGGTGTCAAATGTGGCGCCGTCGTCGGTTTTCAGGGTTTTCCAGTACGCCACCGCATCGTCAAAATCTTTGCCTTTCGGCGCGTGCAGACGGCCGCGTACGTAATTGAAGGTGGTTTCATCCGGCGCGACCAGGCCCGCTTTCGCGCCCATCTCGATCGCCATGTTGCACAGGGTCATGCGGCCTTCCATGCTCAGATCGCGGATCGCTTCGCCGCAGAACTCCACCACGTGGCCGGTGCCGCCGGCGCTGCCGGTTTTACCAATGATCGCCAACACGATATCTTTGGCGGTGATGCCCGGCGCCGCTTTGCCTTGCACTTCGATTTTCATGGTTTTCGCACGACCCTGTTTCAGGGTCTGGGTCGCCAGCACATGCTCTACTTCGGAGGTGCCGATGCCGAAGGCCAGCGCGCCGAAGGCGCCGTGGGTGGCGGTATGGGAGTCGCCGCACACAATGGTCATCCCCGGCAGGGTAACCCCTTGTTCCGGGCCCATCACGTGAACGATGCCCTGGTACGGGTGGTTCAGGTCGTACAGCTCAACGCCGAACTCTTTACAGTTCTTAATCAGCTCCTGCATCTGAATGCGGGCCATCTCGCCGGACGCGTTAATATCTTTGGTCTGCGTCGAGACGTTGTGATCCATGGTGGCGAAGGTTTTACCCGGCTGGCGCACCTGGCGGCCGTGGGCGCGCAGGCCGTCAAAGGCCTGCGGGGAGGTGACTTCATGCACCAGATGGCGGTCGATATACAACAGCGGAGTTTCGTTTTGCGCCTCATACACCACGTGCGCATCAAACAATTTTTCGTATAACGTCTTCGCCATGATTACACCCCTTCTGCGACATAGCGGGCAATGATATCGCCCATTTCATCAGTGCTGACCGCTGCCGTGCCGCGCGCTAAATCGCCGGTACGAACGCCTTCCTCCAGAGCGCGGTTAATCGCGCTTTCAATCGCGCTCGCCGCCTCGTCAGCGTCGAGGCTATAGCGCAGCAGCAGCGCCAGGGAGAGGATCTGCGCGATCGGGTTAGCGATATTTTTGCCGGCGATATCCGGCGCCGAGCCGCCTGCTGGCTCGTACAGGCCGAAACCTTGTTCGTTGAGGCTGGCGGACGGCAGCATACCCATCGAGCCGGTGATCATTGCGCACTCGTCGGAGAGGATGTCGCCGAACAGGTTGGAGCACAGCAGCACGTCGAACTGGGACGGATCTTTAATCAGCTGCATGGTGGCGTTATCGATATACATATGCGCCAGCTCAACGTCCGGATACTCCTTGCCGATCTCGGTGACGATTTCGCGCCACAGAATGGACGACTGCAGGACGTTGGCTTTATCGATGGAGGTCACTTTGTGACGACGTTTACGGGCGGATTCAAACGCGATGCGCGCGATACGTTCGATTTCAAAGCGGTGATACACCTCGGTATCAAAAGCTTTCTCATGCTGACCGCTGCCTTCGCGACCTTTCGGCTGACCGAAGTAGATGCCGCCGGTCAGTTCGCGAACGCAGAGAATGTCGAAGCCGTTGGCGGCGATGTCGGCGCGCAGCGGGCAGAACTCTTCCAGCCCCTGATACAGTTTGGCCGGGCGCAGATTGCTGAACAGCTTAAAGTGTTTACGCAGCGGCAGCAGGGCGCCGCGCTCTGGCTGTTCTGCGGGCGGCAGGTGTTCCCACTTCGGGCCGCCGACGGAGCCGAACAGGATCGCGTCCGCCTGCTCGCATCCGGCGACGGTCGCCTGCGGCAGGGGAGTTCCCTGACGGTCGATGGCCGCGCCGCCGACGTCGTACTGGCTGGTGGTAATGTGCATGGCAAAACGTTGGCGCACGGCTTCCAGTACTTTCATCGCCTGGTTCATCACTTCCGGGCCAATGCCATCACCCGGCAAAACGGCAATATGGTAATTCTTCGACATTACACGGTTTCCTTATTGTTCTCTTTATTCTGAGCTTTGCGTTGCAATTCTTTTTCGACTTCGGCGGCGCGCCAGATGTTGTTCAGCACGTGAACCATCGCTTTGGCTGACGACTCTACGATATCTGTTGCCAGACCAACGCCGTGGAAACGGCGACCGTTGTAGTCAACGACGATATCCACCTGGCCCAGGGCGTCTTTGCCGTGGCCTTTCGCGCTTAAGCCATATTTCACTAATTCAATGTTGTAATCGGTGACGCGGTTAATCGCCTGGTAGATAGCATCAACCGGACCGTTGCCGTTGGCGGCTTCCGTTTTGATCTCATCCCCGCAGACCAGTTTGATCGAGGCGGTCGCGATATCGCTGGAGCCGGACTGAACGTTGAAGTAATCCAGGCGGAAATGCTCCGGCTCTTCCTGCTGCTTGTTGATGAAGGCCAGCGCTTCCAGATCGTAATCGAAGACCTGGCCTTTTTTGTCCGCCAGCTTCAGGAACGCGTCGTACAGGTGATCCAGGTTGTAATCGCTCTCCTGGTAACCCATCTCTTCCATCCGGTGTTTCACCGCCGCGCGGCCGGAGCGGGAAGTCAGGTTCAGCTGTACCTGGTTCAGGCCGATGGATTCCGGGGTCATGATTTCGTAGTTTTCGCGGTTCTTCAACACGCCGTCCTGGTGGATACCGGAGGAGTGGGCGAAGGCGCCGGTGCCGACGATGGCTTTGTTCGCCGGGATCGGCATGTTGCAGATCTGGCTGACGGTCTGGCTGGTGCGCCAGATTTCATGGTGGTTGATATTGGTGTGCACGTTCATGATGTCTTTGCGCACTTTAATCGCCATGATGACCTCTTCCAGCGCGCAGTTGCCGGCACGCTCGCCGATACCGTTCATCGCGCCTTCTACCTGGCGGGCTCCGGCGTGGACCGCGGCGAGGGCGTTGCCGACGGCAATACCCAGGTCATCATGGGTATGGACGGAGATAATGGCTTTGTCGATATTCGGTACGCGCTCATACAGGCCGCTGATAATGTTGGCGTACTCGAACGGTATGGTGTAGCCGACGGTATCCGGAATATTAATGGTGGTGGCGCCAGCGTTAATCGCGGCTTCCACGACGCGAGCCAGGTCAGCAATCGGCGTACGGCCGGCGTCTTCACAGGAGAACTCGACATCGTTAGTGTAGTTGCGCGCCCGCTTCACCATATAAACCGCACGCTCAATGACCTCATCCAGGGTGCTGCGCAGTTTGGTGGCGATATGCATCGGCGAGGTGGCGATGAAGGTGTGGATACGGAACGCTTCGGCCACCTTTAAGGATTCCGCCGCTACGTCGATATCTTTCTCGACGCAGCGCGCCAGGGCGCATACGCGGCTGTTTTTGATGGTGCGCGCGATGGTCTGCACGGATTCAAAATCGCCCGGAGAAGAAACCGGGAAACCGACTTCCATCACGTCAACACCCATGCGCTCGAGGGCCAGAGCGATCTGCAGCTTCTCTTTGACACTCAGGCTTGCCTGTAACGCTTGTTCGCCATCACGTAAGGTCGTATCGAAAATAATGACTTGCTGGCTCATGGTTTGGATCCTTAGTCTTTGTCCTGGCGCCTTGTTGACGAGCATAAAAAAACCCGCGCCAAGGCGCGGGTTTTATAGTCTTGCTGGAAGATGACTTAACGCTGAACGTCGCCCAACAGCCTACCGCGCAAATAGCATGCGTTTAGTAGTAGTAGGCTGGTGATGCGAGTGGTGCGAATCATTGCGTCAAACTCCAGATGAAATCGTTATGCTTTTAGAGTTACTGGATAGCCGTTTCAAAGTCAACCCCTGGCATGGAAAAAGCGTTTTTGGTCCGCAGCGTGAATTAGCTAATTGTGCTGATGTTAGCCCTTTTTTGCCGAAGATCCTATTTTGGACCTGCGGGGGCGCACAGGGATATGTTTCATTTGAAAATGTACTTTGCATTAAAGGCCTCGCTCACGATGCGCCGCGAGCGAAGCGGTCAAAAATCGCTATCTGAATGAAATAATTATATTTATTTTTCGTGTGAATATGTCTACCCCTTAGCGGATCTTTTTTCAATGATAAATAGTTGTTAATTTTATGGGGTGGAAAATAAAATACTTTATTATTGCTTAAGTTACAGTTAACCATTGGTGTTGTTTTTATTTTCCTGGATTATGGTTAGACTCATCTTCATTAAGTAACTCATATTGTTTGAGCAGTTTATTTATTCCGGTGGTACCGGTTTGACACTGCCACTCATAGCCTTGATATATTCCTAAAATACACCTTTGCTATTTTGCAAATGTCATTGGCATGATAAATGATATTTTCGGCGCTAATTATAGCGGTTTAGTAAAGGGAATTCATCGTGACGGCGGAACTAGATATGTTAATTGAAAGTCCAGAATATAAATCAGCCCCCGGACAGGAAGTCGTAAAACCTCAACTACGGATGGTTGATCTCAATCTGCTTACCGTTTTTGATGCGGTTATGCAGGAACAGAATATTACCCGTGCCGCCCATACGCTCGGCATGTCTCAACCGGCGGTGAGCAACGCGGTTTCACGTCTGAAAGTGATGTTTAATGATGAGCTGTTTGTGCGCTATGGCCGCGGTATTCAGCCGACGGCGCGGGCCTATCAGCTGTTTGGCTCGGTGCGTCAGGCGCTGCAGCTGGTACAAAACGAATTGCCAGGCTCCGGTTTTGAACCCTTGAGCAGTGAGCGTGTTTTCAATCTGTGCGTCTGTAGCCCGCTGGATAACATCCTGACGTCGGTGATTTTTAATAAAGTCGCCGAAATCGCGCCCAATATTCATTTAGTCTTTAAATCAGCGCTTAATCAAAATACGGAACATCAGTTACGTTATCAGGAAACGGAATTTGTGATCGGTTATGAAGAATTTCGTCGTCCTGAGTTTGCCTGTGTACCGCTATTCAAAGATGAAATGGTTCTGGTGGCTAGCCGCAACCATCCGCGTATCTCCGGACCGGTGATGGAGGCTGATATTTATCGCGAGGAGCATGCCGCGGTGGCTCTCGATCGGTATGCCTCATTCAGTCTGCCGTGGTATGACACGGCCGATAAACAAGCGCGCATCGCATATCAAGGTAATGCGATGGTCAGCGTATTAAACGTGGTGTCGCAAACGCAGATGGTGGCCATTGCGCCGCGCTGGCTGGCAAATGAGTTTGCCGATAAGTTAGCGCTGCAAATATTACCTCTGCCGCTGAAGGTGAATAGCCGGACCTGCTATCTCTCCTGGCACGAAGCGGCGGGTCGCGATAAAGGTCATCAGTGGATGGAAGAGCTGCTGGTGGATATTTGTCAGCGCTGAGCCGATGGCAATAAGCATGAAAGGGGCTTCGGCTCCTTTTTTTATATGATTTAATTACAATAATGCAGAATTTTATGCTGTTTACCCTTTCGGTTGCTCTCCGCCCGTTAGCAAAAAATGGATCAATTCCTGCTATCGCGCCTTTTCTCCGAGTATTTACTATTCTCTTTTCTTATATCTGAAGCATTCCACCATATTTCCCTCTCTCCGCTTGTTTTTCTTCTTATTCTACTTAGAAAGCATCTCCGGTGGCGAATTGCCTGCCTGCTGGCGAGCAGTTATGGTAGTGGCATGCAGTCCATTCACCTCAGTGCGGAGGGGTACTCCTTCGCATCGTGCGAGCGCGCGGAAATTGAGTTCCGCTGTCGTAAAACAATAAGCCTGGAGGCAAACCATGGAGATGTTGTCAGGAGCCGAGATGGTCGTCCAATCGCTTGTCGATCAGGGCGTCAAGCAAGTATTCGGCTATCCCGGAGGCGCAGTCCTCGATATCTATGATGCGTTACATACCCTTGGCGGTATCGATCATGTGCTGGTTCGCCACGAGCAGGCGGCGGTGCATATGGCGGATGGCCTGGCGCGAGCGACCGGGGAGGTCGGTGTGGTGCTGGTGACCTCAGGGCCTGGGGCGACGAACGCCATCACCGGTATCGCGACGGCCTATATGGACTCTATCCCGCTGGTGATCCTCTCCGGGCAAGTGGCGACATCGCTTATCGGCTACGATGCCTTCCAGGAGTGCGACATGGTGGGGATTTCCCGCCCGGTGGTGAAGCACAGTTTCCTGGTGAAGCAGACCGAAGATATTCCCGGCGTGCTGAAGAAAGCCTTCTGGCTGGCGGCCAGCGGTCGCCCCGGGCCGGTGGTGGTCGATCTGCCGAAGGATATACTCAATCCGGCGAAGAAACTGCCGTACGTCTGGCCAGACGCGGTCAGCATGCGCTCGTATAACCCGACGACCAGCGGTCATAAAGGCCAGATCAAACGCGCCCTGCAGACCCTGGTGGCGGCGAGCAAGCCGGTCGTCTACGTCGGCGGCGGGGCGATCAATGCGCATTGCGAACCTCAGCTGCGCGAGCTGGTGGAAAAGCTGAAGCTGCCGGTGGCCTCCTCCCTGATGGGGCTGGGCGCTTTCCCGGCGACGCACTCGCAGGCGCTGGGGATGCTGGGCATGCACGGCACTTATGAAGCCAACATGACCATGCACCATTCAGACGTGATTTTTGCCGTCGGCGTTCGCTTTGACGATCGGACCACCAATAACCTGGCCAAATACTGTCCGAACGCGACTGTGCTGCATATCGATATCGATCCGACCTCAATCTCGAAAACCGTGCCAGCAGATGTGCCGATCGTCGGCGATGCCCGGCTGGTGCTGGAGCAGATGCTGGAGCTGCTGGAGCAGGAAGAGGCGCAGCAGCCGCTGGACGACATTCGCGACTGGTGGCAGCAGATTGAGCAGTGGCGCGCCCGCCATTGCCTGCGCTACGACGACCAGAGCGACAAGATCAAACCGCAGGCGGTGATAGAAACGATCTGGCGCCTGACTCAGGGCGATGCCTATGTCACTTCCGATGTGGGTCAGCACCAGATGTTCGCCGCCCTCTATTACCCCTTCGACAAGCCGCGGCGCTGGATTAACTCCGGTGGCCTCGGCACCATGGGCTTTGGCCTACCGGCTGCGCTGGGGGTCAAAATGGCTCTGCCGGACGAAATGGTCGTCTGCGTAACCGGTGACGGCAGTATCCAGATGAACATTCAGGAACTCTCTACTGCGCTGCAGTATGAGCTGCCGGTCCTGGTGCTTAACCTTAACAACCGCTATCTGGGGATGGTGAAGCAGTGGCAGGATATGCTTTATTCCGGGCGCCACTCGCAGTCCTATATGGAGTCGCTACCGGACTTCGTTCGTCTGGCGGAAGCCTACGGCCACGTTGGGATCCGCATCAGCGAGCCGCAGGAGCTGGAGACGAAGCTTGCAGAAGCCCTGGAGCAGGTGCGACAGCGCCGGCTGGTGTTTGTCGATGTCACCGTCGACGGCAGTGAGCATGTGTACCCCATGCAGATCCGCGGCGGCGGCATGGATGAAATGTGGTTGAGCAAAACGGAGAGGACCTGATTATGCGCCGGATATTATCGGTATTACTGGAAAACGAATCGGGCGCATTGTCCCGCGTTATCGGCCTCTTTTCCCAGCGCGGCTATAATATAGAAAGCCTGACTGTCGCCCCGACGGACGATCCGACCCTCTCCAGGATGACCATCCAGACCGTGGGCGATGAAAAAGCGATCGAGCAGATTGAAAAGCAGCTGCACAAGCTGGTGGATGTCCTGCGGGTCAGCGAGCTGGGGCAGGGGGCTCATGTCGAACGCGAAATCATGCTGGTGAAGGTCCAGGCCAGCGGTTACGGCCGTGAAGAAGTGAAGCGCAACACCGAAATCTTTCGTGGACAGATTATCGACGTGACGCCTTCTATCTATACCGTTCAACTCGCCGGCACCAGCGATAAGCTCGACGCTTTCCTGGCCTCCCTGCGCGATGTCGCTCGGATCGTGGAAGTGGCTCGCTCCGGCGTGGTCGGCCTGTCTCGCGGTGATAAAATCATGCGCTGAGGATCGGGAACTGATGCAAAAATAGCCCGGCAGCGACTGTCGGGCTTTTTTTTTGCGAAATCAGTAGGAACTGTAAGCGAAAGCGGTTGCTGCGCTAACTATTCTGCGCTTAGATGTTATAAAAAGGGTTCCATACCTGAATAATGGTTATGTTTGGCACTTCTTACCCAAGGGGCAATTGTGAAACTGGATGAAATCGCCCGGCTGGCCGGTGTTTCAAGAACCACCGCGAGCTATGTGATTAATGGCAAAGCGAAGCAGTACCGCGTAAGCGACAAAACGGTCGAAAAAGTGATGGCTGTCGTGCGAGAGCACAACTATCACCCGAATGCGGTCGCTGCTGGCCTGCGTGCAGGACGCACACGCTCTATCGGTCTGGTGATCCCGGATCTGGAGAACACCAGCTATACCCGCATTGCAAATTATCTGGAGCGGCAGGCGCGCCAGCGCGGCTATCAGTTGCTGATTGCCTGCTCGGAGGATCAGCCCGATAACGAAATGCGCTGTATCGAGCATCTGCTACAGCGCCAGGTGGACGCCATCATTGTTTCCACCTCGCTGCCGCCGGAGCACCCTTTTTATCAGCGCTGGGCTAACGATCCGTTTCCGATTGTCGCCCTCGACCGCGCCCTTGACCGCGAGCACTTCACCAGCGTCGTCGGCGCTGACCAGGATGATGCCGAGATGCTCGCCGCCGAGTTGCGCACTTTTCCCGGCGAAACGGTGCTTTATCTGGGCGCGCTGCCGGAACTGTCGGTGAGCTTCCTGCGCGAGCAAGGCTTCCGTAAAGCCTGGCAGGAAGATCCGCGTGAGGTGCATTATCTCTATGCCAACAGCTACGAGCGAGAAGCGGCGGCCCAGCTGTTTGAGAAATGGCTTGAAACCCATCCGATGCCGCAGGCGCTGTTCACCACCTCTTTCGCGTTGCTGCAGGGCGTCATGGATGTGACGCTGCGCCGTGAGGGTAAACTGCCTTCCGAGCTGGCGATCGCCACCTTCGGCGATAATGAGCTGCTCGATTTCCTGCAGTGTCCGGTACTGGCCGTGGCCCAGCGCCATCGCGATGTCGCTGAGCGGGTGCTCGAGATCGTCCTCGCCAGCCTCGATGAACCGCGCAAGCCGAAGCCGGGCCTCAGCCGTATTCGTCGTAATCTTTATCGCCGCGGCAGCCTGAATCGCCGTTAAGGGCGCAATATCGTCAGCACCCAGGATTAATCCTGGCAGGCCTGCCAGAGAGCAGGCCGCTGGCGATAAATCAGGCAACTGACGTCCAGAATGCAAAACTGAATATATTTCAGACAAATCCCTAAACTTCTTTACGCGTTATTTTGTTTTATTCGCTGGCAATCGTTTTGCGACTCAAAACGGGACACAAAAAATGATTGTGCCGGCTTTAATTGTATTATTTTGTTACATTCACCAGGTTAATTGCTGAATTAACACCCATTTTGTTAGTCCCAACCTTTCTCTCCTGCCTTATCCCGCGCCTGGTCAGCCCTTCAGCCAGCAACAGGTACTGTTAACGGCCGGCATAATGGCCTAAAATGCCGCTCGCGTCGCAAACTGACACTTTATATTTTCCCGCCGAAGATATTTTGATGTTTATAACTGTTACGAGTTTGTTGGTTATTTTCTTACACGTATTCATAACGTTAATTTGCCTCGCCTGTTGATGATTTTTTCATCAGGGCTAATGTCGGCTGTAAATAATGGGTTTTTGAGCTCCGTTGGCATTCGTGCTGGCTTGACAAGCTTTTCCTCCGCTCCGTAAACTCCTTGTGGTGGGAATTTGTGGGATAAAGTGGCGAAAAGGGGTGAGGCTGGCATGTTCCGTGGAGCAACGTTAGTCAATCTCGACAGCAAAGGCCGCCTGGCCGTGCCAACGCGCTATCGCGATGGGCTGATCGAGGACGCTGCCGGTCAATTGGTATGCACCATTGACATTCATCACCCGTGCCTGCTGCTTTATCCATTGCCTGAATGGGAAGTCATCGAGCAGAAATTGTCGCGTTTATCGAGCATGAATCCCGTTGAGCGGCGCGTACAGCGTTTGCTTCTGGGTCATGCCAGCGAATGTCAGATGGATAATGCCGGTCGCTTGCTGATAGCGCCGGTGTTACGGCAGCATGCCGGGCTGACAAAAGAAGTGATGCTGGTCGGGCAGTTTAATAAATTTGAACTGTGGGACGAAACGACCTGGTATCAACGGGTCAAGGAAGATATCGACGCTGAGCAGTCCGCGACCGGTGAACTGTCGGAGCGCCTGCAGGATTTGTCTTTATAAAAATGATGGAAAATTTTAAACACACTACGGTACTTCTGGATGAAGCCGTCAACGGCCTCAATATTCGTCCAGACGGTATCTATATTGATGGTACCTTTGGTCGCGGCGGTCACTCGCGCCTGATCCTCTCCCAACTGGGAGCGGAAGGACGCTTGCTGGCAATCGATCGCGATCCTCAGGCGATTGCCGTCGCGCAAACCATCGATGATCCCCGCTTTTCCATCGTACATGGTCCATTTTCACAGCTTGCTGAGTACGTCGGCGAGCGCAATCTTACCGGTAAGATCGACGGCATTCTGCTCGATCTTGGCGTCTCTTCCCCGCAGCTTGACGATGCGGAACGCGGCTTTTCCTTTATGCGCGACGGGCCGCTGGATATGCGCATGGATCCGACCCGCGGTCAGTCCGCGGCCGAATGGCTGCAGACCGCTGAAGAAGCGGATATCGCCTGGGTGATTAAAACCTTCGGCGAAGAGCGTTTCGGTAAACGGATCGCCCGCGCGATCGTCGAACGTAATCGCATTGCACCGATGACCCGCACCAAAGAGCTGGCGGAGGTCATCGCCGCGGCGATGCCGGTAAAAGATAAGCACAAACATCCCGCGACCCGTACCTTCCAGGCGGTGCGCATTTGGGTAAACAGTGAACTGGAGGAGATAGAGCAGGCGCTAAAAAGCTCGCTCAGCGTGCTGGCCCCGGGCGGGCGGCTGTCGATCATTAGTTTTCATTCGCTGGAAGATCGCATTGTAAAGCGCTTTATGCGTGAGCAAAGCCGCGGTCCGCAGGTTCCGGCGGGAATACCGATGACCGAATCGCAGCTCAAAAAACTGGGCGGCCGTGAGTTACGAGCACTAGGCAAGTTGATGCCGGGCGAAGAAGAGGTGGCAGAGAATCCACGTGCCCGTAGTTCAGTGCTGCGTATCGCAGAGAGGACGAACGCATGATCGGCAGAGTGACAGAGGCCTTAAGCAAAGTTAAAGGGTCGATTGGAAGCAACGAGCGCCATGCTTTGCCTGGCGTGATCGGGGACGACCTTCTGCGGTTTGGGAAACTGCCACTCTGCCTGTTCATTTGCATCATTATTACGGCGATTACCGTGGTCACCACCGCGCACCACACGCGCCTGTTGACCGCGCAGCGTGAACAACTGGTTCTGGAACGCGACGCCCTGGACATTGAGTGGCGCAACCTGATCCTCGAAGAGAACGCGCTCGGCGATCACAGTCGGGTTGAACGGATCGCGACCGAGAAGTTGCAGATGCAACACGTCGATCCATCACAAGAAAATATCGTTGTACAGAAATAAGGATTATTGCGACGGATGAAAGCAGCGCCAAAAACGCCAAAAGCAAAACGTCAGGAAGAACAGGCCAACTTTATCAGTTGGCGTTTTGCGTTGCTGTGCGGCTGCATTCTGCTGGCGCTGACTTTCCTGCTGGGGCGCGTTGCCTGGCTACAGGTGGTCAGCCCGGATATGCTGGTGCGTCAGGGCGATATGCGTTCCCTGCGCGTACAGGAAGTGTCCACCGCGCGCGGGATGATTACCGACCGCTCCGGACGTCCGCTGGCGGTCAGCGTGCCGGTGAAAGCTATCTGGGCCGATCCGAAAGAACTCCATGATGCCGGCGGAGTAACCCTGGATACGCGCTGGAAGGCGCTGGCGGATGCCCTCAATATGCCGCTGGATCAGCTGGCGACGCGCATCAATACCAATCCGCGGATGCGTTTCATCTATCTGGCGCGTCAGGTTAACCCTGACATGGCCGACTACATCAAAAAACTGAAGCTGCCGGGCATTCATCTGCGTGAAGAATCCCGTCGTTACTACCCTTCCGGGGAAGTGACCGCTCACCTCATCGGTTTTACCAACGTCGACAGCCAGGGGATTGAAGGGGTCGAAAAAAGCTTTGATAAATGGCTCACCGGCCAGCCGGGCGAGCGTATTGTGCGTAAAGACCGCTATGGCCGGGTAATTGAAGACATCTCTTCCACCGACAGCCAGGCGGCGCACAACCTGGCGCTGAGTATCGACGAGCGTCTGCAGGCGCTGGTCTATCGTGAGCTGAACAACGCCGTGGCCTTTAACAAAGCCGAGTCCGGCAGCGCGGTGTTAGTGGACGTGAACACCGGCGAAGTGCTGGCGATGGCCAACAGCCCGTCCTACAACCCAAACAACTTCGCCGGCACGGCGAAAGACACCATGCGTAACCGCGCCATCACCGACGTCTTCGAACCCGGTTCGACGGTGAAGCCGATGGTGGTGATGACGGCGCTGCAGCGCGGTATCGTCAACGAAAATACCGTGCTCAATACCGTGCCTTATCGAATTAACGGCCACGAAATTAAAGACGTGGCGCGCTACAGCGAATTGACCCTGACCGGGGTGCTACAGAAGTCGAGTAACGTCGGTGTTTCTAAGCTGGCGTTAGCGATGCCGTCCTCAGCGTTAGTAGATACTTACTCACGTTTTGGGCTTGGAAAGGCGACCAATTTGGGGTTGGTCGGAGAACGCAGTGGCTTATATCCTCAAAAACAACGGTGGTCTGACATAGAGAGGGCCACCTTTTCTTTCGGCTACGGGCTAATGGTAACCCCGTTACAGTTAGCGCGAGTCTACGCAACGATTGGCAGCTACGGCATCTATCGCCCGCTGTCGATTACCAAAGTTGATCCACCGGTTCCGGGCGAGCGTGTCTTCCCGGAATCACTTGTTCGTACCGTCGTTCATATGATGGAAAGCGTGGCGCTGCCCGGCGGCGGCGGCGTGAAAGCGGCGATCAAAGGCTATCGCATCGCGATTAAAACCGGTACGGCGAAAAAAGTGGGGCCGGATGGCCGCTATATCAACAAATATATTGCTTACACCGCAGGCGTTGCGCCCGCCAGCCATCCGCGCTTTGCGCTGGTGGTGGTGATCAACGACCCGCAGGCAGGTAAATACTACGGTGGCGCCGTTTCCGCGCCGGTGTTCGGTGCCATCATGGGCGGCGTATTGCGCACCATGAACATCGAACCGGATGCGCTGGCAACGGGCGAAAAAAGTGAATTTGTAATTAATCAAGGCGAGGGAACAGGTGGCAGATCGTAATTTGCGCGACCTTCTCGCTCCATGGGTGCCAAACGCACCGGAGCGCATTCTGCGAGAGATGACGCTGGACAGCCGGGTGGCGGCTTCCGGCGATCTCTTTATCGCGGTACAGGGTCATCAGGCGGACGGGCGTCGTTATATCCCGCAGGCGATAGCGCAAGGTGTGGCTGCCATTATTGCTGAAGCGCAGGGCGAAGCGAAAGACGGTGAGATCCGTGAAATGCACGGCGTGCCGGTTATCTACCTGAGCCAGCTTAACGAACGTTTATCGGCGCTGGCCGGGCGTTTTTATCATCAGCCGTCGCAGCAGCTGCGTCTGGTGGGCGTGACCGGTACCAACGGCAAAACCACCACCACCCAGCTTCTGGCGCAATGGGCGAAACTGCTCGGCGAAACCAGCGCGGTGATGGGGACCGTCGGCAACGGGCTGCTGGATAAAGTGGTGCCGAGCGAAAACACCACCGGCTCTGCGGTCGATGTTCAGCACGTGCTTTCCGGCCTGGTCGAGCAGGGGGCAACCTTCGGCGCGATGGAAGTCTCTTCCCACGGGCTGGTGCAGCACCGCGTGGCGGCCGTGCAGTTTGCCGCCTCGGTATTTACCAACCTGAGCCGCGACCACCTCGACTACCATGGCGATATGGCGCACTACGAAGCGGCGAAATGGCTGCTGTACTCCACCCACCATTGCGGCCAGGCCATCGTCAACGCTGACGATGAAGTCGGTCGTCGCTGGCTGGCGAAGCTACCGGACGCGGTGGCGGTGTCGATGGAAGATCATATCAATCCGAACTGCCACGGCCGCTGGCTGAAGGCCACCGCGGTCAACTATCACGACAGCGGCGCCACCATCCAGTTTGACTCCAGCTGGGGCAACGGTGAAATCGAAAGTCGCCTGATGGGCGCCTTTAACGTCAGCAACCTGCTGCTGGCGCTGGCCACGCTGCTGGCTCTGGGCTATCCGCTGGCCGATCTGCTGAAAACGGCGGCTCGTTTACAGCCGGTATGCGGCCGTATGGAAGTGTTCAGCGCGCCCGGTAAACCGGCCGTGGTGGTGGATTATGCCCATACGCCTGACGCGCTGGAAAAAGCGCTGCAGGCCGCGCGCCTGCACTGCAGCGGCAAGCTGTGGTGCGTCTTCGGCTGCGGCGGAGACCGCGACAAAGGCAAGCGTCCGCTGATGGGGGCGATTGCTGAAGAGTTCGCCGATATCGTGGTCGTCACTGACGACAACCCGCGTACCGAAGAGCCGCGGGCGATTATCAACGATATTCTGGCCGGCATGCTCGATGCAGGTCATGCAAAAGTGATGGAAGGCCGTGCGGAAGCGGTGACCAACGCCGTGATGCAGGCGCAGGAGAACGACGTGGTGCTGGTGGCGGGTAAAGGCCATGAAGATTACCAGATCGTCGGCAACCGTCGTCTGGATTATTCCGACCGCGTCACCGTCGCGCGTCTGCTGGGAGCGGTAGCATGATTCGCTTTACGTTAAGCCAGCTCGCCGCGATCGCTCATGGCGAACGGCAGGGTAGCGATATCGCTATCGACGAGGTGACCACCGACACCCGTAAAATCACGGCGGGCTGCCTGTTTGTGGCGCTGAAAGGCGAGCGTTTCGACGCCCATGATTTTGCCGAACAGGCGAAAGCGGCAGGCGCCGGCGCGCTGCTGGTGAGCCGTCCGCTACCCTGCGATCTCCCGCAGGTGATCGTGAAAGATACCCGGCAGGCTTTCGGCGAGTTGGCCGCCTGGGTACGTCAGCAGGTGCCGACCCGCGTCGTCGCCCTGACCGGCTCGTCCGGTAAAACCTCGGTCAAAGAGATGACCGCGGCGATCCTCAGCCAGTGCGGCAACACGCTGTATACCGCCGGCAACCTGAACAACGATATCGGCGTGCCGATGACCCTGCTGCGTCTGACCAAAGAACATCAGTACGCGGTGATTGAGCTTGGCGCCAACCACCAGGGCGAAATCGCGTGGACCGTCAGCCTGACGCGTCCGGAAGCGGCGCTGGTCAACAACCTTGCCGCCGCGCACCTTGAAGGTTTCGGCTCGCTGGCGGGCGTGGCGAAGGCGAAGGGCGAAATCTATACCGGTCTGCCGGAAAACGGCATCGCCATTCTCAATGCCGACAACAACGACTGGCTGAACTGGCAGGCGGTGATTGGCGATCGCAAAGTGTGGCGCTTCTCGCCGAACGCGGCCAACAGCGATTTCACCGCGACTAACGTGCAGATCACCAGCCACGGCACCGAATTTACGCTGCAGACCCCAACCGGCAACGTTGACGTACTGCTGCCGCTGCCGGGACGCCACAACATCGCTAACGCGCTGGCGGCGACCTCGCTGGCGATGGCGGTAGGCGCCGATCTGGCGGCGGTGAAAGCCGGTCTGGCGCAGCTGCAGGCCGTTCCGGGACGTCTGTTCCCGATCCGCCTGACCGAGAGTCAGCTGCTGCTGGATGACTCCTATAACGCTAACGTCGGTTCGATGACCGCGGCGGTGCAGGTGCTGTCAGAGATGCCCGGCTTCCGGACGATGGTGGTCGGCGATATGGCGGAGCTTGGCGCGGAAAGCGCGGCTTGCCATCGTGAAGTCGGTGAAGCGGCGAAAGCGGCAGGGCTGGATTGTGTTCTCAGCGTCGGCGCCTTGAGCGCGGATATCAGCCGCGCCAGCGGCGTGGGCGAACATTTTAACGATAAAGCCGCCGTGGTGGCTCGCCTGCGCGAGCTGCTGGCGGAGCATAAGATAATGACCATTTTAGTGAAGGGTTCACGTAGTGCCGCCATGGAAGAGGTAGTACGCGCATTACAGGAGACTGGGACATGTTAGTATGGCTGGCCGAACATTTGGTCAAATATTATTCCGGCTTTAACGTCTTTTCGTATTTGACGTTTCGCGCCATCGTCAGCCTGCTGACCGCGCTGTTCATCTCTCTGTGGATGGGCCCGCGCATGATCGCCCGTCTGCAAAAACTCTCCTTCGGCCAGGTGGTTCGTAACGACGGTCCGGAGTCCCACTTCAGCAAACGCGGCACGCCGACCATGGGGGGGATCATGATCCTCACTGCGATCACCGTCTCCGTTCTGCTGTGGGCTTACCCCTCCAACCCGTACGTCTGGTGCGTACTGACGGTATTAATCGGCTACGGGATCATCGGCTTCGTTGATGACTACCGTAAAGTGGTGCGCAAAGACACCAAAGGCCTGATCGCCCGCTGGAAGTATTTCTGGATGTCGGTGATCGCGCTGGGCGTGGCGTTCGCGCTCTATCTGGCCGGGAAAGACACCCCGGCGACCGAGCTGGTGGTGCCGTTCTTTAAAGACGTCATGCCGCAGCTGGGGCTGTTCTATATCCTGCTGGCCTACTTCGTGATTGTCGGCACCGGCAATGCGGTTAACCTGACCGACGGTCTCGACGGCCTGGCGATCATGCCCACCGTCTTCGTCGCGGCGGGTTTTGCGCTGGTGGCGTGGGCGACCGGTAACATGAATTTCGCCAACTACCTGCACATCCCCTATCTGCGCCACGCCGGCGAACTGGTGATCGTCTGTACGGCGATCGTCGGCGCGGGGCTGGGCTTTCTGTGGTTTAACACCTATCCGGCGCAGGTCTTTATGGGCGACGTCGGTTCGCTGGCGCTCGGCGGCGCGCTGGGCATTATCGCCGTGCTGCTGCGTCAGGAATTCCTGCTGGTGATTATGGGCGGCGTTTTCGTGGTGGAGACCCTGTCGGTGATCCTGCAGGTCGGCTCCTTTAAGCTGCGCGGTCAGCGTATCTTCCGCATGGCGCCGATCCACCACCACTATGAACTGAAAGGCTGGCCGGAGCCGCGCGTTATCGTGCGCTTCTGGATTATTTCGCTGATGCTGGTGCTGATTGGCCTGGCGACGCTGAAGGTACGTTAATCATGGCAGATTATCAGGGTAAAAAAGTCGTCATTATTGGGCTGGGCATGACCGGCCTGTCATGCGTGGACTTTTTCATGGCGCGCGGCGTAACCCCGCGCGTGATGGACACCCGCGTCGCGCCTCCCGGGCTGGATAAATTGCCTGAATCGGTCGAATGCCATGTCGGCGGCCTCAATGATACCTGGCTGCTGGCGGCGGATCTGATTGTCGCCAGTCCCGGCATCGCGCTGGCTCATCCTTCGTTGAGCGCAGCGGCGGACGCTGGCGTAGAGATCGTTGGCGATATCGAACTGTTCTGCCGCGAAGCGCAGGCGCCGATCATCGCCATTACCGGTTCGAACGGCAAAAGCACCGTCACCACCCTGGTGGGCGAGATGGCGAAAGCGGCCGGGGTTAACGTCGGCGTGGGCGGCAATATCGGCCTGCCGGCGCTGATGCTGCTGGATACCGATCGTGAGCTGTATGTCCTGGAGCTCTCCAGCTTCCAGCTGGAAACCACCTCCAGCCTGCAGGCGGTGGCGGCAACCATCCTCAACGTGACTGAGGACCATATGGACCGCTACCCGCTGGGGCTGCAGCAGTATCGCGCGGCGAAGCTGCGGATTTACGAGAATGCAAAGACCTGCGTGGTCAACGCGGACGATGCGCTCACCATGCCGGTACGCGGCGCGGACGATCGCTGCATCAGCTTTGGCGTCGATGTCGGTGACTACCACCTTAACCGTCAGCAGGGCGAGACCTGGCTGCGCGTTAAAGGTGAGAAAGTCCTCAATGTAAAAGAGATGTCTATCACGGGTCAGCATAACTACAGCAACGCCCTGGCGGCGCTGGCGCTGGCCGATGCCGCGGGCCTGCCGCGTGCCAGCAGCCTGAAGGCGCTGACCACCTTTACCGGCCTGGCGCATCGCTTCCAGCTGGTGCTGGATCACAACGGCGTGCGCTGGATTAACGACTCGAAGGCAACCAACGTCGGCAGTACCGAGGCGGCGCTGAACGGCCTGCAGCTTGATGGCACGCTGTATCTGCTGCTGGGCGGCGACGGCAAGTCCGCTGATTTCACCCCGCTGAAGCGCTACCTTGGCGGCGATCGTATCCGCCTGTACTGCTTTGGTCGCGACGGCGCCGAGCTCGCCGAGCTGCGTCCTGAGGTGGCGGTACAAACTGAAACCATGGAACAGGCGATGCGTCAGATTGCGCCCCTGGTGAAAGCGGGCGACATGGTTCTCCTGTCGCCGGCCTGCGCCAGCCTGGATCAGTTTAAGAACTTTGAACAACGGGGCGAGATGTTTGCCCGCCTGGCGAAGGAGTTAGGTTGATGCGTTTCTCTCTCCCACGCCTGAGAATGCCGCAACTGAGCTTGCCTCGGTTGAGACTGCCGCGACTGCCGGGGATGTTTATCTTCGCCTGGCTGTTCGCCGCGCTGAAAGGCTGGGTGATGGGCTCGCGCCCAAAAGATAACGACAGTCTGGTGATGTATGACCGGATGCTGCTGTGGCTGACCTTCGGCCTGGCGGCGATCGGCTTTATTATGGTGACCTCGGCGTCAATGCCGGTGGGGCAGCGTCTGGCGAACGATCCTTTCCTCTTCGCCAAGCGTGACGGCCTGTACATTGTGCTGGCCTTTGTCCTCGCGCTGGTGACGCTGCGACTGCCGATGGATTTCTGGCAGCGCCACAGTACCGCGATGCTGATCGCCTCGATCGTCATGCTGCTGATCGTGCTGGTGGTGGGTAGCTCGGTAAACGGTGCATCGCGCTGGATCGCCCTCGGTCCGCTGCGCATTCAGCCGGCGGAGTTCACCAAGCTGTCGCTGTTCTGTTACATCGCCAACTATCTGGTGCGTAAAGCTGATGAAGTGCGCAACAACCTGCGCGGCTTCTTAAAACCGATGGGCGTGATTTTCGTGCTGGCGATCCTGCTGCTGGCGCAGCCTGACCTCGGTACGGTGGTGGTGCTGTTCGTCACCACGCTGGCGATGCTGTTCCTCGCCGGCGCCAAGCTGTGGCAGTTCATCGCCATTATCGGCATGGGCATCTCGGCGGTGGTCCTGTTGATCCTCGCCGAACCGTACCGTATTCGCCGCGTGACCTCCTTCTGGAACCCGTGGGAAGACCCGTTCGGCAGCGGCTACCAGCTGACCCAGTCGCTGATGGCCTTTGGCCGCGGCGAGATGTGGGGGCAGGGACTCGGTAACTCGGTGCAAAAACTGGAGTATTTGCCGGAAGCGCACACTGACTTTATCTTCGCCATCATCGGCGAAGAACTCGGTTATATCGGTGTGGTACTGGCGCTTTTAATGGTATTCTTCGTCGCTTTCCGCGCCATGTCGATTGGCCGAAAAGCGCTGGAGATCGATCATCGCTTCTCCGGCTTCCTCGCCTGTGCGATTGGTATCTGGTTTAGCTTCCAGGCCTTAGTTAACGTCGGGGCGGCGGCGGGGATGCTGCCGACGAAAGGTCTGACGCTGCCGCTGATCAGTTATGGTGGTTCCAGTCTGCTGATTATGTCGACGGCCATCATGTTGTTGTTGCGAATTGATTATGAAACGCGTCTGGAAAAAGCCCAGGCGTTTACACGGGGTGTTCGATGAGCGGTCAGGAAAAGCGGTTGATGGTGATGGCGGGCGGTACCGGCGGGCATGTGTTCCCGGGACTGGCGGTCGCGCACCATCTAATGGACCAGGGCTGGCAGGTTCGCTGGCTGGGTACCGCCGATCGTATGGAAGCGGATTTAGTGCCGAAAAACGGCATCGAGATTGATTTTATCCGTATCTCCGGCCTGCGTGGCAAAGGGATTAAAGCACAGCTGCTGGCGCCGGTGCGGATCTTCAACGCCTGGCGTCAGGCGCGGGCGATCATGAAGCGTTTCCAGCCGGACGTGGTGCTGGGCATGGGCGGCTATGTGTCCGGGCCTGGCGGTCTGGCGGCGTGGTCGCTGGGGATCCCGGTGGTCCTCCACGAGCAAAACGGCATTGCCGGCCTGACCAACAAGTGGCTGGCGAAGATTGCGAAGAAAGTGATGCAGGCGTTTCCCGGCGCCTTTCCGCATGCGGACGTGGTCGGGAATCCGGTGCGCACCGATGTGCTGGCGCTGCCGCTGCCGGGGCAGCGTCTGGTGGGCCGTCAGGGGCCGATTCGCGTACTGGTGGTCGGTGGCTCTCAGGGCGCGCGCGTCCTGAACCAGACCATGCCGCAGGTGGCGGCGAAGCTCGGCGATACGGTGACCATCTGGCATCAGAGCGGTAAAGGCGGCCAGCAAACCGTGCAGCAGGCCTATGCCGCCGCGGGGCAGCCGCAGCATAAAGTGACGGAATTTATTGATGATATGGCCGCGGCGTATGCCTGGGCAGATGTCGTGGTTTGCCGTTCCGGCGCGCTGACGGTTAGCGAAATCGCGGCCGCGGGCTTACCGGCGCTGTTTGTACCGTTCCAGCACAAAGATCGTCAGCAGTACTGGAATGCGCTGCCGCTGGAGAAAGCCGGCGCGGCGAAAATTCTCGAACAGCCGGCGTTCACGGTAGAGGCGGTAGCCTCTACTCTGGCGAGCTGGGATCGGGAAACCTTGCTGGATATGGCGGAACGAGCGCGTGGCGCTTCGATTCCGGACGCTACCGAGCGGGTAGCAGAAGAGGTCAGCGCCGTAGCTTTGGCGCGCTAATTGCGGTGATTTTCACCGCCCGAATACAGAAGTTGATGGCGTAAAGAATGAATACACAAGATTTGGCAAAACTGCGTTCCATAGTGCCCGAGATGCGTCGCGTCCGGCACATTCACTTTGTCGGCATCGGCGGTGCCGGTATGGGCGGTATTGCCGAAGTGTTGGCTAATGAAGGTTACCAGATCAGCGGCTCCGACCTGGCGCCGAATCCGGTGACCCAGCAGCTGTCGCAGCTTGGCGCCACCATTTATTTCAACCATCGCCCGGAAAACGTGCGCGATGCCAGCGTGGTCGTAGTTTCCAGCGCGATTTCCGCCGATAACCCGGAAATCGTCGCCGCGCACGAAGCGCGTATCCCGGTGATCCGTCGTGCGGAAATGCTGGCGGAGCTGATGCGCTTCCGTCACGGGATCGCGATTGCCGGAACTCACGGCAAAACCACCACCACCGCGATGGTGTCCAGTATTTACGCCGAAGCCGGGCTGGACCCGACCTTCGTCAACGGCGGGCTGGTGAAAGCGGCGGGCGTGCATGCCCGTCTCGGCCATAGCCGTTACCTGATTGCGGAAGCGGATGAGAGCGATGCATCGTTCCTGCATCTGCAGCCGATGGTCGCGATTGTGACCAACATCGAAGCCGACCATATGGATACCTACCATGGCGACTTCGAAAATCTGAAGCAGACCTTTATTAATTTCCTGCACAACCTGCCGTTCTACGGACGCGCGGTAATGTGCGTGGACGATCCGGTTATTCGTGAACTGCTGCCGCGCGTTGGCCGGCAGATCACCACCTACGGTTTCAGCGACGACGCCGACGTTCGCGTAGAAGACTACCGTCAGGTTGGGGCGCAGGGGCATTTCCGCCTGGTGCGTCAGGATAAAGAACTGCTGCAGGTGACACTCAATGCCCCGGGACGCCATAACGCGCTGAACGCGGCGGCGGCTGTCGCCGTGGCGACGGAAGAGGGGATTGACGATCAGGCGATCCTGCGCGCGCTGGAAAGCTTCCAGGGTACCGGTCGTCGCTTCGACTTTCTTGGCGAATATCCGCTGACGGAAGTCAACGGCAAAGCGGGCAGTGCGATGCTGATCGATGACTACGGTCACCACCCGACGGAAGTCGACGCCACTATCAAAGCGGCGCGTGCCGGCTGGCCGGATAAAAATCTGGTGATGGTATTCCAGCCGCACCGTTATACCCGTACTCGCGATCTGTACGATGATTTCGCCAACGTGCTGACCCAGGTCGATGCGCTGCTGATGCTCGATGTCTACCCGGCAGGCGAAGCGCCGATCCCGGGCGCCGACAGCCGCTCGCTGTGCCGTACGATCCGTGGTCGCGGTAAAGTCGACCCGATTCTGGTATCCGACCCGGCGCAGGCCGCGGCGATGCTGGCGTCGGTGCTGACCGGCAACGATTTAGTGCTGGTGCAAGGTGCCGGAAACATTGGAAAAATCGCCCGTCACCTGGCTGAAATCAAACTGATCCCGCAAAAAACGGAGGAGGAGCGCCATGGCTGATAAAATCGCGGTGCTTTTCGGTGGAACCTCCGCTGAACGTGAAGTGTCGCTGAATTCAGGCGCCGCGGTGCTGGCCGGGCTGCGTGAAGCCGGGGTGGATGCCCATCCGGTTGACCCGCGCGATGTCGATATTACCCAGTTGAAAAAGCTGGGCTTTAAGAAAGCGTTTATTGCACTCCACGGCCGCGGCGGGGAAGATGGCACGCTGCAGGGGCTGTTGGATCTGATCCAGCTGCCTTATACCGGCAGCGGCGTGATGGCTTCGGCGATTTCAATGGATAAACTGCGCAGCAAATGGCTGTGGCAGGGGGCCGGATTACCGGTCGCGCCGTGGGTGGCGCTGACCCGCGCCCAGTTTAGCGCCGGATTATCTGCTGATGTCGAACAGCAGATTGCGGCGCTGGGTCTGCCGCTCATCATCAAGCCCAGCCGCGAAGGCTCCAGCGTCGGGATGTCGAAAGTCAGCGAAAGCTGTGATTTAGCGAGTGCACTCGCGCTGGCTTTTCAGCATGATGATGAAGTTTTGGTCGAAAAATGGCTCAGTGGGCCGGAATTTACCGTCGCCATCGTCGGTGAAGAAATTTTACCGTCAATACGTATCCAGGCGGCTGGAACCTTCTATGATTATGAGGCGAAGTATCTCTCTGATGAGACGCAATATTTCTGCCCAGGATTGGAAGATCCAGCGCGTGAGTCAGTCATTCAGAGCCTGGTGCTTAAAGCCTGGAATGTTCTGGGTTGCAAAGGCTGGGGCCGTATTGACGTGATGCTGGACAGCGATGGCCAGTTTTATCTGCTGGAAGCGAATACTTCCCCGGGCATGACCAGCCATAGCCTTGTACCGATGGCGGCGCGTCAGGCAGGAATGAGCTTCTCCCAGCTTGTTGTACGAATTCTGGACCTGGCGGGGTGATATGTCGCAGGCTGCGCTGAATACGCGGAACCATGAAGAGGACGTTTCTTCTTCGCGTCGGAGTAATGGAACGCGGCTGGCAGGGATCGTTTTCCTGCTGGCGGTGCTGTTTACCGTGCTGGTCAGCGGGTGGATGGTTCTTGGCTGGATGGAAGACGCGCAGCGTTTACCGCTGTCGAAGATGGTGGTGACCGGCGAGCGTCACTATACGCGCAATGATGACATCCGCCAGGCGATCCTGGCGCTGGGTTCGCCGGGCACCTTTATGACTCAGGATGTGAACATCATTCAGAGTCAGATTGAACGTCTGCCATGGATTAAGCAGGCGAGCGTCCGAAAGCAGTGGCCCGATGAATTGAAGATTCATCTGGTTGAATATGTGCCGATTGCACGCTGGAATGATCAACATATGGTGGATGCAGAAGGAAATGCCTTCAGCGTGCCGGCGGATCGCACCAGCAAACAGAATTTACCGATGTTATATGGCCCGGAAGGCAGCGAGAACGAAGTGCTGCAAGGGTACCGTGACATGGGGCAGGTGCTGGCAAAGGATAAATTCACGTTGAAAGTGGCGGCAATGACCGCCCGTCGTTCCTGGCAGTTGACGCTTAATAATGACATTAAGCTCAACCTTGGCCGTGGCGACACCATGAAACGGCTTCAGCGCTTTATGGAACTCTACCCGGTTCTTCAGCAGCAGGCGCAGACCGATGGCAAACGGATTAGCTACGTTGATTTGCGTTATGACTCGGGTGCGGCAGTGGGCTGGGTACCTGCTCCCGCAGAGGAAACTAATCAACAACAGAATCAGGCACAGGCAGAACAACAATGATCAAGGCGACGGACAGAAAACTGGTAGTTGGACTGGAGATTGGCACCGCCAAGGTGGCCGCTTTAGTAGGGGAAGTTCTGCCCGACGGCATGATTAATATCATCGGCGTGGGCAGTTGCCCATCGCGTGGTATGGATAAAGGCGGTGTGAACGACCTCGAGTCGGTGGTGAAATGCGTACAGCGCGCCATCGACCAGGCCGAACTGATGGCGGATTGCCAGATTTCATCAGTTTATTTGGCTCTTTCGGGTAAACATATAAGCTGTCAGAATGAAATCGGGATGGTACCGATTTCGGAAGAAGAAGTGACGCTGGACGACGTCGAGAACGTGGTCCATACCGCGAAGTCGGTTCGCGTACGCGATGAGCACCGCGTCCTGCACGTGATTCCGCAGGAATACGCCATTGACTACCAGGAAGGGATAAAAAACCCGGTAGGGCTGTCCGGCGTGCGTATGCAGGCGAAGGTACATCTGATTACCTGCCATAACGATATGGCGAAAAACATTGTTAAAGCGGTGGAACGTTGTGGTCTGAAAGTTGACCAACTTATTTTCGCCGGTTTAGCGGCCAGTTATTCCGTATTAACAGAAGACGAACGTGAGCTGGGCGTCTGCGTGGTGGATATTGGCGGTGGTACAATGGATATCGCCGTCTATACCGGCGGCGCGCTGCGTCACACCAAAGTGATCCCGTACGCGGGCAACGTGGTGACCAGCGATATCGCCTATGCCTTCGGTACGCCCCCGAGCGACGCCGAAGCCATTAAGGTTCGTCACGGTTGCGCGTTGGGTTCCATCGTCGGTAAAGACGAAAACGTCGAAGTACCGAGCGTAGGCGGACGGCCGCCGCGTAGCCTGCAGCGTCAGACGCTGGCTGAGGTGATTGAACCGCGCTATACCGAACTGCTTAATCTGGTCAATGAAGAGATCCTGCAGCTGCAGGAACAGCTCCGCCAGCAGGGGGTTAAACACCATCTGGCGGCGGGGATTGTGTTAACCGGCGGCGCGGCGCAAATTGAAGGTCTGGCGGCCTGTGCGCAGCGCGTGTTCCATACTCAGGTGCGCATTGGCGCGCCGCTGAACATCACCGGTTTAACGGACTATGCCCAGGAGCCGTATTATTCGACGGCGGTGGGGCTGCTGCACTACGGAAAAGAGTCACATCTGAGTGGTGAAGCGGAAGTCGAAAAACGCGTGACGGCGTCGGTGGGCTCGTGGATTAAGCGACTCAACAGCTGGCTGCGAAAAGAGTTTTAATTTTTTAAGAGAACGCAGACAATTAGCGTTCTCAGGCGACAGGCACAAAACGGAGAGAAACTATGTTTGAACCTATGGAACTGACCAACGACGCGGTGATTAAAGTCATCGGCGTCGGTGGCGGCGGCGGTAATGCCGTTGAACACATGGTGCGCGAGCGCATTGAGGGTGTTGAATTCTTCGCGGTGAACACCGATGCGCAGGCGCTGCGCAAAACGGCTGTTGGCCAGACTATCCAGATCGGTAGCGGTATTACCAAAGGTCTGGGCGCTGGCGCGAACCCGGAAGTCGGCCGTAATGCGGCGGACGAAGACCGTGAAGCGCTGCGCGCGGCCCTTGATGGCGCAGACATGGTGTTCATCGCGGCAGGCATGGGCGGCGGTACCGGTACCGGCGCGGCGCCTGTTGTTGCCGAAGTGGCTAAGGATCTGGGGATCCTCACCGTGGCGGTGGTCACTAAGCCGTTTAATTTTGAAGGCAAGAAGCGCATGGCGTTTGCTGAGCAGGGGATCACCGAGCTGTCCAAGCACGTTGACTCACTGATCACCATCCCGAACGACAAGCTGCTGAAAGTACTTGGCCGCGGCATTTCTCTGCTTGACGCGTTCGGCGCGGCAAACGACGTCCTCAAAGGCGCGGTGCAGGGTATCGCCGAACTGATCACCCGTCCGGGCCTGATGAACGTCGACTTCGCGGACGTCCGTACCGTGATGTCAGAAATGGGCTACGCGATGATGGGCTCCGGCGTGGCGAGCGGTGAAGACCGTGCGGAAGAAGCGGCTGAAATGGCTATCTCTTCTCCGCTGCTGGAAGATATCGACCTGTCCGGCGCGCGCGGCGTGCTGGTTAACATCACCGCGGGCTTTGACCTGCGTCTGGATGAGTTCGAAACCGTGGGTAACACCATCCGCGCATTTGCTTCGGATAACGCCACCGTGGTTATCGGTACCTCTCTGGACCCGGATATGAACGACGAACTGCGCGTCACCGTAGTGGCGACCGGTATCGGCATGGACAAGCGTCCGGAAATTACCCTGGTGACCAACAAACAGGTTCAGCAGCCGGTGATGGATCGCTACCAGCAGCACGGTATGTCCCCGCTGACGCAAGAGCAGAAGCCGGCGGCAAAAGTGGTGAACGACAATACGCCGCAAACCGCGAAAGAGCCGGATTATCTGGATATCCCAGCCTTCCTGCGTAAGCAAGCCGATTAAGAATCGACTGGAAGTTGGGCATCTGCGCTCTTTGTGCTAAACTGGCCTCCCGATAGTGGTGTACACTTCGGTTGGATAGGTAAATTGGCGAGATTATACGATGATCAAACAAAGGACTCTTAAACGTATCGTTCAGGCGACTGGTGTCGGTTTGCATACCGGCAAGAAAGTCACACTGACGTTACGCCCTGCGCCGGCAAATACCGGGGTCATCTATCGTCGCACCGACTTGAATCCACCGGTAGATTTTCCGGCTGATGCCAAATCTGTGCGTGATACCATGCTCTGTACTTGCCTGGTTAATGAGCATGACGTGCGGATTTCTACGGTTGAACACCTGAACGCCGCATTGGCTGGCCTGGGTATCGACAACATTATTGTTGAAGTCGATGCACCGGAAATCCCGATTATGGACGGCAGTGCGGCTCCGTTCGTTTATTTGTTGCTGGACGCCGGCATCGATGAACTGAACTGCGCCAAGAAATTTGTACGTATCAAAGAGACGGTTCGCGTCGAAGATGGCGACAAATGGGCTGAATTCAAACCGTACAATGGTTTTTCGCTGGACTTCACCATCGATTTTAACCATCCGGCGATTGATGCCAGCACCCAGCGCTATACGCTGAACTTCTCGGCCGATGCGTTCATGCGTCAGATTAGTCGTGCGCGTACCTTCGGTTTCATGCGCGATATCGAATATCTGCAGTCCCGCGGCCTGTGCCTGGGCGGCAGCTTCGATTGTGCCATCGTTGTTGACGATTATCGCGTACTGAACGAAGACGGTCTGCGCTTTGAAGACGAATTTGTTCGCCACAAAATGCTGGATGCGATCGGTGACCTGTTTATGTGTGGTCACAACATTATCGGCGCATTCACGGCGTACAAATCGGGTCACGCGTTGAATAACAAACTGCTGCAGGCTGTTCTGGCAAAACAGGAAGCCTGGGAGTATGTGACCTTCGAAGACGACGCAAAACTGCCAATGGCGTTCCGCGCACCGTCGATGGTTTTGGCGTAAGCCTGACCATTCAGTAAATTCGACTGGTAACCTGGTACTCTCTCCGACCAGGGAACCAGTCGTTTTTCTTTTATAGCCTCTTCCCGTTATTTTTCGCTGCGATTTCTGGGTAATAATTAGCGCGCGTTCGCTGCTTTATTAAGCGTTTTCCCCGGGCAACAGCCTTCATTCATGCTGCCTCAGCGCGCTATTAATGTTAGTATTTGAGCGCAAAATTATTTCTCCGGGTTGCTTTACCCCGTGGACATCAGGTTGTCCTGCGAAAAACGTTAATAAAGAGACAGCCTGAACGACAACGGGTATACCAAAGAAAGGTAATGAACGTGAGTGGATTGCTGACGCGCTGGCGACAGTTTGGCAGACGGTATTTTTGGCCGCATCTCCTGTTGGGGATGGTCGCGGCCAGCCTCGGCCTGCCTGCGCTAAGCAACGGCCATGAGACCGCGACGCCAGCAAAGGCGACCGCCAGCAACCATAATCCGAGCAAAGTTAATTTCTCCCAGTTGGCGCTGCTGGAGACGAATCGCCGGCCAAACTTTACCGTCGACTACTGGCATCAGCACGCCATTCGCACCGTTATTCGTCATCTCTCATTCGCCATGGCGCCGCAGGCCTTGCCGGTGGCGGAAGAAGCGTCCCCGCTGCAGGCGCAGCATCTGGCGCTGCTCGACACGCTCAGCGCGCTGCTGACGCAGGACAGCACGCCGCCGGTGGTGTTCCGCCAGGCGGCGTATATCCCTTCCTCATATTCTGCCTTCCGCGTCAGCGCCTGGATAAGCCAGGTGGCGGGGATCCGCGCAGGGCCTCAACGTCTCAGCTGAAAATAACCACGGACTATCCTATTTTTTGTGACTCCGCACCGCGGGGCGTTTGAGATTTTATTATGCTTATTAAAATGTTAACCAAGGTTTTCGGCAGCCGTAACGACCGTACGCTGCGTCGTATGCGCAAAGTCGTCAATATCATCAACGGTATGGAACCGGCGATGGAAAAACTCTCTGATGACGAGCTGAAAGCGAAAACCGCTGAATTCCGCGCGCGCCTGGAAAAAGGCGAAGTGCTGGAAAACCTGATCCCTGAAGCTTTCGCCGTCGTTCGCGAAGCCAGTAAGCGCGTGTTCGGCATGCGTCACTTCGACGTCCAGCTGCTGGGCGGTATGGTGCTTAACGATCGCTGCATCGCCGAGATGCGTACCGGTGAAGGTAAAACCCTGACCGCGACCCTGCCGGCCTACCTCAACGCGCTGACCGGCAAAGGCGTTCACGTGGTGACCGTCAACGATTATCTGGCCCAGCGTGACGCCGAAAATAACCGCCCGCTGTTCGAATTCCTCGGCATGACCGTTGGCATCAACATGTCCGGCCTGCCGGCGCCGGCGAAGCGTGAAGCCTACGCTGCCGATATCACCTATGGCACCAACAACGAATACGGCTTCGATTACCTGCGCGACAACATGGCCTTCAGCCCGGAAGAGCGCGTTCAGCGTAAACTGCACTATGCGCTGGTGGATGAGGTGGACTCCATCCTGATCGATGAGGCGCGTACCCCGCTGATCATTTCCGGCCCGGCGGAAGACAGCTCTGAAATGTACCGCAAGGTCAACAAGATCATTCCACACCTGATCCGTCAGGAAAAAGAGGATTCGGACACCTTCACCGGCGAAGGCCACTTCTCGGTGGATGAAAAAGCGCGTCAGGTTAACCTGACCGAACGCGGTCTGGTGCTGATTGAAGAGCTGCTGGTACAGGAAGGCATTATGGATGAAGGTGAGTCCCTGTACTCCCCGACCAACATTATGCTGATGCACCACGTCACTGCTGCGCTGCGCGCCCATGCGCTGTTCACCCGCGACGTTGACTACATCGTTAAAGATGGCGAAGTTATCATCGTTGATGAGCACACTGGCCGTACGATGCAGGGCCGCCGCTGGTCCGATGGCCTGCACCAAGCCGTTGAGGCCAAAGAGGGGGTGGAGATCCAGAACGAAAACCAGACCCTGGCCTCTATCACCTTCCAGAACTATTTCCGTCTGTATGAGAAACTGGCGGGGATGACCGGTACCGCCGATACTGAAGCCTTTGAATTCAGCTCCATCTATAAGCTGGATACCGTGGTCGTCCCGACCAACCGTCCGATGATCCGTAAAGACATGGCGGATCTGGTCTATATGACCGAAGCGGAAAAAATTCAGGCGATTATCGAAGATATTAAAACCCGTACCGCAGCCGGTCAGCCGGTGTTGGTGGGGACAATCTCGATCGAGAAATCGGAAGTGGTTTCCCGTGAGCTGACCAAAGCCGGCATTAAGCACAACGTTCTGAACGCCAAGTTCCACGCCAGCGAAGCGGACATCGTCGCCCAGGCAGGCTATCCTTCCGCGGTGACCATCGCTACCAACATGGCGGGCCGTGGTACCGATATTATGCTCGGCGGTAGCTGGCAGGCGGAAGTCGCGGCGCTGGAAAACCCAACGCCTGAGCAGATTGAACAAATCAAAGCCGACTGGCAGGTGCGCCACGATGCGGTACTGGCCGCAGGCGGCCTGCACATCATCGGTACCGAGCGTCATGAATCACGCCGTATCGATAACCAGCTGCGCGGCCGTGCCGGTCGTCAGGGTGATGCCGGTTCTTCCCGCTTCTACCTGTCGATGGAAGATGCCCTGATGCGTATCTTCGCCTCCGATCGCGTATCCGGCATGATGCGTAAACTGGGGATGAAACCCGGCGAAGCCATTGAGCACCCGTGGGTCACCAAGGCTATCGCTAACGCACAGCGTAAAGTCGAGAGCCGTAACTTCGATATTCGTAAGCAGCTGCTGGAATATGATGATGTGGCCAACGACCAGCGCCGGGCAATTTACACCCAGCGTAACGAACTGCTGGACGTGTCTGATGTCAGCGAAACCATCAACAGCATCCGCGAAGACGTGTTTAAGGCGACTATCGATGCCCATATTCCGCCGCAGTCGCTGGAGGAAATGTGGGATATCGAAGGCCTGCAGGAGCGTCTGAAAAACGACTTCGACCTCGACCTGCCAATCAAAGAGTGGCTGGATAAAGAGCCGGAGCTGCATGAAGAGACCCTGCGCGAACGTATTCTGCAGAGCGCGGTAGAAACCTACCAGCGTAAAGAAGAAGTGGTCGGCGCCGAAATGATGCGCCACTTCGAGAAAGGCGTGATGCTGCAGACCCTGGATTCGCTGTGGAAAGAACACCTGGCGGCGATGGACTACCTGCGCCAGGGTATCCACCTGCGCGGCTATGCGCAGAAAGATCCGAAGCAGGAGTACAAGCGCGAATCGTTCTCTATGTTTGCCGCGATGCTGGAGTCACTGAAGTATGAAGTGATCAGCACCCTGAGCAAAGTGCAGGTGCGGATGCCGGAAGAAGTCGAGGCGATGGAGCAGCAGCGTCGTGAAGAGGCCGAGCGCCTGGCGCAGATGCAGCAGCTCAGCCATCAGAGCGATGATGAAGCCGCTGCACAGGATCTGGCGGCGCAAACCGGCGAACGTAAAGTGGGGCGTAACGATCCCTGCCCGTGCGGTTCCGGTAAAAAATACAAACAGTGCCATGGCCGTCTGAGCTAAGGGCTGATAAAAAAACAAAGGCGCAGAGTTCTGCGCCTTTTTTATGGAGCTGATTCAATGAAAAAACTGCAAATCGCCGTAGGGATAATTCGCAATCCAGAAGGCGACATCTTTATTACCCAGCGCGCCGCCGATGCCCATATGGCGAATAAACTGGAGTTCCCGGGCGGGAAGATTGAATCTGCTGAAACGCCAGAGCAGGCGTTGATCCGCGAGCTACAGGAAGAGGTGGGGATTACGGTCACCACGTTTTCACTATTTGATAAGCTGGAGTATCAGTTCCCCGATCGCCACATTACGCTGTGGTTTTTCCTCGTGGAAAGCTGGGAAGGCGAGCCCTGGGGCAAAGAGGGGCAGCCGGGACAGTGGATGGCGCGGCAGGCGCTGGATCCGGCGGCGTTTCCCCCGGCGAATGAACCGGTTATCCGCAAACTTATCGCCCAGGGCTGAGCCTCGGGTCAAGAGACTAACCCAACAGGCGTTGGGTTAGCGTGCCGTCAAATCAGGGCTGCTGTTCGCTCCAGTCATCGCTATCGGAGAGATCGCCCGCGCTGGGGATGCGCTTCTCCTCTGCTGCCCATTCTCCCAAATCGATCAGCTGGCAGCGCTTGCTGCAGAACGGACGATAGGGGCTTTGTTCGCCCCAAACCACATTTTTGCCGCAGGTCGGACAATTGACGATAGTCTCTTCTGACATGTTATCTCCTTAACAGCAGGCCAGTTCAAAATCAAAGCGCTCCGGCACGATCCCATACTCACTGTCCAGCGGCAGGAAGCGGATGGCGAAACGGCTCTTATGGCCGGAGATCTGCGGATAAAGCTGGTGGGCCAGATCGAGACGCAGGCGCAGCAGATCGGCATCTTCGCCATTATCCTGATAAAAGCCATTGAGGCTGGTCTGTTTGCGAAACTGCCCGGAGTTACGGATCAGATCGAGGATCAGGCTCAGGGACTGGACCAAAGGATCGAGGCTGGCAAGCCAGCTGGCCACCTGCTCGTCACGATGCGCCTGCGGCATATGGAGCCAGATATGCAGGGTCGGTAAATCGAAGCTGCAGCAGCCTCCAGGGATACTCAGACGCTGACGCACTAGCGCAATCAGGCGATCTTCACGCAGAAACTGACCAATGCGCGGCGCGGCCATCAGGGTGCTGGAAGACTGCTTGAGCTGCTGGCGCAGCGCGTTAATGCGCTCCTGATCGACTCCCGGCACTTCTGCCCAGGACTGGAGCTTACGCTGCTGGCGCTCCAGCTCTTTGACCAGATCGGTACGCACCTCGCCGCGCTCCATGACATCCAGCAGATCGCCGACGTTACGGAAAAAATGGAGCGCATCGGCATGGCTGGCAATCATCGGATGGAAAGCCATCTGCTGGATCAGAAATTCGATGCGCAGCCAGGTGCGCATTTTCTCATTAAGAGGATGTTCAAACAGAACGGGGGTATGCATTACGAGTTTTCCTGTGAGGCGGCCTGCGATGCCAGCGTTAAGTACTTTTCGTGCAGGCGGGCAACATCCGATGCCACTGCATCCGGCGTGCCAGTGTTTTCAATAACATCGTCCGCGACGGCCAGGCGCTGCTCGCGCGTGGCCTGGGCGGCAAGAATATGTTCAGCATGTTCGCGGCTGACCTTATCGCGCAGCATGGTGCGTTCGATTTGCGTCTCTTTTGGCACATCGACGACCAAGACGCGATCGGCCTGGCTGGACAGGCGGTTTTCGACCAGCAAAGGTACGACCCAGAGGAGATAAGGGGAGGTGGCAGCCTGCATCTGGCGGCGCGTTTCCTGCTGAATTAGCGGATGCAACAGCGCGTTGAGCCAGGCTTTTTCCTCCACCTGAGCAAAAATTTTTTCCCGCAGCAGACGGCGGTTTAGCGTGCCGTCGGGCGCGATCATCTGTGGCCCGAAGTGGCCGGCAATGGCCTGGAGCGCCGGGGTGCCGGGTTCGACCACCTGGCGGGCGATAACATCGGCATCGATAACGTTAATCCCGAGCTGCGCGAAGGCGTCGGCAACCGTACTTTTACCGCTGCCAATCCCGCCTGTTAACGCGACTGTGTACCCCATATCTTCTGACCCTGAAACGGATTGCTCGTATTTTTTGGTATTCAGACAGCGAGGACGGGCAGTATGCCGGAGAGGCGACAGCGATCTTGTCGTGATGGCCCCGTGCCAACCGGGAGCGCCGTCCGCTATTCTGTTTATTTTAATCAAGCAAATCAAATGGTTAAAAATAATACGCTGGCGGGTGGAGACATAAGCGTTTTTTTCTCCATTCACCAGGTAAATTTATACGATTGTAGCGTAAAAAAAGTGAAAATCGCAGTCTTGCGCGGGTCTGATTCGTGCGTATGATAACGTCACTGGAGTTGTGCTCTTACATTAATGCCATTAACCCCAGGAATTCGCACATGCGTATTGAAGAAGATCTGAAGCTTGGTTTCAAAGACGTTCTTATCCGCCCGAAACGCTCTACCCTCAAAAGCCGTTCTGATGTTGAGCTGGAACGTGAATTCACCTTTAAACATTCAGGCCTGACCTGGTCCGGCGTGCCGATTATTGCGGCAAACATGGATACCGTCGGCACCTTCAGCATGGCGAAAGCGCTGGCCACTTTTGGCATTCTTACCGCAGTACACAAGCACTACACCGCAGAAGAATGGCAGGCGTTTGTCCAGAGCGTATCCGCAGACGTTCTCAAGCATGTGATGGTTTCCACCGGTACTTCCGACGCGGATTTCGATAAAACGCAACAGATCCTCTCTGAGAACCCACAGTTGAATTTTGTGTGCATTGACGTCGCCAATGGCTACTCTGAACACTTCGTTCAGTTTGTGGCGAAGGCGCGCGAAGCCTGGCCGCAAAAAACCATTATCGCCGGGAACGTGGTCACCGGTGAAATGTGCGAAGAGCTGATCCTCTCCGGCGCCGATATCGTCAAAGTTGGCATTGGCCCGGGGTCCGTTTGCACCACCCGTGTCAAAACCGGGGTCGGCTACCCGCAGCTCTCCGCCGTGATCGAGTGTGCTGATGCCGCACACGGCCTTGGCGGCCAGATCATCAGCGATGGCGGTTGCACCATGCCGGGCGATGTGGCGAAAGCCTTCGGCGGCGGCGCTGATTTCGTGATGCTCGGCGGTATGCTGGCGGGCCACGAAGAGAGCGGCGGTACTGTGGTTGAAGAGAACGGTGAAAAATTCATGCTGTTTTACGGTATGAGCTCCGAGTCGGCGATGACCCGCCATGTGGGCGGTGTCGCGAAATACCGCGCGGCGGAAGGGAAAACCGTGAAGCTGCCGCTGCGTGGCCCGGTGGACAATACCGCGCGCGACATTCTCGGCGGCCTGCGTTCAGCCTGCACCTACGTTGGCGCCTCGCGACTGAAAGAGCTGACCAAACGCACCACCTTTATCCGCGTTCAGGAACAAGAGAACCGGGTATTCAACAGCCTGTAACCGGCTGCGCTGGCGCCTGCGCGGTGCCAGCGTTTCTCATCCTCCCGCCCCGCCAATGGCATCGCCCAGGTGAAAAACGGGCAAATACATCGCCACCACCAGGATCCCAACCAGCGAGCCGGTTATTACCAGCATCAGGGGTTCCAGATGCGCAGCCAGACTGTCGGCTCGCTGATGGGTCTGCTCACGATGATGATGCGCCAGGTTTTCCAGCATCTGATCCAGCGCCCCCGCGCTTTCCCCCGTACGGATGAGCTGCAGACACAGCGGTGTAAATCCGCCGCAGCGGCTTAACGCCTGCCAGATCGGATCCCCCTGAACGATCAGCGCGCGGGCCTGCGCCAGGCGCTGGCGCCACAGCGGGCACGACAGGGTCTCTTCAACGCTTTGCAGCCCCTGCAGAAAGCTGATACCGGCGCTTTGGGTTAACGCCAGAACGGTGAATATCAGGCTCAGCTGTTGGCCGCCGATCAGGGGGCCGACGAGAGGGAGCGCGTTAAGCAACTGCTGGCGACGCAGCAGCCAGTCGGCGCGCTGCCGGACCAGCTGGTTGAGCAGCAGCGGGCTCAGCAGAAAGGCCAACAGCAACGGCCAGCCGCGGCTCAGCATGTCGCCTGCCGCAATAACCATTCGCGTCAACAACGGCAGCGGCGTATTGAACGTCTGGTAGATGGCGGTGAATTCGGGAAGGACAAAATAGAGCATTCCAAGCACCACCAGCAGCGCCAGAGTGAGCACGATTAGCGGGTAGCGCAGCGCCTTTTTGACCTTGCCGGCAAGCCGCTGCTGCTCCTGCTGCTGGTTGGCCAGCTGCTGGCAGCAAATATCGAGCTTGCCCGTCAGTTCGCCGGTGCTAATCATCGCCAGATACAGTGGCGGAAAAGCCTGCGGCCACTGCGCCAGTGCGGCAGAGAAGGCTACGCCCTGGGCCAGTTCGCGGCCCAGCGCCTCAAGCAGCGCCTGCCACTGCGCATGCGGTTGCTGCTGCGCCAACAGTGATAACCCTTCCGCCAGCGGTAGCCCGGCCTGCAGCAGGGTTGCCAACTGGCGGATGGTTTCGCTGCTGTAGCGCGGGTGCCACAGGCTTTGCTTCACCGAACAGCGGCGTATAGCCAGCGGCATGATGCGCTGCTGCTGGAGGTGATGCAGCACCTCCGGACGACTGGCTTGCCATAGCATCCCCTGACAAGGAGCGCCTTGTGCATCGACGCCTCGCCAGCGCCAGAGACGCTTAGTCGCCATGGGGGATCCCCAGCACCCGCACCACCTCTTCGAGGCTCGTCAACCCCTGTTCGATAGCCTGACATCCGCTTTCAAAAAGCGTCATCATGCCCGCGGCTCGCGCCAGAGATTCGATCTCAAGGGCGTTGAGTCCCTGGACTATCCCCTGACGTAGCCCCGGGGTGACAGGCAAGACCTCGAACAGCGCCAGACGGCCATGATACCCGTGATAACAGTTTTCGCAGCCTGCTGACTGCCAGCGCGGCAGCGGGCGGGGCCACAGACTGTGCGGCAGGTCGGAGGCGCTGCCGGCATTGCGCCGGCAGTGGGGGCACAGCTTGCGGACCAGACGCTGGGCGATAACCAGCGAGAGCGCCGAAGAGATCATCCAGCGGGCGATGCCCATTTGCTGCAGGCGAGTGAGGGTTTCGCTGGTGGAATTGGTGTGCAGGGTAGAGAGCACCAGATGGCCCGTTTGAGCGGCTTTCAGCGCGATTTCAGCGGTTTCGGCATCGCGGATTTCACCCACCATCACAATATCCGGGTCCTGGCGTAACAGGGCGCGCAGCACGCTGTGAAAGGTCAGCCCGGCGCGCGGATTGATTTGCGTCTGGTTCATCCCGGCGATAGGGATCTCCAGAGGATCCTCGACGCTACAGATGTTCACTTGCTCCCGGTTTCGGGCCTGCAGGGCGCTGTAGAGGGTCACCGTTTTCCCGCTTCCGGTTGGGCCAGTGACCAGCAGCAGCCCCTGCGGCTGATTCAGCGCCTGGCGAAAGGCCGCCAGCTGAGAGGATGAGAGGCCGAGAGCCTCCAGATCCAGCGCCTGGTCAACCTGATGCAGAAGGCGCAGGACAATTTTCTCGCCATAGCGGCAGGGCAGGGTGGCGATGCGAAAGGAGAGCGGCCGTCCGGCGAGGTTCAGCGCGAACTGACCATCCTGCGGCAAACGATGCTCGGCGATATCGAGATTGGCCATCACCTTGAGTCGTGCGATAACCGGCGCGGCCAGCTCGGGTGCCAGCAGCGGCAGCGCGTGTAGCACGCCATCGACACGCAGGCGGATCCTTAAGTGCGCTTCCGTGGGCTCGATATGAATATCGGACGCCCGCTGACGCAGGGCCTGCTCGAGGATCTGGTTGACCCGCTCGGCGATGTTTTCCGGCCCTGCATTTTGCGCCAGCAGCGCCTGCTTTTCCCGGACTTGCAGGCGCTTATCCATCTGCTCCTGGCTCCAGCATTCAATATCGATCCGTTTTTGCGTCGCGAAACGCAGCGCCTCCATTAGCTCCGTCGGTGGGGTATCGACCACCGCAATGGATATCGTCTGCTCATCGCTGTGCAGCAGCAGGGCGTGATGGCGACGACAGAGAGGGATCAGCTGTTCTGTTTTCATGTTGTCGCCCTCACTTCACCCGGAAAACGTCTTCGCAGGCCTGTTGAAGTGCGCTGTTGTCGGTGATAGTGCAGACCCGCTGCCAACCGGTGACGCCTTCGGCGTTATCCCAGGTCGGGGTCAGGGTGACGCCTAGTCCGTTGAGACTTTCCTGGCCGGTGAGGGTAACGACGCCTTTGGCCACGCTCATGGCGGAGAGGTAGCGCGTGGTTGTTGGCGAGGGGATGCCATTGCTGCCGCCGTCGCATGTCGTCAGGCCGCCATGATCGAGCGCGCAAAGTTCGATTGCCGTCCGGTAGGGGACAAAGGTCTGCAGCAGGTCGGTGAGGGCGGCTTTACGCAGGTAGTTCTGGTAGGCCGGGATGCCGATGGCGCTGAGAATGGCGATGATGCCGATGACCACCATCAGTTCAATCAGGGTAAAACCTCGTTGTTTATCCATAAGTCGCTCCTTGTTGTGACAGGAGCACTGTGACGGGATTCTGGGGGGCAGGCGAGGAGACGAAAACGATCCGGGAAACCGGGTTCCAGGGTTTTTACCGGTATTGCATGGCGAGCAAGAGCGACTGCGAGTCGGGTCGCAAATTCAGGCCTTCACGCCCGGAAGCGTGAAGGCCAAATCCTCAGCGGAAACGCATCGACAGGTCGAGCGCCTGCACATGTTTGGTCAGGGCCCCGACGGAGATATAGTCGACCCCGGTCTCGGCAAATTCGCGGATGGTGTCAAAGGTGACGTTGCCGGAGACCTCCAGCGCCGCCTGGCCAGCGGTGATTTTCACCGCCTCGCGCATCAGGTCGGTGGTGAAGTTATCGAGCATAATGATATCGGCCCCGGCTTTTAACGCCTGCTCCAGCTCATCCAGCGTTTCCACTTCCACTTCCACCGGCACATCAGGATGCAGCCAGAAAGCCTTTTCCACCGCCTGACGGATCGAGCCGGAGGCGATGATGTGGTTTTCTTTAATCAGGAAAGCGTCGAACAGCCCCAGACGGTGGTTGGCGCCGCCGCCGCAGAGAACCGCGTATTTCAGCGCGGTACGCAGCCCTGGCAGCGTTTTACGCGTATCCAGGAGTTGGGTTTTGGTGCCGGCCAGCAGGTCGACATAGCGGCGGACGACGCTGGCGACGCCGGAGAGGGTTTGCACAAAGTTCAGCGCCGTACGTTCGCCAGTGAGCAGAATGCGCGATGGGCCTTCCAGCTCGAACAGGGGTTGATCGGCTTTGACCGCGTCGCCATCGGCGACGTGCCAGGTGATAGTCACGTCGTCACCGGCGAGCTGAATGAAGACCTCTTCCACCCAGCGTTTACCACAGAAGACGCCATCTTCGCGGGTAATGACCACCGCATGGGAGCGTGCATCCTGCGGCAATAATTGTGCGCTAATATCGTTGCTGGCGTCGACTTCGCCGCCCAAATCTTCCCGCAGGGAGTGTGCGACAGCATCGGTAATATCGAGATTAATTCGTTCCAGCAGCACGTCACGGCGGCGGTCGGGGTTGTAACGACGAGGCGACATGATAAAGCTCCAGATAGATAAGATTCAGAAGTGGGAAACATGCTAACCTGAACGACGTTTCAGTACCATACACACTTCATCCTTTGGGCCGGCGTGTGGCCCGGAAGCATGAGTTCGCGAAAGGAGATCCCGCATGCAGTTGAACGAGGGATGGCTGGTCGGCGCGCGTCGGGTTCCCTCGCCGCACCATGACTGCCGTCCGGATGAAGAAGCCCCTTCCTTACTGGTGGTGCATAACATTAGCCTGCCACCAGGTGAATTTGGTGGTCCATGGATTGACGCGCTGTTCACCGGCACCCTGGATCCGCACGCGCATCCTTTCTTTGCCGAGATCGCTCATCTGCGCGTTTCGGCGCATTGTCTGATTCGCCGTGATGGTGAAATCGTGCAGTATGTGCCTTTCGATAAGCGTGCGTGGCATGCGGGGGTATCCTGCTATCAGGGGCGCGAACGCTGCAATGACTTTTCCATCGGCATAGAGCTGGAAGGCACGGATACCCTGGCGTATACCGATGCGCAGTACCAGCAGCTGGCGGCGGTGACGGATCTGCTTATCACGATTTATCCTGCCATCGCCACAAACATCACGGGCCATAGCGATATCGCGCCCGTGCGCAAGACAGACCCGGGACCGGCCTTTGACTGGAAAAAATTTCGTGCGCTGCTCAGCGCGCCGTCAGAAAAGGAGACCTCATGACGCTGTTTACTACGCTGCTGGTGCTCATCGCTGAACGCCTGTTTAAACTGGGCGAACACTGGCAGCTTGATCATCGGCTGGAGGTGGTGTTCCGCCGGATAAAACATTTCTCGTTGCCGGGAACGCTGCTGATGACCCTGGTCGCCGTCGCGGTGGTCTACCTCGTTCAGCGCTTGCTGCAGGGGCAGCTGTTCAACGTACCGCTGCTGGTGTTCTGGATCTTGCTGGGTCTGCTGTGCATCGGCGCCGGCAAGGTTCGGCTGCACTATCATGCCTATCTGAAAGCGGCGTCGCGCAATGACAGCCGCGCCTGCGATGCGATGGCCAGCGAGCTGACGTTGATCCATGGCGTCCCGCCGGGCTGTGATGAGCGCGAGTACCTTAGCGAACTGCAAAATGCGCTGTTATGGATTAACTATCGTTACTACCTGGCGCCACTCTTTTGGTTTGTGGTGGGTGGGGCATGGGGGCCGCTGACGCTTATCGCTTATTGCGTTCTGCGTGCCTGGCAGACATGGCTGGCGCGCTACCAGACGCCGCATCATCGTTTGCAGTCTGGAATCGATGGTATCCTGCATATTGTCGACTGGCTGCCGGTGCGTCTGGTGGGGGTTGTCTATGCCCTGGTGGGGCATGGAGAGAAAGCGCTTCCGGCGTGGTTTGCATCGTTAGGCGACCGCCATTCGTCGCAGTATCAGGTATTGACCCGCCTGGCGCAGTATTCCCTGGCCCGTGAACCGCACGTGGATAAAGTGGCGACCCCAAAGGCCGCGGTGTCGATGGCCAAGAAAACCTCGCTGGTGGTGGTGGTGATCATGGCGCTGCTGACGATTTACGGCACCCTGGTGTAACGGCCTGCGCCCGTACTCTATCTGCCAGGATACCCCACCTGCGGGGCTTTGATTGCCGGATGGCGCTGCGCTTATCCCGCCTGGGGCTCACACCACGCAGGCCGGCAAGCAACAGCGCCGCCGGGCGCTATATCTGACGCCGTGCTTGTCATGTTGCCGGGGGGCGGCTTCGCCTGACCCGGCCAGGAAAACCCGCGCCTGCGGGCAGCATACCGAACCGCTACAGCGTATCCGCCGGCGGGATGCCGAAGTCGGGCATGCCGTCCTCTCTCCAGGCGACGAGTTTTAGCCGCGTATGACGATTGGGATCATACAGCGGGTCGCCTTCAATCTCGGTGTAATTCCGCGCGTGATATACCAGCACATCTTCCCCCGCCGGCGTTTGGGTAAAACTGTTATGGCCCGGGCCATACTGGCGGTTTTCATAGCTGGTCCGGAACACTGGCTGCGGGGCTTTATGCCAGTTTTCCGGCTGCAGCGGATCGGCCTCCCGGTCGATCCAGAGCAATCCCATGCAGTAGTTTTCATCGGTGGCGCTGGCGGAATAGCTGATGAAAAGCTTATCGCCATGCACCAGCACCGCGGGTCCTTCATTGACCTTAAATCCCCGGCACTCCCAGTCGAACTCCGGCTTGCTTAGCATGACCGGCTCGCCTTTTAGCGTCCACGGGTTGGCCATTTCAGCGAGATACAGGTTTGAGTTGCCCTCGATATGCGGAGATTTTTGCGCCCACAGATACCAGCGTTTGCCCTGATGGATAAAGGTGGTGGCATCGAGGGCGAAGGTATCGAAAGGCGTCACCACCTGGCCTTTTTCCTGCCAGCGGCCGGTCAGCGGATCGCTGTCGGCGCACTCGATAACGAACATGCGATGCTGGAACATGCCCAGCGCATCCAGATCGTGGGTATGGGTGGCGGCAAAATAGATATACCACTTACCGTCTATCTCATGTAGCTCCGGCGCCCAAATCAGCTGGCTCATCGGCCCGCTTTGCGGTGCGCGCCACACCACTACCGGCTCAGCATCGCGCAACCCCTCCAGGGTTGCCGCGCGCCGGATCTCCAGCCGGTCGTATTCCGGCACTGAGGCAATAAAGTAGTAATGATTCAGGTGGCGCAGAATAAAGGGATCTGCGCGTTGCTCAATAAAGGGGTTTGGCCAGTTGTTCATCAGGCTTTCCTTACGTGTTCACTGGTTTTCAGTTCCTGGTATTCATTCAGCTCGCTGTAGTTGCTGCGGCGCTTCTCTAAATCGCTCTGAATCTGGCGCATCAGGGTGCGGTCAACTTTAAGCAGGCGCACCACGCCGGCGGTGATCAGGTAGCCGACGCCGGGGATGACCGAGAACAGCAGCACGATGCCGTTGAGGGCCGAGGCGCTTTGCGCTTTGGCGCCGGCGTCGTAGCCGTACCATGACAGCAGGAATCCGACCATCGCCCCGGCGACCGCCAGGCCGACTTTAAGGAAAAACAGATTGCCGGAGAAGCTAATACCGGTGATGCGCTTGCCGGTTTTCCACTCGCCGTAGTCGTCAACATCGGACATCAGCGACCAGTGCAGCGGGGAGGGGATCTGATGCAGGATATTGAGCAGGAAGTAGAGCACCATAATCAGCGTGGTGGCGTGCGGATTAAAGAAATAGAAGGCGCAGGAGAAGATCGCCAGCACGATGTTGGTCCAGAAGAAGACCTGCAGTTTGCACCAGCGGTCGGTGAGGACTTTTGCCAGCATGCTGCCAATCATCATCCCGACCACGCCGAGGCTGATAAACAGCGTGGCAAAATGGGTGCTTTGCCCCATCACCCAGGTGACGTAGTACATGGTGGCGGCCATGCGGATAAAGCCCGGACAGACGTTGCATAGCGTGAGCAGCAGGATGCGTACCCACTGGTCATTTTTCCATACGTCTTTGAGATCTTTTTTCAGTTCATCATTGGTCTGCACCGCCGGGTGGATGCGTTCGCGCACGGTGGCGAAGCAGAACAGGAACATACACATGCCGATAAAGGCCAGCACGGTCATCGCCATTTGATAGCCTTTCGCTTTATCGGCGCCGCCGAACCAGTCGGCCATGGGCAACAGCGTCAATGACAGCAGCAGCGTGGCGATACCCACCATCACGAAACGATAGGACTGGCAGGCAACACGTTCTTTCGGGTCGGCGGTCATCACCGTTCCCAGCGAGCAGTAGGGTATATTAATCGCGGTATAGGTAATCGACAGCAGAAAGTAGGTGACAAACGCATAGATGACTTTGCTGTTATAGGTCCACTCAGGAGTGGTGAACATCAGCACGCTGAACAGGGCGTAGGGGAAGGCAATCCACAGCAGCCATGGACGAAAGCGGCCATATTTACTGCGGGTGCGGTCGGCGAGGGCGCCCATGATCGGGTCGGTCACCGCATCGATGACGCGCACCGACAGCAGCAGTACGCCCACCAGCGCCGGCGCCAGGCCGAAGATATCGGTATAAAAATAGTTAACAAACAGCATGATGGCGCCAAAGATGATATTGCATCCGGCATCCCCCATCCCATAACCAATCTTTTCTTTTATTGAAAGTCTATTGTCTGCCATGTGCGGTCTCTCCGTTGCAGTATGGAGAGAATTATTGGCTGCTATCGAGAGAATTACGTTGCAGGAACGCGTTGACGATATGGATAAATAAGCTATGGAGGGGAAAGTGTGAAGCAGATAACAATGCTCTGCGCCCGTTATTAAGGGAGGGCGCAGAGCAAAGAGAATTATTGATGAGATGTATTATTGTGCTTTTACGGTGGCGGCGGCTTTCTGTTTAAACAGATAACCCACGCCCAGCACTGCGATCCATACCGGGATCAGCCAAACGGAAATCGCCATCCCCGGGGTCATCAGCATAATGATCAGCACCGCGGCCATAAACAGCAGGCACACCCAGTTACCCAGCGGGTAGAAGAGGGCGGGGAAGCGGGTGGTGACGCCCTGCTGCTGTTTGGCGCGACGGAATTTGATATGCGCGAGGCTGATCATCGCCCAGTTGATCACCAGGGCGGAGACCACCAGCGCCATCAGCAGGCCAAATGCGGATTCCGGCGCCAGGTAGTTGATCAGCACACACAGGGCGGTGACCACGGCGGAGACGAGAATGGTATTGACCGGCACGCCGCGTTTGTCGACGCTGAGCAGCGCTTTCGGCGCGTTCCCCTGCTGGGCAAGGCCGAACAGCATACGGCTGTTGCAGTAGACGCAGCTGTTATACACCGACAGGGCCGCCGTCAACACCACCACGTTGAGGGCGTTTGCCACCAGCGTATCGCCAAGCTCATGGAAAATCAGGACGAACGGGCTGGTGTCCGCGGTCACGCGCGTCCACGGCAGCAGCGAGAGCAGGACCGCCAGCGAACCAACATAGAAGATCAGAATACGGTAGATAACCTGGTTGGTGGCTTTCGGAATGCTTTGCTCCGGGTTATCCGCTTCCGCCGCGGTGATACCCACCAGCTCGAGACCGCCGAAGGAGAACATAATGATCGCCATCATCATCACCAGCCCGGTAAAGCCGTGCGGCAGGAACCCGCCTTGATCCCACAGGTTACGTACCGTCGCCTGCGGGCCGCCGTTGCCGCTGAACAGCAGCCAGCCGCCGAACAAAATCATCGCCACGACGGCGACCACTTTGATAATGGCAAACCAGAACTCCATTTCACCGAACACTTTCACGTTGGTCAGGTTAATGGCGTTGATGGCGATGAAGAAAACCGCCGCTGAGGCCCAGGTCGGGATTTCCGGCCACCAGAACTGGATATATTTGCCGACGGCGGTCAGTTCCGCCATGGCTACCAGGACATACAGCACCCAGTAGTTCCAGCCGGAGGCGAAGCCGGCAAAGCCGCCCCAGTATTTATAAGCAAAGTGGCTAAACGAACCGGCTACCGGCTCTTCCACCACCATTTCGCCCAGCTGACGCATGATCAGAAAGGCGATAAAACCGGCAATCGCGTAACCAAGAATGATACCCGGGCCGGCGGACTGAATGACGGACGCGCTCCCCAGAAACAGGCCGGTGCCGATAGCCCCGCCCAGCGCGATGAGCTGGATATGGCGGTTTTTGAGGCCGCGCTTCAGCCGATCGCCGTGCTGTTGACCTTCCATATGAAACCTCGTGTGTGGTTATTTTTTGTGTACGTCATCCGTCAGGTTGCTGCTTCACTGCTGTCCCTGCCAGAAAGCATAGCCAGCGAAAATTTGGGCGAAGTGGCCCACTTTTTACCTGAGTGATGGCGCGCACATATTGTTGTGTTTGTGTATTTTTCGACTTCCGTTTCTGTATTGTTTTGTTTACGGAAGGCGGTGCAGTAATTCAGAAAAAGGCCTTTCGTCTCAGGGAGAATAGTGGTAAGCGCGCTTGAATGCACCTGCTTTATGAAGGGATGATGACCATGTGTTTAAAAAGACATCAATAGACACATTCAGTATTATTCCGACGCATTGTTCTCATTTGGTTATTTATTCAAATTAACTGCCTTTGTATTCACTTATCTGGTCGTTGAATCGGTTCAGATAGCGTAAGTTTTCGTTTCCATTAAGTTAATGCTACCTCTTTATGAGTAAACGTAACATTTGTGCAAGGTTACATTTCTGAAATGTTATTTCTGTAAGGTTGTTAAAATGTCCGTGGTTTACTGATTTCAATCAAAACCTGTATGGACAGAAGGTGAATACTTTGTTACTTTAGCGCTACGAACTTTAAATTGGTAAGACCAATTGACTCCGGGCTAATGGCAGAGACAGGGAATATGGCCTACAGCAAAATCCGCCAACCAAAATTATCCGATGTGATAGAGCAGCAGCTGGAGTTTCTGATCCTTGAGGGGACCTTGCGCCCCGGTGAAAAACTCCCGCCTGAACGCGAACTGGCTAAACAGTTCGACGTTTCCCGCCCCTCGCTGCGTGAGGCGATTCAACGCCTCGAAGCCAAGGGCCTGTTGCTTCGTCGTCAGGGAGGTGGAACGTTTGTACAGAGCCGCCTGTGGCAGAGCTTCAGCGATCCGCTGGTCGAGCTGCTGTCCGATCACCCTGAATCCCAATTCGATCTGCTTGAGACCCGTCACGCGCTGGAAGGCATTGCGGCCTATTACGCGGCGCTGCGCAGCAATGATGAAGATCGCGACCGTATCCGCGAGCTGCATCAGGCTATTGAGCGGGCTCAGCAGTCGGGCGATCTGGACGCCGAGTCCGGCGCCGTCGTCCAGTACCAAATCGCCGTCACCGAGGCGGCACACAATGTGGTTTTGCTCCATCTGCTAAGGTGTATGGAGCCGATGCTGGCGCAAAACGTGCGTCAGAACTTTGAATTGCTGTATGCCCGCCGGGAAATGCTCCCGTTGGTCAGCAACCATCGCACTCGCATTTTCGAGGCGATAATGGCCGGGGAGCCGGAGCAGGCGCGTGAGGCGTCGCACCGTCACCTGGCGTTCATTGAGGAAATTTTGCTGGACCGTAGCCGTGAGCAGAGTCGTAGAGAACGCTCGCTGCGTCGTTTACAGCAACGAAAGGACGAGAACTCCGGTTCTTAAGCGCCATTTTTAGAGCGCGGCAACTAAACGCAGAACCTGTCTTATTGAATTTTTGGTTGTTCAAAGGTGAAGAACGAAGAGTTCAATGGGACAGGTTCCAGATTAATCAACGATTAGATAGATAAGGAATACCCCCCATGTCAGAACGTTTACCAAATGACGTGGATCCGATCGAAACTCGCGACTGGCTACAGGCGATCGAATCGGTCATCCGTGAAGAAGGTGTTGAGCGCGCTCAGTATCTTATTGACCAACTCCTTTCTGAAGCCCGCAAAGGCGGGGTGAAAGTGGCTGCTGGCGCATCGACCGGCGGTTACGTAAACACTATTGCCGTTGAAGATGAACCGGAATATCCGGGTAATCTGGATCTGGAACGTCGTATCCGTTCTGCGATCCGCTGGAACGCCATCATGACCGTTCTGCGCGCATCGAAAAAAGATCTCGAACTGGGCGGCCACATGGCTTCTTTCCAGTCTTCCGCAACCTTCTACGAAGTGTGCTTCAACCACTTCTTCCGCGCACGCAATGAGCAGGATGGCGGCGACCTGGTGTACTTCCAGGGTCACATCTCTCCGGGCGTTTATGCGCGTGCTTTCCTGGAAGGTCGTCTGACTGAAGAGCAGATGAACAACTTCCGTCAGGAAGTTCACGGTAAAGGTCTGTCCTCTTATCCGCACCCGAAACTGATGCCGGAATTCTGGCAGTTCCCGACCGTTTCTATGGGCCTGGGCCCAATCGGGGCGATTTATCAGGCTAAATTCCTGAAATATCTGGAACACCGTGGTCTGAAAGACACCTCCAAACAAACCGTTTACGCGTTCCTGGGCGACGGTGAGATGGACGAGCCGGAATCTAAAGGCGCGATCACCATCGCGACCCGTGAGAAGCTGGACAACCTGGTCTTCGTTATCAACTGTAACCTGCAGCGTCTTGATGGTCCGGTCACCGGTAACGGCAAAATCATTAACGAACTGGAAGGCATCTTCGCGGGCGCTGGCTGGAACGTTATCAAGGTTATCTGGGGCGGTCGTTGGGATGAGCTGCTGCGTAAAGACACCAGCGGTAAGCTGATTCAGCTGATGGAAGAAACCGTTGACGGTGACTACCAGACCTTCAAATCCAAAGACGGCGCTTATGTGCGCGAGCACTTCTTCGGTAAATATCCGGAGACCGCCGCGCTGGTTGCCGACTGGACTGACGAGCAGATTTGGGCTCTGAACCGCGGCGGCCACGATCCGAAGAAAGTTTACGCTGCACTGAAGAAAGCGCAGGAAACCAAAGGCAAAGCGACCGTCATCCTCGCCCATACCATCAAAGGTTACGGCATGGGTGATACTGCTGAAGGTAAGAACATCGCTCACCAGGTTAAGAAAATGAACATGGACGGCGTTCGCTACGTCCGCGATCGTTTCAACGTGCCGGTTGCCGATGCCGATCTGGAAAAACTGCCGTACGTAACCTTCCCGGAAGGTTCCGAAGAGCACACCTATCTGCACGCTCAGCGTCAGAAACTGCACGGCTATCTGCCGAGCCGTCAGCCGAACTTCACTGAGAAGCTGGAGCTGCCGACGCTGGAAGATTTCCGCCCGCTGCTGGAAGAGCAGAATAAAGAGATCTCTACCACTATCGCGTTCGTTCGTGCCCTGAACGTGATGCTGAAGAACAAATCCATCAAAGACCGCCTCGTGCCGATCATCGCCGACGAAGCGCGTACTTTCGGTATGGAAGGTCTGTTCCGTCAGATCGGTATCTACAGCCCGAACGGTCAGCAGTACACCCCGCAGGACCGTGAGCAGGTTGCTTACTACAAAGAAGACGAAAAAGGCCAGATCCTGCAGGAAGGGATCAACGAGCTGGGCGCAGGCGCATCCTGGCTGGCTGCGGCGACCTCTTACAGCACCAACAACCTGCCGATGATCCCGTTCTACATCTACTACTCGATGTTCGGGTTCCAGCGTATCGGCGACCTGTGCTGGCAGGCAGGCGACCAGCAGGCTCGCGGCTTCCTGATCGGTGGTACTTCCGGTCGTACGACGCTGAACGGCGAAGGTCTGCAGCACGAAGATGGCCACAGCCATATTCAGTCTCTGACTATCCCGAACTGTATCTCTTACGATCCGTCCTACGCCTACGAAGTGGCGGTCATCATGCATGACGGCCTGGAGCGTATGTACGGTGAGAAACAAGAGAACGTTTACTACTACATCACGACCCTGAACGAAAACTACCACATGCCGGCGATGCCGGAAGGCGCCGAGGAAGGTATCCGTAAAGGTATCTACAAACTCGAAACCATCGAAGGTAGCAAAGGTAAAGTTCAGCTGCTGGGCTCCGGTTCTATCCTGCGTCACGTCCGTGAAGCAGCGCAGATCCTGGCGAAAGACTACGGCGTGGGCTCTGACGTGTACAGCGTCACCTCCTTCACCGAACTGGCGCGTGATGGCCAGGATTGCGAACGCTGGAACATGCTGCACCCGCTGGAAACCCCGCGCGTGCCGTACATCGCTCAGGTGATGAACGACGCTCCGGCTGTGGCATCCACTGACTATATGAAACTGTTCGCCGAGCAGGTTCGTACTTACGTACCGGCTGACGATTACCGCGTACTGGGTACCGATGGCTTCGGTCGTTCCGACAGCCGTGAAAACCTGCGTCACCACTTCGAAGTTGATGCTTCCTATGTGGTCGTTGCAGCGCTGGGCGAACTGGCTAAACGTGGTGAAATCGATAAGAAAGTGGTCGCTGATGCTATCGCGAAATTCGACATCGATGCAGAAAAAGTTAACCCGCGTCTGGCGTAAGAGGTAAAAGAATAATGGCTATCGAAATCAAAGTACCGGACATCGGGGCTGATGAAGTTGAAATCACCGAGATCCTGGTCAAACCTGGCGACAAAGTAGAAGCTGAACAGTCGCTGATCACCGTAGAAGGCGATAAAGCCTCGATGGAAGTCCCGTCTCCGCAGGCTGGCGTCGTGAAAGAGATTAAAGTCTCCGTCGGCGACAAAACCGAGACTGGCAAACTGATTATGATTTTCGATTCCGCCGAGGGTGCAGCAGCCGCTGCACCTGCGCAGGAAGAGAAGAAAGAAGCCGCTCCGGCCGCTGCTGCGCCAGCCGCCGCCGCGGCAGCGAAAGAAGTGCACGTCCCGGATATCGGCGGCGATGAAGTTGAAGTCACCGAGATCATGGTTAAAGTGGGCGACACCATCGCCGCTGAGCAATCCCTGATCACCGTAGAAGGCGATAAGGCCTCTATGGAAGTACCGGCGCCGTTCGCGGGTACCGTGAAAGAGATCAAAATCAACACCGGCGATAAAGTATCCACCGGCTCCCTGATCATGATCTTCGAAGTCGCGGGCGCTGCGCCTGCGGCCGCTCCGGCACAGGCTGCCGCTCCGGCTGCCGCGGCACCGGCTGCTGCTGCCGGCGCGAAAGACGTTAACGTCCCGGACATCGGCGGCGACGAAGTTGAAGTCACCGAAGTGATGGTGAAAGTCGGCGATAAAGTGGCTGCAGAGCAGTCCCTGATCACCGTCGAAGGCGACAAAGCGTCTATGGAAGTGCCGGCGCCGTTCGCGGGCACCGTCAAAGAGATCAAAATCAGCACCGGCGATAAAGTCAAAACCGGCTCCCTGATCATGGTCTTCGAAGTGGAAGGCGCTGCGCCTGCCGCCGCTCCGGCTCAGGCTGCTGCACCGGCACCGGCTGCTGCACCGGCTCAGGCTGCTAAGCCTGCCGCGGCGCCGGCTGCGAAAGCAGAAGGCAAAACCGAATTCGCTGAAAACGATGCTTACGTTCACGCGACTCCGCTGATTCGCCGCCTGGCGCGCGAGTTCGGCGTTAACCTGGCGAAAGTGAAAGGCACCGGCCGTAAAGGTCGTATCCTGCGCGAAGACGTTCAGGCCTACGTGAAAGAAGCCGTTAAACGCGCTGAATCCGCACCGGCGGCTGCCGCTGGCGGCGGTATCCCGGGCATGCTGCCATGGCCGAAGGTTGACTTCAGCAAGTTCGGCGAAATCGAAGAAGTGGAGCTGGGCCGTATCCAGAAAATCTCTGGTGCTAACCTGAGCCGTAACTGGGTCATGATCCCGCACGTTACCCACTTCGATAAAACCGATATCACCGATCTGGAAGCGTTCCGTAAGCAGCAGAACGCCGAAGCTGAGAAGCGTAAACTGGACGTGAAATTCACCCCGGTTGTCTTCATCATGAAAGCCGTGGCCGCTGCGCTTGAGCAGATGCCGCGCTTCAACAGCTCGCTCTCCGAAGATGGTCAGCGCCTGACGCTGAAGAAATACATCAACATCGGTGTGGCGGTTGATACCCCGAACGGTCTGGTGGTTCCGGTCTTTAAAGACGTGAACAAGAAGAGCATCACCGAGCTGTCTCGCGAACTGACCACCATCTCGAAGAAAGCGCGCGATGGCAAACTGACGGCGGGCGAAATGCAGGGCGGTTGCTTCACCATCTCCAGCATCGGCGGCCTGGGTACGACCCACTTCGCGCCGATTGTTAACGCGCCGGAAGTGGCCATCCTCGGCGTGTCTAAGTCCGCGATGGAGCCGGTATGGAATGGTAAAGAGTTCGTGCCGCGTCTGATGCTGCCGATCTCTCTGTCCTTCGACCACCGCGTGATCGACGGTGCTGATGGTGCCCGCTTCATTACCATCATCAACAACACCCTGAGCGACATTCGCCGCCTGGTGATGTAATCGAAAAAGCCGGCCTGACGGCCGGCTTTTTTCTGATAACCTCAGGCTGTTTGGGATTATCAGCAACAAAGGACAAAATCGTTTGCCGTTTGTTGTTTAAAAATTGTTAACAATTTTGTAAAATACACGCGGATAGAACGTCCCGGTGGACTTGGGCGTAAGAATAATAGCGTCAGACCCGCCGGATATAAATTACAGAGGTCATGATGAGTACTGAAATCAAAACTCAGGTCGTGGTACTTGGGGCAGGTCCTGCAGGCTACTCTGCAGCTTTCCGTTGCGCTGATTTAGGTCTGGAAACCGTCATCGTAGAACGTTACAGCACCCTCGGTGGGGTGTGCCTGAACGTGGGTTGTATCCCTTCTAAAGCGCTGCTGCACGTGGCAAAAGTTATCGAAGAAGCGAAAGCGCTGGCCGAACACGGCATCGTTTTCGGCGAACCGAAAACTGATATTGACAAGATCCGCACCTGGAAAGAAAAAGTCATCACTCAGCTGACCGGTGGTCTGGCTGGCATGGCCAAAGGGCGTAAAGTGAAGGTGGTTAACGGTCTGGGTAAATTCACCGGCGCTAACACCCTGGAAGTGGAAGGCGAAAACGGCAAAACCGTGATCAACTTCGACAACGCCATCATCGCGGCGGGTTCCCGTCCGATTCAACTGCCATTTATCCCGCATGAAGATCCGCGCGTATGGGACTCCACCGACGCCCTGGAGCTGAAATCCGTACCGAAACGCATGCTGGTCATGGGCGGCGGTATCATCGGTCTGGAAATGGGTACCGTATACCATGCGCTGGGTTCAGAGATTGACGTGGTTGAAATGTTCGACCAGGTTATCCCGGCGGCCGATAAAGACGTGGTGAAAGTCTTCACTAAACGCATCAGCAAGAAATTCAACCTGATGCTGGAAACCAAAGTGACTGCCGTTGAAGCGAAAGAAGACGGTATTTACGTTTCCATGGAAGGCAAAAAAGCGCCGGCGGAAGCACAGCGTTACGACGCCGTACTGGTGGCTATCGGTCGCGTACCGAACGGCAAAAACCTCGACGCAGGCAAAGCGGGCGTGGAAGTGGACGATCGTGGCTTCATCCGCGTTGACAAACAAATGCGCACCAACGTGCCGCACATCTTTGCTATCGGCGATATCGTCGGTCAGCCGATGCTGGCGCACAAAGGCGTACATGAAGGTCACGTTGCCGCAGAAGTTATCTCCGGCCTGAAACACTACTTCGATCCGAAAGTGATCCCGTCCATCGCCTACACCGAGCCAGAAGTGGCATGGGTCGGCCTGACGGAGAAAGAAGCGAAAGAGAAAGGCATCAGCTACGAAACCGCCACCTTCCCGTGGGCGGCTTCCGGCCGTGCTATCGCTTCCGACTGCGCAGACGGTATGACCAAACTGATCTTCGACAAAGAGACCCACCGTGTTATCGGCGGCGCGATTGTCGGCACCAACGGCGGCGAGCTGCTGGGTGAGATCGGCCTGGCTATCGAAATGGGCTGCGACGCTGAAGACATCGCGCTGACTATCCACGCTCACCCGACTCTGCACGAGTCTGTTGGCCTGGCGGCAGAAGTCTTCGAAGGCAGCATCACCGACCTGCCGAACGCCAAAGCGAAGAAAAAGTAACTTTTTCTTTCAGGCAAAAAGCATAAGCGGCTCCCGGAGCCGCTTTTTTTATGCCTGATGTTTACAACTATGTCGCTATTCATAAACCGCTACACCTCATACATACTTTGTAAATAGTCACTCGGTAAACTTATAGGTAGTTAACGATATCGATGAGGTGTGTGATGAAACGCTTTTTAACCACTGCGCTGGTCGCAGCAACGTGCTTATCCGGTGTAGCCTGCGCGGCTGACGCCACGATTCCGTGGGCGGATAACAGCGGCGGCACGGAAACGACCCATATCGCGGCGATGGGCCAGGATCTGAATGCCCAGCATCAGCAGGTGACGAAGACCAGTGAAGGGGTATGGGCGGCGAATTCCGGCAGCATCAGCGCTGACGAAGCGGCATTGTCCAGTACGAAACCAGCCTTTGCCGGCGATCCGTCTCTGATGCCCCACCAGGGCTAAGTGAATGAAAACGCCCGGTTGCGTATTCGTAACCGGGCGTTTTTTTATGGATTGACCACCTGCCAGCCGGCGTCAGCGTCGGGGGCAAAGCGCGTTATCGCCTGGGCCTTTGCCGCGCTCTCTTCACCGAGATTGGCCTGATAAACCGTATCGTGCTGATCGATCATAAAGCTCATCACGCCGGTTTCCCCCCACGCCACTGGCCACGCCAGCAAGGCGACGCTCTGCTCATCTCTACCGGTGATAATGCGGAAGCGGTAGCCATGGTAGCCGCTGCCGGGTACCGTCGGGCTAAAGGCGGGCCCAAGCGGGCTTGGCGCTTCGCCCGGTGAGGTGGGCCAGTACAGACCATCTTTTTTGCCTTCACTACTGATGATTTTCTGCGCCCAGCGGTGGTTCAGTTGATAGTAATCCTGCTGGGCGTCAACGTAGGCGTGCATGGCGGCTATCGCCGACAGTTCATTACGGCCAATAGCGCGGGTAAGGATCTCCTCTTCGCCAGCGGCCATATCAAAGCGCCAGCCCTGGGATGATTTGACGATGGGGACGGGCAGACGCCATGCTTCGCTACCAACGTCGAGCCAGGCATTATCACCCTGCTGCACAATCACATGTTTCACCTGCCAGTCGCGCTGGAAGCGGTCGACGGCAGTGGGGTCGATCCCGTCGGGGGGTAAAAAATGCTGCCAGTTATCGCCAAGCACCTCGCTCAGCGCCGCGTCATTTTGCTGGCCGATCGCCTCGGCCAGCGCGCTCGCGGCCTGCTCGGGGGTGGCATATTGCTGCTGGGCGAAGGCGGCAAGTGGTGAAAGCATTAACGTGAACAGGGCAATAGGTAATGGGTTTCTCATTCTGCTCATCCTCAGCGGCGGCGTAGTTCATGGTGTTCAGAAAGACGCTCTCTGGCGCCGTCGCGCTGCTCGCGGTTTACGCTGGAAAACTGACGACTCTGTCGTCCCCGTTCCTGCTGAGCTTGCCAGGAGGGGGCGCGGCTTTCGTTGCCGCTAAGGGCGCTGGCGCGCAGATGATTGACCGTCTGCTGACGCTGGGCGGGCGTGGCGGAATGGAGTTGCTGCCGGCGCTGTTGCTGCTGCGGTGTAGCATTCTGTTCGTGGTTCTTAATGGTTTCCCTACGCTGCTGTTGCTGCGGCGTCGGGTTTTTCAACTGCGCTTTCGCCGCATCTCGACGCTGCTGGGTTGATGTCGGCGCGCTGTCGTAACCGCGGTAGTTGCTGCGCTGGGTGGCTTGTTTCAACTGCGCCGAGGCCGCCTGACGCTGGGCATCGCGCGAGGGGGTGTTTGCCGCCAGGTTGCCTGCCGTGGCGGTCGACGCGCTGCGCTGCTGAAGCTGGGTCATTGCCGCCTGGCGCTGCGCCTCACGATCGACCGGCGCATGCTGGGTCGCGCTCAGTCCGCCGGATACGTTGGTCTGATGAAAGCGCTGGGCGACGGTATTATCGGGGTATGGCACGTGACCGCGATAGGCGGGATTGTGCTGCCAGTTTACGTGGTCGCCCGGCAGGTTTTGTCCGGTAATGCGGTTAAAATTATTCACATTGATATTGATGTTATCGCCATTATGCGAGTAATCCCCGCGGTGGTAGTCGTCATCGTGATGGTGGTAGTCATCATCATCATCCCAGTCGATGCTGCTGAACAGCGCCCAGGTGGTCGCCACGCCCAGGCTGTAACCGAAGCCTTTCACGAAGCTATCGGTAAACTGCTCCCCGGGAGGGGGCGGCAGATAGACCGGAGGATAGGCGCTGTTCGGCCAGGTACCATAGACGGTGGAGGGGTTGTAGTTGGGAACATAGACCACCTGCGGGTCGGTCGGTTCTATTTTTATGACCTGGGTCGGCGCAGGCGCCGCCGCGGTAGTGCTTGACGTTGATACGGTGCTACTTTTCGAAGTGGTGGCCGGCACAGGCGCCGCTGTGGCGACAATCACTTTTTGCTGCGGCGTGGATTTCAGCGTCCCTGTCTCCTGGGCGATGGCACGCAGGCGCTGCACCGCGTCCATCACATCATGCGGCTGGGCCAAAAACGCATTACCCAGATTTTCCACCCAGGGCGGATTCTCGCCCATCATCGCCAGCAGGGCAGGGAAAGCGACAAGCGATTTGACGCTGGGATCCCACGGCTGGCTGGCAACAGCCTGAACGGCGGGATCCCCTTTCATGGTGGGGTTATCCTGGGACCACTGCACCGCCTGCATGACGTTGTCCGGGTAGGTGGAAGCCATCAGCACCTGAGACAGCAGACTGTCCGGGTAGAGCGCGATGGGGGCAACCCACTGGTCAATCTGCGCCTGGGTGTAGGTGGCGGCCACCGGCTGCGCGGCGGCGGGTGCGGCTGGCGTTGGCGCTGGCTGCGCCGTCAGCTGAGTGACCGTCTCTGGAGTACGGCTTTGCACATAGAGTGTTCCCGCCGCCGCGAGTAAGCCAGCGCTACAGAGCAGGGCGATAATATGGGGTTTGAACGGCAGTGACATAGAAGCTCCTGACCCAAAAAGTAACCCATCTCGCTAAAGTATCGGCGAAAACGGCGCGTTTGCTGAGTATAAGTAAGCGGTATGGCTTTTTATTGATGATTGTTGGGATCGGCCCATGGCGTTGTACGCGGAAAGGAATTTTTGTCGCGGGATTTGAACAGAAAGCCTGCAATATCCTGCCCTTAACGATTCAGCTAAATTTTAATGTTGCTTTTTTGTAAACAGATTAACACCTTTCAAAAATCCTGCTATGCTGCCGACGCGGTATCGGGCATTTACCCTACAAACTGCTGTCTCACAGGAGCGTGAAGAAAATCGCCCAGCCACTAAATCCTTCAAGATGCGTCAAGGCGGCAAACTGCCAATACCGAAGCAGATTGATTGAAGAGGTGTAGGCCGCATTATGACAATGAGAAGCGAGGAGAACCGTCGTGCTAGAAGAATACCGTAAGCACGTAGCTGAGCGTGCCGCCATGGGGATTGTTGCCAAACCCTTAGATGCAACCCAAATGGCTGCGCTGGTAGAACTGCTGAAAAACCCGCCTGCGGGCGAAGAAGAATTCCTGTTAGACCTGCTGATTAACCGTGTACCGCCGGGCGTCGACGAAGCTGCCTATGTTAAAGCTGGATTCCTTGCCGCGATCGCCAAAGGCGAAACGACCTCCCCCCTGGTTACCCCTGAAAAAGCCGTTGAACTGCTGGGCACCATGCAGGGCGGTTACAATATCCACCCGCTGATCGATGCCCTGGACGACGCGAAACTGGCGCCGATTGCCGCGAAAGCGCTGTCCCATACTCTGCTGATGTTCGATAACTTCTACGACGTGGAAGAGAAAGCGAAAGCGGGTAACGAGCACGCTAAACAGGTTATGCAATCCTGGGCCGACGCTGAGTGGTTCCTGAACCGCCCGCAGCTGGCAGAGAAAATCACCGTTACCGTTTTCAAGGTCACTGGCGAAACGAACACCGATGACCTGTCTCCGGCGCCGGATGCCTGGTCGCGTCCGGATATCCCGCTGCACGCCCTGGCGATGCTGAAAAACGCCCGCGAAGGCATTGAACCGGATCAGCCGGGCGTGGTTGGCCCGATCAAACAGATCGAAGCCCTGCAGCAGAAAGGCTACCCGCTGGCCTACGTCGGCGATGTGGTCGGGACCGGCTCTTCACGTAAATCGGCCACCAACTCGGTGCTGTGGTTTATGGGCGACGATATCCCGAACGTGCCGAACAAGCGCGGCGGCGGCCTGTGCCTGGGCGGCAAAATCGCGCCAATCTTCTTCAACACCATGGAAGATGCGGGCGCGCTGCCTATCGAAGTGGATGTGTCAAACCTGAACATGGGCGACGTCATCGACGTTTACCCGTTCAAAGGCGAAGTGCGTAATCACGAGACCAACGAACTGCTGGCCAGCTTCGAGCTGAAAACCGATGTGCTGATCGACGAAGTCCGTGCCGGCGGCCGTATCCCGCTGATCATCGGTCGCGGCCTGACCACCAAAGCCCGTGAAGCGCTGGGTCTGCCGCACAGCGATGTCTTCCGTCAGGCGAAAGACGTGGCGGAAAGCACCCGCGGCTTCTCTCTGGCGCAGAAAATGGTTGGCCGCGCCTGCGGCGTTGCCGGTATCCGCCCGGGCGCCTACTGCGAGCCGAAAATGACCTCCGTCGGTTCTCAGGACACCACCGGTCCAATGACCCGTGATGAACTGAAAGACCTGGCGTGCCTGGGCTTCTCCGCTGACCTGGTGATGCAGTCCTTCTGCCACACTGCGGCCTATCCGAAGCCGGTTGACGTCACCACGCATCATACTCTGCCGGACTTCATTATGAACCGCGGCGGCGTCTCGCTGCGTCCGGGCGATGGCGTGATCCACTCCTGGCTGAACCGCATGCTGCTGCCGGATACCGTGGGCACCGGCGGCGACTCCCACACCCGTTTCCCCATCGGTATCTCCTTCCCGGCGGGCTCTGGTCTGGTGGCCTTCGCCGCCGCGACCGGCGTGATGCCGCTGGATATGCCGGAATCGGTGCTGGTGCGTTTCAAAGGTAAAATGCAGCCGGGCATTACGCTGCGCGACCTGGTCCACGCGATCCCGCTGTACGCCATCAAGCAGGGCCTGCTGACCGTTGAGAAGAAAGGTAAGAAAAACATCTTCTCTGGCCGCATCCTTGAGATTGAAGGTCTGCCGGATCTGAAAGTGGAGCAGGCGTTCGAGCTGACCGATGCCTCCGCTGAACGTTCTGCTGCAGGTTGCACCATCAAGCTGAACAAAGAGCCGATCGTTGAGTATCTGAACTCCAACATCGTCCTGCTGAAGTGGATGATCGCCGAAGGCTACGGCGACCGCCGTACCCTGGAGCGTCGTATCCAGGGCATGGAGAAATGGCTGGCGGATCCGCAACTGCTGGAAGCCGATGCTGACGCGGAATACGCGGCAGTGATCGACATCGATCTTGCGGATATCAAAGAGCCGATTCTGTGCGCGCCGAACGATCCGGACGATGCCCGCCTGCTGTCTGACGTACAGGGCGAGAAAATCGACGAAGTGTTCATCGGCTCCTGCATGACCAACATCGGCCACTTCCGTGCCGCCGGTAAGCTGCTGGACAGCCACAAAGGCCAGTTGCCGACTCGCCTGTGGGTGGCGCCGCCAACCCGTATGGATGCCGCGCAGCTGACCGAAGAAGGTTACTACAGCGTATTTGGTAAGAGCGGGGCGCGTATCGAAATCCCTGGCTGTTCCCTGTGTATGGGTAACCAGGCGCGCGTCGCCGACGGTGCGACGGTGGTTTCCACCTCTACCCGTAACTTCCCGAACCGTTTAGGTACCGGCGCTAACGTCTATCTGGCCTCTGCCGAGCTGGCAGCGGTGGCTTCTCTGCTCGGTAAACTGCCGACGCCGGAAGAGTACCAGACCTTCGTGGCGCAGGTGGATAAGACAGCGGAAGATACCTATCGCTATCTGAACTTCAACCAGCTGGATCAGTACACTGAAAAAGCTGACGGCGTGATCTTCCAGACCGCGGTGTAAAACTATCCGGTCAGCCCGGCTGACCGTTTGGCTACAAACTCCCCAATGCCCGGTGAACATTGCATCACCGGGCATTTTTATTTCCAAACCTCCTGCCTGTTACGCTTTTTTTCTTTCGGTCTGCTGCGATAATTACTCCATGGGTACAGTGCAGCGGTGACGCATTGCCCTTGCAGAGGAAAAGACGATGGACTACGAATTTCTGCGCGATATTACCGGAGTGGTAAAGGTGCGAATGTCGATGGATCACGAGGCGATTGGCCACTGGTTCAACGAGGAGGTGAAAGACAATCTTGCTCTGCTTGACGAAGTGGAGCAGGCTGCGCGCACCGTGAAAGGCAGTGAACGTTCCTGGCAGCGTGCCGGACATGAATATACGCTGTGGCTGGATGGCGAAGAGGTGATGATCCGCGCCAATCAGCTGGAATTTTCCGGCGACGAAATCGAGGAGGGGATGAGCTACTACGACGAAGAAAGCCTCTCTCTGTGTGGTGTTGAGGATTTCCTGCAGGTGGTTGCCGCCTATCGTGAGTTTATGCAGCAGCGTTGATGACTCGTTTTGCGCCGGGCTGCGGAAAACCGTAGCCCGGCTAAGCGTCGCGTGCGCAGGGCACATCTCCGGTCGCGACGAGTACCTTTCCCCGCTTCCCGCCGGCGCAGAACCCAGGCCCGGCGCGCAAAATCGCCGCCGGGCATTTGAGGCATTACACGGCAGGAATATTGCGGCCGTAGTAAATCTCGCGCATCTCTTTCCACAGCAGGTCGGTAATGACCTTGCGCTCTTCAGCGGTCAACTCTTCCGGTCGGGTATGGAACATGTAATGCTTAAGGTCGAACTCCTTAAGCAACATTTTGGTATGGAAGATATTTTCCTGATAAACGTTGACGTCGACCATGTCATACAGCGACTTCATATCGTCAGACATAAAGTTCTGAATTGAGTTGATTTCATGATCGATAAAATGCTTCATCCCATTAATGTCGCGGGTAAAGCCGCGCACGCGGTAGTCAATGGTCACAATGTCCGATTCCAGTTGATGGATCAGATAGTTCAGCGCTTTGAGCGGTGAAATAACCCCGCAGGTAGAGACTTCGATATCGGCGCGGAAGGTGCACAGGCCGCCTTCCGGGTGGCTCTCCGGATAGGTATGCACGCAGATATGGCTTTTATCGAGATGGGCGACCACGGTTTCAGGCAGCGGGCCGGGGTGTTCGGTCTGGTCGATAAGCCGCGGGTCGACGGGCTCTTCGCTTACCAGAATGGTCACGCTGGCGCCCTGGGGTTCATAATCCTGGCGGGCGATATTCAGGATATTAGCGCCAATAATAGAGCAGGTTTCGCTCAGGATCTCTGTCAGGCGATTGGCATTATAAAGTTCGTCGATATAGGCGATGTAGCCGTCGCGCTCTTCTGCCGTTTTGGCGTAACAGATATCGTAGATACAAAAACTCAGGCTTTTGGTCAGGTTGTTAAAGCCGTGCAGCTTCAATTTTTTCAATTTAGTTCACCCCCTTATTTCGCTTCACGGTGCGGACAGAGCATCATGCAGATATTGTGGTAAGGCGAAGGCCGCCGTATGGATTGCCGGATTGTAGTAACGGCAGGTCAGGTTGGCTTTGTGAAAGCGCGCCTGAATGATTTCGCTGGAAAGATGGCGCAGCGCCTCGTTGTCGCTCGCCCAGGCAAAGGTCATTATCCCGCCGTAATAGGTCGGAATCGCCGCCTGGTAGAAGCTGACGTCGCGAAAATAGTGGCTCAGTTTGCGATGGCTACCGACCGCTTCATCCTGCTGCAGGAAGCAGACGCCGTTCTGCGCAACGAAAATCCCTCCCGGATTCAGGCAGCGTTTGCAGCCTTCATAAAAAGCCGAGGTGAAGAGGCTTTCCCCCGGGCCAATAGGGTCGGTACAGTCCGAAATGATCACATCAAACGTTTGCGTCGTCTGGTTAACAAAATTGACGCCATCATCAATCACCAGCGTAAAGCGCGGATCGTCATAGGCGCCGGCGCTATGGTTGGGCAGGTACTGGCGGCAGAATGAGACCACCCCGGCGTCGATTTCCACCATGGTGATGCTTTCGATGCTGCGATGACGAGAGACTTCGCGCAGCATCGCGCCATCGCCGCCGCCGATGATCAGGACATGCTTGGCGTTGCCGTGAGCCAGCAGCGGCACGTGGGTCATCATTTCGTGATAGATAAACTCATCGCGTTCGGTGGTTTGCACGACGCCATCCAGCGCCATCACCCGGCCAAAGGCGCGGTTGTCAAAGATGATCAGATCCTGATGATCGGTTTTTTCGTGGTACAGCACGTTATCAACGCTAAAGTACTGACCAAAATGGTCATGCAGCGTTTCATGCCACAGTGGATTATCGGCCACGGTGAGGCTCCTCCTTCGTTAACATCTGTTACACCCGTAAAACGAGTGCAACATCATAGACAACTATAGATGAGGATGCACGGCGGTTATTGCAGCAATGCGGCAGGAATAACAGCACCGCCCGGAGAGGGCGGTGGGGAGACAGGGCTATTTTGCCGGCGCGGGTTGGCTATCCACTATCCGCACGGAATAGACCATGGTCGCGCCTGGGGGGATCTTCGGTGGCAACCCTTTACTGCCATAGGCTTTGTCGGGCGGGACGACCAGCGTCACGGAGCCGTGGTTCTGCAGGCGCTTCAGCGGCCCGCGAAATACCGGGGGATAGGCATCCAGTTTCTGGGTAAGCGCCTGATCTTTCGTCTCCATATCATTGATCACCGTTCCGTCCGTCAGCATCTCTTTGATCACCACGGTCACCAGATCGTTGCCGCTAATTTTTCCTTTACCCGGGTAATCGATACGGCTGTAGACGCCCTCTTTGAAGACCACACCTTTTTTGCGCGCAAACGCCTGCTGGTATTTCTGACCGGCGCTGATGTTTTTCTGCTCGATTTTATTCAGGTTCTGGAAAACCTGCTGTGAAATGTCAAACAGCGCTTTGTTACGCGCCTGTTCGCCGAGGCGAAGCTGGCCGCTGAAAGCATCTTCGATGCCCTGCAGCACCAGGCCTGCGTCGACGTTAACTCCCTGAGTGCGACGAGTCGTGAGGACGTTAAGCGCCTCTGTACCCATCGAGGCGCCGATGGCGTAAGCCTGCTGTTCACCTGGCGCGCTGAGTTTGGCGGCGGTTTTGCCGGTGGTATTTCTCGGCGGGACCGTCAGCTGCGTCCGCAGCAGCTGGATTTCATCCTCTTTCATCCGCAGCTGGGCGTTATCTTTGTCCGCCTGCAGGCGATAGGCCGCCACTATGGCCGCCATCTCGGGGGGCTCATCTTTTGCCGCCACGGCGGCATCGGCGCGGCTCGATGGCGCTTTCTCCGCCGCGGCGAGCCGGTTAGCCAGCGACTGCTTATCGGCGTTAAGGGCTTTGATCTGGTCGAGGGCGGTCTGCTTCTCTTTTTCCGCCGCCGCCAGCCGGTTGACCAACGGCTGTTTGTCGGTGTTAAGGGCTTTGATCTGGTCGAGGGCGGTCTGCTTCTCTTTTTCCGCCGCCGCCAGCCGGTTGACCAACGGCTGTTTGTCGGCGTTAAGGGCTTTGATCTGGTTGAGGGCGGTCTGCTTCTCTTTTTCCGTCGCCGCCAGCCGGTTAGCCAGAGACTGCTTATCGGCGTTAAGGGTTTTGACCTGGTCGAGGGCGGTCTGCTTCTCTTTTTCCGTCGCCGCCAGCCGGTTGACCAGCGGCTGTTTGTCGGCGTTAAGGGTTTTGACCTGGTCGAGAGCGGTCTGCTGCGCCTTCTCTGCCGCGGCGAGCCGGTTAGCCAGCGTCTGCTTATCTGTATTCAGAGCGGTGAGGCTGGCGCTGAGCCGTTTATTTTCAGCTGCGGCTTGCTGAAGCTGTGACGTTAATTGTTGGATCTGCTTCAGCGCGGCGGCCTGACTTTGCTGCAGAGTCGTATTCTGGACTGCGCCTTCTTTTTTAATTAACGCCTCATTTTTCGCGGTGGCGGCGGTTAAGGCGATCTGTAATTCTTTTATTTTGTTATTTAAGGCCGCTTGCTCATTCGCGATGGAGGTTTCTGTGGCCGGAGTGTTAGCAAGCTGTTTTTTTAATTGCTGAATAGTTTTATTTTTTTGCTCAATCGTCGCCTGCTGGCTGACGATTCTTTTTTGCAATTGTGCGGTATTGGGCGTCTTTTTTTTATTATCCGCAGGTTGACGATCGCCTGACGTTTGCTTTGCGGTTGCAGCATCGCTTTTTTCATGCGCCTGGGTTTGCTGCTGGGCGTAGTCAAGAAACGCCGGCGCGGCGCCGGCGAAGAAAGGTGTTGAAAGCGCCAGCGCCGCGACGAGCATCAGCAGGGGCGCGTTGAGGGTCAGCGTGGCGGCTCTGTTCATGGCTGCTTGCTTTCACCCCGCTGTACCAGGCTATCGATTAGCGTTTTCTGAATATCGGCGCACAATTTGATGGATTTAAACTGATACATGGAGTCAATGCCAAGCCGGGTGGGATCCGCCACTTTCTCGCGCACGCTGTTGTATTGTGACGCCGCACGCACTAAGGCATTGAAGTCATTGCTGAGTTTGGTTGCCTGCTGTGGGTTAACCTCTTTTAGCGAGTCCAGCGCCTGTCGGCAGGATTCAATGCGCGCTTGTTCGCTGGCCGCTCGCTCCTGCTCTGCCTGCTGCTGCGACGTTAGCGGGGTGGTGAGCGGTTTTACCTGCTGGCGAGAGGCGGTATTGCTACAGCCGGCTAATAACATAGCGGCAAGTGGAATAATACGAAGAGTCAGCGAGATATTCACAATTTCAGTCCATGAAGTAGATATATTTTCAACGGATTCTAAAAGGCTGCTTTTTATTTTGCAATATATCGTTAGGGATATTTTATTGTTTTTATCTGCCAGGGCTGTTAGTACGGGTTTAATTTATTTATTGGCTTGATGTATTGCGAGGTAGATAAAATTTATTTTGTATAAAATAATAATGGTAAATATTAAAGGCGGGTGAGTCGGGGAAAAGCGCGGCGCGTTGACGCCCGCGCGGGAAATTATTTGACGTAAGCCAGCAGGCTAAGTGAATCGCGGGCCAGCGCTTTACATTTTTTCGCCGTCGGAAGGTTAATGCCGCTGAGATCGCGATAGCTGTCTTCGCCAAGCGCTTTCATGTTGTAGCTGTCGTAGTTGCTCAGGTCCCATTGGTTCTGCTGGGCAAAGAACACCAGGGCGCGACGGATCTGCGTGTTGGGCAGGTTCTGGTAGCCACAGTCGTTTTTCAGAAACACAAAAACCGCGGTTAAATCAGCCATGTCTTCCGCTTCTGATTCGCTGAGCGCGTAGCTGTTGGCGGAGAGAGTAAGCAGGCTGCCGAGTACCATTGTTCTGAAAAGCGTCTTCATTTTTTCTACCGTTAGATCACCGACGCTTCAAATTAGCATACTTCTTTACACAGCGCCGATCTTTATTCTTACTCTTCTGCTTGACCTTCCCGTTACGGTAGGGTTTAAGCTCAAATATTCGCCCGCAGAATAAAAGGATGTGAATATGCAACGTCGAGACTTCCTCAAACTGACCGCCGCGGTCAGCATGGCCAGCGCGTTACCGCTTTGGAGCCGTGCGGTCTTTGCGGCCAGTCGCCCGGCCCTGCCGGTACCGCCGCTGTTGACGGCTGATGCGCGCAACCGTATCGCGCTGACCATCCAGGCGGGCAAAACGCAGTTTGGCGCTTTGAACGCCACCACCTGGGGGTATAACGGCTCGCTACTGGGTCCCGCGCTGCAGCTGACGCAGGGGAAGGCTATCACGGTGGACATTACCAACCAGCTGGCAGAGGAGACGACGCTGCACTGGCATGGTCTGGAGGTACCGGGCGAGGTCGACGGAGGACCACAGGGGGTCATCGCCCCGGGCGCCACTCGGACGGTGAGCTTCACGCCAACGCAGCGGGCGGCCACCTGCTGGTTTCACCCGCATCAGCACGGGACCACCGGTCGGCAGGTGGCGATGGGGCTGGCGGGGCTGGTGCTGATCGAGGATGAAGAGAGCGGACGCCTGCTGTTGCCGAAGCAGTGGGGAATCGATGATGTACCGGTGATTGTGCAGGACAAGAAGTTTACCGCCGCTGGCGAAATTGATTATCAGCTGGATGTGATGAGCGCTGCCGTCGGCTGGTTTGGCGATACGCTGCTGACCAATGGCGCTCTCTATCCTGAACATGCCGCCCCGCGCGGCTGGCTACGTCTGCGCTTGCTGAACGGCTGTAATGCCCGTTCCCTCAATTTTGCGGCCAGCGATAAGCGCCCGCTGTACGTGGTGGCCAGCGACGGCGGTCTGCTGGCAGAGCCGGTGAAGGTCAATGAATTGCCGGTCTTGATGGGGGAGCGTTTTGAGGTGCTGGTGGACACCAGCGACGGCAAACCTTTTGATCTGGTGACCCTGCCGGTGGGTCAGATGGGCATGGCCATTGCGCCTTTTGATAAACCACAGCCGGTACTGCGCGTCCAGCCGCTGGTCATTCCTGCCTCCGGCAAGCTGCTGGATACCCTGGCCGCTATGCCGGCGCTACCTTCTCTGACGGGGCTGACGCAGCGTCAGCTCCAGCTGTCGATGGATCCGATGCTCGACAGGATGGGCATGCAGGCGCTGATGGAGAAATATGGCGATCAGGCGATGGCAGGAATGGATCACGGCATGATGGGGCACGGCGGGATGGGCGACATGGGGAATATGCACCACGGCGACATGAGCAACATGAACCACGGGTCCGGCATGGATCATGGCATGTCGTCGGGCAAGGGATTTGATTTCCATAACGCCAACCGCATCAACGGCAAAGCCTTCGACATGAATGTGCCGATGTTCGCCGCCGCCAGAGGCCAGTATGAGCGCTGGGTGATTTCGGGTAAGGGCGACATGATGCTGCATCCGTTCCATATCCACGGCACCCAGTTCCGCATCCTGAGCGAAAACGGCAAGCCGCCAGCGGCGCATCGTCGCGGCTGGAAAGACACCGTGCGTGTGGAAGGGGACGTGAGTGAAGTATTAGTGAAGTTTGATCATCCGGCGCCGAAGGAGTTTGCCTATATGGCCCACTGCCACCTGCTGGAACATGAAGACACCGGGATGATGTTGGGGTTCACGGTTTAGGGCGGTATAGCCCAGGCGCGTGGGAGAGGGGATAAAGACAAAAAAAACGGCAACTTTCGTTGCCGTTTTGCGTTTTATTTCGCCTCATCCGGGAGCGCATAGGCGACGATATAATCGCCCATTTTGGTCCCGAACGAGCCGTGACCGCCGGCAGAGATGACAACATACTGTTTGCCATTCACTTCGTAGGTCATCGGGGTGGCCTGACCGCCGGCTGGCAGACGGGCTTCCCACAGCTTCTCACCGTTGCTCATATTGTACGCGCGCAGGTAGTTATCCGCGGTCGCGCCGATGAACAGAACGTTGCCCGCCGTGGAGATCGGACCGCCCAGCATCGGCATACCCATGGTGAATGGGAGTTTAACCGGCATCGGGAACGGCAGGCTGTCCTGCGGGGTACCGATACGTTTTTTCCATACCACTTCGTTAGTTTTCAGATCCAGCGCGGAGATATAGCCCCAGGCCGGCTGTTTGCACGGCAGACCGAACGGCGACAGGAACGGGTTCAGGGTGACGCCGTACGGGACGCCGTACTGCGGCTGCACGCCGGACTCGGTGCCTGAGCCTTTCGCATCTTTCGGCGGCTCCATTGGGTTGCCCGGGCCGCGTGGGATCAGTTTAGAGACGAACGGCAGCGCCATCGGGTTGGCGATAGCCACCTGACGGTTCGGATCGACGGAGATACCGCCCCATTCAAACATCCCCAGGTTACCCGGGAAGACGAGGGTGCCCTGCTCAGATGGCGGGGTGAAGATACCCTCATAGCGCATCTGATGGAAAATCACGCGGCACACCAGCTGGTCGAACATGGTGGCGCCCCACATGTCCGCCCCGGTCAGATCTTTCTTCGGACGGAAGCTCAGATCGGAGAACGGCTGGGTTTTGGCGACGTAATCGCCTTTGGCGGCGCCCTGCGGAACCGGTTTTTCCGGGGCCGGGACCACCAGCTCGCCGTTACGGCGATCCAGCACGAAGATGTTGCCGGTTTTCGCCGGAGCATAGACGACCGGCACGGTTTTGCCGTTGACTTCAATGTCAGCCAGCGTCGGCTGCGAAGGCATGTCCATATCCCACAGGTCGTGGTGGACGGTCTGGTAGCTCCAGGCCAGCTTACCGGTGGTGGCGTTCAGCGCGACAATCGAGCTGGCATAGCGCTCTTGCTCCGGCGTGCGGTTACCGCCCCAGATATCCGGAGTGGTCACGCCCATCGGCAGATAGACCAGATCCAGTTTGGCGTCGTAGGCGGCAGGCGCCCAGGAGTTGGGTGAGTTGAGCGTGAAGTGATGCTCATCGCTTGGGATGGCGTTCGGATCTTTCGCGCCTGGATCGAAGGCCCACAGCAGTTTCCCGGTATTCACATCAAAGCCGCGGATCACGCCTGACGGCTCGCGGGTAGAGAAGTTATCGGTAACTGCGCCGGCAATCACGATGGTCTTATCGGTGATAATCGGCGGGGAAGTGGGTTCATACATGCCCGGCGTGGTCACCGGCATGTTGGTCTGCAGGTTGAGAATACCTTTGTTGGCAAAGGTTTCGCACAGCTTACCGTTGTCGGCGTTCACTGCGAACAGGCGACCATCGTTCACCGGCAGGATAATGCGGCGCGGACAGTCGGCGACGACGTCGGCAGGGGCGTTATCCGCTTTCGCTTCGTGATACGAGACACCGCGGCAGGTGACGTGCTGGAACGACGGGTCGGCGTTCAGCTGCGGGTCAAAATGCCACTTCTCTTTACCGGAGGCGGCGTCAAGCGCGAACAGACGCTGGTGGGCGGTACACAGGAAGAGCGTGTCGCCGACTTTAATCGGCGTCACTTCGTTAGTGATTTCACCCGGATCGTTCGGCTGTTTCAGGTCGCCGGTGCGGAACACCCAGGCTTCCTTCAGGTTCTTCACGTTGTCGGCGTTAATCTGCTTCAGCGGGGAGAAGCGCTGGCCTTCCTGGTTGCGGCCATAGGCCGGCCAGTCGCCGTCGGCAACGTTGGAGATCGGCGCCGCCGGGGTGGCGTCGGCGCTCAGAGTGCCGTTGATCTCCTGCGGGTCGTTAAAACCGGCCCAGGTCAGCATGCCGCCGCTGATCAGCAAGGCGACGACCAGCGCGCCTACGGCGCCAGCGGAAGGCACCGGCAGACGACGCCAGACAAAGGGCAGGATCAGCCAGATACCAAAGAAGACGAGGATGTCGCTACGCGGCGTCAGCGCCCAGAAGTCGAAGCCGACTTCCCAGACGCCCCAGATCATGGTCGCCAGCAGCAGCGCGGCGTACAGCCACAGCGCAGCGCGCTTGCCGCGGAACAGCATCACGGTCACGCCCAGCATCACCAGACCGGCGACAGGGTAGTACCAGGAGCCGCCAAGCACGACCAGCCATGCTCCGCCGATTAAAAGATAGAGGCCGCAGAACGCTGCAAATAGCGCAGTCAGCGTCACCAGGAGCCTTGATTGTTGAGACTTTGTTTCAGCCATAGAAAGTTACTCATGTGTTTGTTAATTTTTTAACTGCAATTAATTATAGGATTTAACAAGTGTGATCGGAATCACAAATATGGCTTTATTAATCCCTGCACCGCAGATTTCTTTTTGCTGGTATACTGGATGGCTTGCCGGTCATCGTCGGGGCGAAAGCAGCGGCTTTGATGATTTATATTTAGAATCAAATGGTTAGTCTTATGAAACATACTGTAGAAGTGATGATCCCGGAATCCGAGATCAAAGCGCGCATCGCGGAACTGGGTCGTCAAATCAACGAACATTATCAGGACAGCGGCAGCGAAATGGTGCTGGTGGGGCTGCTGCGCGGCTCGTTTATGTTCATGGCCGACCTGTGCCGTGAAGTGCAGGTGCCGCATGAAGTCGATTTTATGACCGCCTCGAGCTACGGCAGCGGCATGTCCACTACCCGTGATGTGAAAATCCTCAAAGATCTGGACGAAGACATCCGTGGTAAAGACGTTCTGATCGTGGAAGATATCATCGACTCCGGCAATACCCTGTCTAAAGTGCGTGAGATCCTCAGCTTGCGCGAGCCGAAGTCGCTGGCCATTTGTACGCTGCTGGATAAACCAAGCCGCCGTGAAGTGAATGTTCCGGTTGAGTTCGTCGGTTTCGCCATTCCGGACGAGTTCGTGGTGGGCTACGGTATCGACTACGCTCAGCGCTACCGCCATCTGCCGTATATCGGCAAAGTCACCCTGCTGGACGAGTAAGGGGATATCCCACTCTGGCGCGCGCGCCAGAGTGGCTAAGTCTGAAGGCTATTTGTGGTTGATGTGCTTGATCTTGAGGTTGGAGATCCCGTGGCGATAGCGCTGTTCAAGGGTTTCCCGGCTCACGGCGGTCACATCCAGATCGCGCAGCAGTCCGTCGTGAATGCCATATGCCCAGCCGTGGATGGTCACCTTCTGTCCGCGCTTCCACGCCGATTGCATAATCGTCGAATGTCCCAGGTTGTAGACCTGCTCCATTACGTTCAGTTCACAAAGGGTATCCAGCCGGCGCTCCTCCGGCATTTCCCCCAGCAGCGAGCTGTGTTTAAACCAGATATCGCGGATATGCAGCAGCCAGTTGTCGATGAGCCCCAGCTCCGGGTTCTCCACCGCCGCCTGTACGCCGCCGCAGCCGTAGTGGCCGCAGATAATAATGTGCTCGACTTCGAGAACATCGACGGCATACTGCACCACCGACAGGCAGTTGAGGTCGGTGTGGATCACCAGATTCGCCACGTTACGATGCACAAACAGTTCGCCTGGCTCCAGGCCGGTGAGTCGCTCAGCGGGTACGCGGCTGTCAGAACAGCCAATCCACAGGAAGCGCGGTTTCTGCGTTTGCGACAGTTTCTCAAAAAAGCCGGGGTCCTCTTCCACCAGCATTTTTGACCATAGTGCATTGTTGCTGATGAGTGTATCTATATCATTCATGGACGTTATCGGCCTGTAACCAAGTAAGTGCGTTGCGCTAATATAGGGTAAGCTCACCTTTTTTAAAACCATCTTAACCCGTGATACTTCCGGCTGCAGATGCGCTGGCCGCGCCACTACAGCGCAAACGTCAGTCAGGCGGGTTAATGACGTGTCATGACACGAGAAGAGATATTTAATGACCATTGCTCTGGAATTAAAACAGCTCAAAAAAACCTACCCCGGCGGGGTTCAGGCGCTGCGGGGAATTGACCTGCAGGTTGAAGCGGGGGATTTCTATGCCCTGCTGGGCCCGAACGGGGCGGGAAAATCCACGACGATCGGCATCATCAGCTCGCTGGTGAACAAAACCTCCGGTCAGGTCAATGTCTTTGGCTACGATCTGGAGAAAGACGTCGTCAACGCCAAGCGCCAGCTTGGCCTGGTGCCGCAGGAGTTTAACTTTAACCCGTTCGAGACCGTGCAGCAGATCGTCGTTAACCAGGCGGGCTACTACGGCGTTGAGCGTAAAGAAGCCATTGCCCGCAGCGAAAAGTACTTAAAACAGCTCGATCTGTGGGAAAAACGCAGCGAACGCGCGCGGATGCTCTCTGGCGGGATGAAGCGCCGCCTGATGATCGCTCGCGCGTTGATGCATGAGCCGAAGCTGCTGATCCTCGACGAGCCGACCGCCGGCGTCGATATCGAACTACGCCGCTCGATGTGGGGCTTCCTCAAGGATCTCAACGATCGCGGAACCACCATTATTCTGACCACTCACTATCTGGAAGAGGCCGAAATGCTGTGCCGCAACATCGGCATCATCCAGCACGGTACGCTGGTGGAAAACACCTCGATGAAAGCGCTGCTGTCGAAGCTGAAATCAGAGACCTTTATTCTCGACCTCGCGCCAAAAAGCCCGGTGCCGAAGCTCGAGGGCTACCAGTATCAGCTGGTCGATACCTCGACGCTGGAAGTGGAGGTCCTGCGCGAGCAGGGGATTAACAGCGTCTTTGCGCAGCTGAGCGCCCAGGGGGTGCAGGTACTGAGTATGCGTAACAAAGCCAACCGTCTGGAAGAGCTGTTTGTCACCCTGGTGCATGAGCGAAAAGGAGAGTCAGCATGATGCAGCTTTATTGGGTCGCGCTGAAAAGCATCTGGACCAAAGAGATCCATCGTTTTATGCGCATTTGGGTGCAGACGCTGGTGCCGCCGGTGATCACCATGACCCTGTACTTCGTGATTTTCGGCAACCTGATCGGGTCGCGCATCGGCGAGATGCATGGCTTTACCTACATGCAGTTTATCGTGCCGGGCCTGATCATGATGGCGGTGATCACCAACGCTTACGCCAACGTCGCCTCGTCGTTCTTCAGCGCCAAGTTTCAGCGCAACATTGAGGAGCTGCTGGTGGCGCCGGTGCCGACGCACGTGATTATCGCCGGCTACGTGGGCGGCGGGGTGGCGCGCGGGCTGTGCGTGGGTATCCTGGTGACCGCGGTGTCGCTGTTCTTTGTGCCGTTCCAGGTTCACTCCTGGCTGTTTGTCGCCCTGACGCTGCTCCTCACCGCGGTGCTGTTCTCGCTGGCCGGACTGCTGAACGCGGTGTTTGCCAAGACCTTCGATGACATCAGCCTGATCCCGACCTTTGTGTTGACGCCGCTGACCTATCTCGGCGGGGTGTTCTACTCGCTGACCCTGCTGCCGCCGTTCTGGCAGGGGCTGTCGCATCTGAACCCCATCGTCTACATGATCAGCGGCTTCCGCTTCGGCTTCCTCGGTATCAACGATGTGCCGCTGGTGACCACCTTTGCGGTGCTGGTGGTCTTCATCGTCGCCTTCTATCTCCTCTGCTGGTCGTTAATCCAGCGCGGTCGCGGCCTGCGTAGCTGATACTCATCACGGTTAGCGCTTCCGGACGCCAATACGCGAAGCGCTAACCGCTTATCTTTGACCCCCATCACCGATACGCCATCTTCCCCTTGCTACATTGTTGGCTGGCTAAGGAGGGAAGCATGCTTGGTTGGGTCATTACCTGCCACGATGAGCTGGCGCAGGAGATGCTGGATCGTCTTGAACAAAAATTTGGTCCGCTGGCCCAGTGCCGGGCGGTCAATTACTGGCGCAATCTCAGCAGCAATATGTTGAGCCGGATGATGTGCGATGCGCTGCATGCCACCGACTCCGGGGACGGGGTCATTTTCCTAACCGACAGAACCGGCGCGGCGCCTTATCGGGCCGCGGCGCTGATGAGTCACAAACATACCCACTGCGAAGTGATCTCCGGCGTCAGCTATTCATTACTTGAGCGAATGTATCTGCTGCGGGACACGTTAAGCAGCGAGGCGTTTCGCCAGGCTATCGTCAGCGCGGGCGGGCCGATGGTGAGCAGCCTGTGGCATCAGCAGCAGAAGAACCCCCCGTTCCGGTTGCGTCATGATACCTTTGGAAATTAACCAGCGGGACAGATGCCGCTTTTGTTACAATAACCGCCGTTGATGGTTTACCGGTTCGATGCGCATGCTTGTCCGATTTTTTACTCTGCTTCTTTTACTGACCTCACTCAGCGCCTCCGCCAGTCTGCTTAGCCAGCAGGGCAAACCTGTGCGCTATATGCAAACCACCGAAGACGCGGTGATCTGGGCGCAGGTGGGGAACCATGTGGTCAGCGTGGGCAATGTGCGTGCCGGGCAGATCCTCGCGGTTGTCCCGACGGCGGCTGATTACTATGAGTTTCGCTTCGGCTTCGGCACCGGGTTTATTGACAAGGGCCATCTGGAGCCAGTGCAGGGTAAGCAGCGGGTGGAGGACCGTCTGGGGGATCTCAATAAGCCGCTGAGTAACCAGAATTTACTCACCTGGAAAGATACACCGCTCTATGACGCTCCCTCAGTGAGCAGCGCGCCGTTCGGCACGCTGGCCAATAATCTGCGCTATCCGATCCTCAGCAAGCTGAAAGACCGCCTCAATCAGACCTGGTTTCAGATCCGCATTGGCGATCGGCTGGCGTGGGTCAGCAGTCTGGATGCGCAGGAGGATAACGGGATCCCCGTGCTGACCTATCACCATATTCTGCGTGACGAAGAGAACACCCGTTTCCGCCATACCTCGACCACCACCTCGGTACGCGCCTTCAATAACCAGATGACCTGGCTGCGGGATCAGGGGTATACCACGCTGACCCTGTATCAGCTGGAAGGCTACGTGCGCAATAAAATTAACCTTCCGGCGCGGGCAGTCGCCATTACCTTCGATGACGGTTTGAAATCGGTAAACCGCTACGCCTATCCGGTGTTGAAACAGTATGGCTTCCACGCCACCGCCTTTATTATCTCTTCGCGCATCAAGCGTCATCCGCAGCAATGGGATCCGAAATCGCTGCAGTTCATGAGCATTTCTGAGCTCAGGCAGATCCAGGACGTCTTTGACATTCAGTCGCATACCCACTTCCTGCACCGGGTGGACGCCGGCCGGCGGCCAATCTTATTCAGCCGCAATTACCATAATATTCTGTTTGATTTTGCCCGTTCGCGCCGGGCGCTGAGCCAGTTTAATCCACATGTGCTCTACCTTTCCTATCCCTTCGGCGGCTATAACGCCACGGCGGTGCAGGCGGCGAATGACGCCGGGTTTCATATGGCGGTGACGACAGTGCGTGGGAAGGTGAAGCCGGGGGACAATCCGTTTCTGCTAAAGCGGTTATATATCTTACGCACGGATTCGCTGGAGACGATGTCGCGGCTGATCAGTAACCAGCCGCAGGGGTAAACTTCGGCGCTGCGCCTGAGCGCAGCGTCGTGGTCATCAGGCGACCTGCACCGGAATCGCTTTCGCCTGGCGCTTCATTTCGTTGTCGCCTTCGAAGTAGGCGATGTTGGGCTGCCAGCGACGCGCCTCTTCGTCAGACATGGTGACGAAGCTGGCGATGATCAGGATATCGCCGACGCTGGCGCAGTGCGCGGCGGCGCCGTTAACGGAGATGATTCTGGAACCCCGCTCGGCGGCAATGGCGTAGGTGGAGAAACGGTTACCGTTGGTGACGTTCCAGAGGTGAATGGTCTCATTCTCCAGAATACCGGCCGCATCCAGGAAATCCTGGTCAATGGCGCAGGAACCTTCATAGTGCAGGTCAGCCTGCGTCACTTTTACGCGGTGGAGCTTGCCCTGCAGCATATTACGCATCATAACTTCTACCCTTCAACCTTAATGTAGCAGAGCGGACACGACGTCCGCCCTGAGAAAAGCCCGGGCAAGTATTGCCCGATTTTTACCCGCTGTCTACTGACCGAGCGTGACGATCTGGTTGTCGATCAGGCGGGCCTGACCGAGCCAGGCGGCCATCAGGATCACCGCGCGCTGGCTGGCGTCGGTCAGCTCAAGCAGGGTGTCGGCATCGCGGATCTGAATGTCGTCGGCACGGAAACCTTTCTCGTTCAGCTCCTGCTCGGCGATAGCGATGATCTCGTCGAGCTGACGGTCGCCGGCGGCCAGTTTTTCCGCCACCGCGCTCAGCACTTTATACAGACCGGGGGCGATTTTGCGCTGGTCGGCGGTCAGATAGCCGTTACGCGAGCTCAGCGCCAGGCCATCCTTCGCGCGGACGATCGGCACGCCGATAATATCGATATCGTAGCCCATGTCGGCAACCATCTTGCGGATCAGCGCCAGCTGCTGGAAGTCTTTCTCGCCAAAGCAGGCGACGTCTGGCTGAACCAGGTTGAACAGCTTACTGACGATGGTCGACACGCCGCGAAAATGGCCCGGACGGCTGGCGCCTTCCAGCATAGTGGACAGGCCGGGGACCTCGACGTAGGTCTGGCCTTCGGTGCCCTGCGGGTAGACTTCCGCCGGCGTCGGCGCGAAGACAAAGTCGACATGACGCTTGTTCAGCTTTTCGCAATCATCCTGCAGGGTGCGCGGGTAGCGCGCCAGGTCATCGGCGCGGTCAAACTGCATCGGATTGACGAAAATACTGACCACCACCACGTCCGCGCTGGCTTTGGCTTCATCAACCAGCTTCATATGACCTTCATGCAGGTTGCCCATCGTCGGGACCAGCGCGATACGCTTGCCTTCCTGACGCAGACGGCGGATATGCTGACGCAGCAGCAGCACGGATTCTATAATCAGCACAACAAGACTCCTTAATGGAAACTGTGTTCTTCGCCCGGATAGACCCCGGATTCGACTTCGGCAATATACTGCCGCACCGCGGCGCGGATGTCGCCCGCCTCGGCAAGGAAATTCTTGGCAAATTTCGGAATGTGGCCGCCGGTAATGCCGAAAGCGTCATGCATCACCAGGATCTGCCCATCGGTGACGTTGCCCGCGCCGATGCCGATCACCGGAATGGTCAGGGCTTCGGTGATGCGTTTCGCCAGGGCGACCGGGACGCACTCCAGCACCAGCAGCTGCGCGCCTGCCGCTTCCAGCGCTAACGCGTCTTCAAACAGGGTCTGCGCCGCATCGCCGCGGCCCTGCACTTTATAGCCACCGAATACGTTCACCGACTGCGGCGTCAGGCCGAGGTGGCCGCAAACCGGCACCGCGCGTTCCGCCAGCATCCTCACGGTCTCGGCCAGCCAGGCGCCGCCTTCGAGTTTGACCATATTGGCGCCAGCGCGCATCACGATGGCGGCATTTTCGAAGGTCTGCTCCGGCGTGGCGTAGGCCATAAACGGCAGGTCGGCGAGCAGCAGGCTGTTCGGCGCGCCGCGGCGGACGGCGCGGGTGTGATAGGCGATATCTTCCACGGTGACCGGCAGGGTGGAGTCGTGACCCTGCACCGTCATTCCCAGCGAGTCGCCCACCAGCAGCACATTAATGCCTTCATCGGCGAACAGCTTCGCGAAGCTATGGTCGTAGGCGGTAATGGTGGCAAAGCGCTTCTTTTCCTGTTTGCATTTCTGCAGCAGGGCAATGGTGGTCGGTTTCATAACATTTCCTGATGATGAAAGTCATATTAACCGGCATTCTAACAGCAGCATTTAGAGGGGCAATGATTTTGGGCAACCGATTACGACGATCGCCGTAAATGCTAAAAAAGGAGAGGGAATTACCAGATAGCGGGCTTTGTCGCGCCGAGATCATCCAGTACGGTACGCAGCGCAGGGCCGTCAGGAAAGCGGAGGTCCGGGGCGATCTCGAACAGCGGCCAGAGCATAAAGCCGCGGTTTTTCATATCGTAGTGCGGAACGGTCAGACGCTCGCTGTTAATGACCGCATCGCCAAACAGCATGATATCGAGATCGAGGGTGCGCGGCCCCCAGCGTTCGGCTTTGCGCACCCGACCCTGCTGCAGCTCAATGCGCTGGGTGTGATCGAGCAGCGCCTCGGGGGCCAGCGTGGTTTCCAGCGCGACGGCGGCGTTGAGATAGTCCGGCTGATCCTGCGGGCCCAGCGGCGGCGTGCGGTAGAACGAAGAGACGTTCACCACGCGGCTGTAAGGTATTTCGCCCAGGGCGCGGATGGCCGCCTGCACCTGCGCCAGTGGCGAAGCGAGGTTACTGCCGAGGGCGATATAGACCAGGGTCATGCGTTACCCTGGCGCGGCGCGCGCTTGCGCGGACGGCGGTGGCGACGGCGCGGCGCCGGATCGTCCCCGAGGTCGTTGAGCATATCTTTTTGCGCCGGCGGCGCGGCGACCTGGAATTCGCCCCACCATTTGGTCAGACGCTGCAGTTCGCCGTTGTTTTCAGCGCCGGCGCGTAGCTCCAGCAGATCGTAGGCGGCGCGGAATTTCGGATGCTCCATCAGCTTCCAGGCGCGTTTGCCCTGGCGACGGGACATGCGCAGCTGCAGCTGCCAGATATCGCGGATCAGGGTGGTGATGCGCTTAGGGATCGCCAGCGTACGGCAGGCTTCGTCCAGTACGTCGTTCATCGCCAGCGCGAAGGCGTCATAGTACGCCAGACCGCTCTCCTGAGCGATTTTTTGCGCAGTTTCCAGCAGCGGATACCAGAACATCACCGAGAAGAGGAAGGCCGGATTGACGCGCATGTCGTTATGAATGCGGGTGTCGGTGTTCTTCAGCACCTGGTTGATGATCCGCTCCATCGGGCTATCGCCGCGCTCGGTAAAGTAGCGGGTGATGGTCGGGAACAGCGGCTGGAACAGGTTGTATTCCCGCAGCAGCAGGTAGGTCTGATAGCCATGCCCGGCCTGCAGCAGCTTGAGCACTTCTTCGAACAGGCGCGCCGGCGGCACGTCGTGGAGCAGGGCGGCCAGCCGCGGCAGCGGTTCGGCCGTTTCCGGGCTGATGGTCATATCCAGCTTGGCGGCGAAGCGCACCGCGCGCAGCATGCGTACCGGATCCTCGCGATAGCGGGTTTCCGGATTGCCGATCAGGCGGATCACGCCGTCCTGCAGATCCTTCATGCCGCCGACGTAGTCGCGCACGGTAAAGTCCGCCACGCTGTAATAGAGGCTGTTAATGGTGAAGTCGCGACGCTGGGCGTCCTCTTCGATCGAGCCGAAGATGTTATCGCGCAGCAGCATGCCGTTCTGGCCCCGCTGGGAGGTGACGCGATCGGTAGTGTGTCCTTCGTGATGGCCACGGAAGGTAGCGACCTCAATGATTTCCGGCCCGAACATCACGTGCGCGAGGCGGAAACGGCGCCCGACCAGACGGCAGTTGCGGAACAGCTTACGCACCTGATCCGGCGTGGCGTTGGTCGTGACGTCAAAATCTTTTGGCTTTTTGCCAAGCAGCAGGTCGCGGACGCCGCCGCCGACCAGCCAGGACTCGTAGCCCGCCTTGTTGAGGCGGTACATGACCTTGAGGGCGTTTTCACTGATATCTTTGCGGGAAATAGCATGCTGCTCACGCGGGATCACCGTCATAGGCGTTGGTTCGACGGCGGCTTCTGCCTCGCGCTCCTCACGGCTTAGCACCTTACGGCAAAAATTAGCGACTCGGGTAAAAATGGTGCACCTCGTAGTGTCAGACGGACTTCAGATCAACTGTACAGTGTAAAAATAGCGGCTAATCATAGCTCAGCGGGAGCCATTTGAGAATGCTCGATTTTCGCGGGCTGCCAGTTGGCGACGGCCTGGGCGAGTAAATCATCGACGCTCAGGGCCTGCCACTCCCCGGCGATCTCCTGATTCAGAAAGCGGAGCGCGCGGACGATTTCGGGGCGCGGATCGCCTTCCGGCAGCGCCGGCGCGTGGTTTTGTTTAGAGAGCTTATTGCCGTCGGCATTGAGGGCCAGCGGCAGATGGAGGTAGTCCGGCGCCTGCCAGCCAAAATGCTGATACAGCGAAATCTGCCGCACCGTCGGCTCAATCAGATCGGCGCCGCGGACGATCTCGGTGATCCCCTGAAAGTGATCATCGACCACCACCGCCAGGTTGTAGGCAAACAGCCCGTCGCGACGGTGGATAATAAAATCTTCACGCGCCAGCGGCTCGTTGGCGACCAGCGTGCCGCGCAGGCGGTCGGTGAACTGCAGAACCGGACGGGTCTGGCGCAGACGCAGCGCGGCGTTTTCCGCCCCCAGGCCAAGGTCGCGGCAGTGACCATCGTAGATCCCGCCTACGGCGTGGATCCGCGCGCGGGTGCAGGTGCAGTAATAGCTCAGCCCTTGCTCACCCAGCCAGGACAGCGCCTCGCGGTAGGCTTCGTGCCGTTGCGACTGCCAGAGCACCTCGCCGTCCCAGTGCAGACCGTAGTGGTCGAGCTGGCGCAGGATGGTGTCGGCGGCCCCGGGGACTTCGCGCGGCGGGTCGATATCTTCAATACGAACGCGCCAGATACCCTGGTTCGCGCGGGCTTGCAGGTAGCTGCCGAGCGCGGCGATCAGAGAGCCGAAGTGGAGTTCGCCGGAGGGGGAGGGAGCAAAGCGCCCTATATAGCGTGAGTCAGTCATGATACGGACAACAGAACCAGGCGGGAGAGACTCCCGCCAGAGAGTGAGGCAGCAGGGGATTAGCCCGCCATCTGTTTTTCGCGAATTTCCGCCAGGGTTTTGCAGTCAATGCACAGATCCGCTGTCGGACGCGCTTCCAGACGGCGAATGCCGATCTCCACGCCACAGGATTCGCAGTAGCCGAAGTCTTCGTCTTCAACTTTTTTCAGCGTTTTCTCGATCTTTTTGATCAGTTTACGTTCGCGGTCGCGGTTACGCAGCTCCAGGCTGAACTCTTCTTCCTGGGCGGCACGGTCTACCGGGTCCGGGAAGTTAGCAGCTTCATCCTGCATGTGCGATACGGTGCGATCCACTTCATCCCTGAGTTGATTACGCCATGCTTCAAGAATACGCTTGAAGTGCGCCAGCTGGGCTTCGTTCATATACTCTTCGCCCGGTTTCTCTTGGTACGGCTCCACCCCAGCGATGGCGAGAATACTCAGGGACGATGTTTTACGGTTTTGCCCTTCTTGCATGTTGCTTCTCCTTAACACGCACTATCGATCCCCATGTGGGGGAAAATCAGGCCGCTATAAATAGCAGATGCTTTTCCGGATAGCAATTATCTAAACGTTACACTTGACAACCCTGTGAAGAAAAGCGTATTCGCGCTTGCGACCCGAACACTATTTAGCCACTTATTTACCGGGGTTTAACACCACGGCGATCGGCTTATTCAGAGTCATCCTCGTCGTAGAAAGTTCCGCTTTCCAGGCGAGAATTTCCACCCCCTTGTCGCGGGCTTCTGTTAACAGCTGTGCGTATCTGGCATCAATATGATGCGCGGGAGAGAAACGGTCAATTGCCGAATGCAGGACGGCAAATAAAATCACCGCGCGGTCGCCATTTGCCGCGACGGCCATCAGCTCCCGCAGGTGCTTCTGACCGCGCGTGGTCACCGCATCGGGAAAATAACCGTATTCTTTCTCCGCCAACGTAACCGATTTCACTTCAATATAGCAGTTTTGGCGATCATCTGCCTGTAACATAATATCGATACGGCTATTCTCTGCGCCATATTTCACTTCGCTTTTCAGCTGGTTATAGCCTGAAAGTTCAGGGATTATTCCGGCGGAAATCGCCTCTTTCGCCAGCGTATTCGCGCGCAGCGTATTGACGCAAATAACGGCGCCCTGCTGCGTTTCAGTTAATTCCCAGGTGTGGGCATATTTGCGCTTCACATTGTCAGAGGTGGAATACCAGACGGTGTCGCCCGGGGCGGCGCAGCCGGTCATCGCCCCGGTATTCGGGCAGTGGAGCGTCAGCTCGCGGCCATCGGGGGTCACCACGTCGGCAAGAAATCGTTTGTAACGTTTAAGCAAAATGGCGGGCTGCAACGGCGGATCAAACTGCATCAATTTTCCTTATCAAACGGATAATGTTCCAGCGCCGTGTAGCGCGTGCGCCCCCGGCTAAAGCTGGATTCATAGAGCACGAACTCGTTCACCGGAAACGTCCAGCGAAAGCCGGGCGGCGGGATCGGCACCGCCTGGCGGGCGTCGCGCCACAGGGTAATATGCGGATGAAACGGCTGCGGACTCTGATAGCAGCCGCTGCGCGCCGCCTGAGCGCGCAGCATGCTGGCGAGCTGCAGCAGGCCGCGCGGCGGCTGACGGGTCCCGAGCCAGACCACCCGCGAGCGCAGCCACTGTCCGGCATCGTCCAGCGTCAGGGTAAAGCCCGGCGGCTGGAGGCGGCCGGCGAGGGCGGTCAGCGCCCGCTGTTTTTCCGCGCTCACCTCGCCGAGAAACGCCAGCGTGAGGTGAAGGTTATCCGCCGCGACGGGCCTGCCGGCATCCTCCGGGAAGTGCGTTGCCCGCCACTGGACAATCTGTTTGCGGATGGCAGGCGGCAGTTCAATCGCAAAAAACAGCCTTTTCGGCTCAGACATGATAGAGACTCGGTAATGAATTAGGGGGATGCTACAATGCGAGCCCCTGAATGTTAACCCCCGGAGCCTTTTGTGTCCTCATTGCCGGTTGCCGCCGTCCTCCCAGAATTGTTATCCGCCCTGCAGCATGCGCCGCAGGTTTTGCTCAATGCGCCGACCGGCGCCGGGAAGTCGACCTGGCTGCCGCTGCAGATCCTTGCCGAGGGCAACATCACGGGACGAATTATCCTGCTGGAGCCGAGGCGTCTGGCGGCGCGCAATGTCGCGCAGCGGCTGGCTGAACTGCTCGGCGAAAAGCCGGGGGAGACCGTGGGTTACCGCATGCGCGCCGAAACCTGCGTCGGACCGCAGACCCGCCTGGAGGTGGTCACGGAGGGGATCCTGACGCGCATGATCCAGCGCGATCCCGAGCTGACGGGCGTGGGGCTGGTGATCCTCGATGAGTTTCACGAGCGCAGCCTGCAGGCGGATCTGGCGCTGGCCCTGCTGCTTGATGTCCAGCAGGGGTTACGTGACGATCTCAAACTGCTGATTATGTCGGCGACCCTCGATAACGAGCGCCTGCAGCGTCTGCTGCCGGAGGCGCCGGTGGTGGTCTCAGAGGGGCGCGCTTATCCGGTGGAGCGTCGCTTCAGCCCGCTATCCGCGCACCAGCGTTTTGATGAGGCGGTTGCGGTAGCGGCGGCGGAGCTCCTGCGGCATGAACAGGGGTCGATGCTGCTGTTTCTGCCCGGCGTCGGCGAGATCCAGCGCGTTCTCGACCAGCTGACGGAGCGCGTGGCGGAGGATGTCATCCTCTGTCCGCTGTATGGCGCGCTGCCCCTGAGCGAGCAGCGCAAAGCGATCCTCCCGGCGCCGGCCGGGAAGCGCAAAGTGGTGCTGGCCACCAACATTGCCGAGACCAGTTTGACCATCGAGGGCATCCGCCTGGTGGTCGACAGCGCCCAGGAGCGGGTTGCCCGCTTTGACCCGCGCACCGGCCTGACCCGGCTGGTGACGCAGCGCATCAGCCAGGCATCGATGACGCAGCGCGCCGGACGCGCCGGTCGTCTCTCCCCGGGGATCTGCCTGCATTTGCTTGGCAAAGAACAGGCCGAACGAGCGGCGGCGCAGAGCGAACCGGAGATCCTGCACAGCGATCTGTCGGCGCTGTTGCTGGAGCTGCTGCAGTGGGGGGGCCACGATCCGGCCGCGCTGGCCTGGCTGGATCAGCCGCCGGCGGTGAACCTGGCCGCCGCGCGCCGCCTGCTGGAGGCGCTCTCGGCGCTGGACGGAGAGCGGCTGTCGGCGTTTGGCCGCAAAATGGCGACTCTCGGCAACGAGCCCCGGCTGGCGGCGATGTTGGCCGCTGCGCAGACCGATGACGAAGTGGCGACGGCGGCCAGGCTGGCGGCGATCCTCGAGGAGCCGCCGCGCGGCGGGCTGGTGGATTTGGCCGCCGTCTTTTCCCGTCAGCAGGCCAACTGGCAACAGCGGACGCAGCAGCTGATGAAGCGTCTGGCCTGCCGCAGCGGCCAGCCCGACGCCGGACGAATGGCTGCGCTACTGGCGTCGGCCTTCGCCGACCGCATCGCCCGTCGCCGCGGTCAGGAGGGGCGCTATCAGCTGGCGAACGGCATGGGCGCGATGCTTGACGCCGACGACGCGCTGGGCCGCCATGAGTGGCTGATCGCTCCGCTGCTGCTGCAGGGCAGCGCCTCGCCGGATGCCCGCATGCTGCTGGCTCTGCCGGTGGATATCGGCGAGCTGATCGCCGCCCGTCCCGAGCTGGCGCAGCGTTCCGACACGGTGGAGTGGGATGAAGCGCAGGGGACGCTGAAAGCCTGGCGGCGGACCGTGACGGGCCAATTGGTGATCAAGACCCAGCCGCTGGCGAAGCCATCTGAAGCGGAGCTGCATCAGGCGATGCTCAACGGTATTCGTGAGAAAGGCCTTGCGGTGCTCAACTGGACGCCAGAGGCCGAGCAGCTGCGACTGCGGCTGCAGTGTGCGGCGCAGTGGCTGCCGGAAGAGGCATGGCCCGCGGTGGATGACGCTTCGCTGCTGGCCTCGCTGGAGGCATGGCTGCTGCCGCAGATGAACGGCGTTCACTCGCTGCGGGCGCTGAAGGCGTTGGATCTGCGTCAGGCGCTACAGGACTGGCTGCCGTGGCCGCTGCGCCAGAAGCTGGATCGCGAGCTGCCGACGCACTATACCGTGCCCACCGGCAGCCGTCTGGCGATCCGATACCATGCGGAGAACCCGCCGGCGCTGGCGGTGCGTATGCAGGAGATGTTCGGCGAGGCCACGACGCCGGTTATCGCCGAGGGGCGGGTGCCGCTGGTGCTGGAGCTGCTGTCGCCCGCCCAGCGTCCTCTGCAGATCACTCGCGATCTCAGCGCCTTCTGGCAGGGAAGCTACCGCGAGGTGCAAAAAGAGATGAAGGGACGTTATCCGAAACACGTCTGGCCGGACGATCCGGCCAACGCCGCCCCGACCCGGCGCAGCAAAAAATATTCGTAGCCCCAGGCGCCGGGCGGCATTCTGCCCGGCCAGGCGAACCACTCACGCTAGACCATCTGCTGCCAGAGAAAAACGCCCCCTCCCGCCAGCGCCAGCCAGGGGCCGAAGGCCAGCGGCTGCTGCAGCGACTGCCGGGTCCACAGGCGTTGCAGCAGGGTCCACGCCAGCCCGCTGGCCGAGGCGAGCAACAGCACCTGCGGCAGAGCCTGCCAGCCGCACCAGGCGCCCAGCGCCGCCAGCAGCTTAAAATCGCCATAGCCCAGGGCCTCTTTGCCGGTCAGCAGGCGGAACAGCCAGTAGACCGACCACAGCGCCAGATAACCGGCCATCGCCCCGGCGACCGCGTCCGGCAGCGCAATGTACACCTCGTTAAGATTAAACAGCAGTCCGGCCCACAGCAGGGGCAGGGTCAGGCGATCGGGCAGCAGCTGGGTCCGGGCGTCAATCCGCGCCAGTATCAGCAGGAAGGAGAGCAGCACCAGGCCGCCCGCCAGCGCCAGGCCCGGCGCGAGCAGCGCCCCGGCGAGGATAAACAGCAGGCCGGTGGCCAGCTCGGTCAGCGGATAGCTCCACGAGATGCGCGCCTGACAGCAGCGGGCGCGACGGCCTAGCCAGAGGAAGCTGAGCAGCGGGATATTGTCCCGCCAGGCTATCGGCTGGCGACACTGCGGGCAGGATGAGCCCGGCGTGCTGAGGGTTATCGGCTCGTCTTCCGCGGTTTGGGTCAGCATGCGCGGCAGACGGTAGATCACCACGTTGTAAAAGCTGCCCAGCGCCAGGCCGAACAGCAGCAGGAAACCATACCAGACAAGGGGAAAATGCAGCGATAATGCGGCTAATGTCGTCATTTTTGCTCCTTTAATCACCATTTTCCCTGCAGCTGCCACGGCGTCGGTCCCGGGGCGTTTTTCGCCATCGGGCGGGCGACCAGCAGCGCCAGCAGGGGCGGCATCCCCTGACGGGGCTGTAGCGTACCGCGAAACAGATAGCGGCCATCGGGCGACAGGGTTCCCTGGCCGCTGAGGCTCAACTGATGAGAATCCTGGCGGATGGCCAGCGCCACGGCGCCGTTCGCCGTACAGCTTAAGGCGCCACTGACCTGGGCCAGCTCCAGGCTACCGACCGGAGAGTGCAGCCGGGCCTGACGCCACTGCGCGCGTCCGGCGGTGATTTGCCGGCAGCGCCCCTCGCTGAAGTGCGCTTCGGCCAGGCTGAACGTGACCTCTCCCTCGGCGCTGACGGGCATAGTCGGCGTTAGCCAGCGTCCAAGCAGGCTGGCGGGGGCGGTGAGCCGCCCCTCCTGCAGACGCAGATCGCGGATGCCCCACAGCCGGGCCTGACCCTCCACGCCGCGGGGATCGCTGAGCGCGATCTGCCAGCCAGCCAGGGTGAGCGACCACGTCAGCCGCTCAAGCCGCACGCCGCGCCAGGAGACCGACTGCGCCGCGCCGCGCCAGATGCTGCCGCTAAGGTTGGCCACCTGTACCTCGGGCGGCAGCATCGGGACTAACAGACGCGCCGGGGCGGTGGCGGTCAACCACAGCAGATAGAGCGCCAGCAGTAGCCCACCTGCGAGCCCGTTAGCTTTCATCGTCGCGCTCCAGCAGCAGATGGTTGACTGTGACCCAGCCCGGCCGCGACGGCTGCCCGGTTACGGACAGCGAGACCGCGTTGACGCCGCGCATCGCCGGGGCGTCCAGCCAGTCCATTAGCGCCTGGAAGGCGCAGGGCTGAAGGGTGACCTGCAGACGTTTCCCCTGCGGCTGCAGACGAACGACTTCCAGCCCGTGGCTCGCCGCCTCGCGCATCACCAGCGCGGTGAGCGCCTCTTTTGCCGCCGGCGCGGGCTGCTGGCTGAGCTGCTGCAGGCGCGGACCCTGCTGCGTCATCCAGCGCAGGCTGGCCTGCTCTTTCACCAGGGTTTGCCGCCACTGCGCCTCGCGGGCCCGCCAGGGCTGCCACAGCCCGTACCAGAGGGCGCAGGCTGTCAGCAATCCCGCCAGGCCGAGCAGCAGGCGCTGCTCGGACAGCGTGCGCTGCCGCCACCAGATGAGCAGATTAGCCATCGTTTTCCTCCAGCGTCAGCTGTCCCTCAATGCCATCCGGCCTGGTGGTCATGTCGCCTGGCCGGACGCGAAACCGCGGCTGCGCTCGCTGGGTAAACTGCTCCAGCGCCCGGGAAGAGGCCGCGGCGATATCCAGCTGCAGACGGTTGCCTGCGGCATCCCAGCTCAGCGCCCGCAGGCGGATCCCCGGCGTTTCGCTGATGATGTTTTGCAACGCGCTGAGGCGGTCGACGAGGGGGGCATGCTGCGCCTGACGGGCAAGGGTTTGCAGATGCTGCTGCATCTGCAGTCGCGGGTTAATCACCTTTTTCTCCGTTGGAAACCAGCGATGATAGTAGGCCCGGCTGGCCTGCCGGGCGGCCTCGGCCTGACGCGCCAGATCGCGATGATCCAGCACGCTGTTAACCGCCAGCAGCAGCGCCAGGGCCAGCGCGGCATACCGCGCCGGACGCCAGCTCGTCTGATCAGGCCGCCGACGGCGGACGGCGAACTCCCCCTGCAGCAGACTGAGCTTCTGCGCCGCCGGATGACTTGCGGCAAGGGAGAGCAGCGTCTGCGCAGGCTGCGCGCGCCACTCTCCCGGCGCCGCGGGCGGCGGCGAATAGCTGTCGATGAAATGCTCTTCCGCCTCGCCCTGCAGCAGCTCCGCCAGCCAGGGGGGTTCCGCCGCCATGCCGGCCCATGGCTGGTGGCGGATCAGCCACTGGTCGTCCGCCTGCACCGCGCTCCACGCCGGCGGTTGCCAGGGCAGGGCCAGCACATCGGGCGTCAACGCCAGGGGCCGTAGCGAGAGCGACTCGCAGCGCGCCAGCCAGTCGCGCATTTTTTGCCGCTGCACGGCGACGATCTCGCACTGGGCCTGCTGGCGGTGGAGCAGGGCAAAATGGGTGGCTTCCACCTCGTCGGCCAGCTGCTCTTCCAGCAGGAAGGGGGCCACCTGCAGCGGCGGTTTACGCAGGCCCGCCGGCAGGGTGAGGGTGTGAAACGCGCAGTCGCTGGCCGGGATCAGCACCCAGGCCGGGTAATGCGCCGCCAGTGTCGGGAAAGGGCTGGCGTCGTCAGCCGGCCACCGGCCGCTGGCTTCGTGGTGCGGCTCGCCGGGGGCGAAGAGTTGCCAGTGCAGCGGCGCCTGCCCGGGGGCGAAGCGCACGATCAGCATGGCCTGGGGGGAAGCGTTAAACTTATTCATCAACCACCATAGAAAGTCCGTATCGCCGCTGGACGACGGTAAAGGCGCGCCCCTCCTGTTGCAGGACGCTGTGCAGCTGAAAGCGAAGGTTGCCGGTCACCACGGTGAAGGCGGCGATAAAGCGTGTGCTGTGCACCGTCAGCCAGGGACGGGCGAGCGTGGTATCGGTTTTCTGCAGCGTCGGCTGCGCGAGAAAGGCGGCGACGCTGCTCCACCCGGTTCGCGGGCGGTGGTGCAGCAGCTGTTGCGCCTCCTGCAGCGTCAGATCGCCGGGAAAGAGGGCCGCCAGCAGGGCGGCCTGGGAGGGGCGCAGGGTGTTGACATTGACCTGCAGCGCGTCATTCGGCTGGACGCAGACGAAGGGGAGCAGGCGCTGATAGAGCGCGGCGTCCATTCCGGCCAGCAGGCGCAGCTCGCTGACATCCTGCATCGGCTGGTTGGCGGCGAGATAGCCCGGGGTTTGCGCCATATAGACCTCGTCTTCCGCGCCGTTCAGCCGCGGCTGGCCGTCGCTGTCCGTCCAGTCGCCGAGGGCGGCGGCGATCTGGCTGGCGCGCAGCGGCGACTCGCCGAGCAGCGCCAGCAGCCGGGCGAAGACGTCGGTCGGGTAGGGCGTACCGCCGCTGGTCTCATCCGCGCGATGGTTGATGGCATTGAGATTAAAGCAGGCGTGCCCGTCGCGGATCGTGGCGAGGATTTCGCCATCGTCGAGGGTAAAGCGGCGCCCCTCCTGCGCCCAGGTTTGCGCCAGGTTCGTTTGACTGGGCGAGTCCAGCGCGTCGCGTTGCAGCAGCGCGGCGGCCATGTTTTCCGCCGCCAGGGCGTACCATCTGGCCTGCAGATTATCGAGGGTCACGGCGGTGTGTTGATACATGACCGAGGTGCGTTCGGTCATGGCGCTGGCGAGGATCATCATCAGGGCGAGGATGAACAGCACCATCAGGAGCGCGACGCCGCGTTGCCGATTTTTCACTGGCCGCCTCCCGGGGTGAGTAAAAACAGGCGGGTTATCTCCCCGCTGTTCGCCTGCGTCAGGGTGATCTCCAGCCCCTGCGGCAGCGACTGCGAGCGGTCCCAGGTCTCCTGCCAGCGCCCGTCGGCATAAAACCGCAGGCGAAACGCCGTCACCTCGCGCAGCAGCACCCGGACCGTCGGCTGGCTGCCGGTCAGCGGATCCTGCTGATCGAAGCTGAGCCGTTCAAGCTGCTGCTGGCGCAGGCGGTAGCTGACGTTCTGGATCTCCGAGCGCGGGAGGATCCCCAGCGGATTCGGCCAGCCGCTGCGGCTGAAGGCCAGCCCCCAGTCGTCGCTCTGCAACTGGAAACGTCCGGCGAAGAAAAGCGTGTCGCTGTTTCTGGCGCGACGGGGAATGATGTGCGTGACATCATCGGCGATCTGGCGAAAGGCGCGCTGGAGGGCGGCGATCTGCTGGCTCTTCTCGCGGGTCAGGCCATCGGCGCGGATGACGTTCTGCAGCACCATCACGGCGGCGGCGCTGAGGACGGCGAGGATAGCCAGCGCCAGCAGCGTTTCAATCAGGGTGAAACCGCGCATTTTCGTTATCATGGCGACGTCACCCAGGTGCGAAGCGTCGCCAGCGGTGCGGGATCGCTTTTTTGCCGCCGGACCTCCACGTCCAGCGCCCGCAGCTGCGGCAGCGCGGTTTCCACCCCCTGCCAGCGGACGAACCAGCGCGTCCCGGCGGCCTCCACGGTGGTTTCGGACCAGCTGAGGGCGGGCCAGCGTTTCTCCAGCCGCAGCTGCACCAGCTGATTATCCGCCAGCCAGCTGGCGAGGATTTTCTCTTCCATACGCCCAAGCTGGCGCGTCTGCTGCAGGGTGGACTGCATCACCGCCAGGCCGGCGAGGGCGAAAATCACCAGCGCGACCATCACTTCGATAAGCGTCATTCCGCTCTCGCGTTTCATGGCTGCTCCCGCGCCGCCAGCGGCTGACTGGCGCCCTGGGCGTCGATGTTGATGCCCGTCGCGGCGTCAATCCGCAGCTGAAACGGCGTGACTTCGCCGCCGGGGAAGATGATCACGTCGGGCTGCTCGCCTGGCGTCCACGCCTGGCCGTCGGGAAAGCGCAGCGTCAGCCTGGCCTGCGGGAGGGTTTCCGCCGTGGTGGCGCGCCCGGCCTGCAGCGGCAGCCACTGCGCGTTGCCCCAGCGGTCGTCAGCCGCCGCCGGGGCGCCTTCGTCTGCAGGCTGCAAACGCATAAACTGCCAGCGGTCAGGGTGGATGACGATCCCGAAGAGCTGGCCGGTTTGCTGCCCGCGCTCGCGGACAAAGTCCAGCTGCGCCTGAAAGCGCGCCAGGATCTGCGTGGCCTCCTGGGTGCGGGCGGAGGGAAACGCCAGCAGCACCATGCTGGCGCTGATGCCGATCAGCAGCAGGACCAGCATCATTTCCAGGAGGGTGAAACCGCGCTGAGACACTATTTCTTCCCGAGGGTCCAGTTGCCGATGTCGTCATTGGTGTCGGTCATCCCGTCCGGGCCGACGCTGAAGACGTCAATGGCGCCATGCTGACCGGGGCTTAACAGCTGATACTCATTTCCCCACGGGTCCTGCGGCAGGCGGCGGATATAGCCCCCTTCCGGGTAGTTGCGGGCATGCGGCTCGGCGGCCGGGGCGGTCACCAGCGCCTGCAGTCCCTGTTCGGTATTCGGGTAGCGGCTGTTGTCCAGCTTATACATGTCCAGCGCCCCCTCGAGCGCCACCAGATCGCTGACCACCTTCTGGCGGTCCGCTTTCTCCTTGTTGCCCATCAGGTTAGGTACCACCAGGCTGGCGAGGATGCCGAGAATGACGATCACCACCATAATTTCCAGTAACGTGAAGCCGCGTTGCCGTTGCATAGTTTTCTCCATTAATACAGTCACATACTCATAAGGGTATTCAGTTGCAGGATCGGCTGCAGGATGGCCAGCACGATAAACAGCACCATGCCGGCCATGGTGACCACCAGCAGGGGTTCAAACAGGCTGAGGGACATCTGGATCTGCGCGCTCAGCTCCCGGTCCTGGTTCTCCGCCGCGCGCTCCAGCATGGCGGTCAGCTCACCGCTCTGCTCGCCGCTGGCGATCATGTAGCGCATCATCGGCGGAAACAGCGCCGTGGCCTCCAGCGCGCGATGCAGGCTGACGCCCTCGCGCACCGATTCGCTGGCGGTCTCCAGCTGGCTGCGCGCCCAGGCATTGCTGAGGACGCCGGCGCTGATGCGCATCGACAGCAGCAGCGGCACCGCGCTGGCGTTGAGAATGCTTAAGGTGCGGGCGTAGCGCGCGCTGTTGACGCTGCGCGTCACGCGGCCGATGACCGGCAGACGCAGCAGCGCCCGGTCCCAGGCGAGCCGCCGGGCGGGCTGGCGCAGCAGATAGCGCAGCCCCAGCAGCGCCAGGAATGACAGCAGCACCAGCCAGGGGCCCGCGCTGCGCACAATGTCGCTCAGGCTCATCAGTAGCCGGGTAGAGAAGGGCAGGGCCTGTTTTAGGTGGACAAACTGCTCGACGACTTTCGGCACCACGGTGGAGAGCTGAATGGCGATCACGCTGATGGCGACCAGCGTCAGCACGATGGGGTAGATCATCGCCTGTAGCAGGCGGGCGCGAAGCTGCTGGCGCTGCTCGGTATAGTCCGCCAGCCGGTTCAGCACGCCGTCGAGATGGCCGGAGGTTTCGCCGGCCGCCACCATGGCGCAGAACAGGCCATCGAAGCAGGCGGGATAGGCGCGCATCGCCTCCGCCAGCGAATGGCCTTCAAGCACTTTGCTGCGCACCCCAGCCATTAACGTTCTCAGCGACGCCTTTTCGCACTGCTGGGCGACGGCATCGAGCGCTTTTTCCAGCGGAATGCCGGCGGCGACCAGGGTGGCCAGCTGGCGAGTGAGCAGGGCTAAATCACCGGCGCTGGTGCGCCGGGCGATCAGCCCGCCGCGCCACAGCCGGCTCGCCGGGTCGGCGGCGGCCACTTCCAGCGCCAGCCAGCCCTTGTCCCGCAGCAGCTGGCGGGCGTGGCGGGCGGAGTCGGCCTGTTGAACGCCGCGGCGGGTTTTGCCCTGCGCGTCCAGCGCCTGATAGCGAAAGAGGGCCATCTCAGACGCTGTCCGCCGTTTGCTGTTCGGTGACCCGCATCACCTCCTCCCAGCTGGTGATCCCCGCCAGCGCTTTATCGCGCCCGGCATGGCGCAGGGTCTGCCAGGCTGGCCCCAGCTGCTGGATCAGGGTGATCTCATTTTCGCCGCGGTGGATGGCGGCGCGGACGCGGTCGTCAATGAGCAGCAGCTCGTGAATGCCGGTGCGTCCGCGATAGCCGGTGAAATTACACCGGGCGCAGCCTTTTGGCTGCCACAGCGGCGTACCGGCCGGGACCGCCATCTGCCGGGCGGCGTCAGCATCCGCCTGCCAGGGCTGACGACAGTGCGGGCACAGCCGACGCACCAGCCGCTGCGACATCACCGCCAGCAGCGAAGTAGAGAGTAAAAAGGGCTCCACCCCCATATCCTGCAGGCGGGAAACGGCCCCCAGCGCGCTGTTGGTGTGCAGCGTCGACAGCACCAGGTGGCCGGTCAGCGAGGCCTGGACGGCGATCTGGGCGGTTTCGCCATCGCGGATTTCGCCCACCAGCACCACGTCCGGATCCTGGCGCAGTATGGCGCGCAGGCCGCGGGCGAAGGTCATCTCGACTTTGGCGTTGACCTGGGTCTGGCCGATACCTTCCAGCTCATACTCCACCGGATCTTCAATGGTCATGATGTTGCGCTCCCGGGCGTCGAGGCGGCTGAGGGCGGCGTAGAGCGTTGTGCTTTTCCCGGATCCGGTCGGCCCGGTGACCAGAATGATGCCGTGTGGCCGGGCGATCAGCGCGTCGACCTGGTCAAGCAGGGCGGGAGGCATGCCCAGCGTCTGCAGATCCAGGTTGACGCTGTTTTTGTCCAGCAGGCGCAGCACCACGCGTTCGCCGTGGCTGGAGGGCAGGGTGGAGACGCGCACGTCTATCGCCCGCCCGCCGATACGCAGCGCCATGCGGCCATCCTGGGGCACCCGTTTTTCGGCAATGTCCAGGCTCGCCATCACCTTGATGCGCGAAATGAGCAGCGCGGCCAGCCGCCGCTGCGGGCGCAGAATTTCCCGCAGCACGCCGTCGACGCGAAAGCGAATTTGCAAATGGCGCTCATAGGTTTCGATATGGATATCGGAGGCTTTCTCTTTGATGGCCTCGGTGAGCATGGCGTTGATCAGACGGATAATCGGCGCATCGTCTTCGCTGTCGAGCAGATCGTCGGTATCCGGCAGCTCTTCGGCGAGGGTATAGAGGTCAAGCTCATTGCCGATGTCGGCCATCATCCGGTGCGCTTCCGCCGAGTCGCGCTGATAGCTGAGCACCAGCACTTTCTCGAACGCTTCCGGCGCCAGACGGCTGACGCTCATCGGTCCGTCCGCCAGGCGGCGCGCTTCCAGCAGCGCCCGGGCGGCGGTATCAGCGCGGCACAGCGCTTCGCAGCGTTCGCCGTCGCTGAGCAGCACCAGATGGTGCGCGCGGGCCCACGCGAAGGGCAACAGCGGACGGCGTTCGGCGGCTGGCGTCATGGGCGGCCTCCGAGGTTAAAGGCGTCAATGGCGGCGCTAACCTGGCGGAAGGCCTGGGTCTCCTGCTGCGGATAGATGTGCAGCAGATCGTTGCTGAGCGATGCTTCGCTGCTCTCTTTGCCCCGCTGTTTGGTTTGCGCATCGTTGAAGGCGGTGTACTGGCCGGAGGAGGCCCGGCGGTACTCATCGCGGTCGCGAATAATGGTCGGGCGGATAAACAGCATCAGGTTGCGTTTCGACACTTTCTTGCTGTCGGAGCGGAACAGCGCGCCGATCACCGGGATGTCGCCGAGCAGCGGCACTTTGTCGGCGCTATCGGTGACGCTTTTATCCAGCAGCCCGCCAACCACCACCGTTTCGCCGCTGCCCACCAGCACGGCGTTATTCACCGTCCGGGTATTAAAGGTCGCCCCGAGATCGCTGCTGGTGCTGGAGGCCGAATCGGCGACGCTCGATACTTCCTGCTCAATCTCCAGCAGCACGGCATCGCCTTCGTTAATCTGCGGTTTCACCTTCAGCTTAATGCCCACGGTTTTGCGCTCGACGGTATTGAAGATGTTGTCGCCGGAGGTGGTTTGCGAGCCGGTTAACACCGGGACTTCCTGGCCGACGTTGAAGGTGGCTTGCATATTGTCGAGGGTGACGATGCTGGGGGTGGCCAGAATATCGTTCTTGGTACTGCTGGAGAGGGCGGTGAGCAGCATCGCCCAGTTCCCCTGGTAGAAGCCGGCGGCGATACCGTTAAACGAGCCGAGGGCGCTGGCCAGCGAGCTGCTGATGGTGCCGTCTTTGTTGTACTGGTTGGCGCCGGCGATCGCGGTGGAGATCGGCAATCCGCTGTTGGTAAACTGGGTCATGCCGGCGTTTTTATTGGCCCACTGGATACCGAGGTTGAGTCCGTCGGCATCCTGCACTTCGGCGATAATCGCCTCCACCAGCACCTGCGGGCGGCGGATATCCAGCTGGGCGATCACCCGCTCCAGATCGTTCATCACGTCCGGCGCCGCGGTGACGATCAGGGCGTTGGTCTGGCCGTGGGCTTTGATAATAATATTTTTATCGATCGCGGCCACCGGCTTGGCGCTTTGCTTATCGTTCTGCAGCGAGCTGCTGATCCCGGTCAGGACCTCCACCAGATCGGCGGCTTTGGCGTACTTCAGGTAGATCACTTTGGTGTTGCCCTGCACCGCCTGCTGGCGGTCGAGCTGTTTGATCATGGCGATAATGCGCTGGCGCGAGTTTGGCTCGCCGCTCACCAGCACCGAGTTGGTGCGCTCATCGGCCACCACGTTCGCCACCATCGATCCCGGCAGCGCCGACTTGCTGGTGTCTTTGTTGAGTTCGGTAACCAGTTTGACCACCTCCGCGGCGGAGGCCCAGGAGAGAGGCACGGTCACCACGCTGCGATCCCCGGCGTTGTCGACGCGTTCGACAATGGTCAGCAGGCGTTTGATCACCGCCGCGCGGCCGGTCATCAGCAGGACGTTGGAAGGTTCATAATGGACCACGCTGCCGGCGCCAGCGTTATCGTTCAGCTGGCGGAGCAGCGGCGCGAGATCGCGAGCGGCGACGTTGGTCAGGGGCACCACCCGGGTGACGACCTCATCGCCTTCGCCCGGCGCGGCCTCGCTGGCGACCGGAACGGCCGAGGTCTTGGCATCTTTGGCGCGGACCACCTTCAGCACGCCGTTATTCATATTAATCACGGCGAAGCCATATACATCCAGCACGCTGAGGAAGAATTGATAATATTGCTCTTCATTGAGCATATCGTAACTGCGCACGGTGATAGTGCCGCGTACGCTGGGATCGATAATCACCGTTTTATTCAGGTTTTTGCTGACGGTATTGATAAATTCCTGGATATCGGTGCCTTTAAAACTGGCGGAAAATTCCTCCGCGGCGGCCGGAGAAAATAGCAGCGGGGTTAATATCAGCAGCGCAGGAAGCATTTTTCGCAGGCGTTTCATGGTTGGCAATTATTCATCCCCCAGGGAGAAAGCAATATCGTGTCGTTGGCCTTCCCGCTCAACGGTTAGCGTTATTTCGGTCATATCGGCCAGATTCTGCAGCGCATGTTGCGCTTGTTCCTGATCGCGTAAATCGATGCCATTTAAGGCGATCGCCAAATCATTTGCCTGCAGGCCGGCCTGGCGAAACAGCGAGGCGTCTTTGCCAGGGTTAAGTCGGTAGCCCTGCAGTTTGTCGCCGCTGAGTACCGGCGAAATCGTTAAATAAGTGAGGATATTTTGCGGCTGCTCACGGAGTCGCTTCATAAGGGGCGGACGGGGCGCGGCGGCGGGCGATGACGACGACGCGCGGGTATCGTTAAATAATAAAATGGCCTCCTGGCGCCCCTGATAGTTGACGATGATCCGGTCTGGCAGGATGGCAGCGATCTGTGCATCGTATCCCGGGGTGGTATCGCCGACGCTAAGGCTAACCTGCTGATTTCCTTTTTCAATAATCGCAATGGAACGCGCCGGGTTGCTGCTGGCGAGCAGCCCGGCCAGGCGTAGCTTCAGGCTGGAAACCGGCACCTGATCGAGGCTGGTGGCCTCCGCTGGCGCGGGGGGATTTTTCGTCGCCAGGCCAAACAGGGTAAACGCGGGCCGCACGTTTTTTAATTCCGGTTCCGCTGCCGGAGGCGCGGTTAACGGCAGGGCGGAAATATCCTCAGAACTGACAAGGAATACCACTCGCCAGGTTAATTTCGCCAGCTGCGGAATGGCGGTTATTAATATGATGAGCGTCACAATTTGGGGTAATAATTTAATTATCCCTTTATTTGTATTTGTTAACCCCATCACAGAAACTGGCATTTTAATCCCTTTGCTAATTTATTTTTCTGCACGCTGGCGTAATACCCTACCGAAACAGGTAGGTGATTATTGGCTTTTGAATGAATTATTGCCGGAGAGTGGCGATAAGCGTGGCGAATCATAATCAGTTTGCGGTTTGCGGTCGTCATTCCCTTTATTCATTTACTCCCCCGGCTTCCTACGCCCCCCTCTCATTTGTGGGGGATGATTGCGCCTGAGAAAGCAAAAATATCTAATTAGCGCGCTGTAAAGATATTCATCCTTTCTTACCTTTTATAATTTAATAAGCATATTAGGGACTATCGAATGCTCAGATATACCTGTCATGCCCTATTTCTTGGATCGTTAGTATTATTGAGTGGCTGTGATAACAGCTCTTCCTCCTCTTCCTCTGGCTCACCTGGCGAACCCGGTAATCCTGGCACGCCCGACCCGCAGGATGTCGTCGTCCGTTTACCGGACGTTGCCGTCCCTGGCGAAGCGGTACAGGCCTCTGCCAACCAGGCTGTCATTCACCTCGTCGATATCGCCGGCATCACCAGCAGCGCGCCGGCCGACTATGCCAGCAAAAACCTCTATCTGTGGAATAACGAAACCTGTGATGCGCTGAGCGCGCCGGTGGCGGACTGGAATGATGTCAGCACCACGCCGACCGGCAGCGACAAATATGGCCCTTACTGGGTGATCCCGCTGACTAAAGAGAGCGGGTGTATCAACGTGATCGTCCGCGATGGCACCAATAAGCTTATCGACAGCGACCTGCGCGTCTCTTTCAGTGATTTCACCGATCGGACGGTATCGGTCATCGCCGGCAACAGCGCGGTCTATGACTCCCGCGCCGACGCCTTCCGCGCCGCCTTTGGCGTGGCGCTGGCCGATGCGCACTGGGTCGATAAGACCACTCTGCTGTGGCCGGGCGGGGAAAATAAACCCATTGTGCGTCTCTATTACAGCCACAGCAGTAAGGTGGCCGCCGACAGTAACGGCGAATTTACCGATAAGTATGTCAAGCTGACCCCGACCACCGTCAGCCAGCAGGTGAGCATGCGCTTCCCGCATCTCGCCAGCTATCCTGCCTTTAAGCTGCCGGATGACGTCAACGTCGAGGAATTGCTGCAGGGCGAGACGGTGGCGATATCCGCCGAAAGCGACGGGATACTGAGCGCCGCCACCCAGGTGCAGACCGCCGGCGTGCTGGATGATACCTATGCCGCCGCCGCTGAGGCGCTGAGCTATGGCGCCCAGCTAACCGATAGCGGCGTGACCTTCCGCGTCTGGGCGCCCACGGCGCAGCAGGTCGAGCTGGTGCTCTACAGTGCGGACAAGAAAGTGATTGCCAGTCACCCGATGACCCGCGACAGCGCCTCCGGCGCCTGGTCCTGGCAGGGAGAGAGCGACCTGAAAGGCGCGTTCTACCGCTACGCGATGACGGTCTACCACCCACAGTCGCGCAAAGTCGAGCAGTACGAAGTGACCGATCCCTACGCCCACAGTTTGTCGACCAACTCGGAGTACAGTCAGGTGGTCGATCTGAACGACAGCGCGCTGAAGCCGGAAGGCTGGGACGGGCTGACGATGCCGCACGCGCAGAAAACCAAAGCTGACCTGGCGAAGATGACGATCCACGAATCGCATATTCGCGATCTCTCCGCCTGGGATCAAACCGTTCCTGCGGAGCTGCGCGGTAAGTATCTGGCGCTCACCGCCCAGGAGAGCAATATGGTTCAGCATCTGAAGCAGCTGTCGGCCTCGGGGGTGACCCATATTGAGCTGCTGCCGGTCTTCGATCTGGCGACGGTCAATGAGTTCAGCGACAAAGTCGCCGATATTCAGCAGCCGTTCAGTCGCCTGTGCGAGGTCAACAGCGCGGTGAAGAGCAGCGAGTTCGCGGGCTATTGCGACAGCGGTTCGACGGTTGAAGAGGTGCTGACTCAGCTGAAGCAGAACGACAGTAAGGATAACCCGCAGGTGCAGGCGTTGAATACGCTGGTGGCGCAGACCGACTCCTATAACTGGGGCTACGATCCGTTCCACTACACAGTACCGGAAGGATCCTACGCCACCGACCCGGAAGGCACGGCGCGCATTAAAGAGTTCCGCACCATGATTCAGGCGATCAAGCAGGATCTGGGAATGAACGTCATTATGGACGTGGTGTACAACCACACCAACGCCGCCGGCCCGACCGACCGCACCTCGGTGCTGGATAAGATCGTCCCCTGGTACTATCAGCGTCTGAACGAAACCACCGGCAGCGTGGAATCGGCCACCTGTTGCTCCGACTCGGCGCCAGAGCACCGGATGTTCGCCAAGCTTATCGCCGATTCACTGGCGGTATGGACCACCGATTATAAGATCGATGGCTTCCGCTTCGACCTGATGGGCTACCACCCGAAAGCGCAGATCCTCTCGGCCTGGGAGCGCATTAAAGCGCTGAACCCGGATATCTACTTCTTTGGCGAAGGCTGGGATTCCAACCAGAGCGATCGCTTTGAAATTGCCTCGCAAATCAATCTCAAAGGCACCGGGATCGGCACGTTCTCCGATCGTCTGCGCGACGCCGTGCGCGGCGGCGGACCGTTCGACTCCGGCGATGCATTGCGCCAGAACCAGGGCGTGGGCAGCGGGGCCGGCGTTCTGCCGAATGAGCTGACCACCCTGACCGACGATCAGGCGCGCCATCTCGCCGATCTGACCCGTCTCGGTATGGCCGGTAACCTTGCGGACTTCGTGCTGATCGACAAAGACGGCGCGGTGAAGAGAGGCAGCGAGATTGACTATAACGGCGCGCCTGGCGGCTACGCGGCTGATCCGACGGAAGTCGTGAACTATGTGTCAAAACACGACAACCAGACGCTGTGGGACATGATCAGCTACAAAGCTGCTCAGGAGGCGGATCTCGACACCCGCGTCCGGATGCAGGCGGTGTCGCTGGCCACGGTCATGCTCGGCCAGGGGATCGCCTTTGACCAGCAGGGCTCGGAGCTGCTGCGCTCCAAATCCTTTACCCGCGACTCGTATGATTCCGGCGACTGGTTTAACCGCGTGGATTACTCCCTGCAGGACAACAACTACAACGTCGGTATGCCGCGCAGCAGCGATGATGGCAGCAACTATGACATCATCGCCCGCGTGAAGGACTGGGTGGCCACCCCGGGTGAAGCCGAGCTCAAGCAGATGACCGCGTTTTATCAGGAGCTGACCGCGCTGCGTAAGTCATCTCCGCTGTTTACCCTCGGCGACGGCGCGACGGTGATGCAGCGTGTGGACTTCCGCAATACCGGCGCCGATCAGCAGACCGGTCTGCTGGTGATGACCATCGATGACGGGATGCAGGCTGGCGCCAGTCTGGACAGCCGCGTCGACGGCATCGTGGTGGCGATTAACGCCGCTCCGGAAAGCCGGACGCTGCAGGATTTCGCCGGCACATCGCTCCAGCTGAGCGCCATCCAGCAGGCGGCGGGCGACCGTTCGCTGGCCAGCGGCGTGCAGATTGCCGCTGACGGCTCGGTCACGCTGCCGGCCTGGTCGGTTGCCGTTCTCGAATTGCCGCAGGGCGAATCGCAGGGCGCCGGCCTGCCGGTGAGCAGTAAATAACGTGACGTGGGGCGCCCGTAAGGGCGCCTCTGGCTGATGACAAACCTGGTTTGATACTGTGCCGCCTTTCTGCCGGGTGGCGGCTTTCGCCTTACCCGGCCTGTGAAGGACTGCAATATCAAACCGTTATGCAGTTAGCTGTAGGCCCGTGCAAGCGCAGCGCCGCCGGGCAATCCCTGAAGATTGCGCTTTGTCAGCCGTTTGGGGCGCCCGTAAGGGCGCCTTCTCGTTATCGTGAGGGAACAGGAGATCGTGGTGATTGTTCGTGATGACAGTGAAAGAGGGATCCCCCCGCTGGTGGCGCATCAGCCGCCTTCCGCGCAGGCGGACGCGCCGGTGATCCGCGGCCGGATGGTGCAGATCCCAGGCTGGATTATCCCGCTGTATGCCGGATTATTATTCGCGCTCGGCTGGTTTGGCGGCGAGCAGTGGCGTCATCCGGCACCGCCGCAAACGCTGCCCTTGCCGGTGGCGCATGCGGCGCTTCTGCCGTTAACCGCTGCCGGAGAGGCCGCGCCAAAGACGCCGCCGCCGGCGACAAAACCCAGTGCGCCCGCCGCGCCGGTGGTGGATAGCGATACGCTGCCGCCTCTGCGCTATAGCGCGCATGTCTACGCCTCGTTAGCGGAAAAGCGCAGCATTGTGTTAAATGGCAAAGCGTGGACGGAGGGCGACTCCCCGCTGCCCAATCTGGTGGTGGAGCAGATCCAGCAGGATGTGACGATCTTTAGCTTCAACGGCACGACCTTTACCCTCGCGGCGCTGGAGGACTGGCCCGGCGGGAAAATTGACGAGGAGCCGAAAGGCGAATAAGGGGCACGCGCAATAAAATGCGCGTTGAAGATATTTTGTTTAGTCGCCGCGCAGGCTGGCAATAAAGGGAGCAAGCTGGCGATTAAATTGACTGCACTGCGCGGCTTCCGGGGTGCTGTCCTGTAAAAGCTGTTGGTAAAGCCGGTCGCTATTTTGGCTTAACGTTGCCGGGTCAATATTTCCCCAGCCGCGCGCTTTGCCGACATTCACCGCCGCCCGATAAATAGCTTCATCGGCGGGCAGATCGCTACGATTACATTTATTCTTGAGATAGCGCGTTCCTGCCGCCACGGACGAGAGCTGCTCGAGCTGCGCCTGGCTACTGATGGCCGGACTGAGCGTTGAGGCGGGTTTCTGTTGGCAGCCAGAGAGCACGGCCACCACGCAAAGCGGAAATATAAGCGGAATGCGCATAGTAGAGTAATCAAAATAATGAATCACTGGCCGCTAGTTTAACAAATATTTCCCTGGTGTCATCATAAAATATGATTCTGCATAAATGTTAACAGGCTCTCATTTTTATTGGCAGAAACTCGATTAATCCCCTTTACTTCTTTCAATAATAAACATTGGCGGCCGGAAAATATATTTTCTGCGGCAGATGATGCCGCCGCATTTGGCATCAGGGCGAGCGTCATTTTTTATGTTATTAAAAAACATACTCTTTCCCATCTTGTTACGTGAGCACGAGGTAAAATGCTGGTTAAGAATGTCGCATTTTAGTGCTATCCTGTATGCCCTGAACATTACGTGCTATGTTCTGACTCATTCTGCCAGTGATGCGTTTAACACAATGATTTTATGGTGAATTTTTATTGTTAGTATCATGTGAAACGAAGCAAACCAACCCTTTGAAAGGTGGGCGGCGCGTTCTGCCCGCCAGCAGGTTGTCGTCCCGAGGGTAAGCAGCCAGGACGTTAATTTGAGAGATTTCTTCTTCCTCTGAACAGGGGAAGTATTGAGAATCAGGCCTTTGCGCCTGAACGTTGCGGAGAAAAAGCATGGCGGGAGATGACCGCGAGCCTATCGGACGTAAGGGAAGACCCTCACGTCCGACAAAACAGAAAGTCACCCGTCGCCGGGTCCGGGAAGAGGACTACGACGACGAGTATGATGACGATGATTATGAGGATGAGAAACCGGTGCCGAGAAAAGCCAAAGGCAAAGGTGGCAAGCCTCGTCGTAAGCGCAGCTGGCTGTGGCTGCTGGTCAAGCTGGGGATTGTCTTCGCGGTGCTGATTGCCGCCTATGGCGTCTACCTCGACCAGAAAATCCGCAGCCGCATTGACGGTAAAGTCTGGGAGCTGCCGGCCGCGGTCTATGGCCGAATGGTGAACCTTGAGCCGGACATGCAGATCAGCAAAAACGAGATGGTGCGTCTGCTGAACGCCACCCAGTATCGTCAGGTCAGCGCGATGACGCGTCCCGGCGAATATACGGTGCAGGCCAACAGCATCGAGATGATCCGCCGTCCGTTCGATTTCCCGGACAGTAAAGAAGGGCAGGTGCGCGCGCGTCTGACCTTCGATGGCGACCATCTGGAAACCATCGAGAATATGGATAACAACCGCCAGTTCGGTTTCTTCCGTCTCGATCCGCGACTTATCACCATGCTGCAGTCGCCGAACGGCGAGCAGCGTCTGTTCGTGAAGCGCAGCGGCTTCCCCGACCTGCTGGTGGATACGCTGCTGGCGACCGAAGACCGCCACTTCTACGAGCATGATGGTATCAGCCTCTATTCCATCGGCCGTGCGGTGCTGGCGAACCTGACGGCAGGCCGGACGGTGCAGGGGGCAAGTACCCTGACCCAGCAGCTGGTGAAAAACCTGTTCCTCTCCAGCGAACGCTCCTACTGGCGTAAAGCCAACGAAGCGTACATGGCGCTGATCGTCGACGCCCGCTACAGCAAGGATCGCATCCTTGAGCTATATATGAACGAGGTGTACCTCGGTCAGAGCGGCGATAACGAAATTCGCGGCTTCCCGCTGGCCAGCCTGTACTACTTTGGCCGTCCGGTGGAAGAGCTGAGCCTCGACCAGCAGGCGCTGCTGGTGGGGATGGTGAAAGGGGCCTCGGTCTATAACCCGTGGCGCAACCCGAAACTGGCCCTTGAGCGACGCAATCTGGTGCTGCGTCTGCTGCAGCAGCAGCAGGTCATCGACCAGGAGCTGTACGACATGCTGAGCGCGCGTCCGCTGGGCGTGCAGCCGCGCGGCGGGGTGATTTCACCGCAGCCGGCGTTTATGCAGATGGTGCGTCAGGAGCTGCAGGCGAAGCTGGGCGATAAAGTGAAAGATCTCTCCGGCGTGAAGATCTTCACGACCTTCGACTCGGTGGCGCAGGATGCCGCGGAAAAAGCGGCCACCGAAGGGATCCCGGTACTGAAGAAACAGCGCAAGCTGGCAGATCTGGAAACCGCCATGGTGGTGGTGGACCGCTTTACCGGTGAAGTGCGGGCGATGGTCGGCGGCGCGGAGCCGCAGTTCGCCGGCTACAACCGTGCGATGCAGGCCCGCCGGTCGATTGGTTCTCTGGCCAAGCCGGCGACCTATCTGACCGCGCTGAGCCAGCCGAACCAGTATCGCCTGAATACGTGGATCGCCGATGCGCCAGTGACCATTCGCCTGTCCAACGGCCAGACCTGGTCGCCGCAGAACGACGATCGTCGCTTCAGCGGCCAGGTGATGCTGGTGGATGCCCTGACCCGTTCGATGAACGTGCCGACGGTTAACCTCGGGATGGCGCTGGGCTTGCCGGCGGTGGTCGATACCTGGACCAAACTGGGGGCGCCGAAGAATCAGCTCAACGCCGTGCCGGCGATGCTGCTTGGCGCGCTGAACCTGACGCCAATTGAAGTGGCCCAGGCCTTCCAGACCATCGCCAGCGGCGGCAACCGTGCGCCACTCTCCGCCCTGCGGTCAGTGATTGCGGAAGATGGCACGGTGCTGTATCAGAGCTACCCGCAGGCGGAGCGCGCGGTGCCTGCCCAGGCGGCCTACATGACGCTGTGGACCATGCAGCAGGTGGTGCAGCGCGGGACGGGGCGTCAGCTGGGCGCGAAGTATCCTGGCCTCCATCTGGCGGGGAAAACCGGGACCACCAACAATAACGTCGATACCTGGTTTGCCGGGATCGACGGTAGCCAGGTGACCATCACCTGGGTGGGTCGCGATAATAACCAGCCAACCAAACTGTACGGCGCCAGCGGTGCGATGTCGATTTACCAGCGTTATCTGGCGAACCAGACGCCAACGCCGCTGGTGCTGACGGCGCCTGAGGACGTGGTCGACATGGGCGTGGACAGCAACGGCAACTTCGTCTGCAGCGGCGGTATGCGTTCGCTGCCGGTGTGGACGACGCAGCCGGATGCGCTGTGCCGCCAGGGCGAAATGATGCAGCAGCAGCAGTTGCAGCAGCAGGAAGCGAACAACCCGTTCAATCAGTCCGGGCAGCAGCAGCCTCAGCAGCAACAGCAGCAGCAACAGCAGCCGCCGAAGCAGCAGGAGAAGAGCGACGGCGTCGCGGGCTGGATCAAGGATATGTTCGGCAGTAACTGATTTAAGCCCTAAGACCAGACCCCTTAAGACGAAAGTATTAAGGGGTTTTTTTATGCCTGTAAAAAAGTTAACGGCTCTTTAACTCCATAATAACTATCTGGTTATTAATTCAGCCTTCAGCCCGCAGCGACAGGCATATCGCTTGCCTTGCCTTCAACGTTTCGCCTATTATATCGCCCGTCATAATAATAATTCTCGTTTACGTTATCATTCACTTTCATCAGAGATATACCCATGGCGCGTCCAAAAACTGCTCAGCCAAACCACTCGCTGCGTAAAGTCGCAGCTGTAGTAGCCACGGCGGTTAGCGGCATGTCTGTCTACGCACAGGCAGCAGAACAACCGAAGCAAGAAGAAACCATCACCGTCGTTGCCGCCCCGGCCGCCCAGGAAAGCGCCTGGGGACCGGCGCCGACCATCGCGGCGAAACGCTCCGCCACGGCGACGAAAACCGATACCCCGATTGAAAAAACGCCGCAGTCTGTGTCGGTGGTGACGCGCCAGGAGATGGAGATGCGCCAGCCGACGACGGTAAAAGAGGCGCTCTCCTATACGCCAAGCGTCTTCTCCACCCGCGGCAGTTCGACCACCTATGACGTGGTCACCATTCGCGGCTTCACCACCTCGACGACCGTCAACACCAACCAGTATCTGGACGGCATGAAGCTGCAGGGGAATAACTACTCTGAAGTCTCCATGGATCCTTACTTCCTGGAGCGCGTGGAAGTGATGCGCGGGCCAACCTCGGTGCTGTACGGCAACAGCAACCCGGGCGGTATCGTCAGCATGGTCAGCAAACGCCCGACCACCGAGCCGCTGAAAGAAGTGCAGTTTAAGATGGGCACCGACAATCTGTGGCAGACCGGGTTTGACTTCAGCGACGCCATTGATGATGCCGGCGTCTGGTCCTACCGCCTGACCGGCCTGGGCCGCAGCCAGGATGCCCAGCAGCAGATGGCGAAATCGACCCGCTACGCGGTGGCGCCCTCCTTTAGCTGGCGTCCGGACGATAAAACCGACTTCACCTTCCTGAGCAACTTCCAGAATGATCCGGATGCGGGCTACTACGGCTGGCTGCCGCGCGAAGGCACCGTGGTGCCGTATTACGACGCCAACGGTAAGGCGCATAAGCTGCCGACCGATTTCAACGAAGGCGAGGCGGATAATAAAATCTCCCGCCGCCAGAAGATGGTGGGCTACAGCTTCTCCCATCAGTTCGATGACACCTTTACCGTGCGGCAGAACCTGCGCTATGCCGATGTGCATACGCTCTATCGTTCGGTGTACGGCAACGGCTATGTCGCGCCGGGCTACATGAATCGCGCCTATGTGCGCTCCGACGAGCACCTGAACACCTTCACCGTCGATACTCAGCTGCAGTCTGATTTCGCCACCGGCGCGGTTAGCCATACCCTGCTGACCGGCGTGGACTACTCGCGGATGCGTAACGATGTGGATGCCGACTACGGGACGGCGGATCCCATCAGCATGAACAATCCGCAGTACGGCAACCCGAATATTCAGGTCACCTTCCCGTACGCGGTGCTCAACCGGATGGAGCAGACTGGCCTGTACGCGCAGGATCAGATGGAGTGGGATAAATGGGTGATGACCCTGGGCGGCCGTTACGATTACGCCACGACCTCAACGTTAACCCGCGCCACCAACAGCCTGGCGGAGAACCACGACCAGCAGTTCAGCTGGCGCGGAGGCATCAACTACCTGTTCGATAACGGTATCTCTCCGTACTTCAGCTACAGCGAATCGTTTGAACCGGTATCGGGATCCAGCAGCAGCGGTAAGCCGTTCGATCCGTCGCGCGGTAAGCAGTATGAAGCCGGCGTGAAATATGTGCCGAAAGATATGCCGGTGGTGGTCACCGCGGCGGTCTATCAGCTGACCAAAGACAAGAACCTGACGGCGGATCCGGCTAACCAGGCGTTCAGCATCCAGACCGGCGAAATCCGCTCCCGCGGCCTTGAGCTGGAGGCGAAGGCGGCGGTGAACGCCAATATTAACGTCACCGCAGCCTACAGCTACACCGATGCGGAGTACACTCACGATACGGTGTTCAACGGCAAACGTCCGGCGGAAGTGCCGCGTAACATGGCCTCCCTGTGGGCGGATTATACCTTCCACGAAACCGCGCTGAGCGGTCTGACGATTGGGGCCGGGGCGCGCTATATCGGTTCAACGGTCAGCTACTACAAAAATGACACCAGCACCGGTAAGAAAAATGATGCCTTTAGTGTGGCCGGTTATGCGCTGATGGATGCGACGGTGAAATACGATCTGGCGCGCTTTGGCCTGCCGGGCTCGTCGGTCGGCGTCAACGTCAACAACCTGTTCGACCGCGAATATGTCTCCAGTTGCTACAGCGAATACGCCTGCTACTGGGGGGCCGGACGTCAGGTCGTCGCCACCGCCACCTTCCGTTTCTAACCACCTACGGGCGCGGTTCGCCGCGCCCTTTATCAGGTTATCGCTATGCAGGAACAGACTCCGCACGCAGAAACCACCTTCGCGCTGGATCGCGTCACTTTCCGTGTGCCTGGCCGCACGTTGCTCCATCCGCTCTCGCTCACCTTCCCGGCCGGAAAAGTCACAGGCCTGATCGGCCATAATGGCTCCGGCAAGTCGACGTTACTGAAAATGCTTGGCCGCCATCAGCCGCCTTCCGCAGGCGATGTGCTGCTGGACGGCCAGCCGCTGGAGAGCTGGGGCAGCAAAGCCTTTGCCCGCAAAGTGGCCTATCTGCCGCAGCAGCTGCCGCCGGCCGAAGGTATGACGGTGCGCGAGCTGGTGGCGATCGGCCGCTATCCGTGGCACGGCGCGCTGGGTCGCTTTGGCGCGGCGGACCGCGAGAAAGTGGAAGAGGCGATTGCGCTGGTAGGGCTGAAGCCGCTCGCCCATCGTCTGGTGGACAGCCTCTCCGGCGGCGAACGCCAGCGGGCGTGGATCGCCATGCTGGTGGCGCAGGATAGCCGCTGTCTGCTGCTCGATGAACCCACCTCGGCGCTGGATATCGCCCATCAGGTTGATGTCCTCGCGCTGGTGCATCGTCTCAGCCAGCAGCGCGGCCTGACGGTGATTGCCGTCCTGCACGACGTTAATATGGCGGCCCGCTACTGCGACTATCTGGTGGCCCTGCGCGGCGGGGAAATGATCGCCCAGGGGACGCCGGCGGAACTGATGCGCAGCGACACCCTGGAACAAATCTACGGCATCCCGATGGGGATCCTGCCGCACCCGGCCGGCGCGGCGCCGGTAAGCTTTGTCTATTAATGATGACCCCGACTCAGATAACCCGACGTCGCCTGCTGACCGCGATGGCGCTCTCGCCGCTGCTGTGGCAGATGCGCGGCGCGCAGGCGGCGAACGTTGACCCGCAGCGTGTGGTCGCCCTGGAGTGGCTGCCGGCGGAGCTCCTGCTGGCGCTGGGCGTCACGCCTTACGGCGTGGCCGATATCCCTAACTATCGCCTGTGGGTGAACGAGCCCGCGCTGCCCGACTCGGTGATCGATGTCGGTCTGCGCACTGAACCCAATCTTGAGCTGCTGACGCAGATGAAACCGTCGTTTATCGTCTGGTCAGCAGGCTACGGCCCGTCGCCGGAGAAGCTGGCGCGTATCGCCCCCGGCCGCGGATTCACCTTTAGCGACGGCAAACGCCCGCTGGCGATGGCTCAGCGCTCGCTGCTGGAGATGGCTGACCTGCTGGGCAAACCGCAGCAGGCTCAGCGCCACCTGGCGGAGTTTGAGGCGCTGATGGCGAGCCTGAAGCCGCGTTTTGCCGGGCGCGGCGACCGTCCGCTGCTGATGATCTCCCTGCTCGATCCGCGCCACGTTCTGGTGTTTGGCGAAAACTGCCTGTTCCAGGAGGTGCTTGACCGCTTTGGTATTAAAAACGCCTGGCGCGGCGAAGCGGCGTTCTGGGGCAGCGTTAGCGTTGGCATCGACCGGCTGGCGGCATTTAACGAGGCCGATGTGATCTGTTTTGATCATGGTAACGAGCGGGAGATGACCCAACTGCTGGCGACCCCGCTGTGGCAGGCGATGCCGTTCGTGCGCGCGGGACGCTTCCAGCGCGTTCCGGCGGTGTGGTTCTATGGCGCGACGCTGTCGGCGATGCATTTTGCCCGCGTGCTGGCCGAGGCCCAGGGGAGTCCGGTATGAATACGCGTATTTCACCGTTAGCCAGTATCCTGCTGGCCGCGCTGCTGGTTGCCGCCTTCGCGTTGAGTATCGTCAATCTCAATGTCGCCTTGCCCTATGCGCAATGGCGGCAGGCGCTGCGGCAGCCGGATAGCGATCAGATTGCCCAGATGCTGTTTCATTACAGCCTGCTGCCGCGGGTGGCCGTTTCACTGCTGGTGGGGGCCGGGCTGGGACTGGTCGGCGTACTGTTCCAGCAGGTGCTGCGCAATCCGCTGGCGGAGCCGACCACCCTTGGCGTCGCCACCGGCGCGCAGCTGGGGATAACGGTCACCACGCTGTGGGCCATCCCCGGCGTGCTGGCGTCGCAGTTTGCCGCGCTGGCCGGGGCCTGTCTGGTGGGTGCGCTGGTGTTTGGCGTCTCCTGGGGCAAGCGTCTGTCGCCGGTAACGCTGATCCTGGCGGGCCTGGTGGTCAGCCTCTACTGCGGGGCGCTTAACCAGCTGATGGTGATTTTCCATCACGACCAGCTGCAGAGCATGTTCCTGTGGAGCACCGGGACGCTGACGCAAACCGACTGGAGCGTGGCGCAGCGCCTGTGGCCGCAGCTGCTGGGCGGGGCGATACTCACCCTGCTGCTGCTGCGTCCGCTGACTCTGATGGGGCTCGATGACGGGGTGGCGCGCAACCTGGGGCTGGCGCTGTCTCTGGCGCGCCTCGGCGCCCTGACGCTGGCGATCGTGATGAGCGCGCTGCTGGTCAACGCGGTCGGGATTATCGGCTTTATCGGCCTGTTCGCGCCGCTGCTGGCGAAAATGCTCGGCGCCCGTCGACTGCTGGCCCGGCTGCTGCTGGCGGCGCTGATCGGCGCGCTGCTCCTGTGGCTTTCCGATCAGGTGATCCTCTGGCTGAGCCGGGTATGGCGGGAAATCTCCACCGGCTCGGTCACCGCCCTGATCGGCGCGCCGCTGCTGCTGTGGCTGCTGCCACGGCTGCGCAGCATCAGCGCCCCGGTGATGAACGGCGGCGATAATGTGCAGCCTGAGCGCTATCACGTGCAATGGTTTGTTCTCGGGGGCGTCGCGTTGCTGCTGCTGGCGATGAGCGTGGCGCTGGCCTTTGGTCGCGATGCCCACGGTTGGCTGTGGGCTCACGGCGATCTACTGGAGCAACTGCTGCCCTGGCGCTGGCCGCGGGTGCTGTCGGCGCTGTTCGCCGGGGTGATGCTGGCGGTCGCCGGCTGTATTATCCAGCGCCTGACCGGCAACCCGATGGCCAGCCCGGAAGTGCTGGGCATCAGCTCCGGCGCCGCCTTTGGCGTGGTGCTGATGCTGTTCTTCGTGCCTGGCGACGCCTTTGGCTGGCTGCTGCCGGCCGGGAGCCTTGGCGCGGCGGCCACTTTGCTGATCATTATGCTGGCCGCCGGGCGGGGCGGTTTCTCGCCGCATCGGATGCTGCTGGCGGGGATGGCGCTCAGTACCGCCTTCACTATGCTGCTGATGATGCTGCAGGCCAGCGGCGATCCGCGTATGGCGCAGATCCTGACGTGGATCTCGGGGTCGACCTACAGCGCGACGCCGGAGAGGGTGGTACGCAGCGGCGCGGTGATGCTGGTCCTGCTGGCGCTGGCGCCGCTCTGTCGCCGCTGGTTAACCATCCTGCCGCTGGGCGGGGAGGCGGCGCGGGCGGTGGGCATGGCGCTGACGTCATCGCGGATTGTTCTGCTGCTGCTGGCGGCCTGCCTGACGGCGGCGGCGACGCTGACCATCGGCCCGCTGAGCTTCGTCGGGCTGATGGCGCCGCATATTGCGCGCATGATGGGCTTCCGCCGAACGCTGCCGCATATGGTGATCTCCGGACTGACTGGCGGGCTGCTGCTGGTCTTCGCCGACTGGTGCGGACGGATGATCATGTTCCCGTACCAGATCCCGGCGGGGCTGCTGTCGACCTTTATCGGCGCGCCGTACTTTATCTATTTGCTGAGGAAGCAGAGCCGCTAACGATCCCGGATGGCCTCAACATCCCCGGTGGCGCTAGTGCTTACCGGGGCTACAGTGCTGTGCGATTTGGTAGCCCGGATAAGGCGCAATGCGCCGCATCCGGGAAACTCCCCGGTGGCGCTATCGCTTACCGGGGCTACAGCGCTGTGCGATTTGGTAGCCCGGATAAGGCGCAATGCGCCGCATCCGGGAAAATCCCTGCGTCACCAGGCATTCAAGCACCTTACAGTTTGGCAAATACCCGACGCGCGGCGTCGATGGTATTGTCGATATCTTCTTCGCTGTGGGCGACGGACATAAAGCCAGCCTCAAACGCTGACGGCGCAAGGTAAACGCCTTCCTCCAGCATCAGATGGAAGAAGCGCTTGAAGCGTTCGACATCGCACTTCACCACGTCCTGATAGCAGGTGACGGTTTCGGCATCGGTAAAGAAGATGCCGAACATGCCGCCGACGTTATTGACCACCAGCGGGATCCCGGCGTCACGCGCCGCATCGAGCAGGCCTTGCGCCAGCTGGTTGGTCAGCTCGGTGAGGGTTTCATGCACGCCCGGCTGCGCCACTTCGCTTAAGCAGGCGAAGCCGGCGGCCATGGCGATCGGGTTACCGGAGAGGGTTCCGGCCTGGTAGACCGGACCGGTGGGCGCCAGCGCGTCCATCACCTCGCGACGGCCGCCGAAGGCGCCTACCGGCATCCCGCCGCCGATGATTTTCCCGAGACAGGTCAGATCCGGCTCCACGCCGTAATAAGCCTGCGCGCCCGCCAGCGCCACGCGGAAGCCGGTCATCACTTCGTCGATGATCAGCAGGGCGCCAAATTCGTCGCACAGCGCGCGCAGGCCCGGCAGGAACTCCGGCTGCGGCGGAATGCAGTTCATATTCCCGGCGACCGGCTCGACGATGATGCAGGCGATATCCTGCGGATACTGCTCGAACGCCGCGCGCACGGAGGCGAGGTCGTTATAGGTGCAGGTCAGGGTATGTTTGGCGAAATCAGCCGGCACGCCCGGCGAGTTCGGCTGGCCGAGAGTCAGCGCGCCGGAACCGGCTTTCACCAGCAGGCAGTCGGCATGGCCGTGGTAGCAGCCTTCGAACTTGATGATCTTGTCGCGGCCGGTGAAGCCGCGCGCCAGGCGAATCGCGCTCATGGTGGCTTCGGTACCGGAGTTCACCATGCGCACCATATCCATGGTCGGCACCAGCTCGGTCACCAGCGCCGCCATTTTTACTTCCATTTCGGTCGGCGCGCCAAAGCTCAGGCCGCGGGACGCCGCCTCGATCACCGCGTTGCGGATCGCCGGATGGTTGTGGCCCAGCACCATCGGACCCCAGGAGCCGACATAATCGATATAGGCTTTCCCATCCACGTCATAGAGGTAAGCGCCATCCGCGCGTTCGATAAACAGCGGGGTGCCGCCGACGCCGGTGAAGGCGCGGACCGGCGAGTTAACGCCGCCGGGGATCAGTTCACGCGCGGCGTGGTACAGATTTTCAGATTTGCTCATGGCCAGGGTCCTGGTTCGTGAAAAATGTTTTATCGGCTATTCTAAGTTATTCCAGGATGGTTATGAAAGTTTTGCCCAATTGAAACAATGTGCCGCAAGGGCATTTTTTTGACGACGCAGCGCGCCGGGGCGGCTAAAATGCCTCTCTCTTCATTTGTATTACCAATAATTGATAATGGCATGAAAGCAGAAACTCCCTCTTTTGAGGCACATCAGTTCGTGCGGGTGCGTCGCGGCGATGCGGTGCGCCGGTTGATTCAGCGCGATAAAACGCCGCTGGCGGTGCTGTTTATGGCGGCGGTGGTCGGCACGCTGGCCGGGCTGGTGGGCGTGGCGTTTGAGAAGAGCGTGAACTGGGTGCAGAACCAGCGGATCGGCGCGCTGGCGCAGGTGGCGGACCACTGGTATCTGGTCTGGCCGCTGGCGTTTATCTTGTCGGCGCTGCTGGCGATGGTCGGCTATTTCCTCGTGCGCCGTTTTGCGCCGGAGGCTGGCGGATCGGGGATCCCGGAAATCGAAGGGGCGCTGGAGGAGCTGCGGCCGGTGCGCTGGTGGCGCGTGCTGCCGGTGAAATTCATCGGCGGCATGGGGACCCTGGGCGCCGGAATGGTACTGGGACGCGAGGGGCCGATGGTGCAGCTTGGCGGCAACATTGGACGCATGGTGCTGGATATTTTCCGCATGCGCAGTCCGGAAGCGCGGCACACGCTGCTGGCGACCGGTGCGGCGTCGGGGCTCTCAGCGGCCTTTAACGCGCCGCTGGCCGGTATCCTGTTTATCATCGAAGAGATGCGCCCGCAGTTCCGCTACAACCTGATCTCCATTAAAGCGGTATTTACCGGCGTGATCATGTCGAGCATTGTGTTTCGCATTTTCAACGGCGAGGCGGCAATTATAGAGGTGGGCAAGCTGAGCAATGCCCCGGTGAATACCCTGTGGCTGTACCTGGTGCTGGGGATGCTGTTTGGCTGCTTTGGTCCGCTGTTTAATTTTCTGGTGCTACGCACCCAGGATCTGTTCCAGCGCATTCACGGCGGCAACATCAAAAAATGGGTGTTAATTGGCGGGGTCATCGGCGGGCTTTGCGGCCTGCTGGGGCTGATGCAGCCCTCCGCGGTGGGGGGCGGCTTTAACCTGATCCCCATCGCCGCCGCCGGTAACTTCTCCGTCGGTTTGCTGCTGTTCATCTTTATTGCCCGCGTGGTGACCACGCTGATCTGCTTCTCTTCCGGCGCGCCGGGCGGCATTTTCGCCCCGATGCTGGCGCTCGGCACGCTGCTGGGCACGGCGTTCGGCATGGCGGCTATTCCGCTGTTTCCGTCCTACCATCTCGATGCCGGCACCTTCGCCATCGCCGGTATGGGGGCGCTGCTCGCCGCCTCGGTGCGCGCGCCGCTGACCGGGATTGTGCTGGTGCTGGAGATGACCGATAACTATCAGCTCATTTTGCCAATGATTATTACCTGCCTTGGCGCAACACTACTGGCGCAATTCCTCGGCGGTAAGCCTTTGTATTCGACCATTCTGCAACGTACTCTGGCGAAGCAGGAGGCCGAGCAGGCGGCAAAAGCGCAGCAGGCACCCCGGGAGAATACTTGAACGATTTACCAGGGTATTAGATAATGGCTCAAAAGGTCCGGTTATTCTTTAACCGGCCGGAAGTATCAATGGGAGCAAAAAATGAGTGATGACGTAGCGTTGCCGCTGGAGTTTACCGAAGCCGCAGCCAATAAAGTAAAACACCTGATTGCGGATGAAGATAATCCGAACCTGAAACTGCGCGTGTATATCACCGGCGGCGGTTGCAGCGGTTTCCAGTATGGCTTCACCTTCGACGATCAGGTGAACGAAGGGGATATGACCATTGAGAAACAGGGTGTCGGCCTGGTGGTTGACCCGATGAGCCTGCAGTACCTGGTCGGCGGCTCTGTCGACTATACCGAAGGGCTGGAAGGTTCGCGCTTTATCGTGACCAACCCGAACGCGAAAAGCACCTGCGGCTGCGGGTCCTCGTTCAGCGTTTAAAGCGAGCGCGGCAGGGGGCTTTTTCTCGCAGCGAGAGGGCGCCAACGCTAAAAACGGTAACCTCAAGGTTACCGTTTTGCTTTTATGACCGTCCGTTATCGTCCAGGGCAAACGTCGGCAGCTTCAGGTGCCAGCGGATCGCCGCCAGCCGGATCGCCAGGGTCACCACCATCCCCATCATCGCCGAATTCTCCAGCGGGAGATGGAAGGTGTCGTGCGCGGTGGCGTGGACAATGCCGCCGACAATACAGGCGGTGGCGTAGATCTCGGTGCGCAGAATCATAGGAATTTCGCGCGCCAGCACGTCGCGGATTATCCCGCCGCCAACGCCGGTCACCACCCCCATGCATACCGCTACCAGCGGGCCGCTGCCGGCGAGAAAGGCTTTATTCACGCCGATGCCGACAAACACCGCTAAACCGACGGCGTCGAGCACCGGCAGGATCCATTTCGGCAGCCGGCGCGGCTGGCGGACCAGCAGGATGGTCAGCATGCTGGTGACCATCGCCACCACCAGATCGGTGGGATCTTTGACCCAGAATACCGGGCCATTCGCCAGCGCCATGTCGCGGATGGTTCCGCCGCCCACCGCCGTCACCACGCCTAACACCAGCACGCCAAACGGGTCCATGCGTAATTTTCCGGCCAGCAGAACGCCGGAGATCGCGAAAACGGCCGTGCCAATAATATCCAGCCAATAGACAAGCATCGTTGATTCCCACTGAACATCCGCTTTACCGGATGGTTATTTTACCTGGTCGAGCGCCGCACAAAGTTGTTTGGCGGCGAGGATAATACGTGGGCTTGCGCGTTCAAACCAGTCGCTGTGTAACGCAATCAACGAAATGGTGAGCTGATGTTGCCAAAAGCGCTGCGCCTCGGCGATGCGGCTGGCGTCGCCGGTCACCACAATCGCCTGCGGCTGACGGGCCAGCACCTGTTCGCGGCTCACCTGCGGCCAGGGAACGCGGCTGGCGGCAAAGATATTCTCGCCGCCGCACAGCCTCAGCACCTGATCCTGAATCGAGCCGGGGCCGCTGGTGAACAGCGGGGCGGAACCGAACTGCAGGAAGACGCGTTTCTTCGGCGCGCTGGCATAGCGCGCTTTCAGCGCATCGTATTCCTGCTGCATCGCCTGCGCCGCCTGCTGCGCTTTTTCCGGCTGCGGGCTCCACTGCGCCAGCTGACGCAGGGTGGCGATGATCTCTTCGATGGTCGAAGTCTGCACCCAGAGGACGTGGATACCCAGCGACTGCAGCTGGTTAACCTGACGTTCGGCATTACCGCCGCGCCAGGCCAGCACCAGGTCTGGCTTTAACGCTACGATGCGCTCCAGGTTCATCCCCTGCCAGCTGGCAACCTGCTCAATCGTTTTGGCCTGCGGCGGATAATCGGAATAGCTACTGACGCCGACCGGCGTGATCCCGGCGGCAAAGGCCAGTTCGGTATTGGCGGGGGAGAGGGCGATCACCCGCGGCGCGGCCAGCAGCCACGCCGGGGCGAGTAACAGCAGCGCGGCAAGCGCGAAGGAGAGCGACTTAGCCACGTGCCAGGTTCTGGACCAGATTCTCCACCATCAGGGTGGACTGTCGGGCGGCGACCGCAAGGAACTCCTCAAAGCTGAGGTGAGACTGCTGGTCGGCCACATCGGAGATGGCGCGAACCACCACGAAGGGAACCTTAAAGTTATGGCAAACGTGAGCGATAGCGGTCGCTTCCATTTCCACAGCGATCGCCTGCGGGAAATTATGGCGGATCTTCGCCAGACCGACAGAGCCGTTAATGAAGGCATCGCCGCTGACGATCAGGCCGCGAACGGCATTGAGATCTAACGCGTTAATGCAGCTCTCCGCGGCGGCCACCAGTTTTTCGTCCGCTTTAAAGCCCGCCGGGCAGCCAGGCAGCTGGCCGTACTCATAACCGAAGGCGGTGACGTCGGCGTCGTGGTAGCGCGCTTCATCGGAGACGACGATATCGCCGACCTTCAGCGTCGACGCCAGGCCGCCGGCTGAGCCGGTATTAATGATCACGTCAGGCTGGCAACGCTCCAGCAGAAGGGTCGCGCCCATCGCCGCCGCCACTTTCCCGATACCAGACTTCAGCAGCGCGACGTCAACGCCGTGAAGTTGGCCGGTATAGATTTCGCTCCCGCCAATAGTGATAGTCTGGCGGTTTTCGATTTTGTCGCGCAGAAGGGTAACTTCCTCTTCCATAGCGCCAATAATGCCAATTTTCATAGATTTACTCGCGATGTGTCAGGTTTAGTTGCATAGTCTATCATGCGCTTAAGGGGAAGCGTATTGCTCGCGCGGGAGAGGCTATGGCAAAGATTGATTTTCGCAACAAGATAAACTGGCGTCGACGCTTCCGTTCGCCGCCGCGTGTCGAGACGGAGCGCGACATCCTGCGGATCTTCGAAAGCGATCGGGGACGGATCGTCAACTCGCCGGCCATCCGTCGCTTACAGCAAAAAACTCAGGTCTTCCCGCTGGAGCGAAACGCGGCGGTGCGTACCCGTCTGACCCACTCGCTGGAGGTGCAGCAGGTGGGGCGTTATATCGCCAAAGAGGTACTGAGCCGGCTGAAAGAGCAGAGGCTGCTGGAAGAGTATGGCCTGGAAGAGCTGACCGGGCCATTCGAGAGCGTCGTGGAGATGGCCTGCCTGATGCACGATATCGGCAACCCGCCGTTTGGCCATTTTGGCGAGGCGGCGATTAACGACTGGTTCCGCCAGCGTCTGGCGCCCGGCGATGCGCTCGGGCAGCCGCTGACCGACGATCGCTGTGAAGTGCAGGCATTACGCCTGCAGGAGGGGGAAACGTCGCTTAACGCGCTGCGCCGTAAAGTGCGCCAGGATCTCTGCTGCTTTGAGGGCAACGCCCAGGGCATTCGTCTGGTCCATACGCTGATGCGCATGAATCTGACCTGGGCGCAGGTCGGCTGTATTCTGAAATATACTCGTCCGGCGTGGTGGTCCGAGGCGACGCCAGCCAGCCACAGTTATTTAATGAAGAAGCCTGGCTACTATTTAGCCGAAGAGGAGTATGTGGCGCGCCTGCGTAAAGAACTGGATCTGGCGCCTTACAATCGGTTCCCATTAACCTGGATTATGGAAGCCGCGGATGACATCTCATATTGCGTCGCGGATCTCGAGGACGCGGTGGAAAAACGTATTTTCAGCGCTGAGCAGCTTTATCAGCATCTTTACGACGCCTGGGGCAGCCATGAAAAAGGATCGTTATTCTCGCAGGTGGTTGAAAATGCCTGGGAGAAATCACGAGCCAATTCCCTGAAGCAGAGCGCGGAAGATCAGTTTTTTATGTATTTGCGGGTGAACACGCTGAATAAGCTGGTGCCCTACGCGGCGCGCCGATTTATTGACAACCTGCCGGCCATCTTTACGGGCGACTTTAATCATGCGCTGCTCGAGGACGACAGCGATTGCAGTCAGCTGCTGGAGCTTTATAAAAATGTGGCGATGAAACAGGTGTTTAGCCATCCGGATGTCGAGCAGCTGGAATTGCAGGGCTACCGGGTGATCAGCGGCCTGCTGGATATCTATCAGCCGCTGCTGAAATTATCACTGGAGGATTTCAGCGAATTAGTGGCGCAGGAGCGGGTACGGCGTTTACCCATTGCCTCCCGACTGTATCAGAAACTTTCAACCCGCCACCGGCTGGCCTATGTGGAAGCGGTAAATAAGCTCGCGCGCACAGCGCCTGAATTTGCGCTGATGGAATACTATTATCGCTGCCGTCTGATTCAGGATTATATCAGCGGGATGACGGATTTATATGCGTGGGATGAATATCGACGACTGATGGCGGTGGAATAGGCTGGAGTTTTGTAAAGATGGACAATAAATTTTTACTTTTTCCAGAAACTTAATTCCGGAACTTAGCGCTATAAAATGACTCTGATAGTCACGTACACAGCAACTTTCGTTTTCTGATATTGAGATTGAAACTGATGAAAAAAACCACGTTAGCAATGAGTGCACTGGCTCTGAGTTTAGGTCTGGCATTGTCCCCGCTCTCTGCGAGCGCGGCGGAAACGGCATCTTCGGCCACTAACGCGCAGCAGATGCCAAGCCTGGCCCCGATGCTGGAGAAAGTGATGCCGTCGGTGGTGAGCATTAACGTTGAAGGTAGCACCACCGTTAATACCCCACGGATGCCGCGTAACTTCCAGCAGTTCTTTGGCGATAACTCGCCGTTCTGCCAGGATGGTTCTCCATTCCAGAGTTCGCCGTTTTGCCAGGGCGGCGGACAGGGCGGTCAGCCTGACGGCGGCCAGCAGCAGAAATTCATGGCGCTGGGCTCCGGCGTGATTATTGATGCGGCCAAAGGGTATGTGGTGACCAACAACCACGTCGTGGACAACGCCACCACGATTAAGGTCCAGCTGAGCGATGGTCGTAAGTTTGATGCCAAAGTCGTGGGTAAAGACCCGCGCTCTGATATCGCGCTGATTCAGATTCAGGATCCGAAAAACCTGACGGCAATTAAGCTTGCCGACTCTGACGCGCTGCGCGTCGGCGACTACACCGTGGCTATCGGTAACCCGTTCGGTCTGGGCGAAACCGTGACCTCCGGGATTGTTTCCGCGCTGGGTCGTAGCGGCCTGAACGTGGAAAACTACGAAAACTTTATCCAGACCGATGCGGCGATTAACCGCGGGAACTCCGGCGGCGCGCTGGTGAATCTCAACGGCGAGCTGATCGGCATCAACACCGCCATTCTGGCGCCGGACGGCGGCAACATCGGTATCGGTTTTGCTATCCCGAGCAACATGGTGAAAAACCTGACCGAGCAGATGGTGAAATATGGCCAGGTGAAACGCGGCGAGCTCGGCATCATGGGCACCGAACTGAACTCTGAGCTGGCGAAAGCGATGAAAGTCGACGCCCAGCGCGGCGCCTTCGTCAGCCAGGTGATGCCGGGATCGGCGGCCGCGAAAGCGGGCATTAAAGCCGGCGATGTGATCACCTCCCTCAACGGGAAGGCGATCAGCAGCTTCGCCGCGCTGCGTGCTCAGGTCGGCACCATGCCTATCGGCAGCAAGGTTGAGCTTGGCCTGCTGCGCGATGGCAAACCGGTGACCGTCACCGTCGAACTGCAGCAGAGCAACCAGACCCAGGTTGACTCCAGCACCATCTTCAACGGGATTGAAGGGGCGGAAATGAGCAACAAGGGTCAGGACAAAGGCGTGGTGGTCAATAATGTGAAAGCCGGCACCCCGGCGGCGCAGATTGGCCTCAAGAAAGGCGACATCATTGTCGGGGCCAACCAGCAGCCGGTGAAAAACATCGCCGATCTGCGGAAAATCTTCGACGCCAAACCGTCCGTGCTGGCGCTGAACATTCAGCGCGGCGACGCCTCTATCTACCTGCTGCTGCAGTAATCGTCAGCGCTTGATCCCAGCCCCTTCCCTCGCCGAGGGCAGGGGCTTTTTTCCGTTCTGTGACCGCTTCCACAACTCCACATATCTCATCCGGGCTTCGGGCATATGCACAATGCGGCAGGGCGACGACTCTTTTATGCTGGTGCCCTGCAAAGGGGAGGATTACATGGCTGGCTGGCATCTCGATACCAAAATGGCGCAGGATATTGTGGCGCGGACGATGCGCATCATCGATACCAACATCAACGTGATGGATGCCCGCGGGCGGATTATTGGCAGCGGCGATCGGGAAAGGATTGGTGAATTGCACGAAGGCGCGCTGCTGGTGCTTTCCCAGGGGCGGGTGGTGGATATCGACGACGCGGTGGCTCGCCATCTGCACGGGGTGCGCCAGGGCATTAACCTGCCGCTGCGCCTGGAGGGGGAGATCGTCGGGGTGATCGGCCTGACCGGCGAGCCGGAGTCGCTGCGAAAATATGGCGAGCTGGTGTGCATGACGGCAGAAATGATGCTGGAGCAGTCGCGACTGATGCATCTCCTGGCGCAGGACAGCCGTCTGCGCGAAGAGCTGGTGATGAACCTGATTCAGGCGGAAGAGCATACCCCGGCGCTGAACGAATGGGCTCAGCGATTAGGCATCGACCTGAATCAGCCGCGCGTGGTGGCGATGATTGAGGTGGACAGCGGCCAGCTCGGCGTAGACAGCGCGATGGCGGAACTACAGCAGCTGCAGAACGCGCTGACCACGCCCGATCGCCATAATCTCGTGGCCATTGTCTCGCTCACGGAAATGGTGGTGCTGAAACCGGCGCTGAACAGCTTTGGCCGCTGGGACGCCGACGATCACGTCCGGCGCGTCGAGCAGCTTATCGCCAGGATGAAAGAGAATGGCCAGCTCCGTTTCCGCGTGGCGTTGGGCAACTTCTTCACCGGTCCCGGGAGTATCGCCCGCTCTTACCGTACCGCTCGCACGACGATGATGGTGGGCAAGCAGCGGATGCCGGAGAGCCGCTGCTATTTCTATCAGGATCTGATGCTGCCGGTGCTGCTTGACAGCCTGCGCGGCGGCTGGCAGGCCAATGAGCTGGCTCGTCCGCTGGCGCGTCTCAAGGCGATGGATAACAACGGGCTGCTGCGACGAACGCTGCAGGCGTGGTTTCGCCATAACGTGCAGCCGCTGGCGACGTCGAAGGCCCTGTTTATTCATCGCAATACGCTGGAGTACCGGTTGAATCGTATCTCGGAGCTGACGGGGCTGGATCTTGGCAGCTTTGACGACCGGCTGCTGCTGTATATCGCGCTGCAGCTGGATGAACAACGCTAAGGCGTGGAGGTAAAAAAATGCCGGGTAGCGACTCGCCATACCCGGCCTGGACGATGCATGCTGTCGGTAGCGGTTTGATACCGCCAGCCCGGTCAGGCGACGCGCCGCCGGGGATGCGCTTACTTACGGGTGAGCTTTTCCAGATCGGCTTCGATTTCGCTGATCTTATTGGTGACCACGCTTTCTAGATGGCGTAAATCGTCGAGGATTTTACGCTTGAGATCGATTTCAGTGCGGTCGCGCTGGCAAATCTGATCCAGCTCATCGATGACGTAACGCAGATTGGGGCTGATCTCCTGGACCTCTTTGTAGCCCTGGCCGACGCCGTCGGCGACGACGGTTTTGCGCTGACGCGGATATTTGAACTTCACGCTCTTGGCGAAGAATTCGCCTTTGTCTTTCTGAAAATAGATTTTCAGAATGTCGTTGTTAGCTTCCTGCCGCAGGCTATAGCGATCGATCTCATCAGGGTTGGTAATGCCAAGACTTTTCAGATTATCGTACATAACGGTACCTTTGATAGCATCATAACCATTGAATAATTAACGAAAAAATCCATTCTCGCCAGCATCAAATATCAAAAAAGCGGGATATCTCCCGCTTTTTATTTGCTTTAGTCGATGGTGCGCAGCAGTTCGTTAATGCCGACCTTGCCGCGAGTTTTAGCATCGACTTTCTTCACGATCACTGCGCAGTACAGACTGTATTTACCATCTTTCGACGGCAGGTTGCCTGACACCACTACCGAGCCAGCCGGCACGCGGCCGTAGAAGACTTCGCCGGTTTCGCGATCGTAGATTTTGGTGCTCTGACCCAGGTAAACGCCCATGGAGATCACGGAGCCTTCTTCGACAATCACCCCTTCAACTACTTCAGAGCGCGCGCCGATGAAGCAGTTATCTTCGATGATGGTCGGGTTCGCCTGCAGCGGCTCCAGTACGCCACCGATGCCGACGCCGCCGGACAGGTGAACGTTTTTACCGATCTGCGCGCAGGAGCCGACGGTGGCCCAGGTGTCAACCATGGTGCCTTCGTCAACGTAGGCGCCGATGTTAACGTAGGACGGCATCAGCACAGTGTTGCGGGCGATGAACGCGCCCTGGCGCACCGCTGCCGGCGGCACCACGCGGAAACCTTCTTTCTGGAAACGCGCTTCGTCATAGTCAGCGAATTTCATCGGTACTTTATCGAAGTAGCGGCTTTCCGCACCATCGATAACCTGGTTATCGTTAATACGGAAAGAGAGCAGTACCGCCTTCTTCAGCCACTGATGCGTCACCCACTGACCGTCGATCTTCTCAGCGACGCGCAGCGCGCCGGAATCCAGAAGGGCAATAACCTGGTTAACCGCTTCGCGGGTCACGGTATCCACATTGGCCGGCGTGATGTCGGCGCGACGCTCGAAGGCGGACTCAATAACGTTCTGTAACTGCTGCATTGTTTCTTTCCATTCACTAAAAAAAATACGTCACCCTTTATCGTTTGGATTGAGGGCCGCTGTCAACCGTTGTTGCACTTCTTGTTGCAGCTCATTATTAAGGGCACGCCGGTCGGCGGTAGCGATTATAAATAAATCTTCTACTCGCTCACCAATTGTCGTAATTCGCGCCCCGTGAAGCGAAATTCCGAGGTCGGCGAACACCTGACCGACGCGGGCGAGCAGCCCGGGCTGGTCAAGGGCAATCAGCTCGAGAAACGATTTGCGATCGGTATGGGTCGGCAGGAAATTCACCTCGGTGTCCACCGAAAAATGACGCAGCTTTGCCGCCTGACGACGGGGCGCCGGGGGCTCCCAACTGCGCTGGGTGATGGTCTGTTCCAGACCCTGGCGGATCGCCTCGTGGCGGTCGGCGGACAGCGGACTGCCGTCAGGCTCAAGGACGATAAAGGTATCCATCGCCATGCCGTCGCGGGTGGTAAAGATCTGCGCGTCGTGGACGCTGAGGTTGCGACGGTCCAGTTCGCCACACACCGCGGCGAACAGGTAAGGGCGATCCGGGCTCCAGATAAAAATCTCCGTTCCGCCGCGAGTGGCCTGCGAGCTCAGGAGGATCATCGGCTTATTCAGATCGTGGCGCAGCAGGTTGCGGGCGTGCCAGGCGAGCTGCGTCGGCGTATGTCGCACGAAATAGTTGGCGCGGCAGCGGTTCCAGATTTGATGCAGCGCCTCTTCATTAATATTGTCCATCCGCAGCAGGGCCAGCGCCTGCAGCTGATGGTGACGCACCCGTTCGCGCATGTCCGGGGTGCTTTGCATGCCGCGACGCAGCTGTTTTTCAGTGGCGAAATAGAGTTCGCGCAGCAGGCTCTGCTTCCAGCTGTTCCACAGGGTTTCGTTGGTGGCGCAGATATCGGCGACGGTCAGGCACACCAGATAGCGCAGGCGATTTTCCGTTTGCACCTCCTCGGCGAACTGCTTAATCACCTCCGGATCCTGAATATCGCGCCGCTGGGCGGTGACCGACATCAGCAGGTGGTGACGCACCAGCCAGGCGACCAGCTGCGTTTCACGGGAGTTCAGCCCGTGCAGTTCGGCAAATTTCAGCACATCCTGCGCGCCGAGGATCGAGTGGTCGCCGCCGCGCCCTTTGGCGATGTCGTGGAACAGGGCGGCGATTAAAATCAGCTCCGGGTGCGTTAAGCGCGGCCACAGTTCCACGCACAGCGGGTGGCGGCTACGGGTCTCTTCTTTAGCAAAGCTCTCCAGCTTGAGCATCACGCGGATGGTGTGTTCATCGACGGTGTAGGCGTGAAACAGGTCGAACTGCATCTGGCCGACGATATGGGACCACTGCGGCATATAGGCCCACAGCACGCTGTGACGATGCATCGGCAGCAGTCCGCGACTCACTGCCCCCTGATGGCGCAGCATGCTGAGAAAGAGCGTGCGCGCCTCCGGGATATAGCACAGCGGCTGGGTCAGATGACGGCGGGCGTGGCGCAGATGGCGCAACGTCGTGGAGTAGATGCCGGTGATGGTGCTGTTGCGCACCATGATATAAAACATGCGCAGAATGGCCTGCGGCTCGCGAATAAACAGCGTATCGTCACGCAGATCGATCAGCGTGCCGCGCAGCTGGAAATCATCATCGATCGGGCGCGGTTTTTCATCCTCGGTCAGGGCGAGGATGGCCTCTTCAAACAGCTGCAGCAGCATCTGGTTCAGCTCGCTCACCCGGCGGGTGACGCGGAAGAAGTCCTTCATCATATGCTCAATCGGCTGGTTGCCGTCGCCTTCATAGCCGAGCCGGCGGGCGACGCTGAGCTGGCGGTCGAAAAGCAGGCGGTTGTCATAGCGAGTGAGTTCGAGATGCAGCGCGAAGCGGATACGCCACAGCTGGTGCAGACACTCGTTGAGCTCATTGCGCTCGGCTTCGGTCAGAAAGCCGAAGCCGACCATCTCATCCATCGAGGTGGCGCCGAAATGGCGGCGAGCCACCCACTGTAGCGTATGGATATCGCGCAGGCCGCCGGGGCTGCTTTTCACGTCCGGCTCGAGGTTATAGCTGGTGCCGTGATAGCGCTGATGACGGACGTTCTGCTCTTCAACTTTCGCGGCGAAGAACTTTTCTGATGGCCAGAAGCCGTCGCTAAAAATATGTTTTTGCAGTTCAAGGAACAGCGCGACGTCGCCGATCAGCAGGCGCGATTCGATTAAGTTGGTGGCGACGGTGAGGTCCGAAAGCCCTTCCAGCAGACACTCTTCGAGAGTGCGCACGCTGTGGCCTACCTCCAGTTTGACGTCCCACAGCAGCGTCAGCAGTTCGCCGACCTTTTGCGCCTGGTCGTCCGGCAGCTTTTTGCGGCTGAGGATCAGCAGATCGACGTCAGAGAGCGGATGCAGCTCGCCGCGGCCATAGCCGCCGACGGCCACCAGCGCCAGGTCGCAGACGGATTCAAAGCCGCAGGCGATCCACAACCGCTGCAGCAGCTGGTCGATAAATTCGGTGCGCGCCGCAATGAGCTGCTCCGCGGCGATACCGGCGTCAAACGCCTCGCCCAGCCAGTGCTGAAAGGTATCGATGTGCGCCTTAATTGCAGCACAGTTCAGATCGCCCTGCGGCCAGCTCACCGGATGTTCCGGCGGGATGGGCAGAAGGGGGGAGGCTGTGTCAGGTAATGAGTTGCTCATCGCGTCACCATAAGAAAAAACTATCTAATAAAAAAGCCGGCGGGCGCCGGCTTTTCATCATTCATCGTGCGAGATTATCGCCGGGATGGTGTCATCCTTACGTAGCGTCAGAATTTCGCAGCCGTTGTCTGTCACCACAATAGTATGCTCGTACTGCGCAGACAAGCTCCGGTCTTTGGTTTTCACCGTCCAGCCGTCTTTCATGCTGCGGATCTCTTTTTTACCGGCGTTGACCATCGGCTCGATGGTGAAGGTCATGCCTGGTTTGAGCACGACGTTGGTTTCCGGCGAGTCGTAGTGCAGCACCTGCGGCTCTTCATGGAAGCCGCGGCCGATGCCGTGACCACAGTATTCGCGAACCACGGAGAACCCTTCCGCTTCCACATATTTCTGGATCGCCGCGCCGATGGTGCGCAGGTTGATTCCCGGCTTCACCATCTTCAGCGCCAGGTACAGGCTTTCCTGAGTGATGCGGCACAGGCGCTCGCCGAGAATCGTCGGTTTGCCGACGATAAACATTTTGGAGGTATCGCCATGGAAATCATCTTTAATGACGGTCACGTCGATATTCACGATATCGCCATCTTTCAGCAGCTTGCCGTCGTCAGGGATACCGTGACAGACCACTTCGTTGACCGAAATGCAGACGGATTTCGGATAGCCGTGATAGCCGAGACAGGCGGAAATGGCCTTCTGCTCGTTAACGATATAGTCGTTACAGATACGGTCCAGTTCGCCAGTGCTGACGCCCGGCTTAACCCAGGGTTCGATCATTTCCAGCACTTCAGCGGCCAGGCGACCGGCAACGCGCATTTTTTCAATATCTTCAGATGTCTTAATAGAGATAGCCATGGAGTATGTCCAGCAGTGTCGATATTTTCGACAATAATAGAGTAAGTCCTGTCAATGGTAACAGTCCGGGTAGGCTGGTGCCAAACTGAGAATCATTAACAGCACGTGACGTCAACAAGAGTTGGTGTCTGGATGGATTTTGTGATATAAAGCGCGCCGGACTTCCGTTCCATCTCAGATACACAAGGATGGGACGTAAGCGACATCGCTCACTTTGTGTAATAACACACACGTATCGGCACATATTCCGGGGTGCCCTTCGGGGTCGGTAATATGGGATACGTGGAGGCATAACCCCAATTTAATCTATAGAGGTTTTAAACATGGCAACTGTTTCCATGCGCGACATGCTCAAGGCTGGTGTTCACTTCGGTCACCAGACCCGTTACTGGAACCCGAAAATGAAGCCGTTCATCTTCGGTGCGCGTAACAAAGTTCACATCATCAACCTTGAGAAAACCGTACCGATGTTCAACGACGCTCTGGCTGAACTGAACAAGATCGCTGCTCGTAAAGGTAAAATCCTTTTCGTTGGTACTAAGCGCGCTGCAAGCGAAGCGGTAAAAGACGCTGCTCTGAGCTGCGACCAGTTCTTCGTGAACCATCGCTGGCTGGGCGGTATGCTGACTAACTGGAAAACCGTTCGTCAGTCCATCAAACGTCTGAAAGACCTGGAAACTCAGTCTCAGGACGGTACTTTCGACAAGCTGACCAAAAAAGAAGCGCTGATGCGTACTCGTGAGCTGGACAAGCTGGAAAACAGCCTGGGCGGTATCAAAGACATGGGCGGCCTGCCGGACGCACTGTTCGTTATCGACGCTGACCACGAGCACATCGCTATCAAAGAAGCAAACAACCTGGGCATCCCGGTATTTGCTATCGTTGATACCAACTCTGATCCGGACGGCGTAGACTTCGTTATCCCGGGTAACGACGATGCAATCCGCGCAGTAAGCCTGTACCTGGGCGCTGTTGCTGCTACCGTTCGTGAAGGTCGCTCTCAGGACCTGGCTTCTCAGGCGGAAGAAAGCTTCGTAGAAGCTGAATAATAAGGTTTAAGCCCTTATTAGTACCGTGTATGAATAGGGGCCCATTATCGGCCCCTTTTTTCAATTTACGCTGTTTGGCCGTTGGCCGGGCAGTATCCACATCTCCCGAGGATTTTAGAATGGCTGAAATTACCGCTTCCCTGGTAAAAGAGCTGCGCGAACGTACTGGCGCAGGCATGATGGATTGCAAAAAAGCGCTGACTGAAGCGAATGGCGACATCGAGCTGGCAATCGAAAACATGCGTAAATCCGGCGCGATCAAAGCGGCGAAGAAAGCAGGCAACGTGGCTGCTGACGGCGTGATCAAAACCAAAATCGAAGGCAACTACGGTTATATTCTGGAAGTTAACTGCCAGACTGACTTCGTTGCTAAAGATGGTGGTTTCCAGGCATTTGCTGACAAAGTACTGGACGCCGCTGTTGCGGGTAAAATCTCCGACGTTGAAGTTCTGAAAGCGCAGTTCGAAGAAGAACGTGTTGCCCTGGTTGCTAAAATCGGTGAGAACATCAACATCCGTCGTATCGCTGTTCTGGAAGGCGACGTTCTGGGCAGCTACCAGCACGGTGCGCGCATCGGCGTTCTGGTTGCCGCTAAAGGCGCTGACGAAGAGCTGGTTAAGCAGCTGGCAATGCACGTTGCCGCAAGCAAGCCGGAATTCGTTAAGCCGGAAGACGTGTCTGCTGAAGTGGTAGAGAAAGAGTACCAGGTTCAGCTGGACATCGCGATGCAGTCCGGTAAGCCGAAAGAAATCGCAGAGAAAATGGTTGAAGGCCGCATGAAGAAATTCACCGGCGAAGTTTCTCTGACTGGTCAGCCTTTCGTCATGGAGCCGAGCAAATCTGTTGGTCAGCTGCTGAAAGAGCACAACGCTGACGTGACTGGCTTCATCCGCTTTGAAGTGGGCGAAGGCATCGAGAAAGTTGAGACTGACTTTGCAGCAGAAGTTGCTGCGATGTCCAAGCAGTCTTAATTTTTACAAGGAGCCGCCTGAGGGCGGCTTCTTTTTGCGCCCATTTTGTAAATTCAGCCAACTGCTTATAGTGACCGCGCTGAAATGCGACATACAATGTCGCCGGAATTCTCACATCTCATTCGTTGACAGTCTCAGGAAAGAAACATGGCTACCAATGCAAAACCCGTCTACAAACGTATTCTGCTGAAATTAAGTGGCGAAGCGCTGCAGGGCTCAGAAGGCTTCGGTATTGATGCAAGCATACTTGACCGCATGGCTCAAGAGATCAAAGAGCTGGTTGAGCTGGGTATTCAGGTTGGCGTAGTAATTGGTGGCGGTAACCTGTTCCGTGGTGCTGGTCTGGCGAAAGCGGGTATGAACCGCGTTGTGGGCGACCACATGGGCATGCTGGCTACGGTTATGAATGGCCTCGCGATGCGCGATGCGCTCCACCGCGCCTATGTGAACGCTCGTCTGATGTCCGCCATTCCGCTGAACGGCGTGTGCGACAACTACAGCTGGGCAGAGGCGATCAGCCTGCTGCGCAACAACCGCGTGGTGATCCTTTCTGCGGGTACCGGCAACCCGTTCTTTACCACCGATTCCGCAGCCTGCCTGCGCGGGATTGAAATTGAAGCCGATGTGGTGCTGAAAGCCACCAAGGTTGACGGCGTATTCACCGCCGATCCGGCCAAAGATCCTTCCGCCACGATGTACGATCAGCTGACCTACAGCGAAGTGCTGGAAAAAGAGCTGAAAGTGATGGATCTGGCGGCCTTCACCCTGGCGCGTGACCATAAATTGCCGATTCGCGTCTTCAACATGAACAAACCTGGCGCGCTGCGTCGCGTGGTGATGGGCGAAAAAGAAGGCACATTGATCACGGAATAATTCCCGTCAGCGCCAAATCCGGGTAAGATTCCGCTTTACTTTCGCGGGGATATTACCCGGTGATTTTCATTAAATCTGACTATACTTAGCTCATTTTCCGACGGGTGCCCCGTCTGGTCTGACTGAGACAAGCTTTCAAGGATTCGTAACGTGATTAGCGATATCAGAAAAGATGCTGAAATCCGCATGGAAAAATGCGTCGAAGCATTCAAAAACCAAATCAGCAAAATTCGCACGGGTCGTGCTTCTCCGAGCCTGCTGGACGGGATTGTTGTTGAATACTACGGTACGCCGACCCCGCTGCGCCAGCTGGCCAGCGTCACCGTCGAAGACTCCCGTACCCTGAAAATCAACGTCTTTGACCGTTCTATGTCCGCGGCTGTTGAAAAAGCGATCATGGCGTCCGACCTCGGTCTGAACCCAAGCTCTGCCGGTAGCGATATTCGGGTTCCGCTGCCGCCGCTGACCGAAGAGCGTCGTAAAGATCTGACCAAGATCGTGCGTGGTGAAGCTGAGCAGGCGCGCGTTGCCGTACGTAACGTTCGCCGCGACGCCAACGACAAAGTCAAAGCGCTGCTGAAAGAGAAAGAGATCAGCGAGGATGACGATCGCCGTTCTCAGGACGACGTGCAGAAAATGACTGACGCCGCCATCAAGAAAGTTGACGCGGCGCTGGCAGACAAAGAAGCGGAACTGATGCAGTTCTGATGCTCTGCCCTTACTCGGGCCTGACAGCGTCTGGCCTGAGTAAAATCCGAAACGCCGTACAGAAGACTGTACGCTCAATTCTCGGGATTGCGTTGCGACCGCTGGCCTTGTAGCCTTTAGCGCTAAGTTGAAGGCCTGATGCCGCCGTCTTATCCCTGATAATTGCTGCGTAGGGGCTTGCTGGCGGCGTTTTGCTTTTTATTCTGTTTCCACTCTTCTGGACGTCTCATGAAGCAATTAACCGTTCTCGGTTCGACCGGCTCCATTGGCTGTAGCACGCTGGACGTGGTACGCCATAATCCCGGTCGCTTTTCCGTCGCCGCGCTGGTCGCGGGGAAAAACGTTGACCGTATGGTTGAACAATGCCTTGAATTTACCCCCCGTTACGCCGTGATGGACGATGCGCAAAGCGCTGAGCGGTTGCGCACCCGTCTGCAGGAACATGGCTGCCGTACCGAGGTGCTGAGTGGCCAGCAGGCGGCGGCAGAGGTCGCGGCGCTGGAGGAGGTCGATCAGGTGATGGCGGCTATCGTCGGCGCGGCGGGTCTGGTGCCGACGCTGGCGGCGATCCGCGCCGGAAAAACGGTGTTGTTAGCAAATAAAGAGTCGCTGGTGACCTGCGGTCGCTTGTTCATGGAGGCGGTTCAACGGTCGGGGGCGCGATTGCTGCCGGTCGACAGCGAACATAACGCGATTTTTCAGAGTATGCCGGAGACAATTCAGCAGCATCTGGGATACGCTGACCTGGCGCAGAACGGCGTTTCGTCCATTCTGCTGACCGGCTCGGGCGGGCCTTTCCGCGAGACAGCGGTAGCTGAACTGGCGGCGATGACGCCGGATCAGGCCTGCCGTCATCCCAACTGGTCGATGGGACGCAAGATCTCCGTCGACTCCGCCACGATGATGAACAAAGGTCTGGAATATATTGAAGCGCGCTGGCTGTTTAACGCCTCGGCCCGGCAGATGGAGGTCCTTATCCATCCGCAGTCGGTGATCCACTCGATGGTTCGCTATCAGGACGGCAGCGTGCTGGCGCAGCTTGGGGAACCGGATATGCGCACGCCGATCGCCCATACCATGGGCTGGCCGCAGCGGCTGAACTCCGGCGCTAAGCCGCTGGACTTCTGTCAGCTGAGCAATCTGAGCTTCTCCGCGCCAGACTATACGCGGTATCCGTGCCTGAAGCTGGCGATGGAGGCGTTTGACGTCGGCCAGGCGGCGACCACCACGCTGAATGCGGCCAATGAAGAGTCGGTTGCCGCGTTTCTGCAGGGCGATATCCGCTTTACCGATATTGCGGCGGTTAACCTGGCAGTGCTGGATAAGATGAACCTGCTGGAGCCGCAAAGCATTGATGACGTTCTGGTTATCGACGCTGAGGCCCGCGCGGTTGCTCATCAACAGCTGAAGCGGTTGGTCACCCAGGCGTAACGCGGTGATATTTGTGGGCGCAAAGCTTCAGTGATATAGTCTGCGCCACCCGATCGTTGCATTTTGTTGTTGAAGATTACGGTGGCCGTGGCAAAACACGGCTTTTTTGCGTAAAGCTTTTGGTTGTTCTCTGCGATTGGCTGCAGCCCCGGCACCGGATAAAAATGCGTATCCAGCGCGGCCCGGTGGCCTCTGTTTGGTGGCTAGTTAATCCTTATTATGGACTTAAAACGCGTGATGTTGTCTGCTAATCAAACTGTCAGCGAAATATCGCCTACACATGGCTGCCGTCATGTCGCCATTATTATGGATGGCAACGGCCGTTGGGCGAAACGGCAAGGTAAAATTCGCGCTTTCGGGCACAAGGCCGGTGCGAAATCCGTGCGTCGCGCGGTCTCTTTCGCGGCGAATAATGGAATTGAGGCGTTAACGTTATACGCGTTCAGCAGCGAAAACTGGAACCGTCCGGCTCAGGAAGTCAGTGCGCTGATGGAGCTGTTCGTCTGGGCGCTGGATAGCGAAGTCAAAAGCCTGCACCGACACAATGTGCGTTTGCGGATTATTGGCGACACCACGCGCTTCAATGCGCGCCTGCAGGAGCGTATCCGCAAAGCGGAAGCGCTGACCGCGAACAATACCGGCTTAACCCTGAATATTGCGGCCAATTACGGCGGTCGCTGGGATATTACCCAGGGCGTTCGTTTTCTGGCGAAACAGGTACAGGACGGGACGCTGCTGCCTGAGCAGATCACGGAAGACATGCTGAGTCAGCAGGTCTGCATGCATGAACTGGCTCCCGTAGATTTAGTTATTAGGACCGGGGGAGAGCACCGAATAAGTAATTTTCTGATTTGGCAAATTGCCTATGCCGAACTTTACTTTACGGATGTTCTTTGGCCCGATTTTGCTGAACAGGACTTTGAAGGTGCACTCCATGCCTTTGTTAATCGAGAGCGTCGTTTCGGCGGCACTGAGCCGGGTGGCAGTCATGCCTGATGGGGGTCACTTTTGCTGAAGTATCGCCTGATATCTGCTTTCGTCTTAATCCCCGTCGTCATTGCGGCGCTGTTTTTATTGCCGCCGATGGGGTTTGCTATCGTGACCCTGGTGGTCTGTATGCTCGCCGCGTGGGAGTGGGGGCAACTGAGCGGTTTCACCTCGACGTCGCAGCGGGTCTGGCTGGCGGTGTTGTGCGGCCTTCTGCTGGCGGCGATGCTGTTTTTGCTGCCGGAATACCATTATGACGTTCATCAACCGATGGTTGAAGGCTCGCTGTGGGCCTCTTTCGCCTGGTGGATCGTCGCGCTGCTGCTGGTGCTCTCTTATCCGGCGTCGGCGGCATTCTGGCGGCACTCGAAAGTGCTGCGCCTTATCTTCGGTATCCTGACCATCGTCCCGTTTTTCTGGGGCATGCTGGCGCTGCGCGCCTGGCACTATACCGATAACCATTACAGCGGCGCGCTGTGGCTCCTGTATGTGATGATTTTGGTCTGGGGCGCGGACTCCGGCGCCTATATGTTTGGCAAAATGTTTGGCAAGCACAAGCTGGCGCCGAAGGTCTCGCCGGGGAAAACCTGGCAGGGCTTTTTTGGCGGTTTGCTGACCGCGGCGGTGATCTCCTGGGCCTACGGGGTGTGGGCCCATCTTGACGTTACGCCAACGGTGCTGCTGGTCTGTTCGGTGGTGGCAGCCCTGGCTTCGGTGCTGGGCGATCTGACGGAAAGTATGTTTAAGCGCGAGGCCGGCATTAAGGATAGCGGGCACTTGATTCCCGGACATGGCGGTATTCTCGATCGTATCGACAGCCTGACGGCGGCGGTGCCGGTCTTCGCCTGTCTGCTACTGTTGGTCTTCAGGACGATTTGACGGAAGGTTATATGCTGAGCGTGCTCTGGAATCTGGCAGCTTTTATCATTGCGCTTGGCGTACTGATTACGGTGCATGAGTTTGGCCATTTTTGGGTAGCGCGCCGCTGCGGTATCCGGGTTGAGCGTTTTTCTATCGGCTTCGGCAAAGCGCTATGGCGGCGGATGGATAAGCAGGGTACGGAGTTCGTCATTGCCCTGATCCCGCTGGGCGGCTATGTCAAGATGCTGGATGAGCGTGTTGAAGCGGTGGCGCCGGAGATGCGCCACTACGCTTTCAATAATAAAACCGTCGGCCAGCGTGCGGCGGTGATTGCCGCCGGTCCCATCGCTAACTTCCTTTTCGCTATCTTTGCCTACTGGTTGGTCTTCATCATCGGCGTTCCTGGAGTTCGCCCGGTAGTGGGTGAAATAACCCCCAATTCGGTTGCCGCGCAAGCACAAATTGCAAAAGGCACGGAACTTAAAGCGATAGATGGTATCGAAACGCCTGATTGGGATGCGGTGCGTCTGCAGCTGGTGGCCAAAATCGGCAACCCGCAAACAATACTTACCGTCGCCCCTTTCGGGACCAATCAGCGCCAGGATAAAATCGTCGATCTGCGGCACTGGGCGTTTGAGCCAGACAAGCAAGATCCCGTGACGTCGCTAGGGATCCAGCCGCGCAGCGCGCAGATTGATACGGTGCTGGCGGAAGTCCAGGCGGGCTCGGCAGCTCAGAAAGCAGGTTTGCAAGCGGGCGACCGGATCGTTAAAGTCGATGGACAACCGTTAACGCAGTGGATGACGTTTGTTAATCTGGTGCGCGATAATCCGGGCAAAGCGCTGGCGCTGGAGATTGAACGGCAGGGGAGTGCGCTGCCGTTAACCCTGACGCCGGATGCAAAAACGGTGAAAGGTAAGGCAGAAGGGTTCGCAGGGGTGGTGCCAAAGGTCATCCCGCTGCCTGAAGAATACAAGACAGTACGTCAGTACGGACCGTTTGCCGCCATCGCTGAAGCCACGGATAAAACCTGGCAGCTGATGTCGCTGACGGTCAGGATGCTGGGTAAATTGATAACCGGTGATGTCAAACTGAACAACCTCAGTGGGCCGATCTCTATCGCTCAGGGGGCTGGAATGTCAGCGGAGTTTGGGTTGATTTATTATCTGATGTTCCTTGCGCTGATTAGCGTGAACCTCGGAATCATCAACCTGTTCCCACTACCCGTACTGGATGGGGGACATCTGCTGTTTTTGGCGATTGAAAAGCTGAAGGGCGGGCCGGTATCCGAGCGAGTTCAAGACTTTAGTTATCGCATTGGCTCAATACTGCTGGTGCTGTTAATGGGGCTTGCACTTTTCAATGATTTCTCTCGGTTATAAGAGAGTTTGTTAGGAAGAACGCATAATAACGATGGCGATGAAAAAGTTGCTCATAGCGTCGCTGCTGTTTAGCAGCGCGACTGTATACGGTGCTGAAGGGTTCGTGGTGAAGGACATTCATTTCGAAGGCTTGCAGCGTGTCGCTGTTGGTGCGGCCCTCCTCAGTATGCCAGTGCGTCCTGGCGATACGGTGACCGACGATGATATCAGTAACACTATTCGCGCGCTGTTTGCCACTGGCAACTTCGAGGACGTCCGCGTCCTGCGCGATGGTGATACCCTGCTGGTGCAGGTGAAAGAGCGTCCGACGATCGCCAGCATCACCTTCTCCGGCAACAAGTCGGTGAAAGATGACATGCTCAAGCAGAACCTTGAGGCCTCTGGCGTTCGGGTGGGCGAGTCGCTTGACCGCACGACCATCGCGGACATCGAGAAGGGTCTCGAGGATTTCTACTACAGCGTCGGTAAATACAGCGCCAGCGTCAAAGCGGTGGTTACTCCGCTGCCGCGAAACCGTGTCGACCTGAAACTGGTCTTCCAGGAAGGCGTCTCCGCTAAAATTCAGCAGATCAACATCGTCGGCAACCATGCGTTTTCGACTGATGAGCTGATCTCCCACTTCCAGCTGCGCGATGAAGTACCGTGGTGGAACGTGGTCGGCGACCGTAAATACCAGAAGCAGAAGCTGGCGGGCGACCTTGAAACCCTGCGCAGCTACTACCTGGATCGCGGCTATGCCCGTTTCAACATCGATTCTACCCAGGTCAGCCTGACGCCGGATAAGAAAGGGATCTACATCACCGTCAACATCACCGAAGGCGATCAGTACAAGTTTTCCGGGGTGCAGGTGACGGGCAACCTCGCCGGCCATTCCGCGGAAATCGAAGCGCTGACCAAAGTCGAGCCGGGTGAACTGTATAACGGCGCGAAAGTGACCAAGATGGAAAACGACATCAAGAAACTGTTGGGTCGTTATGGTTACGCCTACCCGCGCGTGCAGTCGCAGCCGGAGATCAACGACAGCGATAAAACCGTTAAGCTGCACGTCAACGTCGATGCGGGCAACCGCTATTACGTGCGTAAAATTCGCTTCGAAGGCAACGACACCTCCAAAGATGCCGTTCTGCGCCGCGAAATGCGCCAGATGGAAGGCGCGTGGCTGGGCAGCGACCTCGTCGATCAGGGTAAAGACCGTCTCAACCGTTTAGGCTTCTTCGAAACGGTCGATACCGATACCCAGCGCGTCCCGGGCAGCCCGGACCAGGTCGACGTAGTCTACAAGGTGAAAGAGCGTAACACCGGTAGCTTCAACTTCGGTATCGGGTACGGTACCGAGAGCGGCGTCAGCTTCCAGGCGGGCGTTCAGCAGGATAACTGGTTAGGTACTGGCTATGCTGTCGGGATCAACGGCACCAAAAACGACTACCAAACCTATACCGAGCTGTCGGTGACCAACCCGTACTTCACCGTAGACGGTGTGAGCCTCGGCGGCCGTGTCTTCTATAATGACTTTGATGCGAACGATGCGGATCTGTCTGACTATACTAACAAAAGCTATGGTACAGACATCACGCTGGGCTTCCCGGTCAACGAATACAACACGCTGCGCGCCGGCGTCGGGTATGTGCATAACTCCCTGTCCAATATGCAGCCGCAGGTGGCGATGTGGCGTTACCTGAACTCGATGGGCCAGTATCCGGACAACACCAACGACCGGAACTCGTTCAGTGCGAATGACTTCACCTTCAACTACGGTTGGACCTATAACAAGCTTGACCGCGGCTTCTTCCCAACGGAAGGTTCGCGCGTCAACCTGAACGGTAAAGTGACCATTCCGGGTTCGGACAACGAATACTACAAAGCGACGTTGGATACCGCCACCTATGTGCCGATCGACAACGATCATGAATGGGTGGTGCTGGGTCGTACCCGCTTTGGCTATGGCGATGGTATCGGCGGCAAAGAGATGCCGTTCTATGAGAACTTCTATGCCGGTGGCTCCAGCACCGTGCGTGGCTTCCAGTCGAACACCATTGGTCCGAAGGCAGTGTATTTCCCGGCAAGCAGCCGTCATGACGATGATGACAGCTACGATAATGAATGTAAGAGCACCGAATCCGCACCGTGTAAATCCGATGATGCGGTGGGCGGTAACGCGATGGCGGTGGCCAGCCTGGAGCTGATTACCCCGACGCCGTTCATTAGTGACAAATATGCGAACTCGGTCCGGACTTCCTTCTTCTGGGATATGGGTACCGTATGGGATACTCACTGGGATTCGAGCGCGTATGGCGGTTATCCGGATTACAGCGATCCGAGCAACATCCGTATGTCTGCGGGTATTGCCGTGCAGTGGATGTCGCCGTTGGGGCCGTTGGTCTTCTCCTACGCCCAACCGTTCAAAAAGTACGATGGAGACAAAGCCGAACAGTTCCAGTTTAACATTGGTAAAACCTGGTAATTGTTGGCGGCAATGGAATGCAAGTGCAGTATAGCGCTGACCGTAGGCGATAACGCGTTTATCGCCTCGCCACGCAAATAACGGTACCCCTGGGTACTCATGGGATGGTAAGGAGTTTATTGTGAAAAAGTGGTTATTAGCTGCAGGTCTGGGTTTGGCAATGGTAACTTCCGCTCAGGCGGCAGATAAAATTGCCCTGGTGAACATGAACAGCCTGTTCCAACAGGTTGCCCAGAAAACTGGCGTTTCCAACACGCTGGAAAACGAGTTCAAAGGCCGCGCTAGCGAACTGCAGCGTATGGAAGGCGACCTGCAGTCTAAAATGCAGCGTCTGCAGTCCATGAAGCCGGGCGCCGATCGTACCAAACTGGAAAAAGACGTGATGGCTCAGCGCCAGACCTTCTCCCAGAAAGCGCAGGCGTTTGAACAGGATCGCGCTCGTCGTTCCAACGAAGAGCGTGGCAAACTGGTGACCCGTATCCAGACTGCCGTACAGAGCGTAGCGAAAGATCAGAGCATCGATCTGGTGGTTGACGCGAATGCCGTTGCATACAACAGCAGCGATGTAAAAGACATCACCGCTGATGTGCTGAAACAGGTTAAATAAGTAATGCCTTCAATTCGACTGGCTGATCTTGCGCAGCAGTTGGATGCAGAATTACACGGTGATGGCGATATCGTCATCACCGGCGTTGCGTCCATGCAGAGCGCGAAAACGGGCCAAATCACTTTCATGGTCAACCCTAAGTACCGTGAACACCTGGCCGCTTGCCAGGCTTCTGCCGTTGTGATGACGCAGGATGATTTGCCTTTTGCCCATAGCGCCGCGCTGGTAGTGCGTAATCCCTACCTGACCTACGCGCGCATGGCTCAAATTCTGGATACCACGCCGCAGCCGGCACAGGATATCGCGCCGAGCGCGGTTATCGATCCGACGGCGAAGCTGGGTAGCAACGTTGCCATCGGCGCCAACGCCGTTATCGAATCCGGGGTAGAGCTGGGCGATAACGTGGTCATCGGCGCAGGCTGCTTCGTTGGGAAAAATACGAAAATAGGCGCCGGCTCGCGTTTGTGGGCCAATGTGACCGTTTACCATGAGATTGAGATCGGCGAGAATTGCCTGATCCAGTCCAGCACGGTGATCGGCGCGGATGGCTTCGGCTACGCCAACGATCGCGGCAACTGGGTGAAGATCCCGCAGCTGGGTCGCGTCATTATTGGCGATCGCGTGGAGATCGGCGCCTGCACCACAATTGACCGCGGCGCGCTGGACGATACCGTGATTGGCAACGGGGTTATCATTGATAACCAGTGCCAGATTGCGCATAACGTGGTGATTGGCGACAATACCGCGGTTGCCGGCGGTGTCATCATGGCAGGCAGCCTGAAAATCGGCCGCTACTGCATGATTGGCGGCGCCAGCGTGATTAACGGCCATATGGAAATCTGCGATAAGGTCACCGTCACGGGGATGGGGATGGTGATGCGTCCTATCAGCGAACCAGGCGTATACTCCTCCGGTATTCCGCTGCAGCCGAACAAGGCGTGGCGTAAAACCGCTGCGCTGGTGATGAATATTGACGAGATGAGCAAGCGCCTGAAAGCGATTGAGCGCAAGGTTAATCAACAAGACTAATTCATCATTTGGTCACATGACATTTCCGGCCTGTTGCATTCGCTAAAAGATTGCCGCAGGCCGTGTTATTATTGCCTTTTAGTACATTTAGACAGGAAGAGTATTTTGACTACTGACACTCATACTCTGCACATTGAAGAGATTCTGGAACTTCTGCCTCACCGTTACCCGTTCCTGCTGGTAGACCGCGTGCTGGATTTTGAAGAAGGTCGTTTTCTGCGCGCAGTAAAAAATGTTTCTGTAAACGAGCCGTTTTTCCAGGGGCATTTCCCTGGTAAGCCGATTTTGCCGGGCGTCCTGATTCTGGAAGCAATGGCGCAGGCCACCGGGATTCTGGCATTCAAAAGCGTTGGAAAACTGGAACCAGGCGAGCTGTATTACTTCGCGGGTATCGATGAAGCACGTTTCAAACGCCCGGTAGTACCAGGCGATCAGATGATTATGGAAGTCACTTTCGAGAAAACCCGCCGCGGCCTGACCCGTTTCAAAGGCGTTGCGCTGGTTGACGGTAAAGTGGTTTGCGAAGCGACGATGATGTGTGCGCGTAGCCGGGAGGCCTGATACGTGATTGATAAAACCGCTTTTGTTCATCCTACCGCCATTGTTGAAGAAGGCGCCGTGATTGGCGCTAACGTCCACATTGGTCCGTTTTGTATTGTTGGCGCCAACGTCGAAATCGGCGAAGGCACCGTACTGAAGTCTCACGTTGTCGTTAACGGCCACACCAAAATCGGCCGTGACAACGAGATCTATCAGTTCGCTTCCATCGGCGAAGTTAACCAGGATCTGAAATATGCTGGCGAACCAACCCGGGTGGAAATTGGCGATCGCAACCGCATTCGCGAAAGCGTCACCATTCATCGCGGCACAGTACAGGGCGGTGGATTAACAAAGGTGGGCAACGATAACCTGCTGATGATCAACGCCCACGTGGCGCACGATTGTACGCTTGGCGATCGCTGCATCCTGGCCAATAACGCGACGCTCGCGGGCCATGTTTCGCTGGATGATTATGTCATTATCGGCGGCATGACTGCGGTGCACCAGTTCTGCGTCATTGGCTCACACGTTATGGTTGGCGGCTGCTCCGGCGTGGCGCAGGACGTTCCGCCGTTCGTGATTGCCCAGGGCAACCATGCGACGCCGTTCGGCGTCAACATCGAAGGTCTGAAACGCCGCGGCTTCAGCCGGGAAGCGATTACCGCGATCCGCAACGCGTATAAACTGCTGTACCGCAGCGGCAAGACGCTGGAAGAAGCCAAGCCGGAGATCGCCGAACTGGCGACTCAGCATCCTGAAGTTCAGCCGTTTGTCGATTTCTTTGCCCGCTCTACCCGCGGCTTGATTCGTTAATGGCTGAACAGCGTCCCCTGACGATTGCCCTGGTCGCCGGAGAAACCTCCGGCGATATTCTTGGCGCCGGCCTCATCCGCGCCCTCAAAGCACGCATCCCGAATGCGCGCTTTGTCGGCGTGGCGGGACCGCTGATGCAGGCAGAAGGGTGTGAAGCCTGGTACGAAATGGAAGAGCTGGCGGTGATGGGTATTGTTGAAGTGCTCGGTCGCCTGCGTCGCTTACTCCATATTCGCGCCGATTTGACCCGCCGCTTCGGCGAGGTGCGTCCCGATGTTTTCGTCGGTATCGACGCCCCTGACTTCAATATTACCCTCGAAGGGAATCTGAAAAAGCAGGGCATCAAAACCATTCACTACGTCAGCCCATCGGTTTGGGCCTGGCGACAAAAACGCGTTTTCAAAATCGGCAGATCAACCGATCTGGTGCTGGCCTTTCTGCCTTTCGAAAAAGCGTTTTATGACAAATTTAACGTTCCCTGCCGCTTTATCGGCCATACCATGGCGGATGCGATGCCGCTGGATCCTGACAAAGGCGCCGCGCGCGACCGGTTAGGGATCCCGCACGACGTGCGTTGCCTGGCGCTGTTGCCCGGTAGCCGCGGCGCGGAAGTCGAAATGCTCAGTGCGGACTTCCTGAAAACCGCGCAGCTTCTGCGGGCTACCTATCCCGATCTGCAGGTGGTGGTGCCGCTGGTTAATGCTAAACGGCGGGAGCAGTTTGAGCGAATTAAAGCTGAGACGGCGCCGGATATGATCGTGCATATGCTGGACGGCCAGGCGCGCGATGCGATGATCGCCAGCGACGCCGCGCTGCTGGCCTCCGGGACGGCGGCGCTGGAGTGTATGCTGGCGAAATGCCCGATGGTGGTTGGCTATCGCATGAAGCCGTTCACCTTCTGGCTGGCGAAGCGGTTGGTTAAAACCGACTACGTCTCGTTGCCGAACCTGCTGGCCGGGCGCGAGCTGGTTAAAGAGCTGCTGCAGGATGAGTGCGAGCCGCAGGCGCTGGCTGCCGCCCTGCAGCCGCTGCTGGCCGATGGCAAAACCAGCCATGAGATGCATGAGACATTCCGCGCGCTGCATCAGCAGATCCGCTGCAACGCCGATGAGCAGGCGGCGGACGCCGTACTGGAGTTAGCAAAACAATGATGGAGTTCGTCTATCCGCATACCCATCTGGTTGCCGGCGTCGATGAGGTCGGGCGTGGCCCCCTGGTTGGCGCGGTGGTGACCGCGGCGGTGATCCTCGATCCGGCGAAGCCGATTGTGGGTCTGAATGATTCCAAAAAACTCAGCGAGAAGCGTCGACTGGCGCTCTTCGATGAGATTAAAGAGAAAGCGCTGTGCTGGAGCCTTGGGCGCGCCGAGCCGCATGAGATCGATGAGCTGAATATCCTGCATGCCACTATGCTGGCGATGCAGCGCGCCGTCGCCGGCCTGAGCATTGTGCCCGAGTTTGTTCTGATCGATGGCAACCGCTGTCCGTCGCTACCGATGCCCTCCCTGGCGGTGGTGAAAGGCGACAGCCGGGTGGCAGAAATCAGCGCAGCGTCTATTCTGGCAAAAGTCACTCGTGACGCCGAAATGGCCACGCTGGACCTCGCATTTCCCCACTACGGATTTGCCCAGCATAAAGGCTATCCCACCGCTGTTCACCTGCAGAAGCTGCAGGAACACGGCGCAACAGAGCATCACCGGCGCAGTTTCGGCCCGGTGAAGCGTGCCCTGGGCCTGGCGTCCAACTAAGTCACCGGGATCTAAAGATGGCTGAACCACGTTTCGTACACCTGCGGGTGCACAGCGACTATTCCATGATCGATGGGCTGGCAAAGACCGGGCCGCTGGTCAAGAAGGCGGCCTCGCTTGGCATGCCAGCGCTGGCGATCACCGATTTCACCAACCTCTGCGGGCTGGTGAAGTTCTACGGGACGGGACACGGCGCGGGGATTAAGCCGATCGTCGGCGCCGATTTCCACGTGCAGTGCGACCTGCTCGGCGACGAATTTACCGAGCTGACCGTGCTGGCGGCGAACAACACCGGCTACCAGAACCTGACTCTGCTGATTTCCCGCGCCTATCAGCGCGGCTACGGCGCCCTGGGGCCGTGGATCGATCGCGACTGGCTGGTGGAACATCAGGAAGGGCTGATTCTGCTCTCCGGCGGCCGTAAAGGCGACGTCGGCGTCAGCCTGATCCGCGGCAACATGCCGCTGGTTGAGCAGTGCGTCTCCTTCTATGAAGAGCATTTCCCGGATCGCTATTTTCTGGAGCTGATCCGCACCGGTCGTCAGGATGAAGAGAGTTATCTCCATGCCGCCGTGGCGCTGGCGGAAGCGCGTGGTCTGCCGGTGGTGGCGACCAACGATGTCCGCTTCCTCGACACTGGCGACTTTGACGCCCATGAAATCCGCGTCGCTATTCACGACGGCTTCACCCTCGACGACCCGAAACGGCCGCGCAACTACTCGCCACAGCAATATATGCGCAGCGAGGAGGAGATGTGCGAGCTGTTCGCCGATATTCCGGAAGCGCTGGCAAACAGCGTCGAGATCGCCAAACGCTGCAACGTCACCGTGCGGCTTGGCGAATATTTCCTGCCGCAGTTCCCGACCGGCGATATGACCACGGAAGATTTCCTGGTAATGAAATCGAAAGAGGGTCTGGAAGAGCGGCTGGAATTCCTCTTCCCGGATCCGGAAGTGCGCGCGAAGCGCCGGCCGGAATACGACGAGCGTCTGGATATCGAGCTGCAGGTGATCAACCAGATGGGCTTCCCCGGCTACTTCCTGATCGTGATGGAGTTTATTCAGTGGTCGAAAGATAACGGCGTGCCGGTCGGCCCGGGCCGCGGTTCCGGCGCCGGCTCGCTGGTGGCCTACGCGCTGAAGATCACCGATCTTGACCCGCTGGAATTCGACCTGCTGTTCGAACGTTTCCTCAACCCGGAACGTGTTTCGATGCCCGACTTCGACGTCGACTTCTGCATGGAGAAACGCGACCAGGTTATCGAGCACGTGGCGGATATGTATGGCCGCGACGCGGTATCGCAGATCATCACCTTCGGTACCATGGCGGCGAAGGCGGTCATCCGCGACGTGGGCCGCGTGCTGGGTCACCCGTACGGCTTTGTCGACCGCATCTCCAAGCTGGTGCCGCCCGATCCGGGCATGACGCTGGCGAAAGCCTTTGAGGCCGAGCCGCAGCTGCCGGAGATCTACGAGGCGGACGAAGAAGTGAAAGCGCTGATCGACATGGCGCGTAAGCTGGAAGGGGTGACGCGAAACGCCGGTAAGCATGCGGGCGGCGTGGTTATCGCGCCGACCAAAATCACCGACTTCGCCCCGCTGTATTGCGATGAGCAGGGGCTGCATCCGGTTACCCAGTTTGACAAGAACGACGTGGAATACGCCGGGCTGGTGAAATTCGACTTCCTCGGTCTGCGTACGCTCACTATCATTAACTGGGCGCTGGAGATGATTAACAAGCGCCGTGAGAAGAACGGCGAAGGGCCGCTGGATATCGCCGCCATCCCGCTGGATGACAAGAAAAGCTTCGACATGCTGCAGCGCTCGGAAACCACCGCGGTCTTCCAGCTTGAATCGCGCGGCATGAAAGATCTGATTAAACGCCTGCAGCCGGACTGCTTCGAAGATATGATCGCGCTGGTGGCCCTGTTCCGCCCGGGCCCGCTGCAGTCGGGGATGGTAGATAACTTTATCGACCGTAAGCACGGCCGCGAAGAGATCTCGTATCCGGACGTACAGTGGCAGCATGAAAGCCTGAAACCGGTGCTGGAGCCGACCTACGGCATCATCCTGTACCAGGAACAGGTCATGCAGATTGCCCAGGTGCTGTCCGGATATACCCTCGGCGGCGCGGATATGCTGCGTCGTGCGATGGGTAAGAAAAAGCCGGAGGAGATGGCCAAGCAGCGTTCTATCTTTGAGGATGGGGCGAAGAAAAACGGCGTTGATGGCGAGCTGGCGATGAAAATCTTCGACCTGGTGGAGAAATTCGCCGGTTACGGGTTTAACAAATCGCACTCCGCCGCATACGCGCTGGTTTCTTACCAGACGCTGTGGCTTAAGGCGCACTATCCGGCTGAGTTTATGGCGGCGGTAATGACCGCCGATATGGACAACACCGAGAAGGTCGTTGGCCTGGTGGACGAGTGCTGGCGTATGGGGCTGAAAATTTTGCCCCCGGATATTAACTCCGGCCTGTACCATTTCCACGTCAACGACGACGGCGAGATCGTCTACGGTATCGGCGCCATCAAGGGCGTCGGCGAAGGGCCGATCGAAGCGATCATTGAGGCGCGCAACAACGGCGGTTATTTCCGCGAGCTGTTCGACCTCTGCGCGCGAACCGATATTAAAAAGCTCAACCGTCGGGTGCTGGAAAAACTGATTATGTCCGGGGCGTTCGATCGTCTCGGTCCGCATCGCGCGGCGCTGATGAACTCACTGGGCGATGCGCTGAAAGCCGCCGATCAGCACGCCAAAGCCGAGGCCATCGGCCAGGCCGATATGTTCGGTGTGCTGGCGGAAGAGCCTGAGCAGATTGAACAGTCCTACGCCAGCTGCCAGCCGTGGCCTGAGCAGGTGGTGCTGGATGGTGAAAGGGAGACCCTGGGGCTGTACCTGACCGGGCACCCGATTAACCAGTATCTGAAAGAGATTGAGCGCTACGTCGGCGGCGTGAGGCTCAAAGACATGCATCCGACCGATCGTGGAAAAGTGACCACGGCGGCGGGGCTAGTGATTGCGGCGCGGGTAATGGTCACCAAGCGCGGCAATCGTATCGGCATCTGTACCCTGGATGACCGTTCCGGGCGGCTGGAAGTGATGTTATTCACCGACGCGCTGGATAAATATCAGCAGTTGCTGGAAAAAGACCGCATACTTATCGTCAGCGGACAGGTCAGCTTTGATGACTTTAGCGGGGGGCTTAAAATGACCGCCCGTGAAGTCATGGACATTGACGAAGCCCGGGAAAAATATGCTCGCGGGCTTGCTATCTCGCTGACGGACAGGCAAATTGATGACCAGCTTTTAAACCGACTCCGTCAGTCTCTGGAACCCCACCGTTCGGGAACCATTCCAGTGCACCTCTACTATCAGAGGGCGGATGCACGCGCGCGGTTGCGTTTCGGCGCAACATGGCGCGTCTCTCCGAGCGATCGTTTACTCAACGATCTGCGTGGCCTTATCGGCTCGGAGCAGGTGGAACTGGAGTTTGACTAATACAGGAATACTATGAGTCTGAATTTCCTAGATTTTGAACAGCCGATTGCAGAGCTGGAAGCGAAAATCGATTCCCTGACTGCGGTAAGCCGTCAGGATGAGAAACTGGATATTAACATCGACGAAGAGGTGCATCGTCTGCGCGAGAAAAGCGTAGAGCTGACGCGCAAAATCTTCGCCGATCTCGGTGCATGGCAGGTTGCGCAACTGGCGCGCCACCCGCGCCGTCCTTACACCCTGGATTATGTCCGCCTGGCGTTCGACGAATTTGACGAACTGGCCGGTGACCGCGCCTTCGCTGACGATAAAGCGATTGTCGGCGGTATCGCGCGTCTTGACGGTCGTCCGGTGATGATCATCGGCCACCAGAAAGGTCGCGAAACCAAAGAAAAAATTCGTCGCAACTTTGGTATGCCGGCCCCGGAAGGCTACCGCAAAGCGCTGCGCCTGATGGAGATGGCTGAGCGGTTTAAAATGCCGATCATCACCTTTATCGACACCCCGGGCGCCTACCCGGGCGTCGGCGCGGAAGAGCGCGGCCAGTCGGAAGCGATTGCCCGCAACCTGCGTGAGATGTCGCGTCTGAGCGTGCCGGTTATCTGCACCGTGATCGGCGAAGGCGGCTCCGGCGGCGCGCTGGCGATTGGCGTGGGCGACAAGGTCAATATGCTGCAGTACAGCACCTATTCGGTGATTTCGCCGGAAGGCTGCGCCTCCATTCTGTGGAAGAGCGCGGATAAAGCGCCGCTGGCTGCGGAAGCGATGGGCATTATCGCCCCGCGTCTGAAAGAGCTGAAGCTGATCGATTCTATCGTTCCGGAACCGCTGGGCGGCGCCCACCGCAACCCGGAAGCGATGGCGGCAAGCCTGAAAGCGCAGCTGCTGGCGGACCTGGCCGATCTCGATCTTCTCAGCGAAGAAGAGCTGCTGAACCGCCGCTATCAACGTCTGATGAGCTACGGTTACGCCTAAGTTTTCCGCTAGCGCAAAACACTAAGGGCCGGATTTTCCGGCCCTTTTTTTATGTGCGATGCGCCCAGGGGATTGCTATGATGCTGGACTTAGGTGAATACCAGGAGGAAAGCGTGAATATCATCGCCATCATGGGGCCTCACGGCGTCTACCACAAAGACGAGCCGATCAAAGAACTGGAAGCGGCGCTGCAGCGCCAGGGCTTTCAGACCATCTGGCCGCAAAATAGCGCCGACCTGCTGCAGTTTATCGAGCACAACCCGCGCATCTGCGGCGTGATCTTCGACTGGGATGAGTACAGCGTCGATCTGTGCAGCGATATTAACCAGCTCAATGAATATCTGCCTCTGTACGCCTTTATTAACGCCCACTCGACGATGGACGTCAGCAGTCAGGATCTGCGCATGACGCTGTGGTTCTTCGAATATGCGCTGGGACTCTCCGAAGAGATCGCCACCCGCATCGGGCAGTATACCCGCGAGTACCTGGACAATATCACCCCGCCATTTACCCGCGCGCTGTTTAACTATGTGCAGGAGGGGAAATATACCTTCTGTACGCCGGGTCATATGGGCGGTAGCGCCTATCAGAAAAGCCCGGTGGGCTGCCTGTTCTATGATTTCTTTGGCGGGAATACGCTGAAGGCGGATGTCTCGATTTCGGTCACCGAGCTGGGCTCCCTGCTGGATCATACCGGCCCGCATCTGGAGGCGGAGGAGTATATCGCTCGCGCCTTTGGCGCCGAGCAAAGCTATATGGTGACCAACGGTACCTCGACGTCCAATAAAATTGTCGGTATGTACTCGGCGCCCGCCGGCAGTACCCTGCTGATTGACCGTAACTGTCACAAATCGCTGGCCCACCTGCTGATGATGAGCGATGTGGTTCCCCTGTGGCTGAAGCCGACCCGCAATGCGTTAGGGATCCTCGGCGGTATCCCCCGGCGCGAGTTTACCCGCGACAGTATTCAGCAGAAAGTGCGCGACACGGGCGGGGCGCAGTGGCCCGTGCATGCGGTGATCACCAACTCCACCTACGATGGGCTGCTCTACAACACCACCTGGCTTAAAGAGACGCTCGACGTCCCGTCGATCCATTTCGATTCCGCCTGGGTGCCGTATACCCATTTCCATCCGATATATCAGGGGAAAAGCGGCATGAGCGGTGAGCGGATCCCCGGAAAAGTCATCTTCGAGACGCAGTCGACGCATAAGATGCTGGCCGCGCTGTCGCAGGCCTCGCTGATCCACATTAAGGGCAACTATGATGAAGAGACCTTTAATGAAGCCTTTATGATGCATACCTCTACGTCGCCGAGCTATCCCATCGTCGCGTCGATTGAGACCGCGGCGGCGATGCTGCGCGGTAACTCCGGTAAGCGCCTGATCCAGCGCTCCATTGAGCGGGCGCTGGATTTCCGCAAAGAGGTGCAGCGACTGCGCGAGGAGTCGGACGGCTGGTTCTTTGATATCTGGCAGCCGGAAGCGGTGGATAAAGCCGAGTGCTGGCCGGTGGCGCCGGGCGATGACTGGCACGGTTTCAAAGATGCCGATGCGGATCATATGTACCTCGATCCGGTGAAAGTCACCATTCTGACGCCGGGTATGGACGAGCAGGGGAATATGGATGAAGAGGGGATCCCGGCGGCGCTGGTGGCGAAGTTCCTCGACGAGCGGGGCGTGGTGGTGGAGAAAACGGGCCCCTACAACCTGCTGTTCCTCTTTAGCATCGGTATCGATAAAACCCGGGCGATGGGTCTGCTGCGCGGCCTGACCGAATTTAAGCGCGCCTACGATCTCAATCTGCGGGTGAAAAATATGTTGCCGGATCTGTACGCGGAAGATCCCGACTTCTACCGCAACATGCGGATCCAGGATCTGGCACAGGGGATCCACCGCTTGATCCGCCAGCACCAGCTGCCGCAGCTGATGCTCAGCGCCTTTGACGTCCTGCCGGAAATGAAAATGACGCCGCATCATGCCTGGCAGCGCCAGATCAAGGGTGAGGTGGAAACCATTGAACTGGAGAACCTGGTGGGCCGGATTTCGGCCAACATGATCCTCCCTTATCCGCCGGGCGTACCGCTGCTGATGCCGGGAGAGATGATCACGGAGGAGAGCCGGGCGGTGCTCGACTTCCTGCTGATGCTCTGCTCAATAGGACGTCATTACCCGGGGTTTGAGACCGATATTCACGGCGCGAAGCGCGATGAGGACGGCGTGTATCGGGTACGAGTCTTAAAAAATGACGAAAGGCTTGCGCGTTAACGGCGCGCACGAGTAACGTGGCTGGCTTAACAGAAGGAGTTTGACCATGCTGGGTTTGAAACGGGTTCACCATATTGCCATCATTGCGACTGACTACGCCCGCAGTAAAGCGTTCTATTGCGATATTCTGGGGTTTACGCTGCAAAGCGAGTTTTATCGCGCCGAACGTGACTCCTGGAAGGGCGATCTGGCGCTCAACGGCGAGTATGTGATTGAGCTGTTCTCGTTCCCGTTTCCGCCGGCCCGACCCAGTCGTCCGGAAGCGTGCGGGCTGCGTCATCTGGCCTTTAGCGTGGATGATATCGACGCTGCGGTGGCGCACCTGACGGCGCATGGCGTGGAGTGCGAAGCGATTCGCGTCGATCCCTTTACCGGTAAACGCTTTACCTTCTTTAGCGATCCGGACGACCTGCCGCTGGAAATATATCAGCAGTAAACCTTGCCAGCGCGACCCTGGCCCGGTAACGTGCCGGGCCATCACTTCTCGGTATGTTTGTGGTTATGACGGCTAACATTGCGCATACGCTTCATCCCCATCGCCAGCTGCTGGTGGCCTTCAGCGGCGGTCTGGACTCGACGGTTCTCCTGCATCAGCTGGTGCTGCTGCGGGAACAGGATCCCTCTCTGACGCTGCGGGCGGTGCATATTCATCACGGCCTTAGCGCCCACGCAGACGACTGGGTGGCGCATTGTCGGCAAATTTGCCAGCAGTGGCAGGTGCCGCTGGCGGTGCATCGCGTGACGTTAGCCCGGGGCGGCCTGGGCGTCGAGGCCCATGCCCGCGCGGCGCGCTATCAGGCCTTTCAGGAGACGCTCCGCGCCGGCGAAGTGTTAGTGACCGCTCAGCACCAGGACGATCAGTGTGAAACGCTGCTGCTGGCGTTAAAACGCGGCAGCGGTCCGACCGGCCTGTCGGCGATGGCGCCATCGTCTCCCTTTGCCGGCAGTCGACTGCTGCGTCCTCTCCTCAATGAAACCCGGGAATCGCTGCGCCAGTGGGCGCTCGCCCACCAGCTGTCGTGGATTGAAGATGAGAGTAATCAGGACGATACCTATGACCGCAACTTCCTGCGCCTGCGGGTGATCCCGGTGCTGCGCGAGCGCTGGCCGCACTTTAGCGAGGCCGTCGCCCGCAGCGCCAGCCTGTGCGCCGAGCAGGAGCAGCTGCTGGACGAGATGCTGGCGGCGGAGCTGGCGTCGCTGGTGGCCGAAGACGGGTCGCTGGCTATCGCGCCGCTGACGTCGATGAGTTCTCCCCGCCGCGCGGCGTTGCTGCGTCGCTGGCTCGCCGGGCAGCAGGCGCCGATGCCGGCCCGCGAGGTGCCTGAGCGCCTCTGGCACGAGGTGGCGCTGGCGCGGGAAGATGCCAGCCCCTGCCTGCGGTTGGGGGAATTTACCGTCCGCCGTTTTCAGCAGCGCTTGTACTGGGTGAGATATGTACCCGGGCAGACGGACAGCGTCCAGCGCTGGACAGACTGGCGCCAACCGCTGCGGCTGGCGGACGGTCTTGGTGAGCTGGTGCTGCAGCCGGGCGGCAGGCTGCGCCCGCCCCCGGCGGATGAGCCAGTCACCGTCCGCTTTCGCGCCAACGGCCATCTGCATATCGTCGGGCGTCATGGCGGCCGTAAGCTGAAGAAGATCTGGCAGGAGCTGGGCGTTGCTCCGTGGCGACGAGACACCACGCCGCTGCTGTTTTACGGCGAAACGCCGATTGCCGCAGCGGACGATCTGTTTGTGACCAACGAAGGTGAAGTCAAAGACGGGGAAGGGGTCAGTCTGGCGTGGAGGAAAACGGGCGGTTAAGCCCGTTTTGATTCAGGATTCGCTCACCACCACGGTGCCGATTTCCGGGTGACTGAAGCTGGCGATTTTATCCAGGCGCAGCTCGCGGACGTTGCCGGCGAGTTCGACCACAAGATACTCGATATTTTTACGCGAGATTAGATCGCTGGCCTTCGCCTGCAGCTGTTCGCCATCCTTCAGCGCCAGCGTCAGCACCAGGTGATGCTGGCAGGCCAGCTCCAGGTTGTCGTAATCATCGCAGTTAATGGGTTGATAAGTATCATTCATTGACATAATCGCTCACCAGTAAGTTTGCTGCCGCATAAGCGGCCTTTTCCCTGACTGACTCCGAAAGGGCCTCATCCGCCGCAATCTCATTCAATACTTTCAACACGCAACCCAGCGCATCCGGGATATACCCTAAGTCTCCGCTGGCTATTTCCGCATACCGCTTGCGTATTAACTCACAATAGTGGTCCACATGCCCTCCTGTCAGCGTTCTGACTCAACCGTGGGATGCAAGTTTAAGCCTACGAAGATAAACTCTGTTTAGCAAGGGAACTATATCATAGTCATTTAAGCAATTTCAGCAGGATGAAACAGGTTGCTGCGATTGCTGACAGCCTTTTGTCGCCAGTTTCGCTACAATGTACGCCATTTTTTTCAGGAGTTTGTTCATGGCGCTGAAAGCGACGATATATAAAGCCGCGGTGAATGTAGCCGATCTGGATCGCAACCAGTTTCTGGATGCTAACCTGACGCTGGCGCAGCACCCGTCGGAAACCCAGGAGCGCATGATGCTGCGCCTGCTGGCGTGGATCAAATATGCCGATGAGCGGCTGCAGTTTACGCGCGGCCTCTCGTCAGACGACGAGCCGGAGCTGTGGCTGCTTAACGATCATCTCGGGGTTGATCTGTGGATCGAGCTGGGGCTGCCGGACGAGAAACGTCTCAAGAAAGCCTGCTCGCGGGCGCAGGCGGTGGCGTTGTTTGCCTATAACAGCCGGGCGGCTGAAATCTGGTGGCAGCAGAATCAGAACAAGCTTGCGGCATACCCGAAGCTGACTATCTGGTATCTTGATGATGCCCAGCTGGCGCAGCTTAGCGCTTTTGCCGACCGCACGATGATGCTGCAGGCCACTTTGCAGGAGGGGAGCATCTGGTTGTCCGACGCTCAGAATAATCTGGAAATTCAGCTTACCACCTGGCAAGGGCCGGCATGATTACTATCAGCCGCAGCGTGGCCATTGCCGATAACGAGATCACGCTGGAAGGTATTCGCGCCCAGGGGGCCGGGGGCCAGCACGTGAACAAAGCGTCGACCGCGATCCATCTGCGCTTCGATATTAAAGCCTCGAGCCTGCCGGCGTTTTACAAAGAGCGCCTGCTCGCCGCCAGCCACCATTTAATTTCTGCTGACGGTGTGGTTATCATTAAGGCTCAGGAATATCGCAGTCAGGAGATGAACCGCGAAGCGGCGATCGCCCGGCTGGTGGCCCTTATCAAAGAATTGACCGCAGTGCAAAAAAGTCGCCGGGAGACGCGACCGACTCGGGCATCCAAAGAGCGACGCCTTGCTTCCAAGGCGCAAAAGTCCTCAGTCAAGGCGCTGCGTGGGAAAGTTCGCCAGTGAAGGCGTCGGCGAACGGGTGGAATGGATCATAAGGAAAGTAGAGTGAAGAAAATCATATTCTCCGTGATAGCGGCCTGTTCGCTGTTCGCGCTGTTTGGTTGTAACCATCGCGCCGAAACTGACACGGTCCAGCCGGCGGCGATGGAAGAGCTCAAGCCGATGCAGCAAAGCTGGCGCGGGGTGCTGCCTTGCGCGGATTGCGAAGGCATCGACACCTCGCTGTTCCTGGAAAAAGACGGCACCTGGGTGATGAATGAGCACTACCAGGGCGCGCGTCGTGAACCATCCTCCTTTGCCTCTTACGGCACCTGGGCGCGTACGGCGGATAAGCTGGTACTGACCAACAGCAAGGGCGAAAAATCGTACTTTCGCGCGAAGGGCGACAAGCTGGAGATGCTCGACCGCAACGGGAGCCCCATTCAGTCTCCCCTCAACTATACCCTGGAGCCGGTGAAGGCCAGCCTGCCGACTACCCCGATGACGATGCGTGGTATGTACTTCTATATGGCCGATGCGGCAACCTTTACTGATTGCGCGACCGGTAAACGCATCGCGGTGGCGAATAATGCCCAGCTTGAGCGGGATTATGCCGCTGCCCGCGGCAATGATTCAGGTCCGGTGCTGCTGGTGGTGGAGGGGCACTTTACCCTCGAGGCGAACCCGGATACCGGCGAAATGATGAAAACGCTGATGACGGATCAGGCTGGCAAATTTATTCCTGGGAAGGACTGCGGACACTGATTGTCCGGCTCCTGCCCGGGAAACGGGTAGGGGATACGTCTCAGCGGTAGCCGGCCAGCGGAATTGGGTCATTGCGGTTTTACCGTCCCCCCTTTTCCACCAACCATAGCGCACGAAGCATGAGCCTCATGACGGGGGGTAAAGGGCAAATCGTTCTTTTACTCCGCACCGGCCTTCGGTTTGCTCAACCCCACCAGTTTACCGGCCTGAAGATAAACCCCTGGTTTCAGATGCCCGACATACTGCAGCTGCGTCTCGGGTTTAAAGGTGGCGACATCTCCTTCCCGCATGTGCAGCAGATCGGAAGGGCTGATCCACGCCGCCTGCGCCAGGGTCAGCGGATGCCCGGCTCTGACAAAGGCCTCGCTGACAAACTCCGAGCAAAACCACGCTTTCTTGTCGGGGCTGGCCCCATCGCCCAGTTGCGCTTTGGCCAGGCCGCTTACGCACTGCTGGCGAAAGTTACGCGAGAAAGGGTTGAGCGAGCAGAGCGGTTTGGTGACCATATAAGGGATAAACTGAATAATGCCGCGATAGTTATACCCGCTGTCTTTGACCTGCCAGGCAAAACCTCTCATCGCCATCGCCTGGTCCGGCGTCAGATCGGGCACTCTGAGGGCAAAGAGTTTATCGCTGTGCGCCATCGCTTGCTGTAGCGATATCACCTGCACACCGGCGCCGGTAGCTTCCGCAATTTGACCCTCGCCGAGATACAGCGCGACGTGGCTCACGGAAGAGGCGCTGAAGGCGCGGATCCCAAGCGAAGTGACGCCAAGGCTGGAGGAGAAGAGCAGGTCGCCGGAACGAAGGTCGTTTTCGGCGATTTCGCGCAGCCCGCTGCCGGCAATCGAGCTTTGACGCTGGAGGGTGACAGCCCATGGCGGTGAGCGGCCATCGGTAGCGGATGCGGAAGGGACGCTGCGGCCGACGTCTACAGTGCAGGCGGTAAGCAGGAGCAGGGCGGAGGTAAGCAGCCCGCTGCTGAGGAGAGGTGCAGTCATGGGTACAGTCCTTGTAAAAAAAAGGCCCTGACATCCGTTCAGGGCCCTGAATCGGGTGATTAGCCTTTTATCGCTTTAACCAGATATTCCACAATATCCCCGGTCTTGATCAGCTGCTTCTCACCGTTGCGACGATACTTGTATTCGATATCGTCGTTGTCGAGGTTACGATCGCCCAGCACGATGGTGTGCGGGATACCGATCAGCTCCATATCGGCGAACATCACGCCCGGACGCTCTTTACGATCGTCCATCAGCACTTCAATACCCTGGGCGCTCAGCTCGGCGTACAGTTTCTCCGCCAGCTCCTGCACACGGTAAGATTTATGCATGTTCATCGGCAGGATCGCCACCTGGAACGGCGCAATCGCATCCGGCCAGACAATACCGCGATCGTCAAAGTTCTGCTCAATCGCCGCCGCCACTACGCGAGTGACCCCGATACCATAGCAACCCATGGTCAGGATCTGGTTGCGGCCATCTTCGCCCTGGACCGCGGCTTTCATCGCCTCGGAGTACTTCGTCCCCAGCTGGAAGATATGACCCACTTCGATACCGCGCTTGATAAGCAGGGTACCTTTGCCGTCCGGGCTCGGATCGCCGGCAACGACGTTACGGATGTCAGCGACTTCCGGCGTGGCGACATCGCGGTCCCAGTTGATGCCGAAATAGTGTTTGCCGTCGATGTTGGCGCCGGCGGCGAAATCGCTCATCACCGCCACAGTACGGTCGATAATCACCGGCACCGGCAGGTTCACCGGACCCAGGGAGCCCGGACCGGCTTTCACCAGGGCGCGGATCTCTTCTTCGGTGGCGAAGGTCAGCGGGCTGGCGACCTGCGGCAGTTTTTCCGCTTTCACTTCGTTCAGCTCGTGATCGCCGCGCACCAGCAGGGCAACCAGCGGGGAAGCGCTATCTTCAACCGCTTTCACCAGCAGGGTTTTCACGGTTTTTTCGATCGGCAGGTTGAACTGCTCAACCAGCTCGGCGATGGTTTTGGCGTTCGGCGTGTCGACCAGGGTCAACTCCTGGGTGGCGTCCGCGCGCGGCGTTTTCGGCGCAACGGCTTCCGCAAACTCGATGTTTGCCGCGTAGTCGGAGCTGTCGGAGAAGATCACATCGTCTTCGCCGCTCTGCGCCAGCACCTGGAATTCATGAGAGGCGCTGCCGCCGATGGAGCCGGTATCAGCCTGTACCGCACGGAAATCCAGCCCCATACGGCTGAAGATTTTGCTGTAAGCGGCGTACATCGCATCGTAGGTTTCCTGCAGCGATTCCTGCGAAGTATGGAAAGAGTACGCATCTTTCATCAGGAATTCGCGGGAGCGCATCACACCGAAACGCGGGCGCACTTCGTCGCGGAATTTGGTCTGGATCTGATAGAAGTTCAGCGGCAGCTGCTTATAGGAGTTCAGCTCGTTGCGGATCAGATCGGTGATGACCTCTTCGTGGGTTGGACCGAGGACGAACGGACGATCGCCACGATCGGCAATGCGCAGCAGTTCCGGGCCGTACTGCTCCCAGCGACCGCTCTCCTGCCACAGTTCAGATGGCTGAACGACCGGCATTAACACCTCGATCGCACCGGCGTTGTTCATCTCTTCACGCACGATGTTTTCGACTTTTTTCAGGACGCGCACGCCGGTCGGCAGCCAGGTGTATAACCCGGAGGCCAGCTTGCGGATCATCCCGGCGCGCAGCATCAGCTGGTGGCTGATTACCTCGGCGTCGGCAGGTGTCTCCTTCAGAGTGGAGAGCAGATATTGGCTAGTACGCATGTTGTAACGGTTCCAGTTAAACGAGCGGAACAGGCTGGTTGCCCAGCCTGAAACAAAAAAAGTGGTTTAGTTTACCAGTGTGGCAAAGATGCCAAAAGAGAGGAAAATAAAATTAGCGCGCTTCGAGGGCAAAGACTTCAAAACCGGAGGCAGTCACCCGCCAGCGGACGTTGAAATCCAGCAGCCAGACGGCGTAATTTTTGCCTGCCTCTTCCTCCTTACGGTAGGCCGGACGCGGATCCTGCGCCAGCACCTCTCGGATAAACGCCTTCAGGTGCGGATAACGCTTCTCCAGATGCAAAAGCTGCGTTTCGACGTCGGCGGTAAAACTGACGACCTGATCCGCCTGCGGCGCCTGTTGCGCGTAGCTGGCGTGCGCGTTGGGCAGCGCTTCGGCAAACGGCAGATAGGGTTTGATGTCGACCACCGGCGTACCGTCGACGAGATCGAGGCTGCCGAGTTCCAGTATCACCTGCTCTTTCTGACAGCGGACGCCCTTCAGCTCAACCAGAGACATGCCAATGGGATTGGGGCGAAAGGTGGAGCGGGTGGCGAAGACGCCCATACGCGCGTTGCCCCCGAGACGGGGAGGGCGCACCGTCGGACGCCAGCCGCCTTCCATGGTCTGATGAAACACAAACAGGATCCACAGATGGCTGAAGCTTTCCAGACCACGCACGGCGTCGGCCTGGTTGTAGGGCGCGATCAGATGGAGTTCTCCGCCGCCGTGCTTGACCAGACCCGGCTGGCGAGGTACGGCAAACTTCTCTTTATACGGCGAGCGGATCACGCCTATCTGCGCGAACTGAAATGCACTCATTGCGCCGAGACGTTAAGCGCCGAGCCCAGACAAACCGCCTGACGGTAGCAGCCTGGGGTGCCGCTGGTCACTTCGCAGCGGTGCAGCAGGACAGCATTGGCTTTCATACGTGCGGCATTAATCTGCAGGCGCTTGCGGGCGGTAGGGATATTCGGCGGAGAATCCTGATTCGAGGCCTGGCAGGACTCGCCAGACACTTCCCCCAGATCGCGGAATGGTTTACCTACCAGCTCTGACGCATCGGTATAAATACGTACCGGTGCCGGACGGGTTGCGCGTGGTTTGCTCGGCTCCGATTTAACCGGGGGAGTTGCAGTGCTTTGAACAGGTTCAACGGGAGATCTGCTTAGCATGGAACAACCGCTTAACATGAGTGCTAACAAACAGACCGGTAAAGCACGCATAGTATTTCCTCAATGAATAAAAAACAGGGCGTTATTGAATCAGGTGCTTGCATAAATGACAAGACGGGCGTGAAGCCCGTCCTGAATGATATTACGGTGAGAAAAGATTACCAGCCTTTCACTGCGCCGCCGTTAAAGATCTTGTTTGCTGCTTCGTAAACTTCATCGCTCTGGTAAGCCTGAACGAATTTTTTCACATTCTCAGCATCTTTATTGTCTTCACGCGCCACGATCAGGTTCACGTACGGCGACTCTTTCCCTTCAACAAAGATGCCGTCTTTCGCCGGGGTCAGGCCAATCTGGCTGGCGTAAGTGGTGTTGATAACGGCCAGCGCGATCTGCGCGTCGTCAAGAGAACGCGGCAGCTGCGGCGCTTCCAGTTCAACAATCTTCAGGTTTTTCGGGTTCTCGACGATATCCAGCGAGGTCGGCAGCAGGCCTACGCCGTCCTTCAGTTTGATCAGGCCCACCTGCTGCAGCAGCAGCAGAGAACGACCGAGGTTGGTCGGATCGTTAGGGACGGCGATCTGCGAGCCCGGCTGCAGTTCGTCCAGCGATTTGATTTTCTTCGAGTAACCCGCGATCGGGTAGACGAAGGTGTTGCCGACAGCCACCAGCTTGTAGCCGCGGTCTTTAATCTGCTGGTCGAGATACGGTTTATGCTGGAAGGCGTTGACGTCGATATCGCCTTTGCTCAGCGCTTCGTTCGGCAGAACGTAATCGTTGAAGGTCACCAGCTCAACGTCAAGGCCATACTTCTCTTTTGCCACTTTCTGCGCGACTTCAGCGACCTGCTGCTCCGCCCCGACGATAACGCCGACTTTAATATGATTCGGATCTTTTTCATCCTGACCGCAACCCACCAGCGCCAGAGAACCGATTAACGCACCAACTGCCGCAAAGGTTTTGAAATTAAAGGCCATGTTATTTCCTTCCTGTAAGAATGAGTGTTGTCTGCCAATAACGTTATTTATGAGTCACAGCCCGGACGATGCGATCGCCAGAGAATTGAATTAAATAAACCAGAATAACCAGCAATACCAGTACGGTATTCATCACGGTGGCGTTGTAACCGATATAGCCATACTGGTAACCAATCTGCCCCAGACCACCGGCGCCCACCGCGCCGCCCATGGCGGAATAGCCCACCAGGGTGATCAGGGTGATGGTGGCGGCGTTGACCAGACCCGGCAGCGCTTCAGGCAGCAGAACCTTACGCACGATCTGCAGCGGCGTGGCGCCCATCGCCCGGGAGGCTTCGATAAGGCCGGTCGGGATCTCCAGCAGGGCGTTCTCCACCATGCGAGCGATAAACGGCGCGGCGCCCACCGTCAACGGCACGATCGCCGCCTGCAGGCCGATTGAGGTGCCGACGATCACGCGGGTAAACGGGATCATCCAGACCAGCAGGATAATGAACGGGATGGAGCGGAAAATGTTCACCAGCGCCGACAGCGTCCGGTACAGTTTAGCATTGGCGACGATTTGCCCCGGACGGGTCACGTACAGCAGCACGCCCACCGGCAGACCAAGGACAAAACCGAAGAAGCCGGAGACAAAGGTCATTGCCAGCGTTTCCCATACGCCGCGCAACAGCAGCCACATCATTGCCTCAGACATAACCCAATACCTCTACTTTTACATGATGTTCCTGCAGCCAGGCGATAGCCGCCTGAGTGTCTTCCTGTGTACCGTGCATTTCGGTCAGCATGATGCCGAACTTCACCCCGCCGGCATAATCCATCTGCGCGCTAATAATGTTGTTATTCACGTTGAAGCGACGCGCGGTTTCAGAAAGCAGCGGCGCATCGACGGAGTGGCCGGTAAATTCCATGCGCAGCATCGGTACGCTATCCGCTGTGGCGGTAGGTTTCAGGCGCGCCTGGTAGTCATCAGGAATATCCAGGTGCAGCGTCGACTGAATAAACTGCTGGGCCAGCGGCGTCTTCGGATGGGAGAAGACTTCGCTCACCGTGTCCTGTTCAATCAACTGGCCGTTGCTAATCACCGCCACGCAGTCGCAGATGCGTTTCACCACATCCATTTCGTGGGTGATCAGCAGGATGGTCAGCCCCAGACGACGGTTAATGTCTTTCAGCAGTTCGAGAATGGAACGGGTGGTGGCCGGATCCAGAGCGCTGGTGGCTTCATCGCACAGCAGCACCTTGGGGTTACTGGCCAGCGCGCGGGCAATGGCGACACGCTGTTTCTGGCCGCCGGAGAGATTAGCCGGATAGCTGTCGTGCTTATCGCCCAGGCCGACAAGATCCAGCAGCTCCGTCACACGGCGTTTGATTTCTGCCTGTGGCGTGTTATCCAGCTCCAGGGGTAACGCCACGTTGCCGAAAACGGTGCGGGATGCCAGCAGGTTAAAATGCTGGAAAATCATGCCAATCTGACGGCGAGCGCGGGTTAGCTCTTTTTCCGACAGCGCAGTCAGTTCCTGACCGTCAACCTGTACGCTGCCCTCGGTCGGGCGCTCCAGCAGGTTAACGCAGCGAATCAGCGTACTTTTACCGGCGCCTGAGGCACCGATGACGCCGTAAATTTGTCCGGCAGGGACATGCAGGCTGACATTGTTCAGCGCCTGAATGCTGCGATTCCCCTGCTGGAACACTTTGGTGATATTGGAAAGTTTAATCATCAGTTATTTATTATCGTTTAGCCGTTTGCCGTGGCATTTTCTTCTGCCGTATCCAGGCGATGCCTGGCAATGAAATGGATGTTAAGGCATCCAGACGTCTAAATCAATCTGACTCTTTATAATGAGCACTTTCTTGCATGCGGAAACATGCGATACTAACGGCACTAGCCTTTTTCAGGAGCAAACCGGTGGCAAAGTCAGTACCCGCAATTTTTCTCGACCGTGACGGCACCATTAATGTCGATCATGGCTACGTCCACGAAATCGACAATTTTGAATTTATCGATGGCGTCATTGACGCAATGCGCGAGCTCAAAGAGATGGGCTACGCGCTGGTGCTGGTCACTAACCAGTCCGGTATTGCTCGCGGTAAATTTACCGAAGCCCAGTTTGAAACGCTGACCGAATGGATGGACTGGTCTCTGGCAGACCGTGGCGTCGATCTGGACGGTATCTATTATTGCCCGCATCACCCGCAGGGTGCGGTTGAGGAGTACCGTCAGACCTGTGATTGCCGTAAACCGCATCCGGGGATGCTGATCTCCGCCCGCGATTATCTGCATATCGATATGGCCGCTTCCTATATGGTAGGGGACAAACTGGAAGATATGCAGGCTGCAGCGGCCGCTGATGTCGGTACTAAAGTGCTGGTGCGTACCGGTAAGCCTGTTACTGAAGAAGCGGAAAAAGCCGCGGATTGGGTGCTAAATAGCCTGGCCGAGCTGCCGGCGGCGATTAAAAAGCAGCAAAAATAAGCGTTGCGTATAAAAGATGAGCGGTTGAAATAAAATTGTATTTTTCCGCTTGTCATTCCCGGCGGGCTCCCTATAATGCGCCTCCATCGACACGGCGGATGTGAATCACTTCACACAAAT
>NZ_JBMEZZ010000006.1:0-359720 GCF_048822415.1 Klebsiella sp. C360
ATAAGAGCCCTGAGCATCTGCTCAGGGCTTTTTTGTTTGATCTGTTTCCGATTATTGCTAAATCAGCAAAAATCCTCTGCATTAATCGCTCTTTTTCCCCTCCACACCATCAGCCATAATTTCACTCGTTAACCGAAATGAACAAATAACGAGGAAAAACATGGCAATCCCTGCATTTGGTCTTGGCACCTTCCGTCTGAAAGATGATGTTGTTATCGCATCCGTAAAAACCGCGCTGGAGCTGGGCTATCGTACTATCGACACCGCGCAAATCTACGACAACGAAGCCGCGGTGGGTCAGGCTCTCGCTGAGAGCGGCGTGCCGCGTGATGAGCTGTTCATCACAACCAAAATCTGGATCGAAAACCTGAGCAAAGACAAGCTGATCGCCAGCCTGCAAGAGAGCCTGCAGAAGCTACGCACTGACTATGTTGATCTGACGCTGATCCACTGGCCGTCACCGAACGATGCGGTGGCTGTTGAAGAGTTTATGGCTGCTCTGATGGAAGCGAAGGCGCTCGGCCTGACCCGTCAGATCGGTATCTCCAACTTCACTATTCCACTGATGGAGCGTGCGATTGCCGCCGTTGGCGCTGAAAACATTGCTACCAATCAGATTGAGCTTTCGCCGTATTTGCAAAACCGTAAAGTCGTCGATTGGGCGCGTGAGCACGGTATCCATATCACCTCCTACATGACCCTGGCCTACGGTAAGGCGCTGAAAGATGAGGTGATTGCCCGTATCGCGGCGAAACATAATGCGACTCCGGCGCAGGTTATCCTGGCATGGGCGATGGGCGAGGGGTACGCGGTGATCCCATCCTCGACGAAGCGTGAGAACCTGGCCAGCAACCTGAAAGCGCTGGATCTGAAGCTGGATGATGACGATCGCCAGGCGATCGCCGCACTGGATTGCAACGATCGGCTGGTGAGCCCGGAAGGTCTGGCGCCGCAGTGGGATTAATCTCCTGCTTCCGGTATGCCCATCAGAGGGTACTACGACAGCTCCTTCGGGAGCTGTTTTACGTATTCGCTCAGAAAATCAATAAACGCCCTGATACGTGTGCTGACGGCTCTATCGCTGTAGTACACCGCGCTGAAGGGCATCTCCACCGGCAAACGTTTGTCGGCCAGTAGTTCAACAAACTCCCCACTGGCTATCTCTTTATCCACCATATAATCCGACAGGCAGGCAATACCGTTCCCGGTCAGACACAGTTGCTTGAGCGTTTCCCCACTGTTCGATGATACCGCCGCCTCAATCTCTAACAACTGACCATCGCAACAGGATACCGGCCAGGTGTTCAGAGAGACGGGTTCAGTGAAGCCCAGACATTGATGTTGTTTAAGATCTGACGGATGCTGCGGCACGCCGTAGCGCGAAACATACTCTGGCGAGGCGACGATCTTCCGATAGCTGGTGAACAGCGGTCGGGCGCGCAGGCTGGAATCGGTTAAGGTTCCGGCCCGAATAGCCACATCCACTTTTCGTTCAATCAGATTAATAAATGTTTCTGACGACACGAGCGACAGCGTCATTTCCGGGTAACGCTCGCGAAATGGCTTCACCAGCGGCATGAGAAAATGCAGCATCACCGGCGTCGCGGCATCCACCCGCAGCAGGCCCCGCGGCGTCGTGCGCGTTTCCAGCAGGTCGTTTTCTGCCGCCGCCATCTCCTGCAATACCACCTGCATCCGGCGAAAATAGCGCTCGCCTTCCTCTGTCAGACTGAGCTGACGGGTGGTCCGATTGAGCAGGCTAACACCAAGCTTGGACTCGAGCTTTTTGACTGCCCGGCTGACGGCAGAGTTGGCCTGACCAAGCTGTTCGGCCGCCCGGCTGAAACTCCCGCTTTCCACTACCGCCACAAAGATGGCGATCTCCTCGGATGTGGCTCTCATTATTGCACCTGTAGCAAAATTCTATTGATACTTTGATAGTTTTTGTTATTTATACAACCCTTCATACTACGTGTCATCTTAATCCTGATGCTACGGAGTAAATTATGCCACTGGCGCTATTTGCCTTAACCATCGGTGCCTTCGCAATTGGCACCACTGAATTCGTGATTGTCGGCCTGGTCCCGACGATTGCCCAACAACTCTCTATTTCGCTGCCGTCGGCAGGCCTGCTGGTTTCTATCTACGCGCTGGGCGTGGCGATCGGCGCTCCGGTGCTGACGGCGTTAACGGGGCGTATGCCGCGTAAACAGCTGCTGCTGGCGTTGATGGTCCTGTTTACGGCGGGTAATGTGCTGGCCTGGCAGGCCCCGGGCTATGAAACGCTGATCCTGGCGCGCCTGCTGACCGGTCTGGCACACGGCGTGTTCTTCTCTATTGGCTCGACAATCGCCACCAGCCTGGTGGCAAAAGAGAAAGCAGCCTCGGCTATCGCCATTATGTTCGGCGGCCTGACGGTCGCGCTGGTAACCGGGGTGCCATTCGGGACTTTCATCGGTCAGCATTTTGGCTGGCGGGAAACGTTCCTCGCGGTATCGATTCTGGGGGTGATTGCGCTTATCAGCAGTCTGATTCTGGTGCCGAATAATATCCCGGGCCGCGCCAGCGCCAGCCTGCGCGATCAGCTGAAAGTCTTAACCCATCCGCGCCTGCTGATGATCTATGCCATTACCGCGCTGGGCTATGGCGGCGTGTTTACCGCCTTTACCTTCCTTGCGCCGATGATGCAGGAGCTGGCCGGCTTCAGCCCGTCAGCCGTGAGCTGGATCCTGCTGGGCTATGGCGTCTCGGTGGCTATTGGCAACGTATGGGGCGGCAAACTGGCCGATAGGCATGGCGCCGTCTCCGCGCTGAAGTTTATCTTCGCCGCGCTGGTTGTGCTGCTGCTGGTGTTCCAGCTGACCGCCAGCATTCACTATGCCGCGCTGGCAACGGTGCTGGTGATGGGCGTTTTCGCCTTCGGCAACGTGCCGGGCCTGCAGGTGTACGTGGTGCAAAAAGCAGAGCAGTACACCCCCGGGGCTGTCGACATCGCATCTGGCCTGAATATTGCCGCCTTCAACGTCGGCATCGCGCTGGGGTCGATCGTCGGTGGACAGACGGTCGAGCGGTACGGTCTGGCGCAGACGCCGTGGATTGGCGCGGTGATTGTGCTGGTCGCTTTGCTGTTGGTGGCCCTGAGCGGACGTTTAGATAAATTGCCACGCCGTTCGGCAGCGCTTTCTCCCGAAGGCTAAGGGTTTCTCGCAATTTGCATTGAAAGTGTATGGGAAAATCCCTATAACAGAATAACCAGTCGTCGTCGGGCTGGTTTCTGTTATCGAGGATTAATGCCCAAATTGCGAAAGAACACCTACGCCATGCGCTATGTCGCCGGACAACCTGCGGAGAGAATATTGCCTCCGGGGGCGTTTGCGGGCGTGAGTCCGGTTTATCCCGCCGGCACGCCGTTAAGCAGCGATGAGAAAATCCGCGTGCTGGTGTGGAATATCTTCAAACAGCAGCGCGCAGAGTGGCAGTCGGTCCTTAAGAATTTTGGCAAAGACGCGCACTTAGTCCTGTTGCAGGAGGCGCAGACGACGCCGGAGCTGGTCAGGTTCGCGACCACCAACTATCTGGCCGCCGATCAGGTGCCTGCGCTGGTGCTGCCGCAGCATCCTTCCGGCGTGATGACGCTGGCTTCCGCCCATCCTATCTATTGCTGCCCATTGCGCGAACGTGAACCTATTTTGCGTCTGCCTAAATCAGCATTAGTGACTGTCTATCCGCTGCCCGATGCGCGGCTGTTAATGGTGGTCAATATCCATGCCGTTAACTTCAGCCTTGGCGTCGACGTCTACAGCAAACAGCTGCTGCCGATTGGCGATCAGATCGCCCATCACAGCGGGCCGGTGATCATGGCCGGCGACTTCAATGCCTGGAGCCGCCCGCGGATGAACGCCCTGTACCGCTTTGCACGCGAGATGTCGCTGCGTGAAGTTCGTTTCCCGGACGATCAGCGCCGCCGCGCGTTTGGTCGCCCGCTCGATTTTGTGTTCTACCGTGGGTTAAGCGTGCACGATGCTTCCGTGCTGGTAACCCGCGCCTCCGACCACAACCCGCTACTAGTCGAATTCAGTCCCGGCAAGCCTGATTAATTTAAGGTTGGTCAGGCCTGCCATGGGGCAGGCCTGCGCATGCATGGTGCTGCCTTTTATTACTCAAAAAACCGTAAGGACAAGACAACATGACAACACGCTCTCACCATGACAACGTCGAAAAGCAGTTCGGCTCCCAGGCCAGCGCCTATCTGACCAGCGCCGTGCACGCCTCTGGTCGCGATCTGCAGCGGCTGGCGGAACGACTGGCTGATTTTCCTCAGGCGAAAGTGCTGGATATGGGCTGCGGGGCAGGGCACGCCAGCTTTACCGCGGCGGGACAGGTTGCCGAGGTGACCGCCTATGATTTATCGAGCCAGATGCTGGAGGTCGTTGCCGCCGCGGCAAAGGAGAAAGGTTTTAGCAATATCGTGACCCAGCAGGGGTATGCCGAAACGCTGCCGTTCGCTGATGCCAGCTTTGATATCGTTATCAGCCGCTATTCTGCTCATCACTGGCATGACGTTGGCCAGGCGCTGCGCGAGGTGAAACGTGTCCTCAAGCCGGGTGGGGTGATGATCGTGATGGACGTGATGTCGCCGGGCCATGTGGTGCGTGATGTCTGGCTGCAGACGGTGGAAGCCTTGCGCGATACCTCGCACGTGCGTAATTATTCCTGCGGCGAGTGGCTGACGCTGGCGACGGAGGCGGGGCTGGTGATTAATCAGCTGTTGACCGATCGCCTGCCGCTGGAGTTCAGTTCGTGGGTGGCGCGGATGCGTACCCCTGAGCCGCTGGTGGAGGCGATTCGTTTATACCAGCAGAGCGCCTCGGCGGAGGTGAAAGCCTACTTTGAGTTACAGCAGGATGGTTCCTTTACCAGCGATACCATCATGTTTGAAGCGCATAAAGCGGTTTAATACGGACAACAAAAAAGGCACCGGGGGAAGTCGGTGCCTTTTTATCGAACCCTGACGTATCAGGACTCTGGTCGATCGCTGTTTTTCACAAACAGCGTTAGCTGATCGCCAGGCCGCAGATTGTCGGTATCGCTGTTCCAGCGCATGACGTCGCGAATATTAACGCCATGACGTTTGGCGATGCTCGACAGCGAATCACCTTTGCGAACGCGATAGGTGATGCTATCGCTGTTATTCGCCAGACGCTGCGCGCTGCTGCCGGCGCCGATAACCAGGTTCTGTCCAACCTTCAATCCAGAGCCGCGCAGGTTATTCCACTGCTGCAGATCGCGGGTCGTGACGCCGAGACGGGAAGCAATCCCGGAAATGGTATCGCCGGAACGCACCTTATAGCTTCGGCTGGTCAGCGGCGTATTATCCGCGAGCTGCGTCGGCTGTACGGCGGCAATGTCGCCGGAGGCCAGCGATTCACGCAGCTGGGCTGCGTGTTTCTGCGGCACCATGACGTACTTTGGCCCGCTAGCGCCCAGCGTTGACCCCTTTACGCCGGCGTTGAAGGTCTTCAGCTTGCTGACCGGCATACCGGCCATATCCGCGAGCTGAGAAATATCAACCGGACTGTCGAGGCGAACGCGCGCCAGCGCACGGCTTTCATCAGCCGTAGGCAACTTCACGCCGTAACGTTTGCTGTTTTTGAGGATGTCGCTCAATGCCAGCATTTTCGGTACGTAGACTTTCGTTTCATGCGGCAGAGACAGCGACCAGAAATCGGTGGGTTTGCCACGCGAACGGTTCGCTTTCACTGCCTTCATGACCCGACCTTCGCCGCTGTTATATGCCGCAACCGTTAACAACCAGTCGCCGTCGAACATTTTGTTCAGACGTTGCATCATGTCCAGCGCCGCGGTAGTCGATGCGACAACGTCACGACGCGCATCGTAACTGCGGGTCTGTTTTAAACCATAATTGCGCCCTGTGCTCGGAATGATCTGCCAGATGCCTGCGGCATTGGCGCCAGACGTCGCGTGTGGGTCAAAAGCGCTCTCCACTATGGGTAGTAATACCAGTTCCATTGGCATGTTACGTTTCTTAACCTGCCCGGCTATCCAGTACATATACGGCTCTGCCCGTAAAGTTACATCGTGGAGATAGCTCTTATTTCTTAAGTACTTCTGTTTTTGCTCGCGAATCCGGGGGTTATCCGGTATTCCCATCTTTAGCTCGTCGCCTATGGAAGTCCACAGATCCTGGTCTTGCGCGTAGAAGGTTCCATCATCTAACCAGCGCGCTTGACTTGTGAACTTGCCTGCTTCCCCTTGACCAGCCGCAGAAAGGCTCTGTGCTCGCTGTTCGACGGTGCCATCGTGCTTAGACGCCTGGCACCCCACCAGCAGGACAGAGGCGAATAATATCGCTCGTGCCTTCATGTGTGTGTCAATAGTTGCTTAAAAGACGACCAAGGATAACGGCGAAGTTAGCCGATGACAAGAATTAAATATCAGAATTCGTCTTTCTTTGACCTTAACCACGCAAATCGCGCCACAGAGTGTTGCAATTTTGTTTCTTTGTTAATTTTGTCAATTAAATCAATATCATTTACCCGTAAAAATAAATTTATACGCCGCTCGTTTTTCAGAATTACGGGTAGTGTCTTTTGTTTTTTTGCACGTAACTCATTAACTTTATGATAGTAATCGTTTATGTCCCTATCATCAGGCAGGATACTCAACGCAAACTTCATATTCGCTAACGTATATTCATGTGCGCAACATATAAGGGTTTCTTCAGGAAGGGCGTTAATCTTCATAAATGATTGATACATTTGCTCTGCAGTGCCTTCGAACAGCCTTCCGCAGCCGCCGGAGAACATCGTGTCGCCGCAAAACAGATAAGGTTCGCTGTAGTAACAGATATGTCCTAATGTGTGACCTGGCGTGGAGAAAATGGAAAAATCGACCCCGAGAATTGACAGCCGATCGCCATCGTCTACTACCTGAGTAACCCCCTTATCCTGGGTTTCTGCCGGCCCGTAAACCACCAGAGAGGGGAATTTTTCACGTAATTGTTTTACGCCGCCGACGTGATCCTGATGGTGATGGGTCAGTAAAATGGCCTCGGGCTGCCACTGGTTTTCTTCGATTGCCGCCAGAACCGGCGCGGCCTCGCCCGGGTCAACGATGATGCAGCGGCCGTGATTCTCAGTGAGAACCCAGATGTAGTTGTCCTGAAACGCGGGAATACTGATAAGATTCATAAATTACCTCTAAAGCGTAGCGGAAGGTGGCAATGAAGCCGGCAAGGATACCTCATACAGTGACAGCGCCTGAGCATTGGTCCAGTATGCCGTGGGGCGAATACTATCGCGAAACGCTGGAGCAGCAGATGAAGCCATGGCTGGCTAAATTATATGGCTTTCATCTGCTTAAGATTGGCAATCTGAGCGCGGAAATCAATACCGAAGCTTGCGCCATCTCGCACCAGGTGAATGTCTCGCTGGCGGGAAACCCAATGCAGGTCCGGGCCGACCCGCTGCATTTGCCCTTTGCCGAAAAGTCCGTCGACGCCTGCCTGCTGGCGCATACCCTGCCGTGGTGCAGCGATCCGCATCGCCTGCTGCGGGAGGCCGATCGCGTCCTGATCGATGATGGCTGGATGATCCTGACCGGGTTTAATCCGGTGAGCCTGATGGGATTGCGTAAACTGGTGCCGGTGCTGCGCAAAGGCACGCCGTACAACAGCCGTATGTTTACGTTGATGCGCCAGCTGGACTGGCTGTCGCTGCTCAACTTTGAAGTGCTGCATTATGGGCGTTATCAGGTTTTACCCTGGTCGCGGCATGGCGGCAAACTGCTGAGCACCCATCTGCCAGCGCTGGGCTGTTTGCAATTAATTGTCGCCCGCAAACGGACTATTCCGCTCACCCTTAATCCGATGAAGTCAGGGAAAGCGAAAACCCAGCTACGGCCGGCAGTCGGCGCCACCCGGCAGTGGCGCAAGGGGCAGAATTAGCTCTCAGGCTGGTAGCCGATGTCGTCCTGAGTGGGATGGGAGGCCGCCGCGCGGGCCAGCTCGTCGCAGCGTTCGTTTTCTGGATGGCCGGCGTGGCCCTTCACCCACTCCCATTTGATCTTATGCTGGCCAAGCGCGGCGTCCAGCCTCTGCCAGAGGTCGACATTCTTTACCGGTTTTTTCTCTGCCGTTTTCCAGCCGCGCTTTTTCCAGTTGTGGATCCACTGGGTGATCCCCTGGCGGACATACTGGCTGTCGGTGCTGAGCACCACCTCGCAATGCTCTTTTAACGCTTCGAGGGCGACGATCGCCGCCATCAGTTCCATGCGGTTATTGGTGGTCAGACGGTAGCCGGCGCTAAAGGTTTTTTCGTGCTGGCGGTAGCGCATGATGGCGCCGTAACCGCCGGGTCCTGGATTTCCCAGGCAAGAGCCGTCGGTGAAAATTTCTACCTGTTTGAGCATCTCTGGTAGACTTCCTGTAATTGAAATCGATTTGTAAACGATAAGTCTGACATAAATGACCGCGATGAGCACTGCAATTACGCGCCAGATTGTTCTCGATACCGAAACCACCGGTATGAACCAGATCGGGGCGCACTACGAAGGACACAAGATCATTGAGATCGGCGCCGTGGAGGTGATCAACCGCCGCCTGACCGGTAACAATTTCCACGTCTATCTCAAGCCCGATCGGCTGGTGGATCCGGAGGCGTTCGGCGTGCACGGGATCGCCGACGAATTCCTGCTGGATAAACCCACCTTTGCCGACGTGGCCGATGAATTTATGGATTACATCCGCGGCGCGGAGCTGGTGATCCATAACGCCTCGTTCGATATCGGTTTTATGGATTATGAGTTCGGTAAGCTGAACCGCGGCATTGGAAAAACCGAGACCTTCTGTAAAATCACCGACAGTCTGGCGCTGGCGCGGAAAATGTTTCCCGGCAAGCGCAACAGTCTGGATGCGCTATGTTCGCGCTACGAAATAGACAACAGCAAGCGTACGCTGCACGGGGCACTGCTCGATGCCCAGATCCTTGCCGATGTCTATCTGATGATGACCGGCGGCCAGACGTCGATGGCGTTCTCTATGGAAGGCGAAAGCCAGCAGCAGGCAGGCGAGATGGGGATTCAGCGCGTCGTTCGCGCCGCCAGTCAGTTACGGGTGGTTTATGCCTCTGATGAAGAGCTGGTGAACCATGAATCCCGCCTCGATCTGGTACAAAAGAAAGGCGGAAGCTGCCTGTGGCGTGCCTGATAACCACTAAAATGGATTAAAAGTAGGCGGTTGGGCGATTTTTGCAGCAAACGATTCAAAACGGTAGAAAAAGCGTTGACGGGGTAGAGGGGAATCCGTAATATTCGCCTCGTTCCCAACGGAACAACAACGCGGAGCGGTAGTTCAGTCGGTTAGAATACCTGCCTGTCACGCAGGGGGTCGCGGGTTCGAGTCCCGTCCGTTCCGCCACTATTCAGAAAGCCTGAATCAGCAATGATTCAGGCTTTCGTCGTTTTCGTCGCCGAATTTCAGCGCGCCTCTTGTTCCTCCTGCATACACTGCATGAATACCCGCATCGCCGGACTGATTGCTTTCCCGGCGTGATGGGCGCAGAGCGCATGGATCGTCAGCGGCGTCTCGCTGAACGGCAGCTCGACCAGCGTCCCGCGTTTGAGTTCCTCCTCTACCGCAAAGCGCGGCAGAAAACTCACCCCCAGATTGCCCGCCACGCACTGCTTGATGCTTTCAATACTCCACAGTTCGATGGTGTTCTCCATGGTAATGCCGCGCTGGCGCAGGGTACTTTCAAAAATCTGCCGGAACACGCACTGGGGTTCGTTGATGATAAAGCTCAATGGGATATGCTGCCGCGGGCGCAGGAAGTCGACCGGCGCCTGATCGACTGACGCGACCAGCGCCAGCGGCTGCGGGCCAAGTTCCATCATGGTGAGCGCATCATCGTTGCCAACCCGGTAAAACACCCCCAGGTCGACTTCGTCAGCGAGCAGCGCATCACGGATGCTGTAGCAATTGAGCGACTGCAGTGACAGGCGGACCTTCGGGGCGCGTTGCTTAAAACGCTGCAGCACCGGCGGCATTTTGTACGCCAGCAGGGTTTCACCAGTGGCGACGCGAAGTTCGCCGCCGGGTTCATCGTCCTGGCGCGCCGCCTGGCGAATCGACGCCATCACTTTGGTCAGATCGTAGACGTGCGGCAGGACATTTTTACCCGCGGCGGTGAGACACATTCGTCGGCCAATTTTCTCAAACAGCGGGATGGCAAGCTCCTGCTCAAGCTGCTGGATATGAAAGGTTACGGTGGACTGGGTGCAGCACAGTTTCTGCGAGGCGCGCAGAAAGGATCCTTCTTCGACAACCGTTTTGAAGGTGATAAAGCGTCGCAGATCCATATTTCCTCTTTATATCGACATTCTCGAATTCAGAATGAAAAAACATTCATTTTTTTAAATTATCAGCTTCGGGTACTGTCTGCCAGTCAAGAGGAGAAAACACGTGACACCTACCCTGATTAGCGCCTTTTTAACTTACACCCTGATCACCGCTCTGACGCCCGGGCCGAATAATATTCTGGCGCTGAGCAGCGTCACCGCGCACGGCTTTCGACGGAGCATGCGGGTTCTGGCCGGCATGAGCCTGGGGTTTGTGATCATCATGCTGATTTGTGCCGGGCTGACGTTCACTCTCGTTACCCTGGATGAGGGGATAACCTCCCTGCTACGCTGGGTCGGCGCGGGGTATATCCTGTGGCTGGCCTGGCATATTGCCCGCAGCGACCCGGCCAGCGGTGGGCAGGAGGAGCGGCCTGTCAGCTTCTGGGCCAGCCTGGGGCTGCAGTTTGTGAATGTAAAAATTATCCTGTACGGCATCACGGCCCTGTCGACCTTTGTTCTGCCGGTGACTCGCGAGCCATTCTGGCTGGTGATGATAAGCCTGTTGCTATCAGTAATAGGCGTTGCCGGCAATCTTTGCTGGGCGCTGACCGGTCAGCTGTTTCAGCCGGTGTTCGAACGCCATGGAAGAGGGTTAAATCTGCTGCTGGCGCTGCTGTTGGTCTGGTGCGCGGTACGAATGTTTATGGAATGAATTAAGGGAGCGTAACGCTCCCTTGAGGTTATTTATCCTGCGCCAGGGCGGGTTGCCCTTCATTTACCCAGGTCATGAAGATCCGATAACCGATGGCCAGCAGGGTGGCGCCGAGAAACATACCGAGAATGCCGTTAGAGGCCATTCCGCCGAGGGCGCCCAGCAGCACTACCGGCATTGGCGCATCGACTCCGCGCCCCAGCAGCAGTGGTTTGAGGACGTTATCGGCCATACCGGCGACGATCAGCAGGACAGTGTAGAAGATATCCATTCCGGTACTGTGGGTGCCGAGACTCCACATCAGCGCGATGGCCGGGGCCGTCACCAGGATCACCGGCACCTGTGCAATGCCGAGGATCAGAGCAAGTATAAAGAAGATCCCGACGGCGGGGATGCTGGCCATCAGCATGATCACGCCGACCAGCAGCGCCTGGATCAATGCCACCCCGATGACGCCCTGGGCGACCGCGCGGATGGTGCTGGTGCACAGGCGGGTGAGGGTCACGCCTTTATTTTCATCGGTAATACGGATGGCAATACGCTGGGCGCTGATGGCGCCCGCTGCGCCCCAGGCCATCATAATTCCCGAGACGATAAACGAAATAATAAAGCCAATCAGCCCGCCGCCCATGCTGGCTAATATGCTGAGAAACTGTTTGGCAATGTCGCCGATTTGCGAGCGGTAATTACTGAGCAATCCTGGCAGATCGACGGAAGCTCTCATCCACAGGGCGCTAAGCCGTTCGCCAATGATCGGTAACGCGGCAATGCGCGAGGAGGGCGGGGGAATGGTAAAGCTCTGGCTGCCCATCTTGTCTATCATGGCGCTGGCGCTTTCCGCCAGCGAGGTGATCATCAGCACCGTGGGGATAATAATCAGTAAAATACCTAACAGCACCAGCACCACCGACGCCAGCCCCTGTTTACCGGCGAAAAGTCCGGCAAAATATTGATGTAAAGGATAGAGCGCCACGGCCAGAATCAATGCCCAGAGCATCATATTGACGAAGGGCGAAAAGACGGTAAAACAGAATGAGGCCAGCGCCAGAATAAGCCCGAACCGAATAAACATATCGAGAAAGCGGGTGACCAGCCGTTTTTCTATTAACTGAAGATTATTATTATCCATTTTCTATTACGCTCATAAAATATGCATACGCCAACGCTCAGCCGGGTTCACCAAAACAAGCTGGCAACAGAAAAGTCATGATTTACAACACAGAAGTTAATTGAAAATGATCTCCGCCCGTTTGGTTGTGGGCCGTTTAATGAGTGTAGAACAGAAATGAAGGGCGCCTTGTAAATATTCTGCTGGGTGCGGCAAGAGGAAATTCCGCTTTCTTTTCCCGCAGAAGGGGGAAGAAAGCGGAGGGGGATTAATCCAGAGTAAAAGGATCGGCATCGCGCCAGGCGGGGAATTTTTCACGATATTCCTGGAGGGCGCTCAGCGACAGTTCGGCGTCAAGACGAGTGGCCTGATGCGGGTCGGCGGTGGCGACAATCTCCCCCTGGGGACTGATAATCCGGCTATCACCGCGGTAATGATGGCCGTTGCCGTCGGTGCCGACCCGGTTACAGCCGGCGACGTAGGCCTGGTTCTCAATCGCGCGGGCGACCAGCAGCGACTGCCAGTGCAGCGAGCGCGGCGCCGGCCAGTTCGCCACATACAGCGCCAAATCATAGTCGTTAAGGTTACGCGACCATACCGGAAAGCGCAGGTCATAACAGACCAGCGGCAGGATCCGCCATCCTCGCCATTCAAAGACCACGCGCTTGTCTCCGGCCTCATAGTGATGGTGTTCATCCGCCATACGAAACAGGTGGCGTTTATCATAATGATGGACCGTGCCGTCAGGCTTGACCAGCAGGAAGCGGTTAACGGCCCCGCGCTCAGTTTGCAGCGCCGCGCTGCCGGCGATCAGCGCCTGGGTTTGCGCCGCCCTGGCATGCATCCACGCCACCACCTCGGCCTCGGGTAAAGACTGTTTTGCCGCTTCCATCGCAAAGCCGGTGGTAAACATCTCAGGTAAAACAATGATATCGCGCCCGACAATCCCTTCCAGTTGGCGATCAAAATGGCGCAGGTTAGCAGGGCCGTCCATCCAGACCAGCGGTTGTTGCAACAGCGTAATTTTCAGGCCAGGCACAATGGTCAACTCCATTCTCATGAGGGGGTTAGGTTAACTGTAACACCTTATCAGCCTCGCGGCGGTCCGCGGAATATTTTGTTAAAAAAATGCTACTAACAGGAACGGCGGGGGAAGGAGAGACGAAAAAAAGGCGGGGAAAATTCCCCGCCCGGCGTGTGATGTGGTTGTTGTTTTATTATGCGGCTTCAACGTTGCGAACTTTTTCCGGCAGCTTTACCGGCTGGGTTGCCAGCTCCTCTGGCGCAAAGTCGTCAACGTTAATGCTGCGCAAGCGACTGTGCTCTGCTCGGGTCAAAATGGCGGCTTCATCCTGACTGATTAAGCCTTTCGCCAGGGCATGGGCGGCCAGTTCGTCGAGACGGGTGAACGGCAGATTTTTACCCAACTCTTTGCAGATACGCTGGTGGATAGGATCGGCCGCCATCACTTCCAGCAGCGCCTCTTCCAGCAGGCCGACCGGGTTATGCTCGCTCGGCGTCAGGTACTGACCGCGACCGATGCGGGAGCGGGTGGCGCTGGGCACCTGCAGAATTTTAGCGACTTTATGGTCCAGCTTATCCGACGGCGCATGATGATGACGACCGGTCGGGAAGATGACCAGGCGCATTGCGCCAGCCACCAGACGGTTGGGGAAGTTTTTCAGCAGATCGTCGATGGCCTGCTCGGCCTGATGCAGCGCATCCTGCACCCCCCAGTGAACCAGCGGCAGATCGGCTTCATTGCGTCCTTCATCGTCATAGCGTTTCAGCACCGCCGAGGCCAGGTACAGCTGGCTTAACACATCCCCCAGACGCGCAGAGATACGTTCGCGACGCTTGAGACTGCCCCCCAGCACCGCCATCGAGACGTCTGACAGCAGCGCCAGGTTAGCGCTCAGACGGTTCATTTGCTGATAGTAGCGGCGGGTGACGTCGCGGGTCGGCGCGCTGCTGGTGCGTCCGCCGGTCAGGCCCAACCAGAAACTCCGTACTTTGTTACTGCCGACATGGCCGATATGTTTGAACAGCAGCTTGTCATAGGCGTTCAGGTCGTTGTTCTGCGCGGCTGCCATCTCCTCCAGCACGTACGGATGGCAGCGAATCGCACCCTGACCGAAGATCATCATGCTACGGGTCAGAATGTTCGCACCTTCCACGGTGATGGCGATAGGCGCGCCCTGATATGCCCGGGCGAGGAAGTTGCCTTTGCCCAGCATAATGCCTTTCCCGCCGGTAATATCCATTGCGTCGATAATGGAGCGCTGGCCGCGGTGGGTGCAATGATATTTCACGATCGCGGAGAGCACCGCCGGTTTCTCGCCGAGCATAATGCCGTAGGTAATCAGCGAGGCCGCAGCATCCATCACATAAGCATTACCGGCAATGCGCGCCAGCGCCTCTTCAATGCCTTCCATTTTACCGATCGAGATTTTGAACTGGCGGCGAATATGGGCGTAAGCCCCGGTCGCCATAGCCACCGATTTCAGGCCGCCGGTGGAGTTGGACGGCAGTGTAATACCGCGGCCCACCGACAGACATTCAACCAGCATGCGCCAGCCCTGACCGGCCATCCCCGGCCCACCGATGATGTAATCGATCGGCACGAAGATATCTTTGCCGCGGGTTGGGCCGTTCTGGAACGGGACGTTAAGCGGGAAGTGGCGACGGCCAATTTCCACGCCCGGGGTGGAGGTCGGGATCAGCGCGCAGGTGATGCCCAGCTCTTCTTCCCCGCCCAGCAGACGATCCGGGTCAGAAAGTTTAAAGGCCAGTCCCAGCACGGTGGCGATAGGCGCCAGCGTAATGTAGCGTTTGTTCCATGTCAGGCGCATACCCAGCACCTGCTGGCCCTGCCAGTCGCCCATGCAGACCACGCCGGTATCCGGGATGGCGCCGGCGTCGGAGCCCGCTTCCGGGCTGGTGAGTGCGAAGCAGGGGATCTCCAGCCCGCGCGCCAGACGCGGCAGGTAATGGTTTTTCTGCTCTTCAGTACCGTAATGCTGCAGCAGCTCGCCCGGGCCCAGTGAGTTCGGGACGCCGACGGTGATCGCCAGAATGCCGGAGACGCCAGAGAGCTTCTGCAGCACCCGCGACTGGGCATAAGCGGAGAATTCAAGCCCGCCATACTCTTTCTTGATGATCATCGCGAAGAAGCGGTGTTCTTTCAGATACGCCCACAGCTCCGGCGGCAGATCGGCCATTTCGTGGGTGATGGCGAAGTCGTTGGCCATCCGGCAGGCTTCTTCCACCGGGCCGTCGAGGAAGGCTTGCTCTTCGGCGGTCAGACGCGGCTGCGGATAGTTATGCAGCTTATGCCAGTCAGGATTACCGCGAAACAGATCCCCCTCCCACCAGGTGGTCCCGGCGTCGATGGCTTCCTTTTCGGTACGCGACATCGGCGGCATGACCTTGCGGAAGGCGCGAAACGCCGGTGCGGAAATCATGGATTTACGCATAGGCGCAAAGTTAAACGGCAACAGAATGATCGCCAGCGGCAGCAGCAGCCAGATATTCCACAGACCGGCCGCGCCGAGCGCTGCGGTCCAGGCGAGCAAGATCACGCTGCTGAGCAGCAGGCTGACCCGGTGATAGAAGAGCGCACCGAGTAAAACAACGGTTGCAACAATACTCAAAATCATCATAGAGAAATGCTCCCTGTGCTTGTAGGAGGTCTGACCACTTGTGATGTATTGGTTGTAGTGCATGCCTTTTTATTTAGCAATGTGTTTACAAAATAATTACAACCTTGCTCACATTGTTGTATGCAAAAGCGGCACATAAAATCAAAAGGGCGGGGGATAACGCAGCCTGCTGCTTCTCGCTTCGGCGGCTATCCGGTACACTGCCAGGGTTATTCCACTCATACTGAAGGATTATCCTCATGTACCAGGATCTTATTCGTAACGAACTGAACGAAGCCGCGGAAACGCTGGCTAACTTTCTGCAGGACGAAGCCAATATCCATGCTATCCAGCGTGCCGCTGTCCTGCTGGCGGATAGCTTTAAGGCGGGTGGTAAAGTGCTGTCCTGCGGCAACGGCGGTTCCCATTGCGATGCGATGCATTTTGCGGAAGAACTGACCGGACGTTATCGCGAAAACCGCCCGGGATATCCGGCCATTGCGATCTCCGACGTCAGCCATCTCTCCTGCGTGAGCAATGATTTTGGCTATGAGTATGTCTTCTCCCGCTACGTTGAATCCGTCGGCCGCGCGGGCGATGTGCTGCTCGGCATCTCCACCTCCGGCAACTCCGGCAACGTAATCAAGGCCATTGAGGCCGCGCGGGCGCAGGGGATGAAAGTGATCACCCTGACCGGTAAGGACGGCGGTAAAATGGCCGGTAGCGCCGATGTGGAAATTCGCGTGCCGCACTTTGGCTACGCCGACCGCATTCAGGAGATCCACATCAAAGTGATCCATATCCTGATTATGCTGATCGAAAAAGAGATGGCGAAAGGCTAACAGGCAGGTGAGTGTGTACTGTTGACGGCGGCCTCGCTTCGGCGCCGTCGTGATTTGTGATGGTGAGGTGATCTATGTGCGAACTGCTCGGGATGAGCGCCAATGTGCCAACAGATATCTGTTTTAGCTTTACCGGGCTGGTACAGCGCGGAGGCGGGACGGGGCCGCATAAAGACGGCTGGGGCATCACCTTCTATGAAGGCAAAGGCTGTCGCACATTCAAAGATCCGCAGCCGAGCTTTCAGTCGCCGATCGCGAAACTGGTCCAGGATTACCCCATTAAGTCCTGTTCCGTCGTCGCGCATATCCGCCAGGCCAATCGCGGGATGGTGGCCCTGGAGAATACGCATCCGTTCACCCGCGAGCTGTGGGGGCGTAACTGGACCTACGCGCACAACGGGCAGCTCAAAGGCTATAAATCGCTGAAAACCGGCAATTTCCACCCGGTAGGTGAAACCGACAGTGAAAAGGCCTTCTGCTGGCTGCTGCACCGCTTAACCGAGCGCTACCCGCGTACGCCGGGCAATATGCTGGGAGTATTTAAGTATATCGCCACCCTGGCGGGGGAACTGCGTGAGAAAGGGGTGTTCAACATGCTGCTGTCGGACGGACGCTATGTGATGGCGTTCTGCTCGACCAACCTGCACTGGATCACCCGGCGGGCGCCGTTCGGCGTGGCAAAACTGCTGGACCAGGATGTGGAGATCGACTTTCAACGCGAGACCACACCCAACGATGTGGTCACGGTTATCGCCACGCAGCCGCTGACGGCCAATGAGACCTGGCATAAGATCATGCCAGGCGAGTGGGCGTTATTTTGTCTCGGGGAGCGTATAGTTTGAGGCCAGCTGCGGCTGGACAACCTCGTGGCTGAGCGGCTTGCTCACCACATAGCGGCCGTCGGTCACTGATACGACCGGCGGTTTGTGGGTTTGCTGGAAATAATCATAGCCAGGCTTCAGCTGTTTCCAGAAATCCGCATAGTAGGAGTATTTGTGGCGTTCCATATTGGCGTTGGTCATGCGGAACGGATAGATACTCACCTGCACGCTTGGCTGACCGAAGACTAAGGCGCCGGTCACGAACTGGAAGATCTCATCGATCCCGCTGTCGGTCATAGCGTAGCAGCCGACAGAGACGCAGTCGCCGTGGATCATCAGGTATTTCCCTTCATAACCATGGGCGCGATCGTAGGCGTTCGGGAAGCCGATATTGATCGCTTTATAGAAGCGGCTGTCGGGTTTGAGCTGGCTGCGGGTGACGTTATAGAACCCTTCCGGACTCTTGAAATCGCCCTGGCGCTGTTTCGGGCCCAGGCCTCCGGAGTAGTTGCAGATCCGATAGCTGTCGAGGAGCTGGTAGGTCTCACCCATTTTGACGTAAAGGTCGAGCATGCGCTCTTCTTTAAAGATCTCAATGTAAACCGGTGAACCCATTAATTGCTGCTTATATTCTTTGCTAACCGGCGTCGTCGGGCTGTTGCTGCTGAGCAGCCCGGCAAATGACATGCACGGCAGCAGAAGCATCGCAATAAATAATGCGATTTTGCGCATACTGCTTGTTCCTTGATAAAACAAAATAGCCACATTGCCAGGACGGCAAGAGAGACCCGAAATCAGAGTTTTCTGGATTTAGAGCGCTCACATTAGCATCACGGCATTTTTTCGCAAGGGCGACGTGGCGGCGTTTACAATTCCGCCTCACTTTATACCCCGCCAGCGACGAAAACACAGTGAGAACTTTGCGCAATAGCTCGCATTTTAGAAGCACTTATTGCCTCTCGCGCTACAGCCGACGCTCACGAAATGTTACACTTGCGCCGGTTCATCACCAGAGTAAGAAAGGATGCTTCTCTTCCGTCCTGAGCGCATCTGGCGCCGTTTCGCCCTTTCTTCTCTGCCATTCTGTCAATAAGCTGGCCCCGGCCTGCGTCGGGGTTGAGGTTACGGATACCTGCTAACGATATGATTAAAATCACAAAAGGGCTGGATTTGCCCATAGCTGGCATGCCATTACAGCAGATTTCTCCCGCGCCAGCGGTGAAGCGCGTCGCGCTACTCGGCGAAGAGTACGTCGGCATGCGTCCCGCCATGGCGGTCAAAGAAGGCGATCGGGTCAAAAAAGGTCAGATCCTGTTCGAAGATAAAAAGAACCCCGGCGTCTGCTTTACCGCCCCGGCGAGCGGGGTCGTCAGCGCGATCCACCGCGGTGAACGGCGCGTGTTGCAGTCGGTGGTGATTGATATCGAGGGCAATGACGCGGTGGCGTTTACGCGTTACGCCGCGGACGCGCTGGCTGAACTGCCGCGCGACACCGTGCAGCAGCAGCTGCTGGCGTCGGGCCAGTGGACCGCGCTGCGCACACGGCCATTCAGTAAAACGCCGCTCCCGGGCAGCGTGCCGGCCGCCATCTTTGTCAACGCCATGGATACCAATCCGCTGGCGGCGGAGCCGCAGCCGATTATTCTGGCCGAACGGGCCGCTTTCGACGCTGGCCTTACCGTGCTTACGCGTCTGACCGACGGGAAAGTCCACGTCTGCCAGCCCAGCGGCGGCAAGCTCGGCGGTCATCCTGTCGGCCAGGTCAGTTTTAACCAGTTCAGCGGGCCGCACCCGGCGGGGCTGCCGGGAACGCATATTCATTTCCTCGAGCCGGTGAGCCTGAATAAGCAGGTCTGGCACCTCAATTATCAGGACGCGATCGCCATTGGTAAGCTTTTCCTCGACGGGGAGCTCTACTGCGAACGGGTGATCGCGCTCGGCGGCCCGCAGGTGATATCGCCGCGACTGGTCAAGACGACGCTGGGCGCCAGCCTGGACGATCTGCTGGCAGGCGAGTTGCAGGAGGGGGAAAACCGGGTCATTTCCGGCTCGGTGCTCAGCGGCACCCGCGCCCATGGCCCCCACGCCTTCCTCGGGCGCTTCCATCTGCAGGTGAGCGTGGTTAAAGAAGGGCGGGAAAAAGAGCTCTTCGGCTGGGTGATGCCGGGCAAAGAGAAATTCTCGATTACCCGCACCACGCTGGGCCATTTCTTCAGGCGCAAGCGCTTTCATTTCTCTACCGATACCCACGGCGGCGAGCGGGCGATGGTGCCGATCGGCAACTACGAGCGGGTGATGCCGCTGGATATCCTGCCGACCATACTGCTGCGCGATCTGCTGGCCGGGGATACTGACAGCGCTCAGGCGCTGGGCTGTCTGGAGCTGGATGAAGAAGATCTGGCGCTGTGCACCTACGTCTGCCCCGGTAAGTATGAATATGGCCCTGCGCTGCGCAGCGTATTAACCCGGATTGAGCAGGAAGGATAAGAGATGGGCTTAAAGCATCTGATTGAAAAAATTGAGCCGCATTTCACGCACGGCGGCAAGCTGGAAAAATATTACCCGCTGTATGAAGCGGCGGCGACCATCTTCTACACACCAGGCCAGGTCACCCGCGGCGCGGCGCATGTGCGCGACGCCATCGACCTCAAGCGGTTGATGATCCTCGTGTGGTTTGCCGTCTTTCCGGCGATGTTCTGGGGGATGTATAACGTCGGGCTGCAGACCATACCGGCGCTGCATAAGCTTTACGGCGCCGAACAACTGCAGCAGGCGATCGCCAACAACTGGCACTATAGCGTCGCCCAGTGGTTAGGGGTGAGCTTCAGCGCCGACGCCGGCTGGCTGAGCATGATGACCCTGGGGGCGGTCTTTTTCCTGCCGATCTATATCACCGTCTTTATCGTCGGCGGCTTCTGGGAAGTGCTGTTCGCTATCGTGCGCAAGCATGAAATCAACGAAGGCTTCTTTGTCACCTCGATTCTGTTCGCGCTGATCGTCCCGCCCACGCTGCCGCTGTGGCAGGCGGCGCTGGGGATCTCCTTCGGGGTGGTGATCGCTAAAGAGATTTTCGGCGGTACCGGGCGCAACTTCCTCAACCCGGCGCTGGCAGGGCGCGCGTTCCTGTTCTTCGCCTATCCGGCGCAAATCTCCGGCGACCTGGTGTGGACGGCGGCGGACGGTTTTTCCGGCGCTACGCCGCTCTCCCAGTGGGCCAGCGGCGGCGGTGAAGCGCTGGTTAACGTCGCTACCGGCATCCCGGTGAGCTGGATGGACGCCTTCCTCGGCAATATTCCGGGCTCGATTGGCGAAGTCTCCACGCTAATGATCCTGATCGGCGGCGCGATCATCCTCTTTGGCCGCGTCGCGTCCTGGCGCATCGTCGCCGGGGTGATGATCGGCATGGTCGCCACCGCTACCCTGTTTAACGTTATCGGCTCCGACACCAACCCGATGTTCGCTATGCCATGGTACTGGCATCTGGTACTCGGCGGCTTCGCCTTCGGCATGATGTTTATGGCGACGGACCCGGTATCCGCCTCGTTTACCGATAAAGGAAAATGGAGTTACGGCGTGCTGATCGGCGTGATGTGCGTGCTGATCCGCGTGGTGAACCCGGCTTATCCGGAAGGGATGATGCTGGCGATCCTCTTCGCCAACCTCTTCGCACCGCTGTTCGATTACCTGGTGGTGCAGGCCAATATTAAGCGGAGGAAGTCGCGTGGCTGAGAAGAAAAGTAACGATAGCATCGGCAAAACGCTGCTGGTGGTGCTGGTGCTTTGTCTGGTCTGCTCCATCGTGGTAGCGGGCTCGGCCGTGGGGCTGAAATCCCGCCAGCAGGCGCAGCGGGCGTTGGATAAGCAGCGTAATATCCTGGCGGTGTCCGGCCTGATGCAGCCCGGCATGGATGCTGATGCGGTCGCCGACACCTTCGCGGCGCGCATTTCGCCGCGACTGGTGAATCTGGCGACAGGCGAGCTGCTGGAGAAAGACCCGGCAAAATTCAATCAGGCCCAGGCGCTGAAGGATCCGCAGCAGAGTATGGCGCTGGATGCCAGCCAGGATCCGGCGGGGATTAAACGCCGCAGCAATCTGGCGGAAATCTACCTGGTGCGCGACGCGCAGCAGAAGATTGAGCAGGTGGTGTTGCCCATTTATGGCAATGGCCTGTGGTCGATGATGTACGCCTTCGTGGCGCTGGACGTCGATGGCCGCACGGTGAAAGGCATTACCTACTATGACCAGGGGGAGACCCCGGGGCTGGGCGGCGAAGTGGAGAACCCGAACTGGCGCCAGCAGTTTGTCGGCAAGCAGGTGCTGGATGACAACGGCATGCCGGCGCTGAGAGTGGTCAAAGGCGGCGCGCGCGCTGGTGACCTGCATGCGGTTGATGGCTTATCGGGCGCCACGCTGACGTCAAATGGCGTACAGCACAGCTTTGATTTCTGGATGGGTGAACTGGGCTTTGGTCCGTTCCTGAAAAAGGTGCGTGAAGGAGGGCTGAACAATGGCTGAACAGAGCGAGATGAAAGAGGTGAAGCGCGTGCTGGTGGGGCCGCTCATCGCCAATAACCCCATCGCCCTGCAGGTACTGGGCGTCTGCTCCGCGTTGGCGGTCACCACTAAGCTGGAAACCGCCTTCGTGATGACCATTGCGGTGACCCTGGTGACGGCGTTCTCCAGCATGTTTATCTCGATGATCCGCCACCACATTCCCAACAGCGTGCGCATCATCGTGCAGATGGCGATCATCGCCTCGCTGGTTATCGTGGTGGATCAGCTACTGCGGGCTTTCGCCTATGAGACTTCCAAGCAGCTGTCGGTATTCGTCGGGCTTATCATCACCAACTGCATCGTGATGGGGCGCGCTGAAGCTTACGCCATGAAGTCGCCGCCGCTGGCCAGCTTTATGGACGGTATCGGCAACGGTCTCGGCTACGGCGCGATCCTGATTATCGTCGGCTTCCTGCGCGAGCTTATCGGCAGCGGCAAGCTGTTCGGTATCACGGTGCTGGAGACGGTGCAGAACGGCGGCTGGTATCAGCCGAACGGCCTGTTCCTGCTGGCGCCGAGCGCGTTCTTCATTATCGGTTTACTGATTTGGGCCCTGCGTAGCTGGAAGCCTGAACAGCAGGAAAAGGAGTAATCGATGATGGCTCATTACATTAGCCTGTTTGTCCGCGCGGTGTTTGTTGAGAACATGGCGCTGGCCTTTTTCCTCGGGATGTGTACCTTCCTCGCGGTGTCGAAAAAGGTCTCCACCGCCTTCGGCCTCGGCGTTGCGGTGACGGTGGTGCTGGGTCTTGCCGTACCGATCAACAACCTGGTGTATAACCTGGTGCTGCGCGACGGCGCGCTGGTGGAGGGGGTAGACCTCAGCTTCCTGAACTTCATCACCTTTATCGGGGTGATCGCCGCGCTGGTGCAGATCCTCGAGATGATCCTCGATAAGTACTTCCCGGCGCTATACAACGCGCTGGGGATCTTCCTGCCGCTGATTGCGGTTAACTGCGCGATTTTCGGCGGTGTGTCGTTCATGGTGCAGCGTGATTACAACTTCCCGGAATCCATCGTTTACGGCTTTGGCTCCGGCATCGGCTGGATGCTGGCGATCGTGGCGATGGCGGGGATCCGCGAAAAGATGAAGTACGCCAACGTGCCTGCCGGTTTGCGCGGGTTAGGGATCACCTTTATCACTACCGGGTTGATGGCGCTGGGCTTTATGTCCTTCTCCGGCGTGCAGCTATAAGGGCGAATAAGTATGGAAATTATTCTTGGCGTCGTGATGTTCACGCTGATTGTGCTGGTGCTGTCGGGGCTTATCCTGGCAGCGCGCTCAAAGCTGGTGAACGCGGGCGACGTGGTTATTGAGATCAATAACGAAGCGGATAAGCAGATCCGTACCCCGGCGGGGGATAAGCTGCTGAACACGCTGTCCAGCAACGGGATTTTTGTCTCCTCCGCCTGCGGCGGCGGCGGCTCCTGCGGCCAGTGTCGGGTGACTATCAAAGAGGGTGGCGGCGATATCCTGCCGACCGAGCTTTCGCATATTACCAAACGCGAAGCCAAAGCCGGCTGCCGTCTGGCCTGCCAGGTCGCGGTGAAGCAAAACATGAAGATTGAGCTACCGGAAGAAATCTTCGGCGTCAAAAAATGGGAATGCGAAGTTATCTCCAATGATAACAAAGCCACTTTCATTAAAGAGCTCAAGCTGCGGATCCCCGAGGGGGAGGTGGTGCCGTTCCGCGCCGGGGGCTATATTCAGATCGAATGCCCACCGCATAAAGTGGCCTATGCTGACTTCGATGTCCCGGATGAATACCGCTCGGACTGGGACAAGTTCAATCTGTTCCGCTACGTCTCTGAGGTGAAAGAGCCGACCCTGCGCGCCTACTCGATGGCTAACTATCCGGAAGAGAAGGGCATCATTATGCTCAACGTGCGCATTGCGACGCCGCCGCCGAAGGTGCCGGATGCCCCGCCGGGGATCATGTCGTCCTATATCTGGTCGCTGAAGCCGGGCGATAAGGTGACGATTTCGGGGCCGTTCGGCGAGTTCTTTGCCAAAGAGACCGACGCCGAGATGGTGTTTATCGGCGGCGGCGCCGGGATGGCGCCGATGCGTTCGCATATTTTCGACCAGCTCAAGCGCCTGCACAGCACACGTAAAATCAGCTTCTGGTACGGAGCGCGCTCGCTGCGCGAGATGTTCTACGATGATGAGTTTGAACAGCTGGCGCGGGATAACCCGAACTTTACCTTCCACGTTGCGCTCTCTGATCCGCTGCCGGAAGATAACTGGACGGGGCATACCGGCTTTATCCATAACGTTCTGTACGAGAACTATCTGCGCGATCATCCGGCGCCGGAAGACTGCGAGTTCTACATGTGCGGGCCGCCGGTAATGAATGCCGCAGTGATTAAGATGCTGAAGGATCTGGGCGTCGAGGACGAGAATATTCTGCTCGACGACTTTGGAGGCTGACGATGCTGACGGTGTTTGTCGCAACCTTTGTGATTTTTGCGCTGGTGATCCTCGGGATGTCGCTGGGCTACCTGGTGAAGCGCAAGAGCATTCAGGGCAGCTGCGGCGGGATCTCCTCGCTGGGACTGGAGAAAGTCTGCGACTGTCCTGAGCCTTGCGACGCGCGTAAGAAACGTCTCGCCCGCGAGGCGCAGCGCCAGCAGCGGCGCATTTTGTAATCTGTGAGGTTTCCGGGCAGATTGCGCTCCCGATATTTCTTTTGCGTGATGCCACTCATGGCGCAGGGAGCGCACCGGGGGCGGCCAGTCGCCGCCGCCTCCGGGCTCCGGCCAGCACCGGTAGTTTCAACTGCCCCAGGCCCGGCGGTGAGTTAACAGCCAGTCCTGGAAGGGTAGGCCGGGTAAGGCGTAGCCGCCACCCGGCAACAACATGCCAGCAACGTGAGGCCGCTTTCGCGGCCTTTTTTAGCCATTGACTCCCTTACTGCCAGCTTTTCGCCTGCGCCGGGGAATCCACCATCACGCCGTCAGCGCCCAGCTCTTTCGCCGTGCGGTAATCTTCCGCACTGTTGATGCCGAAGAAGATAATGTGCGCTTTACCCTGCGAGCGGAAGCAATCCATCGCCTCTTTATCCCAGGTGAGCGTCGCCGGGGAGACCCCTACCCCAAGGGTGAATTTCTCCACCACCTCTACCTTGCGCTTCAGCTCCAGCCCATACCACTGGTCGCCTTCGCGCTGGCTGGCAGGCTGGCACTGATGGCTGAGCGAAATGCTGGCAAGTCTGGTGCGGGTTTCGCTGCGGGTGACGAAGCGGGGAATAGCCGGCGGCAGCGCGGCGATATAGCGGTCTTCGGTGGAATAGACCCGCACGCGATCGAGGCTGTGCGTAGCTTTTAACACCGCAAGCAGGCGCTCGCCCATCACGGTCGGGTCGGCATCCGGAGATTTAATGTCGATGTAGAAGAACGTGTGCGGCCATTGCTGCAAAACGGCTTGCAGCGTGGGAATGGTGGCCTGCCTGCCGCGCCAGGGGTGGCTGTCATCACCCCATTTCCAGCCGGCATCGACTTTCGCCAGCTCGGCGGCGGTCAAACTGGAAACGTTGCCCTCGCTATTGGTTAATGCGGAAAGATCGCTTGACCGGTAGAGCACCGGCACGCCGTCGTGGCTTAACTGCACCGTGACCCAGATCGCCTCGGCGTTATTCTCCAGCGCCAGCTTAATGGCCGGCAGGGTATTTTCTGGCGCATCGCCGGTGCCGCCGCGATGGGCAATCAGCTGCGGGGCGGCCCAGGCGCCGGCGGAGGCCAGCAGGCAAAGTGCGGTAAGTATTTTCTTCATGATTATATCTTCCAGATTTATCGGTTAACTTTATGAAAATAAACATAATTTATTGCAGTTTTATGTTTTAACCGCTTTTCTGGGCGATGAAATAAAAAAAGCATAAAATTCGCAGCGAGTTTTGCTATGCTGTATGGGTATACAGTGTTGAGTCTGACGATGCGTAAAATTATCCATGTCGATATGGACTGTTTCTTTGCGGCGGTGGAGATGCGCGACAACCCGGCGTTGCGCGATATACCTCTCGCGATAGGCGGCAGTCGGGTACAGCGTGGGGTGATTAGTACCGCGAACTATCCTGCGCGTAAGTTTGGCGTGCGCAGCGCCATGCCGACGGCGACGGCGCTCAAGCTGTGCCCGCATCTCACGCTGCTTCCCGGCCGCTTTGATGCCTACAAAGAAGCCTCGAACCATATCCGCGAAATTTTCTCCCGCTATACCTCGCGCATTGAGCCGCTGTCGCTGGATGAAGCCTATCTTGACGTCAGCGACAGCGTGCATTGTCACGGGTCGGCCACCCTGATCGCCCAGGAGATCCGCGAAACCATCGAACGGGAGCTGCGCCTCACCGCCTCGGCGGGGGTAGCGCCGGTAAAGTTTCTTGCCAAAATCGCCTCCGACATGAATAAACCCAACGGCCAGTTCGTTATCGCTCCCCATCAGGTGGCTGAGTTTGTACGGGCGCTGCCGCTGGCGAAAATACCCGGCGTCGGGAAGGTATCGGCGGCGAAGCTGGAAAATATGGGCCTGCGTACCTGTGGCGATGTACAGAACAGCGATCTGGCCATGCTGCTTAAGCGCTTCGGTAAATTCGGCCGTATTTTGTGGGAGCGCAGCCACGGGATTGATGAGCAGGAAATCCATAACGACCGGCAGCGCAAGTCAGTGGGGGTAGAGCGGACGTTAGCGGAAGATATCCATGAATGGTCAGAGTGCGAAGCGATTATCGAAAATCTCTATCCCGAACTGGAGCGCCGGCTGGCGAAGGTCAAACCGGACCTGCTGATCGCCCGTCAGGGTATTAAACTGAAATTCAATGACTTCCAGCTGACCACCCAGGAGCACGTCTGGCCGCAGCTGAACAAAGCGGATCTGATTGCCACCGCGCACAAGGCCTGGGATGAGCGCCGCGGCGGACGTGGCGTGCGCCTGGTTGGGCTCCACGTGACGCTCCTCGATCCGCAGCTGGAAAGGCAGCTTTTATTAGGGATTTAACCATGCACATTCGTCCTTACCGCGACAACGATTTACCACTGCTCTGTCGGATATTCCTGCGCGCGGTGCGGGAAACGGCCAGCCGGGACTATACTCCGGCACAGATTGCGGCCTGGGCGCAGGTGGATGAGACGCGCTGGCGGCAAAAGCTGGCTGATGCAAACGGGCTGGTGGCGGAGATAGAGAGTCAACCGGTTGGCTTTATCACCGCCATCGGGACGCATATCGATTTGCTCTTTGTCTCGCCGGATCACGGCCGGCAGGGTATCGGCGGCGCGCTTATCGAGGCGCTCTGCGCTCAGTATCCTGCGCAAATCCTGACGGTGGACGCCAGCATTACCGCGAGACCCTGTTTTACGGCCCATGGCTTTAAGGTGGTGGCTGAGCAGCGGGTGGCGGCGCGCGGGGAGTGGTTTATTAACTACCGGATGGAAAGCGCGGGACGCTAAGGTGAGGGGGAGAAACCGGCGGCGGGCTGCCGCCGGTGGTGGGGCTTATTTAGCCGGAATGGCTTTCAGCAGCTCGGTCAGCAGCGTCCAGTACTGGCCGACGCTCTCGATATGGACCTGCTCATCCGGGGAGTGCGGACCGGTAATGGTTGGCCCGATGGAGACCATGTCCATCTCCGGATACGGTTTTTTGAACAGGCCGCATTCCAGACCGGCGTGGATGATCTGGATGTTCGGCGTCTTGTTGAACAGACGCTGGTAAGTCTCGCGCACCAGGTGCATCACCGGCGAGTTGGCGTCCGGCTGCCAGCCAGGGTAAGCGCCTTTGGCTTCGGTTTTCGCCCCCGCCAGTTTACCCAGAGATTCCAGCATGCTGACCACATAGTCTTTGCCGCTGTCGATCAGCGAGCGGATCAGGCAGTGGATCTGCACGTTGTCATCGGTCATGGTGACGACGCCGACGTTCAGCGAAGTTTCCACTACGCCTTTCGCCACGTCAGAGTTGCGGATAACCCCGTTCGGCGTGGCGTTCAGCAGGCGGATGAAACCGTCGCGGGAGGCCTGAGTCAGCGCCGCTTTGTCGTTCTCTACCGCTTCCAGGAGCACCGCCAGGTTCTTCTCTTTGGCCGCCAGCTCGTTTTGCAGCAGCGCCTGGTAAGTATTCACCAGCGCTTTCAGCGCATCGGCTTTATCCGCGGCGACGGCGACAGTAGCGTATGCTTCGCGCGGGATGGCGTTGCGCAACGTACCGCCGTTGAAATCGACCAGACGCAGATCCAGCTCATCGGCATGACCGGCAAGGAAGCGCGACAGCAGCTTGTTGGCGTTACCCAGACCGAGATGGATGTCACCGCCGGAGTGGCCGCCCTTCAGCCCTTTTAAGGTCACTTTAAAGCTCTGGAAACCGGCCGGAATCGCTTCGCGGGTCAGCGCCAGGTTTGAGGTGAAATCGATCCCGCCGGCGCAACCCATATAGATTTCGCCTTCTTCTTCGGAGTCGGTGTTGATCAGGATATCGGCCTGCAGCCAGTTGGCCTGCAGACCGAAGGCGCCGTCCATACCGGCTTCTTCGGTCATGGTCAGCAGCACTTCAAGCGGGCCGTGAGCGACGCTGTCGTCGGCCAGTACCGCCAGTGCGGACGCCATCCCGATACCGTTGTCCGCGCCCAGCGTGGTGCCGCGCGCTTTCACCCATTCGCCGTCAATGTACGGCTGGATCGGATCTTTGGCGAAGTCGTGGACGGTGTCGTTATTTTTCTGCGGCACCATATCGAGGTGCGCCTGCAGCGCTACCGGCTTACGGTTTTCCATACCGGCAGTCGCGCCTTTACGAATCAGAATGTTGCCAACCTGGTCGCGTTCCGCGTGTAAGCCTTTTTCTTTTGCCCAACCCATAATGTGCTCGGCGAGCTGTTCTTCGTGATAGGACGGGTGCGGGATGGAGCAAATCTTGGCGAAAATATCCCAAAGCGGCTGCGGGGATAGTTGAGACAGTTCAGACACGGTAAGTCTCCTTACAGACTCCTGCATACAGCGGTTGCAGGACGAGGGTTAGCGTTAAAATACACAACAAGCCCGGGCTTGCGCGATGGGGGTGAGAATACCACTTTCCACCGCCGCAGGTAGTGTAAACAACGCAAAAAGCGTTGCGCAAACCGCTTAACACTGGTTTTTAGTGCGTCAGATCTCTATAATCTCGCGCAACCATTTTCCCCCTCGAACATTATTTAAGCCGTATTACACAGGCTGGGACACTTCACATGAGCGAAAAATACGTCGTCACCTGGGACATGTTGCAGATTCACGCCCGCAAACTGGCCAGCCGTCTGCTGCCGGTTGAGCAATGGAAAGGCATTATTGCCGTTAGCCGCGGTGGACTGGTACCGGGAGCCTTACTGGCGCGTGAACTGGGCATTCGTCATGTTGATACCGTATGCATCTCCAGCTACGACCATGATAACCAGCGCGAGCTGAAAGTGCTGAAACGTGCGGAAGGCGATGGCGAAGGCTTTATCGTTATCGACGATCTGGTGGATACCGGCGGGACCGCCGTGGCGATCCGCGAAATGTATCCCAAAGCGCACTTCGTCACCATTTTCGCCAAACCGGCAGGCCGTCCGCTGGTGGATGATTACGTGGTTGATATTCCGCAGGATACCTGGATTGAACAGCCGTGGGATATGGGCGTGGTGTTTGTACCCCCTATCGCAGGTCGTTAATTCTTCAGGACAGTGCTATTTACCACGCCCGGCTTGCCGGGCGTGGTTTTTTTTATCCTATAGCAGGTTACAATATCCGGAGTGGCACTACGACGGAGACTGCACATGTCACAGGCTAACCTCAGCGAAACGCTGTTTAAACCTCGCTTCAAACATCCCGAAACCTCTACGCTGGTGCGCCGGTTTTCTGCTGGAAAACCCCAGGCGATGCAGTCAGCGCTGAGCGGCAATCACGTCGAACACTGGTACCGTCTGATCAATCGCTTAATGTGGATCTGGCGCGGCGTAACCCCGCAGGAGATCCTTGATGTGCAAGCGCGCATTGTGATGAGCGAGGCCGAACGAACGGATCCCGAGCTGTTCGATACCGTCATCGGCTATCGCGGCGGCAACTGGATCTTTGAGTGGGCGAAAGAGGCGATGCAGTGGCAGCAAAAGGCCGGCCAGGAAGCCGATCCTTTGCTGAGCGGCCGCCACTGGCTGCATGCTTCGAACCTGTACAGCATTGCCGCTTATCCGCATATTAAAGGCGATGAGCTGGCGGAACAGGCGCAGGCTTTAGCCAACCGGGCGTATGAAGAGGCCGCCCAGCGGCTGCCTGGCGCCCTGCGCGAGCTGGAGTTCACCATCCCTGGCGGTTCGCCGATCACCGGCTTTTTGCATATGCCGAAAGGCGAGGGGCCGTTTCCGACGGTGCTGATGTGTGGGGGGCTGGACTCGCTGCAGACGGATTATTACAACCTGTATGAGAACTACTTCTCACCGCTCGGCATTGCCATGCTGACCATTGATATGCCCTCCATCGGCTTCTCGTCAAAATGGACGCTGAATCAGGACACCAGCCTGCTGCATCAGCACGCGCTGCGCCATCTGGAAAATGTGCCATGGATCGACCATACCCGGGTCGCCGCCTTCGGCTTCCGTTTTGGCGCCAATATCGCGGTGCGTCTCGGTTACCTGGAGCCGCAGCGGCTGAAGGCCGTAGCCTGTCTGGGGCCGGTGGTCCACGGTCTGCTGGTGGATCCTCTGCATCAGGGGCGCGTGCCGGAGATGTACCTCGACGTGCTGGCCTCGCGGCTGGGCATGCATGACGCGTCCGATGAAGCGCTGCGCGTGGAGCTCAACCGCTACTCGTTAAAAACCCAGGGACTGCTGGGACGCCGTTGCCCGACGCCGATGCTCTCCGGCTTCTGGAAGGACGATCCGTTCAGCCCCGAAGAGGAGTCGCGGTTAATCACCTCGTCATCTGCCGATGGCAAACTGCTGGAGATCCCGTTTAACCCGGTGTATCGCAATTTTGATCACGCATTGCGACAGATCGCCCGCTGGATCAACCATAGATTTGGTTAATTTATTGCTAAATTCTATTGGTTTGGTAAAACAGTTGCATCACTAAAGGAGATCGCAATGACGTTACCGAGTGGACACCTGAAAAGTAAGTTGATCAAGAAATTCACGGCGCTAGGGCCTTACATTCGCGAAGAGCAGTGCCATGACAACCGTTTCTTTTTCGATTGCCTGGCAGTTTGCGTCAACGTTAAGCCCGCACCGGAGAAGCGTGAATTCTGGGGCTGGTGGATGGAAATGGAAGCACAAGAGTCACGTTTCACCTATAGCTACCAGTTTGGCCTGTTCAATAAAGAAGGGGCATGGCAGGCGGTCGACATTGACGACCCGGAAGTGAGCGACAGACTGGAAAAAACGCTGCGCGAGTTTCACGAGCGCGCCGCAGCGCTGCTGACCACCTTTAATCTGAAGCTGGAACCGGCCGACGATTTCAGCGAGCCGGTTCGCCTGCGCGCCTGATTGATCTACAGATACGATTCCTCCACGCCCGTGCGGCGTGGAGGAGCGTGACGAAGGTTTTGCCGCCCCACCCGCACTCTCCACCCTCCACCTGGCTCACACTGCCTGCGGCTGCAGCTTGCCGGCCATCGCCTGCTGAATAATCGGGATCGGCGTCAGTAAGTGCTCGCGCATCAGCGCGCTGGCCTGCTCGGCGTCGCGCGCCAGAATAGCGTCCACCAGGGTCTGATGCTGGACATGCTTATCTTCCAGCATCTCCACCGACAGGACGGTGGTGCGCAGCCAGATAAAACGGTAGCGGGCTGCCAGATCGAAGAGCCGCTCGCGCATTTGCAGCAGATACTGCGAACCGCAGCCGGCGACGATGGCGGTGTGAAACGCCTGGTGGCGCTGGTCCCACTCATCGAGTAAGCGCTCACTTGCCTCGCACGACTCCAGCTTGTTGAGCAGATGGGCGCGGGCCAGCAGCTCCGCCTCCCACTCATCGCCGCCGCGCTCGATGGCGAGGCGCACCAGCATGGCTTCCATGTTGGCGCGCGCGTCGAAGATATCGAGAAGCTCCTGTTCCGACATGGGCGCCACCCGATAGCCTTTCTGATTGACCACCGTCACCAGCCGCTCGGCCACCAGCTGCGAAAGCGCCTCGCGCAGCGGACCGACCCCCAGGGCATAGCGCGAGGTCAACAGGCTCATCCGCAGCTTCTCATCGGGTTGGTAGACCCCGCGGATGATGTCGTTTTTTAACCAACGGTACCCGTCAATGGCCGTCGCCTGGGAAATGGCGGTCATGATCTTACTCCTGAATACTCTTCCCGGCGGGGGCCGGGAACAGGGTTAACGCGTATTTTGCAGCGGCAGTTTTTGCCACAATACCAGCTTTTTCCAGCGCGACATAATCGGTACCGTACAAATAATTCCCAATGCTAACAGGCCGGTAGAGATCACCTCCAGCTGCTGCGCCGGACGGAACAGCATCACTACCAGCACGAAGGTGATAAAGGCGATCACCAGCCAGGTCAGGTACGGATAGAGCCACATTCTGAGACGGATCTCGCCGCCTTGCGCCTGAAGGATTTTACGCATCCGCAGTTGCGAAACGGCAATCACCAGATAGACCAGCAGGGCGATGGCGCCGGAGCTGTCGATGAGGAATTTAAACACCTTGGCAGGCGCGTAGTAGTTCACCACCACGGTGAGGAACGCCGCGCCGGTGGAGAGGAGCACCGCCACGTACGGCGTTTTGCTGCGGTTGGTCCGCCCCATGAAGGCTGGCGCATCGCCGCGGCGGCTCAGGGAGTAGAGCATCCGCGAGGCGGTATACAGCGCCGAGTTCAGACAGCTGGTGACCGACAGGAGGATCACGCCGTCCATAATCAGCTTGGCATAGGGAATATGCAGCAGCTCGAGCACCGAGCGGTAGGAGCCGATGCTCTTCAGCCCCGGCATATTCCATGGGATGAGGGCGACGACGATAAAGATCGAGCACAGATAAAAAATAGAGATACGCCAGATCACCGAGTTGGTGGCGCGCACGATATGTTTATCCGGGGTATCCGATTCGGCGGCGGCAATAGTGACAATCTCCGCGCCCATAAACGAGAACATGGTGATCAGCATCGCGCTCAGCACCGCGCCGAAGCCGTTGGGCATAAAGCCGCCGTGATCCCACAGACGCGAAATGCCGCTCACCTCGGCATACGGATAAAAGCCGGTAATGGCGACCGCGCCCAGTACGATAAACGCCAGAATAGCGACCACTTTGCACAGCGCCAGCCAGAACTCGAATTCGCCGTAGTTTTTGACGCTCAGCAGATTACTGCCGGTGAGGGCGAGGGTGATGACCAGAGAGAACAGCCACACCGGGACGCCCGGCACCCATGAATGCAAAATAATCGCCGCGATATTGGCTTCCAGCGGAATAACCAATACCCAAAACCACCAGTACAGCCAGCCGATGGTATACCCCGCCCAGCGGCCGATGGCTTTATCGGCATAGGTGGAAAAGGAGCCGGTATCCGGCGTGGCGACCGCCATTTCGGCCAGCATACGCATAATCATCACCACCAGTAGCCCGGCAAACAGATAGGCCAGCAGCACCGCCGGGCCCGCCTCGGCAATGGCGACGCTGGATCCGACAAATAAACTCGCGCCGATCACCCCGGCGATAGATAACATCGTGACGTGGCGCGACTTCAGCCCCGCCCCTAAATCCTGTGATTGCGACAGTTGCCCCATCATTTACCCTCTCGAAGTGTGTCACCTGGGAGAGCGCCCCGACATTCCCGCGCCGGGGCACGCGTATTATTGTTGTTTTGCAGGTCTCGTCTTTATTCCCTTACTAACGTACTTCGTGTCCGCATGTCTGGTGTGCTATGCCTGTTTCGCCTCGGTAAAGCAGTCGGCAATGATCTTCAGCCCCTGCTCGATCTGCGCCTCTTCGATGGTCAGCGGCACCAGGATGCGCAGCACGTTGTAGTACGGCCCGCAGGAGAGCAGGATCAGACCTTTGTCGCGCGCCCGGGCGACAATATCCGCCGTCAGCCTGGCGTTCGGCCTGCTGTGGTCGCCCTCTTCAAACAGCTCAATGGCGATCATCGCTCCCAGACCGCGCACGTCGCCGATCTCCGGATGATCTTCTGCGATCGCCAGCAGGCCCTGGCGCAGGGTATCGCCGAGCTGGTTGGCTTTTTCCAGCAGATTCTCCTGCTCGAAAATCTGCAATACCGCCAGGGCGGCGGCGCAGGCGATGGGGTTGCCGGCGTAGGTGCCGCCCAGTCCGCCCGGGGCGATGGCGTCCATCACCTCCGCGCGGCCGGTGACGCCCGCCAGCGGGAAACCGCCGGCGATGGATTTGGCGAAGGTGGTGATATCCGCCGCGACGCCCATCTGCTCCATGGCGAACAGGGTACCGGTGCGGCCCGCGCCGCTCTGTACTTCATCGGCGATGAGCATAATGCCGTGCTCGTCGCACAGGGCGCGCAGGCGCTGCATAAAGGCCGGGGAGGCGGCATAGAATCCGCCTTCACCCTGCACCGGCTCGATAATGATGGCGGCGATATCTTCCGGCGCGGCATCGTTTTTGAAGATGCGATGGATGCTGGCGATCGCCTCTTCATCGCTGACGCCGTGCAGCGCGCACGGATAGAGGGCGCGATAGACGTGACCCGGCATTAAGCCCATACCGGCGGAGTATGGATTCACTTTACCGGTCAGCGACAGGGTGTAGTGAGTGCGGCCGTGATAGGCGCCGGTGAAGGCGATCGCGCCGCTGCGCCCGGTTGCCGCGCGGGCGATCTTCACTGCGTTCTCCACCGCTTCCGACCCGGTGGTCACCAGCAGGGTTTTCTTGGCGAAATCACCAGGCACCTTCTGGTTCATCTTTTCGCACAGCGCCAGGTAGGGCTCGTAGGCCAGCACCTGGAAGCAGGTATGGGACAGCTTTTTCAGCTGGACCTCCACGGCGGCGACAATCTGCGGATGCAGGTGGCCGGTATTGAGCACTGCGATACCGCCGGCAAAATCGAGATATTCCCGCCCTTCGACGTCCCACACCCGGCAGTTTTCCGCGCGCTCGGCGAAGACAGGATGGATCTGGCCGACGCCGCGCGGGACCGCGTCGTTGCGACGCGCCATCATTGCTTTATTGCTGTTCATCCGTCACTCCTGTTAAAGGCCAATACACATGTATTTGATTTCTAAGTAGTCTTCGATGCCGTACTTCGACCCTTCGCGGCCGAGGCCGGAGGCCTTAACGCCGCCGAACGGAGCGACTTCGGTGGAGATAATTCCGGTATTGATGCCGATGATGCCGTACTCCAGCGCTTCGCCGACGCGGAACACACGGCTCAGATCGCGGGCGTAGAAATAGGCGGCGAGACCGAACTCGGTATCGTTGGCCTGGGCAATGACGTCGGCTTCATCTTTAAAGCGGAACAGCGGGGCCAGCGGGCCGAAGGTCTCCTCTTTCGCCACTTTGGCGCTGTCGGGCACGTTGACCAGGATGGTGGGCTGGAAGAAGTTGCCGCCCAGGGCGTGCGGTTTGCCGCCGGTGACCACCTTTGCGCCTTTGGCGATGGCGTCGGCAATGTGTTCTTCAACTTTGGCGACGGCTTTCTCGTCGATCAGCGGGCCGGTCGTGACGCCCTCCTGCAGGCCGTCGCCGATGCGCAGTTTTTCCACCGCCTGCTGCAGCTTCTCGGCGAAACGGTCATACACCCCGTCCTGGACGTACAGGCGGTTGGCGCAGACGCAGGTTTGCCCGGCGTTGCGGAACTTCGACGCCAGCGCCCCCTCGACGGCTTTATCGAGATCGGCATCGTCGAAGACGATAAACGGCGCGTTGCCGCCCAGCTCCAGGGAGACTTTTTTGATATCTTTCGCGCACTGCTCCATCAGCTGGCGGCCAATCTCGGTCGAGCCGGTAAAGGAGAGCTTGCGTACCAGCGGGTTGCTGGTCAGTTCGCCGCCGACCGCGCCGGCTGAGCCGGTGACGACGTTGAACACCCCGGCGGGGATCCCTGCGCGATTCGCCAGTTCGGCCAGCGCCAGCGCGGAAAACGGCGTCTGGCTGGCCGGTTTCAGGACCATGGTGCAGCCCGCGGCCAGCGCCGGGCCCGCTTTGCGGGTGATCATCGCCGCCGGGAAGTTCCACGGGGTGATGGCGGCGGTGACGCCGATGGGCTGCTTAATCACCAGCAGGCGCTTGTCGGCCTGGTGGCCCGGAATGGTGTCGCCGTAAATGCGTTTACCTTCTTCGGCGAACCATTCAATAAAGGAGGCGGCGTAGCTGATTTCGCCTTTGGCTTCCGCCAGCGGTTTCCCCTGTTCGAGGGTCATCAGACGGGCGAGATCGTCCTGGTTCTCCAGCATGAGATCGAACCAGCGGCGCAGAATATTCGCCCGCTCTTTGGCGGTGAGAGCGCGCCAGGCGGGAAGGGCGCGGTTAGCGGCTTCGATCGCTTGTCGGGTTTCGTCAGCGCCCATTTTCGGCACGCTGCCGAGCTGCTCGCCGTTGGCGGGGTTGGTCACCGCAATCACGTCGCCGTTGGGCGCATCGCGCCACTGGCCATCAATCAGCGCCTGCTGGCGAAACAGAGTCATATCGTTGAGTTGCATAATCGCTTCCTGTCTTCAGGGGGTTAACGGGTAAAAGCGGCGTGTAGTGTCTCCACGCTACGTGCCGCACGCAGCGTGCGTCCGGGATTGCTCTGGCTGGCCAGCAGGGTCTGCACCTTGCTGACGATATGCGCGCCGATCGGGATAGCCGACGTCGCCGCGGGTGACGGCGCGTTACAGGTGTGAATGGAACGCGCGGTGGTGACGAAGAGAAAATCGTCGATCAGTTTGCCCTGCGGCGATACCGCCTGCGCCCGCACGCCGGCCGGCCACGGGCGCAAATCGCGCAATGTCAGGCTCGGGCAGTATTTCTGCACCAGCCGCAGATAGCCGCTTCGGCACAGCGAATTTTTCATTTCGCCCAGCCCGGAGCGCAGGTTGTTTTGCAGTACCCGGCGAATGCCGGGCGAGGTGAGGATCTCCAGGGTATCGGCCAGCGAAATATCGCGCTTGCGATAGCCTTCGCGCTTCAGGGCCAGCACGGCGTTGGGGCCGACGGTGACGCTGCCGTCGATCATGCGGGTCAGGTGGACGCCGAGGAACGGCATCGCCGGATCGGGGATCGGATAGATCAGATGGTTGACGATCTGATTGTGCTGCGGAGCGAGCTGGAAATACTCCCCGCGGAACGGGCAGATGATAAACCCGGGATCGACGCCGAGCATTTTCACCAGTCGATCGGCCATCAGCCCGGAACAGGTAATCAGCGTCGAGGCCTCATACTCGCCGCCCTGGCGGGTGTGGACGACCACGCCGCTGGCGTGTTCTTTCAGGGCGCTGACTTCGGCGTTGTAGACGATGGCGCCGCCTTTCGATTCGAAGTTCTTCGCCATCGCCGCCGCCACGTCGCGGTAGCTGACGATGCCGCTGGAAGGGACGAAGATCCCGCCGAGTCCGCTGATGTTCGGTTCGCGCTCGCGCAGCTCCCCGGCGCTCAGCCATTCCCGCTGCAGGCCGTTGGCGGCGGTGCGATCCCACAGGGCGCGCATCCGCTCCATCTCCAGCGGCGAGGTGGCGACCAGCATCTTGCCGCAGACGTCGTAGCGGATGCCGTTCTGCTCGCAAAAGGCTTTGGTGGCGCGGTTGCCGGCGAGGCAAAACTGCGCCTTGAGGCTGCCGGGCGTGTAGTACACCCCGGCGTGGATCACGCCGCTGTTATGGCCGGTCTGATGGCAGGCCGGGCCGGCCTCTTTTTCCAGCAGCGCAATGCGGGCGTCCGGGTAAATCTCAATTAACTGCATGGCGGTCGACATGCCGATGATGCCGCCGCCGATAATCACGAAATCATACATCCGCTCAATTCCTTCGCCTGAAAACCCTTATTGATGAGTCTGGTAATGATTCGTGGAATACGCAAAGTAGCCGCGCTGGCGCATCAGCTCGCGGCGCAGGTCCGGGTGCGGCGTAAAGCGGTCGCGGCCGTGCAGCCAGAACAGGTTGTTTATCAACAGAAATTTGCCTACCGGAACCGGTACAGAAAGAATGTTTTTGCTGGTCTCCAGCGCGTCGGAGAGGCGGCTCAGCCAGGTGCCTTCTTCGAAATCTTTCGGCTGGACGAACTGGTCGATATAGCGCATCACCGGGCGACCTAACTGGTCGACGTCGAATACCGGGTGGAAGACATCTTTGCTGACGTTTTTGCTCGGCGGCGCGGCCCAGCGCATCGGGCGGCGGGCGAGCGGGTCGCGGAAGAATTCGTCGAGGTGCTCCCAGTCGTCGAGATGCAGCAGCAGGGAATTGCCGCCCTGCATGTTCTGCTCGTCGATCTTCATCATCAGCACATAGTCGGTTTGCTCTTCGACGTAGGTGCCGTCGTTGTGCAGCTCCATCACCCGGTGCGGCTGGCGCAGATAGCTGTCGGAGTTATCGACGTTTTTCACCACGAAACGGGCGTAATACTGGCCGCTCATGGCGTCGAAATTGGAACGGCCAATCAGGTGCGCCACGGCGGTGGCCAGCTTGACCATCTCCTCGGCCTGGCTAACGTGATCGATCCCTTCGCCGTTGATCAGCAGCGCGCCTTCCGCGCGGTCGAGCAGCGTTTTGATCAGCAGCGGCTGCAGCTGGTTGCCGCACAGATCGTCGAGGATCTTGCCCACCTGGAAGCGTAAGAAAGATTTGTACTCCAGCGCCTGCACCGGCCACTGCGCGACCTGCTGCAGAAACTGGGCGGTGGTGTCGGCGGAAAAGGTGAGCTCCAGCAGGCGCGGCGACTGGGCGGAAGGGGCGACGGTAAAGCCAGGGAAGTGTTGAGCTAACGGCGCGGATGTCGGTTTTACTGCGGTCAGGGCGTTCATCAGGATCGTTCCTCGCAATGGAATGGAAGGTCAGGGTGATGTTCATTTCGTAGCCATAAATTAAAAATATCTACATTTTTATAAAATGCGTACGGAATGGCCTTTTTGTTTCTATTTTGTGATCTGACAACAATTATTTAACAACGCGAGGGGGATAAGGCGGTGGTTAACGTTGAGGAACAAAGCGGGTGGCGGAAAAGGCAAAATGCCGGGAAGGCTGAGGATAAATCATAACGCCGATCACAGTTTTTAATCTGTGCAATACCCTTACCAGATGAAGGTGTTAACATTCAGCCGGTAAATACCTTTCAATGCTCACCGAGGCTTCGATGCTGGAGAATGTCATTATCAGATAATCAGCTTCCCGACCTGCCCAGGCCGGACTGATTATCGCTGCGCTTAAACCTTACGCACACACCTGCGGGTGTAGGCATGTTTTCGCACATGATAATGAACAGGTTTCAGTATGAATTTATCCCGTCAGGAACAACGGACCTTACACGTACTCGCCAAAGGTGGCCGTATTGCGCACGTCCGCGATACCTCCGGCCGCATTACCGCCGTCGAATGCTACACCCGGGAAGGGCTGTTGCTGAGCGACTGCACCCTCGCGGTCTTCAAAAAGCTCAAAACCAAAAAGCTGATTAAGTCGGTGAATGGCCAGCCGTACCGGATCAACACCACCGGTTTGACCAACGTTCGCGCACAGGCGGACAACCGCTGATACAGCGACCCGGGCAGGGTCGCTGCCCGGGCGTATGGCTCTCAAGGAGAAAAACCCATGATCGATATCCCTCGCATTTTTACTATCAGTGAAAGCGAACACCGTATTCATAACCCCTTTACCCCGGAAAAGTACGCCACGCTGGGGCGGGCGCTGCGAATGGCGCCGGGCGCCTCCATTCTTGACCTCGGCAGCGGCTCCGGAGAGATGCTCTGTAGCTGGGCGCGCGATCATCAGATCGTCGGCACCGGGGTGGACATGAGCCTGCTGTTCAGCCAGCAGGCGGCCGCCCGGGCAGAGGCGCTCGGGGTGAGCGACCGGGTGACCTTTTTGCACCAGGATGCCAGCGGGTATGTCGCCAGTCAGCCGTGCGATATTGCCGCCTGCGTGGGGGCAACGTGGATCGGCGGCGGCGTGGCAGGCACGATTGCGCTGCTGAAGCAGAGCCTTAACCCAGGCGGTATGCTGCTGATCGGCGAGCCATGGTGGCGCAAACGCCCCGCCACGGCGGAAGAGGCGGTTGCCTGCGGCGCGCACTCTCCCGACGACTTCCTGACGCTGCCGGCGCTGGTCGCCCACTTCGGCGAACTGGGCTATGACGTAGTGGAGATGGTGCTGGCGGACCAGGAGGGCTGGGATCGTTATGAAGCGGCGAAATGGCTGACGATGCGCCGCTGGCTGGAGGCCAATCCGCACGATGACTTCGCGCCGGAGGTTCGCCAGCAGTTGACCACCGCGCCGCTGCACCACGTCACCTGGACCCGGGAATATCTCGGCTGGGGCGTGTTTGTCCTGATGGCGCGTTAACCAGCGTGTCGGTAGCGTCGGGAGGCGCTACCGACCATCTTCAGACTTTCAGCTCCTCGTAGCTGACCATGACGTGTTGGCGAAAGGCGGGCCGTGCGGTTAGCCGTGCATAATAGGCCGCAAGATGGGGGAGGGGACGACGGGTGATATCGATTGCAAAGTAGCGGTACAGCACATGACCAAACTGGATGTCGGCCAGGGTGAGCGTATCGCCCGCCAGATAGCGACTGCTGGCGAGACGTTCCTCGGCAATCGCCAGCTTTTGCTCCAGGGCCGTCACCGCCGCGGCGATGGCCTGCGGATCCCGCTCGGCGGCGGGCGTGCGCACCACGCGCCAGAACACCGGCGCCGTAAAGCCGAGGGCAATATTCTGCTTTGACCACTCGGCCCAGCGATCAATCTCAGTACGAGCCAGCAGGTCGCCCGGCCAGAAGGCGTCGTCGGTGTAGCGGCTGGCTAAATAGCGAAGGATCGCGCCGGTTTCCCACAGCGGCGGATTATCGCCATCCTGCAGCACTGGCACCGTACGATTGGGATTGAGCTGATAAAACGCCTCGCTGTCGGTACCGCCATAGCGATGGCCCACGTCGAAGCGGAGATAGTCCAGCCCAAGCTCGCCAACACACCACATCAGCGCCTGCACGTTAGAGGAAGTTTTTCGGCCCCAGATAGTCAGCATGGGATCTCCTGTGAACAGGGAAAGAAGGAGCATAGCAGGTAGAGTTGAAAACGGGAGGGGTCACAAAAGAAATGAGCCACCTCGCCGCGCAGGGGGCGGACGCGCTGGTCAGATGTTCAAACCAGGGGCGTCGCTGAGCCAGCTATTCAGCGCACAGAATGAGAGGAAGAAACAGAGGGCAACAGTTTGCCCTCTGTTTACTTAAGTGGTCTTGTACTAAGGTGTGGCGCTAAAAAACTCGCCAAATTTGACGGCCAGCCAGCCGACAGGCGTCGTGGCGCCGCCGACGATATTGGTGATCTCGGCCATCCCTTCCGGTACCGGAATATGTGAGTTCACCGCCGCCTGAGTATATTCTTGCGAAATGTCCGTCCCGACATACAGGATGCAGGTCACGATCAGGGTTCCGGTTATGAACATGCGGAACATATTTCGTTTACAGAACGGCGTGACCATTGCCAGCAGGAACATTAACGAAGCCAGATCGACAAAGGGCAGTACGCGGTTGCCGGGCAGAATGATAGACAGCACCACAGCCATAGGGATTAACAGCAGACCGGTCGCCAGTACCGAAGGTTCACCGATCAATAACGCCGTATCCATCCCGATGTAAAAATCGCGCCCCGGAAATTTAGCCTTCAGTTTTGCTTCAGCGGCATCACGAACAATCAACAATCCCTGCACCAGAATTTCAATCATTTTCGGCAGCAGCAGCATGGCGGCTGAAACCTTAATGGCCAGTGAAACGGCAGCGGAAATGTCATATCCAGCCAGGAAGGCCAACAGCAGTCCCAGCACAAACCCCAGGGTAAGAGGCTCGCCAAAAACGCCGAACTTTTTATTAATACTTTCCGGATCAAAATTGATTTTATTGATGAGCGGGATCTTATCAATGATGTAATTACAGGCAATGCCAAACGGCACGTAAGCTATACAGGTAAGATGTGGGAATGATATCCCTTTAAGATTATAGTTTTTTTGTAAATACGGCGCCGTTAAATCTGCGGCCAATAGCGTCAACACAAAAATAGCGAAAGTAATACCGACAGAAAGCCAGTAATTTCCCGTTCCGGCATAGACCACAGACCCCATGATCAGGAAAATCCAGTAATTAAAAATATCGATATTCACCGTTTTGGTTAATTTCAACAGAAGCATGGCCAGGTTGATGACGATAAAGCCCACCACGACGGGCAGCATCAGCGGCGAACCCCAGCCAATAGTCGATGCGGTAGGCCAACCGGTATCAACGACCGTTAACTGCAGGCCGATACGCTCAACCATCGCCTGCGATGCCGGGCCCAGGTTTGTCAGCAGCAGGCCAATCACCAGCCCCACCCCTTCAAAACCAATGCCGACCAGCATCCCTGCTTTAAATGCCGTACCGATTTTAACGCCAAAGCAAAGCGCGATAATAAAGAATATTACTGGCATCATTACTGATGCCCCCAGACTAATAATGCTGTTGATAATATCCATAATGATTCCTTAAAAGGCGGGCGAATTGGGCACGAGTTAACCCGTGCCCATTGGGCCCTGTTAATACCTTTAATGGTTCTTTTAGTATTTAACTGAGTTTCTTTAAAAGGATCTCAGCGAAGCGTTTGGGCGAATTACTGAATGCGTCAATGGTACTCCCGGCAATATGCGGCGTAATGGTCACGTTATTCAGGATATAGAATGCACTGTCGTCAGGAAGCGGTTCATCATCAAAGGTATCAAGCGCGGCGCCCATAATTTGCCCGGATCTGAGCGCATCAATCATCTCTTTTTCATTGATTAACCCGGAGCGTGCCGTGTTAACAATGATGGCACTGCGCTTCATCAGCGCGAAATGGTGTGCGTTAATCAGATTTTCGGTTTCCGGCGTCAGGCGAGCATGTAACGAGATAACGTCGGCGCGTTGTACCAGTTCGTCCAGTGAATCGACTTTCTCATAACGTTCATGGCCTGCAACGTACTTATCGTAAAAGATAATCTCCGTGCCAAAGCCGCTGAGAAATCCCGCGACCAGTTGGGCAATATGGCCGAGGCCAACCAGCCCCACGACTTTTCCGCCAAGCTCCGGGATCGCCTGATGGTTCGGGCTGTCTTTACGCCAGTATTTATCACGCAGGGCATCGTGTGACCGGGCGATATTGCGCATTTCCGCCAGGATCATGCCGACCGTGAATTCAGCGACGCTGCGAGCGTTACGCCCAGGGGTGTTCATCACCTCAACGCCCCGGGCGTTCGCCACCTCAAGATTCACGTTTTCCACGCCACCGCGGAGTACGCCTACATATTTCAGCGTGGGTAGTTTATCGAACACCGCAGTATTGACGGGGGCAAACTGAGTGATCAGGATGTCAAAATCACCCGCTCCCTGAAGCAGATCTTCCGGTAAGGCCACGGCTTCCGCGCCTTCCTGTTCAACCCGCAGATTATCTTCCTGAAGTTTCTCAATGGAGTCATGTGACCACTCGCGTACTTCGACTTCAATCCCGTTATCCCTGAGCGCTTTCAGTCCTGATTCCATCATTGCTGCATTGATAAACAGATCGGCAATTGCCAGACATTTCATAATGATTCTCCCTCGATTAACGCATCAACATACCGCCGGTAACGTCCAGAGTTGCTCCCGTCATATAGCTGGTCTTAGGAGAAACCATGAAGACACCGATGTCGGCAATTTCCTGAGGCTGAGCCACGCGGCCCACCGGAATACGACTGACGTAATAGTCAGGGTTTTGCTCAATGTTCTTACGGATCATCGCAGTATCCATGATCCCGACGGCGATATTGTTCACATTGATTTTTTGTTTGGCGACTTCCCGCGCCAGAGAGATAGCAAAGGCGACCAGACCGGCCTTACTTGCCGCGTAGTGCGCATGTCCCGTCGTGGAGCCGTGGAACGCGGCCTGCGAGGTAATATTCAGAATGCTGCCCATCCGGTCATGCTGCAGGCAGTGATTTACAAATAGCTGGCTGAGATGGAAGATGGCTTTCAGATTGACATTCATCACCAGATCCCAGTCCTGCGGGCTGATCTCGGTGACGTAGCCGCTCAGCCAGATCCCGGCGTTATTCACCAGAATGTCGGCTTTGCCCAGTCTGTCGATACAGGTGGCAAACAGATTTTCCCGGCTCTGTTCGTCAGAGAGATCGGTTTTAACCGCGATGATCTCTACGTTCGCGCTGGCCTTCACCGTTTCGATCAGCCGTTCGGGATGCTCTTCTTCCCGCATATAGGTAAAGCAGATATTGACGCCTTCTTTGGCGAGAGAAAGAACAAACTCTTTCCCCAGGCCGGTTGCGCCGCCTGTCACGATGGCCGTACGATTCGTTAAATTCAGATCCATTTTTTCCTCACTTAGTGCGCGATGTAGTTGCTGCAGCTTTTCCACGGCGACTGCATTTCTGATAACAGGTTTTTATAAAGCTGGTATTTGGTCTGGTAGACCCGGTGATTTTCCGGATTAGGGGAGACGGTGCGTGAGACATGGACCATTTCGTTTGAGGCAGCAAATACCTCTGCAAACCAGCCCACCATGACGGCTGCGGTCATCGCGGTACCCAGGGTCCCGTGCTCTTTGACGTCAACAATTTCCAGCGTGGCCTGGAAGATATCGGCGAATATCTGTAGCCAGACCGGGGAGTTCGTGACACCGCCGGCAATACGAATTGTGCGGCTTAACTTCGGGTTAATATTGCGCAAGCGCTCGGTGTGGTAGAGATGGCTAAAGGCCACGCCCTCATAAATCGCCCGCAGAAAATGGGCTTTTTTATGAAAGCTGTTTACACCGATAAAGCCGGCCGAGGCGTCGGGAATGGTGTTAGAGCCAAACACGAACGGAAAGAACAGCAGGTGGCTTTCATCCGGCGTCGTGGACGAAACCAGCTTATTGCACAGGTCATAGACCGACGATCCTTGCTCGGCGGAGGTTTTCCGATCGCTCTCCATAAAGTTGTTAATAAACCACTCCAGGTTGCTCGCGGAGGTGGGGCTGGCCTCGGTGATGAGCCATTTACCCTCAATGGGATAAATGGAGGTCATAAACAGATCTTTATCAATAACCGGGTGGTCGGTAACGTATTCGTTTATGCTCCAGGTGCCGGTGACGATCGCCATCTTATCGAGACTGTTGATCCCCGAGGCAATGGAAGAGGCCGAGATATCAAACACCCCGCCAGAAACCGGCGTACCTGCGCATAAACCGGTCAGACGGGCGACATCGTCAGTGATTTTTCCGCAGCATTCCGTTGAGCGTTTGATGGGGGGCAATTTGTCCCGCAGTTCATCAAGTCCCCACCATGCCAGCAGTTCATCGTCATACTTGCAGTCACGTACGTTGATCAGGTTGGTGCCTGAGATATCGGTCAGCTCAAGAAAAGCCTCTCCGGTCAGGTAAAAACGGATCAGGTCCTTGACCATAAAAATATAACGCGCTTTTTGCAGCGTCTCGGGCTCGAAGTCCTTCAGCCATGCCAGCAAGGCGACAGGTTGTCCGGCCCAGATGGACTGCATTGTTTTTGGCAAAATGTCGGTAAGGAGTTCTGGCGAGCGTTGCCATCTCTCAACGTACTCTTTTGCCCGGCTGTCGGTGGATATAATGCCGTTACGCACCGGGTGACCTTCTTCGTCAACCAGATACAGACCGTTACCATGACCGGTGACGGCCACTCCTTTTATCTGGCTGGCATCGATACCTGATTGCTCAATCGCTTTTTTAATCACTTCGACATTAGCGGCCCACAGCTCATCGATACTGCGCTCTGTGTGGAATTCCCGGGGTGTCAGCATCTGCGTGGATTTTGAGGCGATCGCGAGCACCTGTCCTTTACGGTCATAGATGGCTGCCTTGGTGACGGTTCCACCATTGTCGATGCCCATGACGTATTCATCTTTCATTCGCGTGGACTCCTTATTGGTTACCATAAGCCGGGCTCGCTGGTGGTTATCCCTTTAAATCCGGCATGGAATATTTTATCTACAAGGTATTTGCGCTTAACAAAGCCTCCGGCGATGAATACCACATCAAAGCCTTTCAAATTTCGGCTAATCAACTCCAGACACTGGCAGGCATATTCAGCAGGTAAGATTTCAATTGCGTCCGGTGGACTGTGTTTAACAATATCGAGCGACTGATCAAGCGATCGCGAATCGATAAGTAAAACCCGATATACGGTCAGCAATCCCTCTTTTTTGGCGTAGCGTAGCGCGGAGAGATTGGAAGAAATAACACCATCAACCTTGTAATAATTTTTCAGTAGATTGATCCCCGCCTGATCCGGTTTGAAACCACCCAGTAATTCAAGGTGAACGAGGGCTTTCTTACCGCTTTGATGGCATTTGCCAATCAGCGACTGCAGATTGCCGATATTCGCTTCGGATAGCAGCACATATTCTGACTGGCAGGATAATGCTTTCTCAAAGTATTTATACTTCCTGATGGAAGGGATGATGGTGTTATTTGAAATCATATTAATTTCCGATGTTATTTAGCCATGTAGAGGCTGTATGCATCTTCCGCTGTTGCGTTTTCATGGATGATGGCATTCAGACCTGCTACCACTTTCGCCGGCTGCGGATCCTGGGTAATGTTTCGTCCCACAGCCACGCCTTTCGCACCCATCTGCATACAGTGCTGAACAAATTTGAAGTAACCATCGATGCCGGTTTTTGGCCCCCCTAAGGCAAGCACCGGCACGCCAGCAGCTTCAACGATCAGTCGGTCCTCTGGTGAACCGGTAAAACGCGTTTTGATGACGTCCGCGCCCAGCTCCACCGCTGCGCGGGCCGATGCAGCGATGATGGCCGGATTGTTAGAGTCATCGCTGGTGACGGGATAACCATACGGGAGCGATTCGACAATCAGCGGTACGTTCCAGCGATCCGCTGCCTGCGCGAGTTGCATCGCCATAATGTGGGTTTTTTCTTCATTGAAGGCGCCAGGGAAGGTCATGCAGACCACTCCCTCGGCAGCGACTTTAAGCGCATCTTCGACGGAAAAAACGGGGGTAGTATCGGGAACGGTATTGTCAAAGATACTGACCGTGCTGTCGACGCGTAACACAACGGGAACGCTGTTCAGCGCTTCACGATAATTCTTCAACATGCCGTACGTGACGAGCGCGCAATCCAGGCCGTGTTCCACCAGAGCAGGGAGCTGATTTATCGTATTATCAATACCATTTGTTTTCGTGGAAAAATAGTAGCCATCCAGCGCTAAGGTCACGGATTTACCATCTTTTGCGAATATTCTTGAGAGACGACGTTCTTTAGACATTTATTTACTCCTGAGATAAAAAACAAAAAAAAAGCCCTCAGAGACTCGCGTCTCTGAGGGCTTTCTGTTCACATACCCTTTTGATAATGGTTCGGGAATCCAAAGCATTATCAATGCAATTTTTTAGCAAAGTGAGAAAGGTTTAACTTTTGTTTAAATTAAATCTGTTCTCTTGCGTGATTAAATAACTAACACACGCGATAACTTACTGTCCAGTTGGTGTCGTTGAAATGAGAGATTCATCACATCAATATGTTGTATGACGTGAAAAGTGCTGGGTTAAATACAGAAACCGAACCCTTAAAAAACCAGGCAATAACGCATCCTGACAAGGGGGAGAACGCCAGGCGTTTATTTCATCCGCATGAAGAACCCATCCATGCATGCTCCTGCCTGCAGGTCGTCATCCACAAACGCGCATTTATTCCCGTCCGGATGGCGTACAAAAACGTTATAGCATCGTTGTCGGCATGGCGGTCTGTCCCCCGGAATGATTTCTTCCCGGCGCCCGGGCAAATTACTCGTCCGCTTTGTGCGCCCAGGCAGGCATCGCCGTCAGGTAACGTTTTGCCCGTTTCCGTGATTCCGCTACGCCCACCTTTTGCCAGGAGTCTAGAAAAGCCGCCAGACCGGATACGGCCTCTTCCCAGGATTTCAGATTACCGTCGCTGTCGCTGCAATACGCGCAATATTTATCGCTGGCCCCTTGCGCATCGGGTGCGGACATCGGCATTCCGCAGGCCTGGCAAAACCGTTCGTGCTGTGTCATAGAGCGCTCCTCCTGTCGTTGAGTTGTCTACTAAACATACAGAATTTACGCCTGGCGTTTAGCGTTTCAGATCAATAGATCCTGCCGTAACCGTTCTGGTGGATCTTCTGCCGGGGCGTGCGGGAGGGATAACGGACAACTTACTCCGTATCGCGCAGCTATCGCCTCCCTTATTTCTTATTGATGCAATGGTTGATCGCAGGCCGCGAGGATGGATTCATGCATCGCTTCGGAAAGTGTTGGATGCGCGAAGATCATCGACAGGAGACTTTCATCTGTGGCCTCCAGGTGACGGGCGATGCCAAACCCCTGGATCAGTTCCGTGACCTGTGCGCCAACCATATGCGCGCCCAGCAACTCGCCGGTTTCAGCATCGAAAATCGTCTTCACAAAACCCTCTGTCTCGCCGCTGGCCAGCGCCTTACCATTATTCTGCCAGGAGAACTTACCGATCCTGACGGGCCGTCCCCTGGCCAGGGCCGTCGATTCCGTCAGGCCCAGACTGGCAACCTGGGGCCGGGCATACGTGCAACCGGGCACATAGTCGCGATCAAGCGGGTGGGCGCCTTCGACACCAGCCAGTGTCTCAACGCAGATCACGCCTTCGTGGCTGGCCTTGTGCGCCAGGCACGGCGGGCCGGCTACATCGCCGATGGCATAAAGCCCGAATACGTTAGTGCGACAAGCGGTGTCCGTCTTGATAAAACCGCGGTCTAACTCGACGCCCAGCGTTTCCAGCCCCAGATCTTCAATATTCGGCTGTACGCCAACCGCCAGCAGCACGCGTTCGACGTCCTGAGAATATTCGGCGCCGGTGTTTTTCATGGTGCAGCGCACCCCGGTCCCGGTGAGCTGTACTTGCGTCACCAGGGTCTGGGTATGGATCTGAATACCGCGTTTTTCGAATGACTTACGCACTGCTGCAGACACCTCGGCATCTTCCACTGGCAAAATCTGCGACGCCAGCTCGACCAGCGTCACTTTACAGCCCAGATCGTTATAAAGGCTGGCGAACTCGACGCCAATCGCCCCTGAACCGATGATTAATAGCGACCTGGGCAATAGCTTAGGCCGCAGCGCTTCGAAATAGGTCCAGATATATTCGCCATCTGGCGCGATGCCTGGTAATGCGCGTGGTCGGGCGCCCGTGGCCAGGATCACGTGATCGGCCCGGTAATCGCGCGTCTCCCCTCGGGCATCCTCGACCGTTATTTGCCCCTTGCCGCGCAGCCGCGCGGTGCCATCAATGACCTGCACGCCATTTTTCTTCAACAGGTACGCCACCCCGCCGGTGAGCTGTTGCGATACGGTACGGCTAAACTGCACCAGTTTCTGCAGATCGACGTTCACCTCACCCACGCTGATGCCCAGCTGACTGGCATGGGTGATACTGTGCGCGACGTCAGCGCCATGCAACAGCGCCTTGGTTGGAATGCATCCCCAGTTCAGGCAGATGCCGCCCAGATGTTGTTTTTCCACTAATGCGGTACGAAGCCCTAGCTGGCCGGCACGGATGGCGGCCACATATCCCCCAGGACCACCGCCGATGATCAGCACATCGTATTTATCGTGCATAGCTCGTCTCCTGGATAAACATCAAGGTTGGGGTTTCAGCCAGTCGCCTGAGTTCCCGGAGAAAAGCCGCACCTGCCGCGCCATCGATAACCCGGTGATCGCAGGATAGCGATACCGTCATTTGCTGGCGCGCGACGATTTGCCCGTCGCGTACTACCGCCCGCATTTCGCCGGCGCCAATGGCGAGGATTGCGCTTTGCGGTGGATTGATGATGGCGTCAAACTGCCGGACGCCAAGCATCCCCAGATTTGACACGCTAAAGGTCCCCCCCTGGAACTCTTCCGGCTTCAGCGTGCCCGCTTTGGCCCTGGTCACCAGCGAGTGAATTTCGTTCGATATGTCGCTAATTGATTTCCGGTTCGCCGAGCGAACAATAGGGGTAATTAGCCCGGCAGGCAGCGCAACGGCCACTGAAATGTCGGCATCCGCAAAGCGGCGGATACTTTGTGTCGCTTCATCAAACTGAATGTTGACGTCAGGCACGGCCACCAGCGCCAGGGCGCAGGCCTTCACCAGCAGGTCATTAACCGAAATCTTGACGCCGGGTACTTCGCGGTTAATTTCCTGACGTAGCGCTAACAGTCTTTCCAGATCGAGATCGACGCTCAAACGGAAATGGGGAGACTGTTGCTTGGACGTTTGCAGGCGAGAGGCGATAGCCCGGCGCATACCGGACATGGGGATGCTTTCATAGGGTACCGGGGTACTCTCCTGTACCGGGCTGGTCTGCGGGTGCTCGTCGAGTAACAACGCCGCGGCCAGCACATCATCGCGACTCACCCGGCCGCGTGAACCGCTGCTTCGGCAGTCATGCAAGTTGATACCCAGCTTGCCGGCCAGACGGCGCGCCAGCGGGGTGGCCGATACCTGGCTGTCATCGGCATGCGAGCGGGGCGCTTTGCTGCGACGAACAGGGGGCGTCGGAGAGGCCAGGCGACCGCCGGCGGCAAGGATCGCGCTTTCCAGATCAGAAACAGAGATACGATCCCCGCGCCCGCTGCCGCGGACTTTTTTCAGGTCGACACCCCAGCGGGCAGAGAGTCGTAACGCATGGGGCGTGGCATTAACCTGAGTCACATCGGTCACGCCTTGCAGACTGACGGGGATGTCGGTCTGCCCAACGGGGGGCTCGGGGCTGTTGGATGGCGGCGAAACAACGGAAGGTGGCTTAGCGCCTGCCTGTGCCGCTACGTCCGGCGCGGCAGCCTCCGTGCCAGGGGCTGCGGATTTCGCCGTAGCCAGAGTGGCAGCGAATTCGTCCAGGTCAGCATCGCTGACCGAAGCGTCAGCCGCCAGGGCCAGCACGGCGCCTACCTGAAGCGTCTCACCCTCTCGGGCGAGTATCCGACGTAACGTACCGGCAAAGGGGGCCTCCAGCACATTGACGATTTTACTGGTTTCAATCTCACAGATTTCCTGCCCTGGGGTGAAGCTGTCACCCTCCTGGATTGCCCACCGAGCGAGCAAGCCTTCTTCCATGGAAAGCCCCCACTTTGGCATTTCAAGCGTCTTGATTTCGCTCATAGGTTAATCCTCCAGCACTTGACGGACGGCGGCTTCGATACGTTCTACGCCAGGGATCCAGAGTTTTTCGAGAGCAGGGGAGAACGGGACCGGCGTGTGTGGCGGCGTCACCAGCAGAACGGGCGCTTTGAGGAAATGGAATGCCTGGGACGCGATCAGCGCCGCGACATCATGAGCAAAACCGAAGCGTGCCGCGGATTCGTCGACAATCACTACCCGCCCCGTGGACGCCACCGATTCCAGAATCCCTTCCTCATCCAGCGGCGAAATGGTCCGCGGGTCGACCACCTCGACCGAGATCCCCTCTCTGGCCAGTTTGTCCGCCACCTGATTGGCTTTATGCACCATTGCCGACAACGCAATGATGGTGACGTCTTCTCCTTCGCGGGTATAGTTGGCTACACCTAGCGGGATGGTATAGCTCTCGTCCGGTACCTCGCCCTTGAGGTCGTACAGCATTTTATGCTCGCAGAAAACCACCGGGTCGTCGTCGCGAATTGACTGGATTAACAGACCTTTAACGTCATAAGGCGTCGAGGGCACCACCACCTTCAGCCCTGGCGTGGTGGCAAAGATATTATAGGGTGACTGTGAATGCTGGGCCGCGGCGGAAAACCCCGCGCCGATCATCCCTCGCATCACCAGCGGGGCTCTGGCTTTGCCACCAAACATGTAGCGGAACTTAGCCGCCTGGTTGTACAGCGCATCGTGACTCACGCCAAAAAAATCCATGAACATCAATTCCGCGACCGGCCGCAGACCCGTCGCTGCGGCGCCGGCCGCCATTCCGATGATGGCCGACTCGGTAATGGGCGTGTCGATCACCCGATCGGAGCCGAACTGCGTCCACAGCCCTTTAGTGACGCCGAGCACACCGCCAAAGGCTTCTATCTTCGCCTCTTCGGGCGCATTTCCGCCATGACCGCCACGCAAATCTTCACCGATGAGCACCACGCGTTCATCGCGTTCCATTTCCTGAGCCAGGGCTTCCTTGACCGCTTCACGATAGGTTTTAATCGCCATAGTTATCACCCTCAGTATGAGACATAAACGTCTGTCAGCAGGTCTTCCGGAGCCGGATAGGCAGCGGCGCGGGCCTTCAATACCGCATCGTTGACAAGGGCTTCTACTTCCTCGTCAATCGCCGCCAGTTCTTCCTGGGTGATATGCTGTTTGACCTTAGCGGTGAAAATCTTCAGCGGATCATGTTGTTCACGCAGGCGTTGCACTTCACCTTCCGCGCGGTATAGCGCGGGATCCCCTTCAAAATGACCGTGCCAGCGGAAGGCTTTGGCCTCAATGACGCTTGGGCCACCGCCTTCTCGCGCACGTTTGACCGCCTCTGAAGTGGCCTCATAAACGGCAAAGAAATCGGTGCCATCAACGGTCACTGCCGGCAGGCCGAAGCCAGCGGCGCGTCGGGCGATATCACGCCCACCCACGGCGTAGTCATGACCGGTCCCTTCGCCGTAACCGTTGTTTTCGAAAATAAAGACGGCCGGAAGCTGGAGCACGACGGCCATATTGATGGCTTCAAAGACCAGGCCCTGATTAGAACCCCCATCGCCCGTAAAAGAGACACCGACGTTGCCGGTTTTTAGCGTCTTTGCCGTTAGCGCGGCGCCGATGGCCAGGGGAGGGGCTCCCCCAACGATAGCGTTCGCTCCCAGCATTCCTTTCGACAGATCGGCAATATGCATCGACCCACCCTTACCGCGACATAACCCGCTGTCCTTGCCGAATATTTCGGCCATCATGCCGTGAATGTCGCACCCTTTAGCAATACAGTGGCCATGTCCACGGTGTGTTGAACCAATAAAATCTGCGCTCGTTAAATTTTCGCAGACCCCCACCGCGATGGCCTCCTCACCGGTGTAAAGGTGAATGAAGCCGGGAATATCACCGCTGGTATTTTCCTGATGCAACCGCTCTTCAAAGGTCCTGATCTCCCGCATCTTGCGGTAAGCCTGCAATAACGCCTGTTTGCTGAGCATGATTTAATTCTCCTCAATAAAGGTCACCCAGGCGGGGCCAACAGACAGGGCGGATAACCCTGGCCACACCCATGCAATGAATCTACGAGCGGTTAAAGGGAGTGCGAAGCCACCTTCATGGGGGGGTAGGTGGGGGTTTTCATGCTTGAGGTCAAACTTTCTAAATTTTGTGTAGCTATAAAGTTTGGCGGCCCCATGTCATCCCGGGGGCTGGCGTACAATTGAAAAAAAACAAAGCGAGTAGATAACCACGGATGAAGCCATCGGATTTAGAAAGTCGCCAATCACCATCACTGGTCTCCGGGCCATTGCGGCTGACGCGAGGCTTGCCGCTAATCCTGACCAAATTCGTCCCGCCTCGCTCCTCGATACAATTGCTGGAGCGCCCCCGGCTTCTTCAGCTTCTCAATCCCGTTCAGCAGTGCCGGCTGGGTGTCGTTTGCGCTGGCGCTGGATTTGGCAAAACCACGCTGTTGGCGCAATGGCATCAGCAGATGGTCGCCCAGGGGGAACGTATCGCCTGGCTGAGCCTCGATGAGGATGATGATGACGTATGGCAGTTTATTCCTTACCTGCTGCAAGCATTGCGTCCACTCTATGCTGACTGGGACGCCGATTTCTGGCGTGATATGGAAGAACAAAAGCTCTCCAGCTCCGAGCAGCTGCTGGCCGGGCTCATTAACCAGCTACACTACTGCCCGCATGACATATACCTGATTATCGACGACTTCCACGTGATTAACGATCGTGGGGTCTATGAAGCGCTGGGGTATTTACTCAAGCATGCGCCTGCCGCCTTGCATCTGATCATTGGCAGCCGTTTCCACCCGAATCTTGCGCTGAGCCAGCTGCAGGCCCAGGACCAACTGGTGGAGATCTATGATCGAGACCTGCAATTCACGCTCGAAGAAACGAAACACTATTTTAGCCGCACGATTGCGTTACCCCTCAGCAACCACCATGCACAGCGGCTACAGTCCGCGACAGAGGGCTGGATCGCAGGGATGAAGATCGCTTCATTGTCCGCAGAATTACAGCATGATCCCGAGCATCTGTTGCGCAATATGCATGGAGGAACACGGTCCATTGCCCGCTATCTTAAAGAGGTGGTCCTGGACCCGCTGCCGGAAGAGGTGCTTGATTTCCTGGTGAAAACGTCCTTCCTCAGTCGGTTAAATGCCGAACTATGCAATGCAGTGACAGGACGAGATGACAGTCAAGCAATGCTGGCATGGATTGAGCGACACAACCTTTTTTTGTCAGCCCTTGACGAACAAGGCTACTGGTTCCGCTACCATCCTCTGTTGCAGGAAAATCTTCGGACCATGCTGCAGCAGAACAACGCTATTGATCGCAAACAGCTACATGAATTAGCCAGTCATTGGTTCGTCGAACAGAAACTGTGGTCTGAGGCGGTACGCCATGCGCTCAGCGCAGGCAAGCCGGTGCATAGCCCCGGGCAGGACGGCGCAAGCGCTCAGTCACTGGCGGAAGAAGGGGATATCGCTACCCTGATCTCATGGATGCATCATTTACCGCCCAGCACCGATCCTGCGCGCATTGACCTGCAAATTAACCTGGCCTGGGCACTGGCGCATTATTTCCACTTTGATGAGTCGAGGCAGCTGCTTGATAACCTCGATCAGATGGTGCTTCATCACCGTGATGATTTAACCCGCAGCACCTGGTGTAAATTGCGCGTTGTGCGGGCAATTTGCGAAGCCTTTGCTGAAAACATCCCGGAGAGTCTGGCTATTGTTCAGCCGTTGCTGGCCGAAGTGCCTTGCGGCGACACCTGGGTAGATGGTCTGATATGCAATATTCTCAGCTATTGCCATGTTGTTAACCAGCGCTATCACGACGCGCTGGAGGTTCAACAGCATATGCCCTCTCCGGAAAGTCCTTTAGATAATCTGTTTGTCTCGGTTTATCGCGCGTTTATCATTGCCCAGTGCCATCTTTGTCAGGGCGATCTGGGAAAAGCCGGGTGGTACGCAGAGAAAACGTTGCGCCAGGCTGAATGTTATACCGGCACCCAGTCGACCAGTGGCGCGACGCTGGCGCCGCTGCTGGCGGAGATAGCATATGAATGTCAGAGGGGTGACTCGCCCGAGCATCTGTTAGCCGACCGGCTCGAATTCATCGACCGATTCAGTCCACCCGACGCGCTGAGTCGTTGCTATACCTATCTCGCGCGTCAGGCCTTAGATAGCGATATGCCCTATGAGGCCGAGCGATTGCTGGAGCATGCGCAGCGCCTTGCGGTGTCTCGCGGCTGGCAACGGCTCCAGGCCATGTTGTTAGCCGAGCAGGTGAGGGTGCGACTGCAGCGCGGCAATTTCACCGGCGCAGAGCAACTGCAACGGCAGCTTGAACAAATGGCCGTCAGCTTCAGAATGGATGCCGAACATCCCTGCCAACGCGCCATCGTTATGTCTGCATCCCTTAGCCGCAGCCGGCTTCTTCTCGCCAGCGGCCAGGCGCCGCAAGCCTGCATTTTACTGGCTGAGATGGTCTCCGATCAGGAAAGCCGGGGGGACAGGTTAACCGCAGCGCGTCTGCGTACGCTCTGGTCATTAGCCTTGTGGAACAGCGGCAAAACTGCCGCTGCGCGCACGACATTTCAGCCAGTGCTGCAGCTGGCTGAACAACAGCATCTCAAGGGCCTCTTTCTTGACGCTGGCGATACCTTGCAACCTTTGCTTATCGGTATGAATGATTTCTCTTCGGCTTGTACAGAGGAAGGGGGAGTGCAAGGTCCCTGGGCAGACAAGCGCGCGCCTGCAGACAGAACACCGCTAAATAGTGGAAGCCCCGATATTCATGGGGAACTCAGCGAGCGAGAGTTGCAGATATTACAGCTGATCGCTGAAGGTCAGATGAACAAAGAAATCGCCCGCTCCCTCGCTATTTCTGCCGAGACGGTCAAATGGCACATCAAAAACATCTACGCGAAGCTTAAAGTGAATAGTCGCACTCAAGCGATGAGCCGGGCGCTGGAGATGAAATTACTGGATTAACGGATTGAACAGGGGGGCTGGGCGCAAATTATTATTAAGACGAGCCACTTTCTTCACGGGACTATGAGCCATGGATAATTGAGGTACTGCTGAGCACATGGGGGTTATCTTTGAACAATGATGGCAGTTTTGATGCCCTGGCTCAGCGATATGAACATTGAGGTTAGGGGGCGACGCCAGGGGAAAGTCATCCCAGAGAGACTTTAGGCGAGTGTTTTCTTTAACGTTTTGATTGATGTGGTGCGATACTAGGAGCAATACATGACCAGCATTGCATTGATAATACTAATTAATATTCTGTTTCAACTAACACATGCCCCCAATGATGCTCCCATATGTTTTTCTGCCCTAAACGACAAGGTGTTTTTAATCAACTTATAATCACATGATACTTCTCACGTATCCTTATCCATAAGGGCAAGCATCTCGCCCCCCCCCTGATACTGGCAATGATAGAATGATTCTCTATGTTCTTGTCGGGATAAGGTGAATAGCAGTTTATTTTACTAAAAAGTCACTTCTTATTGTAAAAAATAATTGTTATTATAGGGTGGTGAAATGAATAGTAAGCGGCTAAGTCATGTTGGACATACCGTTCTTTAGAAAATTAATTTGATTACACAATAAATTGTAAGGAGTATCATAGTGAATAACTTGCTTTATGAGTTAGATGAACAAGCAATACTATGCAGAGATCCTATTTCAAAAAAATATTTAGTTGAAGCGATTTCTTGCTATAAAACTGGAGCATTCAGATCTGCAATTGTAACAATATGGATAGCTATCGTTTTTGACCTTATCAACAAAACAAGAGAATTAAGTATAGCGGGAGATAAAGCTGCAGAAGAAATAATAAATAAATTTGATGATCTAAGAGAGAAGAACGATATAAGCTCATCTTTAAAGTTTGAAAGAGATATTCTTTCTTTAGCTAAAGAGAGGTTGGAGATAATATCACATATAGAATACATTGATTTAGAGCGTATACAACAAGATAGAAACAGGTGTGCGCATCCCTCAATGTTAAATAATAATGATATTTTTAGCCCATCAGGTGAGTTAGTTCGTAATCATATAGTAGTGGCTGTCCAGTACCTACTGCGATATCCACCAGCACAAGGAAAAGCAGCTTTATCTAAAATATTATCAGAAATAGATTCCGATTACTTCCCTGAAAAGCCTGAAGAAATAAAAACCACTTTAAATAAAACACCATTATTTCGGGCGCGAGAAACACTAATTAAAAGTGTCATTATTGTATTGATTAAAAATACACTAAAAGATGAAAAAAACATTAAATATAATAATAAAATAAAAAATGTATTACTCTTTATACAAGAGCAACATTACAAATTATACTCAAGCACATTGAATGATAAAATATCTGATATTACACGACATTTACCAAAGCCAGAAAATAGTTACATAAAGATCCTAAAATTTATCCCTAATTCGTGGGTTTTTTTAGAAGATGATTTGAAGTTAAAATTTAAAAACTACATAAAAGACATTCCATCAGAAAATATAAGCGAGCTAGACGAGTTTATTAATTTTAAATTTTTAAAAGATGAAAGTATATATAGGATAAATAGGATAACAAGAAAAGAGTCTATCGTTCATCGTTTCTTTTTGCCAAATGAAATAATTTTAAACAAACTTATTGACATATACATAAAATCTAGAGACTTTGCAGAAGCAAATGAGTTTTATCCTGTCGTTGAAGATCATATAGGATTATATAGCATTGAACAATTGAGAACTTTACTTAAAGGATCTTTATCTAACAGTCAAGTATACAACAGCAATAAATTTCCAATTTTACTTAGATCACTATATAACTCAGATTTTGAAAATTATAAAGATACAATTAAGGCATGTTTAGGTGAAGAAGGAAGGCTTGACATCCTGCCTATAGCCTTTGAAAAAGGTTAATAAAACATTTTTCATTTGCAATATAATAGAGTAACAAAATGAGATTGTGAGAATTTCATAAAAAGGGCTGTAAGGCCCTTTTCTCTATCATCGCAAGCACAATATCTATAAAGGGAGACTGTCATATCCAACACGGTAGGCCAACAACCCCACTGCGTTAATCCCGGCGTAGTTGATCTGGTTTTCCGTCCATTGACCCACGGTGCCAGATGCAACAGAATCTGATTTCGTCATACCGCGATCGATACACGCTGCTTGCATGGCTCAGCCCAACAAGTCATAACGAACACGGCTTCCTTCGGTCCAAGGCAACGTGTTACTACCAGTCCATTGATACCGTAGTTAGGTGTTGTTCTAGTACGTTTTAACGAGATCTTACAAGAAGACTTTTGCATCTCGACACCAGTAAACCCTGCAGTCAACAGCCCTTCATTTACCAGAGTCTGATAGGTAATTTCACAACTATTAGCCGAACAGGTTCTTGGTCCCGGATCGCTGCACTGGCTGTTTCTGGGAGTTAGAGTTGAAAGCATGTCAAAACGAATACTGATATAGCGGTTAGTCGCCTCACCTATCTGCTTTATTTATGATCCTACGGTATTCGCCGTAATGGTTTCCTGATCGTTCTTCATATCCTGAAACTTTATAAATGCCATTGCAGTGCCAATACCTAAAACCTATGTTATTTCCAATAAGGAAAATCTTTTTTTTGCTTGTTGTTTCCATTTTCATTGTCCTTTTATTTTCACGTAATTATTAATTAGCAAAAATAAAAAAATGGTCAATAACAAAAAGACTTATTATTGCATCTAATAAATGGTTATGTTTATATAAGGCACATTCCGAATCGGTATGCATGGATAAATAACAAATTGGCTACCGCACCCTCTAGGGCTTGCTCAACAGCTCACCGACCTAAAAGCGAGTTTTAGGTCGGTTCACCGTTCGGACGTGAGAAACATGATTATGACTTGGATTTATTTAAAACACTTTCGATATAGGCTTGGCCTTGTGCTTTGCAGGCATCAACATCACTCTCATGAAGATTGGGTATATAAAGCAAAACCCCAAAGACTAATTATTTATCTACATAACTAATATCACATTCTAAGACTTTGGTAACCTCTGCACAGAAAATAATTTTCTTATGTGTGTTTTCTTTTTCTGTTTGTTGTTTATTTTTAGCTTCCAAGAAGTATAGACATTCCTGTGCCGAAGCAATTTGTTGTTTGATTGTTTTTGTTGTCATTTATCTTCTCCCCAATGTTTTCTCTTGTTGGCATACGGGACATCAGCATAATCATAACCTTGTCCAATTTTTTTCTTGATTGATTTTTTATCTTGAACTGTTGTTTAATCTGTCGCTGATTTGCTTGTTCCCGTATATTAATTACTATTTTTTTTCAGCTTCTAAATAGGCTTGTTCTGTATCGGTATAGATACCATCATCAAGAAGTCGCTTGGCTTCCCAATCAATGGCTTCATCGTTATTTTTATATATTAAACTTCCTAATACTTTTAAAGTATAATTCAATTAACATAATTAAAATAATTATCAATACAAAAGGGGGGCAAGAAATAAACCTAGTTAAAAGCCCGTAAAAGTAATAACCCCCAAAGGGGGGCTAGAGTCATGTTAGCATCGATTCAAATTATCGTTCTTTGCTGAGCATTATTTATGTTTTTCGATTCCTTTAGTATTAACTAGATGCTTACTCATCTTATAACCATATGGAATCATGATAGCATAAGAAAATATTTCCTCATCCGTTATAAACTTTCTGCTTTTATTTTCATCCAGATACTTAACAAAATAAGAGTATGCCTCTTTGTCGTATATATTTAATTCCCTAGCTCGATCATGAATTTCTATTAAGCCATGAGAATATTCAATGACATCGAACTCTTTATTTTTACCTTGTGCAATAGAAATTAAATATGCAGAAATTATTTTATCCATTATCAAATTCAACTTACTCAAAACAGCCTCATTATGTGCTATTTCTAACTTCTCATTTATAGATGCCAACTCAGAGTTTTTAGATTCAATTTCTAATGATAAATTACCCGCCCTCTCATTTAGATCTTTGATTTTTTCTGTTTGAATGTGCAAATCATTTTTTATTTTTGCAGTTTCCTTGCTCAGTCTTTCATTGTCAGTTTGAATATTTACTTTCTCTTTCCTTAAATCTTGCAACTCCGACTCTTTTTGAAATACAGGGTGTATTGTGTGAAAATAGATCCAGATACCAAAAATAAAACTAACAACAGTAATTGCTTTTGTAATTACGTCTAAAATACCATCATCTCGTTTAAAGAAATTCACTTTAAAATCACCTTACATTAATATTGTTCAAAGTAAATATAACAACACTCCAGAACAGCCATTACTAATTTTTTGTCTAATGCTCGCTGCGTTACTTATTTTTGTTTATTAGTGTTTTTTATTTCAACTGTCGCGTCTCCATCTTAATTTTACATCGTAACCAGAGAGTTGTGCAACAGAGAAATATACCGATAAATGCTACTATGTCTTTGTGTTAACTTACCCCTAACTTACGGCGGGGTAAGTGTAAGCGCACCCGTTTTAGTTCCACGCACTTTTTGAGAATCCCGGGGGTTTCAGCCATCAGTCGGTATTCTTCCGGCGTCAGGTTATTCAGGGATTCATGGGGGCGCTCGCTGTTATATTCAGCCAGCAAGCGCTCTGTAATTTCACGTGCTTCGTTCAGTGTTCTGAATAGATAAAAATCCATTAAATTGCTAAACAAACTCTTCTCTTCGCTATTTCGTGGTAAGTAAATTTTAGAAAAAGTCAAAATTTTGACTTTTGAAAACTGTATAAATGAACAGTAAATTGTTGCATGTGATAATTATTTATCATGTAAATTTTGGGCAATAAAAAAACCGCCGTAGCGAGGTCAATTGATGAGGTCAGATTGAGGTACTGTATTTTACTAGATGTTCCAGTAACGTTTAATTGTAGCTATTCCCAACCCCAGAGATTGAGCCGCCTTTGACTGACTCAATCCCTGCTCCCTGGCTTCCTGTACACGTCGGCGTGTCTCTGTAGCAACAGGGCGGCCTAATATCTTACATTCCTGTTTGGCACGCTCTAAACCTTCTTTAGTTCGCTCTATAATGCGCGACTTTTCGAACTCAGCAAAAGATGAAAACATTTGTAGCATGAGTTTCCCCTCTGCGCTTGAAAGGTCTCTCACAGGCAAATCAAGAGAGACAACTTTTATTCCTCTCTCGATTAACATGGTGATGGTCTGCTGTACGTCGATGTTATCGCGTCCTAAGCGGTCAAGTTTTAAAACAACCAGCGTGTCATCTTCCTCAAGTTGGTGATCAACCATGTTAGCAAAAGCTCTGCGCTGCATGGCCTGTACACCACCAGAGACGGTCTCAGACACTACTCGACTGTCAAGGATGTCATAACCAGCCTGACGAATCGCCATGATTTGGTTTTCTGTTGTCTGCTCGTTTGTCGAGACACGGCAATATGCAAAAGTACGACTCATATCTAACCCTCATCTAGTATCAATTAACGGTATCATCATTGATCTTCGGTATCATAAAATCAACACCCTATATTGTTGATGCCAAATTGAGATGTGCTTGAATAGAATCATCAAACGTTCGTTTGTTGATACCAGTCAGATATTTCAATTTTGCTGCAATTTTGAGCGATGGTGATATTTTTCTACTAAGCAGAGAGGCCATAGAGACATGGTAAAATGAACTAGAACAAGCAGGAGGGGGTTGATATGAAAAAGCTGATTTTGTTGGGTCTACTAGTTCTCAGTGGTCAGGCTATGGCAACTAAAATCACATTGACGGCCCCGCAAGAAGAACAGACGGAGAACGGTAAAACGTTATGCACGTATCAAAACAACATCTACTTGTTCACCTACACAACCAGCGCTCAGCACTGCCCCTATACGAAAACATTCGATACGGAGGACTAAGAGGAGTGAAGAAGGAATACCAGCCGATAATCAGTTTTTTCTGATGTGATGCTACGGAGCGCGTTAATCCGAAGGAGGTGAAACTCTCGAAGCGAACATAGCACTTAGATCATTTAAATACATCTTAAAGGCTACCCTCGCCCTCCAGCTTGCAATATAATGAATGTAAACTTTGCACTCACTGATGTTAAAATATATCGAATATTCTCTAATGGAGATCAGGAATGAAATTATTTTTGGCTCACGCAAAAGAAGATGAAAAGGTTACAGAGTCAATTTATGAGAAATTAAAAAACAATGGTTATAGTCCTTGGATGGATATAAGGGATATTCCTGCGGGTGTAAATTGGGACAACGAAATTCAAAAAAACTTTAGCAGTGCAAATGTTATAATTATTATTCTTAGCAAAATTAGCTGTCAAAAAAATGGTTATATTAGGCGTGAAATGAATGAAGCCATTGATAAATTAAAATATTACAAACCTGATGACATTTTTGTTATACCCATCCTTATTGATGATTCACCTGTCCCAACATTCATATCTTCAAAAATTCAATACATCGATTATAAACGTGAAGATGGCTGGGCGTTGTTAGAAAAATCGTTAGCCTTAGCTGCAACTCAACAAAACATTGAAATTGCGAAAGGGGTAACGTACGGTAATTTTACATTCACAAGTGAAACATTTAAGGAAGAATATAACAGCATACCTGGACATGAAATTGATATAACCTATCCGATTGTTTCTAACCAAACTCATCCTCAGTCAGCAAAGATCATATCTAACTATTTCAAAGGTCGGGCCACGCACTTAGTTTTCAATAACAGAACTTCACCTTGGCCAAGTAATTTTGGTTGGAGTGAAGAGTATAAAAGCACTTATACCAGTGACTATATTGAAGGATATTACATTGCATACTGTAATAACCATATCCTAAGTATTCTCCATAGTGTCAATTGGTATGGTGCAGGCGCAGCTCACCCGAATAGCCATTTCGATGTTAGCAATTTCGTAGTAACCGACGGTGATTATTCCTATAAATTTTCATTATATGATCTCTTCATTGATGAAAAAGGGTACGATGCTATTAACAAAATTAAAGAAAGGCTTATATCGGATGCGCCCCGTGTATTCTGGGAAAGAACGGGAGAAAAAACTGAGGAATCTGATATGGAATGGTTAATTAGGGGGATAACGGATAGTAAACTAGATATTTTCACCATTAGTGAATTAGGATTAACTTTTCATTTTGCTCCATATGAAATCCACTGCTACGCCTTAGGTCCGTGGGAGTTATTCATATCCTTCTTCGATATCATTGATTATCTTAAGCCAGATGGTATTTACTCGTTAATTAAGGTCGTATAAATCCATTAATGGCTACGGGATTTATAGGAATGATATGAGGGGGGAGTTATGCCCCCCTTACTTGTTAGGGGACTGGCACTACAGCAATAACAGAGAACCCAGCTACCGCCGTTGTACCTGGTTTTGGGGAGCTAAGTCTTGCAGTATCTCTTCTTACTGCATCGTATATTTCATCTTGTGTTGGTTCGTTGTCAGATTGAAGTAACACTTCTTCCGATCTGGTTTCGTTACCGTCTCTGTGTTCGTAAGTGATTTTATACGTAACGCTCATCTTTTTTCTCCGACTAGTATGTTCTTAAGTTTAAACAATAGCAGCCATAAAGCCCCGTTGGTGATACAGCAACAAGCGGAGCGTAGCGACGTCATCAGATTGTCAGAGCGATCACAACTTATCAGGATAACCGTGTACCCGAAGGAGCGTGGCTGAAACGCTGATAGAGCTTGCATGTAGTGTGCAAGTACCAATATCACCATAAACCTGTTTATCCCTCAGTGAGGGGCATCGGGCTTAAATGCGTGTGATCAATCTGTTTCGGGATGGTTTAGAGACGTTGGCAGCGTCATTAGCTTCGAGTTGATAGCGGTTCGTGTAGACTGTTCACGCTTTGTACCTGTTCGAGCTTTACAACTACAGGCCGCTACGCGCTAACATCCCTGAATAGCCACTGTTAACCATAGCGGCAACTGTTGGTCATAGAATCCCTTAAAAGAAGATCGTAACTTGAGAGAGAAACACTCTTTAAGTTGTTGTTTTTAATGGATTTTGTTGTGTGAGTGCCGATAATAGGAGTCGAACCTACGACCTTCGCATTACGAATGCGCTGCTCTACCAACTGAGCTATATCGGCCCTGCAAGAGGTGTTCACGAGCGTGAATCACGAGGCAAAAGGTTAGAACTTAGCGGGCGATGCGTCAATAGCCAGTGGAATCAACTGCCTATTTTTGCATCGCCCGTTCTCATTTACGCACGAATGGTATCGTCGCCGAAACCAATCCACTTATAGGTGGTTAACGCTTCCAGTCCCATCGGGCCGCGGGCGTGCAGCTTCTGGGTGCTAACTGCCACCTCCGCGCCGAGGCCGAACTGGCCGCCGTCGGTGAAGCGGGTGGAGGCGTTCACGTAGACCGCGGAAGAGTCCACTTCATTGATAAAGCGGTTGGCGTTACGCAGGGTGCGGGTCAGGATGGCGTCGGAGTGCTGGGTGCCATGCTCGCGGATATGGGCGATAGCCTCATCCATATCGGCCACGACTTTGACGTTCAGATCCAGCGACAGATACTCGTCGTCATACTGCTCCGCTTTCACCGGCTCGACCTTCGCCGGGCCGTTTTGCAGCGCGGCCAGGGCGGAGGGGGCGGCGTGCAGGGTGACGCCGCTCTCGGCCATCTGCTTGCTTAACGCCGGCAGGAAGGTGTCGGCGATGTTGCGGTGTACCAGCAGCGTTTCCACGGTATTGCAGGTGCTCGGCCGCTGGGTCTTGGCGTTGACAATGATCTTCAGCGCAGGGGCGATCTCGGCGGTTTCATCAACGAAGATATGGCACACGCCAATCCCGCCGGTGATCACCGGGATCGTTGACTGCTCGCGGCACAGCTTGTGCAGGCCCGCGCCGCCGCGGGGGATCAGCATATCGATGTATTTATCCATCTTCAGCATTTCCCCCACCAGCGCGCGATCCGGGCTCTCGATAGCCTGTACCGCGGCGGCCGGCAGACCGCACTCCTGCAGCGCCTGCTGGATCACCTTCACCGTGGCGGCGTTGGTGCGCCAGGTCTCTTTCCCGCCGCGCAGGATCGCTGCGTTGCCGGTTTTCAGACACAGGGAGGCGACGTCGACCGTCACGTTGGGACGCGCTTCATATATCACGCCAATCACCCCCAGCGGGACGCGGCGACGTTCAATACGCAGACCGCTGTCCAGCAGCCCGCCGTCGATCACCTGGCCGACCGGGTCGGCCAGATTGCACACCTGGCGCACATCGCTGGCGATGCCGCTCAGACGCGCCGGGGTCAGCGCAAGGCGATCGAGCATCGCTTCACTCAGACCATTGGCGCGAGCTTCCGCTAAATCTTCCGCGTTGGCGCGCAGAATATCGTCGGTCTGCGCTTCCAGATAATCGGCGATCTTTTCCAGTACCTGGTTCTTTTCCCGGCTGGAGAGTAACGCCAGCTGCCAGGAGGCCGCTTTGGCGGCAATGCCCATTTGTTCCAGCATTTTCAGCTCCTTAACGGATGATCATATCATCGCGGTGGACGGCCACCGGGCCGTATTCATAGCCCAGAATGGCATCGATTTGCTGCGAGTGCTGGCCGGCGATAAGGCGCAGCGCGTCGCTGTTGTAGCGGCTGACGCCGTGCGCGATATCGCGTCCTTCGCTATTGCGGATGCGGATCACTTCGCCGCGGGAGAAGTTGCCGCTGACGATTTTGATGCCTTTTGGCAGCAGCGAGCTGCCTCGTTCGAGGATCGCCTGGGTCGCGCCCGCATCGACGGTCAGTTCACCGGCCGGCGGGGCGCCGAAGATCCAGCGCTTACGGTTCTCCAGCGGAGACTCCTGCGCGTGGAAGCAGGTGCCTACCGGCAGACCTTCCATCGCGTGGCCGATGACGTCCGGGCGGTTGCCGGCGGCGATAATAGTATCAATCCCCGCGCGGCAGGCGACGTCCGCGGCCTGCAGCTTGGTGCCCATGCCGCCGGTGCCGAGACCGGAGACGCTGTCGCCGGCGATGGCGCGCAGCGCGTCGTCGATGCCGTAGACGTCTTTAATCAGCTCCGCCTGCGGGTTGCTGCGCGGGTCGGCGGTGAACAGTCCAGGCTGGTCGGTTAACAGCAGCAGCTTATCCGCCCCGGCGAGGATCGCGGCCAGCGCGGAGAGATTGTCGTTATCGCCCACTTTGATTTCCGCGGTGGCGACGGCGTCATTTTCGTTAATGACCGGGACGATGCTGTTATCCAGCAGGGCGCGCAGGGTGTCGCGGGCGTTGAGGAACCGTTCTCTGTCTTCCATGTCGGCGCGAGTCAGCAGCATCTGGCCAACGTGAATGCCATAGATAGAAAACAGCTGTTCCCACAGCTGGATCAGACGGCTTTGTCCCACCGCCGCCAGCAGCTGCTTGGAGGCGATGGTGGCGGGCAGTTCCGGGTAACCAAGGTGCTCGCGCCCGGCGGCAATGGCCCCGGAGGTCACGATGACAATACGGTGTCCCATGGCGTGCAGCTGTGCGCACTGGCGCACGAGCTCGACGATATGGGCGCGGTTCAGGCGACGGGACCCGCCTGTTAAAACACTGGTGCCCAGTTTTACCACCAGCGTCTGGCTTTCACTCATGATTCTCTGCCGTTCAAAAGGAATATCGATATCGAGCTGATGTTGTAGCAGGAGTCGGCCCGCTTGCCAACACCCGGGGCGGCGGGCGCGCCATTTTATTGCGCGGGATCGGGCATTCTGGAGAGGGAGTATGACAAAAATATGTCAGATACATTTAAATACGCTTTTTTATAAAAAGTTCCACCTTGTCATAAATATTTAATCTCCCGGCGTTAAAAAACCTCCTGTTTTTGATGGGCGAGCGCCCGCAATTGAATAGCGCGTATAAATAAATCACCAGGACTGAATAATGAAAAAGAGTACTCTGGCATTAATGATGATGGGCTTTGTGGCTTCAACGGCGACGCAGGCAGCGGAAGTTTATAATAAGAACGCGAACAAGCTGGATGTGTACGGCAAGATCAAAGCCATGCATTACTTCAGCGACTATGACAGCAAGGATGGCGATCAGACCTACGTGCGTTTCGGTATTAAAGGCGAAACGCAGATTAACGAAGACCTGACCGGCTATGGCCGTTGGGAATCTGAATTCTCCGGTAACAAAACCGAGAGCGACTCCAGCCAGAAGACTCGTCTGGCGTTCGCCGGGCTGAAGCTGAAGAACTACGGCTCCTTCGACTACGGTCGTAACCTTGGCGCCCTGTACGACGTGGAAGCCTGGACCGATATGTTCCCGGAATTCGGCGGCGATTCCTCTGCTCAGACCGATAACTTTATGACCAAGCGCGCCAGCGGTCTGGCGACCTACCGCAACACCGACTTCTTCGGTCTGGTGGATGGCCTGGATATGACCCTGCAGTACCAGGGTAAAAACGAAGGTCGTGAAGCGAAGAAACAGAACGGCGACGGCGTTGGGACCTCGTTAAGCTATGACTTCGGCGGCAGCGACTTCGCCGTCAGCGCGGCCTACACCAGCTCCGACCGTACCAACGATCAGAACCTGCTGGCCCGCGGTCAGGGTTCGAAAGCGGAAGCCTGGGCGACCGGCCTGAAATATGACGCCAACAACATCTATCTGGCGACCATGTACTCTGAAACCCGCAAGATGACCCCGATCAGCGGCGGCTTTGCCAACAAAGCGCAGAACTTTGAAGCGGTGGCGCAGTATCAGTTCGACTTCGGTCTGCGTCCGTCCCTCGGCTATGTGCTGTCGAAAGGGAAGGATATCGAAGGGGTGGGGAGCGAAGATCTGGTTAACTACATTGACGTGGGCCTGACCTACTACTTCAACAAAAACATGAACGCCTTCGTGGATTACAAAATCAACCAGCTGAAAAGCGATAACAAACTCGGCATCAACGATGACGACATCGTCGCGCTGGGCATGACCTACCAGTTCTGATCAACTTCAGAACCACCCGCCGCAGCCCAGGCTGCGGCTTTTTTTTAGCGGCGGTTCTTCGCCAGATGCAGGGTGTCGCTGTTCATGGTGATCTGCGCGTTATACTCCTTCGGCAAACGGCGCGCCTGATAGAACGCCGACTCCCAGTAAGGGTTGTCCAGCGAAGAGCGCATCACGCCCTGGCTGCTCGAGGCGTGAAGGAAATTATGATCGGTATCGTAAAAGCCGACGTGCATGCCGGCCCGGGTGCGGAAGAAGACCAGATCGCCGGGACGTAAATCACGCTTATCGACCCGCACGCCCATGTGCAACAGCTCGCGGGTGGTGATCCGCTCCATCGGCAGGTTAAAGCGATCCTTCAGCGTGCGCCAGACGAAACCCGAGCAGTCGACGCCGCTTTGTTCAGTCCCGCCCCATTCATAGGGGGTTCCCTGCCAGGTGTGCATCTGGTCATGCAGGGCCGCCACCACCGGGATCAGATCGTCCGATCCGCCGTCAATGGTCATATCCGCATGAGATTTTGTGTGTTTTGCCTGTTTCGGTGAGGAGGAGCATCCTGCCAACAACAAAAAAGGAATTAACAAGAGAGCATGCTTCAGTTTTGGCTTCATATCGTTATTTTCGAAGTAGCAAGCAGACTGCTTTGTTTTATAGCCGATTAAAAAGAACGGCTAAATAAGCTGATGCCGCCTTTACGTTTATTTACGATTAAAAATAAACAACGATGGGATGGATCTGCCATAAAGGGCAGTTGTCACTTCGCAACAGCCTGTGCCAGGATTCTGTCATCAACATCTCACGAGGCATTCCATGACGCATAACGCCATCGCCACCGAGACTTTACCCGGCGCCGCTTTCGACGCGGGGTGGATGACGTCTGCGCCTCATTATTGCTTCGCCACGCTCTGCCCACCGCCTCCCCCTCCAGACCGGGTTGTTTTCGGCGCTTAACGCCGTCTTTCCAGGCGCTTACCTGCCGGTATGACGCTTGATACCTTGTGTTTGACGTTCGGGAGCATGCTATGCACGTTCGCTATTCTCTGCTCGCCTCGCAGGCGACAACGGCCACCTTTGTGCTGCTGTGGGGCAGCGCGGCCATTTTTACCCGCTGGGGACTGGACAACGCCTCGCCGATGGCGCTGCTGGTCTTTCGTTTTCTGATTGCCCTGGTCGCGCTGGCGCCGCTGGCCATCGTCCGTCGGCGCTGGCTGCCCGCGCCGGGCACTCGCCTGCAGACAGCGGCCACCGGCCTGATGCTGATTGGCGGCTATTCGGTCTGTTACTTCGAGGCGATGGCCAACGGCGTGACGCCGGGGCTTATCGCCACCATCATGGGGATCCAGCCCATCCTCACGCTTTGCGTGGTGGAGCGCCGCCTGCAGGGGCGGCGGCTGCTGGGGCTGCTGATTGCCCTGGCGGGGCTGGTGTTGCTGGTGTGGCGCAGCCTGGCGGCGTCGCCGATGGCGATGACAGGGATCCTGTTTGCGCTGGCGGCTCTGCTGCTGATGACCTTTGGCGCGCTGTGGCAAAAGCGCAGCCGCCAGTCGCCGGCGGATGTCCTGCCGCTTCAGTATGCCGTTAGTCTGGGGCTGTGCCTGTTGATCGCCCCGGTCAGCGGCTTCCGGTTTACCGTTAACGTCGGGTTGATTATTCCGGTGCTGTTTCTCGGGCTGCTGATTTCGGTGGTCGCCCAGCTGCTGCTGTACCGTCTGCTGAGCGCGGGGAATATCGTCAATGTCACCAGCCTCTTTTATCTGGTGCCAGCGATCACGGCGCTGCTGGATTATCTGCTGCTGGGCAATCGGCTGCCGGCGGCGGCGATGGTCGGTATGGTGGCGATCGTCGGCGGGATCGTGCTGGTGTTCCGCACCGGCAAGGTCCGCGCCGGCTGACGGCGAGCCGGGCGCGGTGGCGTCCGGTTCATTTTCCTGTCATCTTTTTTACGCATGCTCCCGGCAGCTTATTTTGACCAGTAAGGGAAGGTACCATGGGCAACACGCTGACGATTTTCGATCTCGATAACACCCTGATACAGGGCGATAGCAGTACGATCTGGAGCCAGTTTATGGTTCGCGAAGGGCTGGCGACGCAGAAGGGGTATCTTGCCCGCGAGGCGCGGCTGATGGCGGATTATGACCGGGGAGAGATGAATATCGCCGATTATGTGGCCCTGATCCAGGCGCCGCTGGCCGGAATACCGAAATCGGACGTAGACGCGCTGGTGGCCCGCTGCGTGCGCGAGGCGATCCTGCCCCGGGTCTATCCCCAGGCGTGGGAACTCATTCGGCGTCTGCGGGCCGAGGGGGAGCAGATGCTGATTATCTCCGCCTCGGTTAGCCTGCTGGTGCAGGCGGTGGCCGCCGCGCTGGAGATTGAGCAGGCGCTGGGCATTGACGTGGCGATGGTCGACGGCGGCTACAGCGGGGAGATTGCCGGGATCCCCAGCTATCAGCAGGGAAAGGTGGCGCGTCTGGCGCAGTGGCGCGAGGCGCATCCGCAGTATGACGGCGAGGTGACTTTTTACACCGATTCCATTAACGATCTGCCGCTGTGCCTGCATGCGGATCGCGTGCGGCTGGTCAATCCCTGTCCGCAGCTGCAGGCGGCCGGTGCCGGATATGGCTGGCCGGTGCTGAGCTGGCGGCTGGAATAGCAACATCACGGGTACCGCGCCTGGCGTCTTGCCCGGCGGCGCTGCGCTTGCGCGGGCCTACGGGGTGTGAGCCTGTGAGAGGAACTTGTAGGCCGGGTAAGGCGCAGCCGCCACCCGGCAACATCACGGGTACTGCGCCTGGCGTCTCGCCCGGCGGCGCTGCGCTTGCGTGGGCCTACGGGGTGTGAGCCTGTGAGAGGATCCTCCAGGCCGGGTAAGGCGCAGCCGCCACCCGGCAACATCACGGGTACCGCGCCTGACGTCTCGCCCGGCGGCGCTGCGCTTGCGCGGGCCTGAACGCCAGCCGGACTGCTTCCTGGAGAGGGGAAGCACTGCCGTGTGGTTGTTTATGTTATCTGTGGCTTCAGCGTAGTTTGCGCTCCCGGTTAGTCTTCTGCGTTATGTCCCTTATGGCGCAGGGAGCGCACAGGGGGCGGCCAGTCGCCGCCGCTCCCTGTACCCCCCCGGGCTCCGGCCAGCAAAATCGCCGCTACGCGGTACCTTCGACTTATCCCTGCAGGCTTCGGGTCGGGCCGAGGCAGCGTCCATGCAAAACACGGCCCTCAGCCCGCATCCATGCGGGCTGCCCCGGCCCTCCGGGAACGTCTCAGCGATTTTGAGGCCGCCAGCACCGGCAGTTTCAGCAACAATGGTGAATAAATTAACGACAGGTCGTAAGAACGTAGGCCGGGTAAGGCGCAGCCGCCACCCGGCAACACCACGGGTACCGTGCCTGATTATTCCCGGCGGCGCTGCGCTTGCGCGGGCCTACGGGGTGTGAACCTGTGAGAGGATCCTCCAGGCCGGGCAAGGCGCAGCCGCCACCCGGCACAAAGGCGCGCTAGCGTTCCTCCTGATACAGCGGCACTACGGCGCCGCCGATATAGCGACGGCGCAGCCAGGCGGAGAGGGTGTCCATGATCATCACCACGGCCACCAGCAGCAGCGTGATAAACATCACCACATCCCAGTTCCACAGGCGCATATTCTCGGCATAGATAAGCCCGATACCGCCGGCGCCGACGAAGCCCAGCACCGCCGCGGAGCGGGTGTTGGATTCAATCTGGTACAGGCTCAGCGCGAGGAAGGTCGGGAACGACTGGGTAAAAATACCAAAACGATGCTTTTGCAGGCCGTTCGCGCCCACGGCGGTCAGCCCGCGCCCGGGGGAGCGGTCCACGGCTTCGTGTCCTTCCGCGTACAGCCGTCCCAGCAGACCGGTGTCCTGCATGATGATCGCCAGCACCCCGGCCAGCGGCCCGAGGCCTACCGCGCGCACGAAAATCAGCCCCCAGATAGCCATGTCGATCCCGCGCAGCACATCAAACAGGCGGCGCATCAGCAGGGCGAGGGTCCCCAGCACCATGCCGCGCATGATGTTGCGGGCGGCGAAGAAGGAGAGCAGCAGCGCCAGCACCGTGGCGGTGAGCGTCCCGGCGAAGACGATAGCCAGGGTAATGCCGATTTGCGTGAAGTAATAGCCGAACGGCCAGTTCCAGAAGTCGTGCCAGACGAACATCCGCGCCAGATAGCGGCCAATCTGCTGCAGGCCGGTGGTCAGCTGTTCGCCGCTGATGCCGAACTGCAGAAAAAACCAGACGTAATAGAGCACGCAGGACAGCGCCACCAGCCCGACGTAGCGCAGGTAGCGCCCCTGGACCTGATAGAGCTGTTTATGCTGCCGACGGCTGGCGGCGATATCCGGTTGCATGTGCCAGACGCTCATTTCTTACCCTCCAGTACCCACAGGCGCAGACGACCGGACAGCATGTCCAGCGCCGACACCACCAGAATGATCAGCAGCAGGGTGATGCTCACCTGATCGTAGCGGTCGAGCTTGATGTTGGTCATCAGCTCCTGGCCGATGCCGCCCGCGCCCACCAGCCCGAGAATGGTCGACGAGCGGAAGTTGATTTCAAGCCGCATAAAGCCGTAGGAGAGAAACAGCGGTTTCACCTGCGGCCACAGGGCGAAGCGAATTTTCTGCAGCGGCGATGCGCCGCAGGCCGCCAGGCCGCGTACCGGTTTGTTTTGCGCGCTTTCCACCGCCTCGTAGAACAGTTTGGTCAGACTGCCGACGGTATGCAGCATGAGCGCCAGAAAGCCCGGGATCGCGCCGATGCCGAACGCCATCACAAAGATCACCGCCCACGCCAGCTCGGGCATGGTGCGCAAAAACGCCACCAGCACGCGAATGGCAAAGCGCACCGGCGCCGGGGACCAGGCGTTATTGGCGGCGAGAAACGCGAAAACCGTGGCAATGGCGACCGCCACCAGGGTTGAGGCCAGCGCCAGCTGCAGGGTTTCCCAGATCAGCGGCAGCTGGATCGGCAGGCGATAGCCCCACCAGGCCAGCGACCCTTTGGTCTGCACGTCGGCGAACAGGTTGCCGGCGCTCAGGGGCGGAATGGTCTCTGCCATATAGTCCAGGAAGTGGGGCAGCGAGTGCCAGATAGTCAGCAGATTAAATTCCGCGGCGCTGCCGGCGGCAAAATAGAGCGCCAGCAACAGCAGCGACCAGCAGACGGCATCGCGCTTTTGCCGCGAGCGTACCTGCTGGTAATAGCGTTCAAATTCGATGTGGGTCGTCTTCATGCGTCGGGGATCTTCAACGTAGCGCCGCCGCTCACCTCGGGGCAAGCCGGCGGCGTTGAGGCAGGATTAACGCGCGCTCACCAGCTCGCGTTTCATATCGATAATCTGCTGGAAATCAGCCACGCTGCCCGGGCCGATGTGCTGCGTACCGCCCATCGCTTTGATAAAGCAGGCGTGATCCTCAGTATCCAGTTTTTTCACCGCCGCCACGACCTTCGCCTTAAAGTCCGCCGGCAGCGCATTGCTCACCAGGATCGGGCCGTTCGGGATCAGCGGCGATTGCCAGATAATGCGGATCTGCTTCATCAGATCCGGATGATCCATGCGAATCAGGCGGTTGAATGCGCCGGTGGTGTAGCCGGTGTTGTAATCGCCAACCATCGAGGCCCAGGTCACCGCCCCCGCGAACTGGCCATTCAGCACGCCGAGGATGTCCTGCTCGTGGCCACCGGAGAAGGTGACGCTGGAGAAGGTGTTGTTGTATTTGTTGTCGGCGTTGCCGCCAAATTTTTCTTTAAACGCATGGTTAGGGATCAGATACCCGGAAGTGGAATCCGGGTCGGCGAAGCCAAAGGCTTTGCCTTTTAAATCGTCCAGCGTTTTATATGGGGAGTCGGCTTTGACAATCACCACCGAGTGATAGCCGCGAGACTGATCTTTGTCGTCCACGGCGATGCCGACGATATCCACCGCTTTCGGGTTATTGAGATAAACCGAGGCGTAAGAGGAGGGGGACATGCTCAGCACCACGTCGACTTTACCCCCCAGCAGACCCTGAATCACCCCGGAATAGTCGGAAGAGTTACGCAGTTTGGTATCCACGTTCAGCTCTTTATCGAGGAAGGTCTTCACGCACTGGTTATCACCGATTTGCTGGGTGGCGTTCTGGCCGCCGAGAATGCCCAGATTCAGCTCTTTCGGCTGCGCTGCCGCCGCCTGCCATGCCATCATCATGCCCGCGACCATTGCGGATAAACGAACTGCGCCAGTCATATATTTTTTCATTATGTTGCCCGTGTGAGTGAAATTAATGCAATTGGCTAACGTCATCGCCGTACAGCTGCTGCAGCACATCCTGCGTCAGCCGGGAGGGGTGATCGTCAAAAATAAGCTGTCCGCTGGCGACGCCGATAACCCGGGTGCAGTAGGTCCTGACCAGCTCCACCGAATGCAGGTTGACCATCACGCTGATGCCCTGCTCGCTAATCTCGCGCAGCACATCCATGATGCGCTGAGTGTTTTTCGGATCCAGCGAGGCGACAGGCTCGTCGGCGAGCAAGATCCCGGGGTTTTGCATCAGCGCCCGGCAGATCGCCACCCGCTGCATCTGCCCGCCGGAGAGGTTCTCCGCCCGCTGCAGCGCGTGCGGCAGCATGTTCATCCATTCAAGCAGCGCAATGGCGCGCGCCCGGTCGGCTGCGGGAAAGATTTTAAACAGCGATTTCAGGGTTGAAGTCTGGCTGAGGCGGCCCAGCAGAACGTTGGTGAGCACGTCGAGGCGCGGCACCAGGCAGAAGTCCTGAAAGATCATCCCGCAGTGGCTGCGCCAGGCGTTGAGCGCGCGGCCTTTCAGCCGGGAGACATCGTGCGGGGTACCGACTTCCGGGTAGCTAAGAATTTCGCCGCCGCTGGCGCTGTGGGTGCCATTGAGAACATGCAGGAGCGTCGATTTACCGGCGCCGGAGCGGCCAATAACCCCGACCATTTCACCGGCGTGCAGATCAAAGCTGATGCCGTCCAGCACCTTGTGCTGAGCCTCGTAGGCTTTACTCAGGTTACGCACGCTTAAGACCTTCCGCTGCCGGCCGGCATTGAGATCGGTGAACGGCTGGAAATCAGTTTCGGCCACCGCGGCAAGAGAGCTGTTCATAAGAGTGTCCAGGTTCGTCATTAACTGGCCACTATTAATAGGTCTTTATGTGAAATTTCGATGACGGTATTGCGAACAAACCGTGAACAGGCGGGAAAGGGCGGCGGTGAGCGGTCCATCCACCCGCGCGCGGCACGCTGGCAACGTTGCCGATCACGGCACCCTCGGCCCCCGGTCCACCCGCGCGCGCGGCACGCTGGCGAAGCGCCGAAAAGCGGCTATGCTTTCGGGGGCGCGGAGGCAGGCGCCCCTTGACGGCAGGAACCCTCGTCAATCTTCGCTTAATCTTGCTGATGAGAACTGTTATATCGAATAGATAATGCGTCTGCCTTTGTTTAGCATTCAACATTCCGCAGGCATTAACATATACATAACTATTTTGTGCGGCAGGTTAATCTATTCATGAGTCTTATGTGTTGGTGAATCATCCTGGTTGTTGCTTGTTTTTGGATTTATATTCTTTATTTTTTAATAAATTTGGTTTATTCGACAACTTCATTCTATCCTCCATTAAGAATATTCCTAACATAATAGGGTGAAGATCCTGGGTAATATAAAATTCAGATAAGAATCGACGGTAATATTGTCAATAACCTCATGAAAATAAATGTCTTTTTTCTTTCCTCAAAAAAACGATATTTTCAGTTTTTGTAAATATTGACCTGGGCGCGAAATTCATTGCCTTTCCGCATGTTGACACTCTATAGGAAAAAACTTAAATTCAACGCCAAGCAGAAAATAATTATAGTTTAACCCCGCTTATCCAATATTGATAGGTGATGCGTGTCTTATTTAATGGCGATTTATTAAAGGAATGGAATACGCCAGTTAACTTTATAGGCCTGGCAAGCAGTGAAGTTGTAAAAATGATTACTTCAAGGACTATGAGGTTAAAAACTATATGGAATATAAAAGCTGTTCCGATAAGTATATTTGGTCTGCCCATGACTCCTACTTCTATAAAGGATTATCCGAACTGATTGTAGATATCGACGAATTAATTTATCTGTCGCTAGAGAAAATCAGAAGAGATTTCGTGTTTATCAATCTCAATACGGCTTCGTTAAACGAGTTTATCAGGCGCGACAGCGAATGGTTATCCGCGGTAAAGGGGAAACAGGTCGTATTAATTGCGGCCAGAAAGTCAGAGGCCTTAGCGAATTACTGGTATTACAATAGCGATATTCGCGGCGTGGTATATGTTGGCCTGAGTCGCGATATTCGAAAAGAGCTGGCCTATGTGATTAATGGCAGGTTTCTCCGTAAAGATATTAAGAAAGATAAAATTACCGACCGGGAAATGAAAATTATCCGCATGACCGCCCAAGGCATGCAGCCGAAATCGATCGCCAGAATTGAAAATTGTAGCGTGAAGACAGTATATACCCATCGGCGCAATGCCGAGGCCAAGCTGTATTCCAAAATATACAAATTAGTTCAGTAACACCCAGGCAAGTTAATTTTTGAATGGTTCACCGGGACATCATGTCCTTAATTCAACTCAGGAAGAAAAAGCGATGAAAAAAAAGGTTCTGGCAATAGCTCTGGTAACGGCGTTTACCGGTATGGGTGTGGCGCAGGCTGCTGACGTAACGGCTCAGGCTGTAGCGACCTGGTCTGCGACCGCCAAAAAAGACACCACCAGCAAACTGGTCGTCACCCCGCTCGGCAGCCTGGCGTTCCAGTATGCCGAAGGCGTGAAAGGTTTTAACTCACAGAAAGGTCTGTTTGACGTGGCAATTGAGGGTGACGCAACGGCGACCGCCTTTAAGCTGACCTCGCGTCTTATCACCAACACCTTAACCCAGCTGGATACCTCCGGCTCCACGCTGAGCGTGGGCGTGGATTATAACGGCGCAGCGGTGGAAAAAACCGGTGATACCGTGATGATCGATACCGCCAACAACATTCTGGGCGGCAACCTCAGCGCGCTGGCTAATGGCTACAACGCCAGCGGCCGCACCACCGCGCAGGATGGTTTCACCTTCTCTATCATCAGCGGCACCACTGACGGCACCACCGCCGTGACCGATTACAGCACCCTGCCGGAAGGGATCTGGAGCGGCGACGTTAGCGTCCAGTTCGACGCCACCTGGACCAGCTGATCCTTCTGATGCACCAGCAGGGGGGGCTCCCCCTGCTTTTTTCACGGACGGAATTGTTATGAAAAAGCACCTTCTGGCCCTCGGGCTGCTGCTTGCCGGAGTATCGCCGGCGCAGGCGCTGGATGTCGGCGATATCTCATCTTTTATGAACAGCGGCAGCAGCACGCTGAGCAAAACGATCAAGAACAGCACCGACAGCGGCCGGCTGATCAATATCCATCTCGAACGGCTCTCTTCCCCGCTGGATAACGGACAAGTTATCCCGATGGATAAACCGGATGAGGTGCTGCTCACTCCCGCCAGCCTGCTGTTACCCGCCCAGGCCAGCGATGTGATCCGCTTCTTCTACAAAGGCCCGGCGGATGACAAAGAGCGCTACTACCGCATTGTCTGGTTCGACCAGGCGCTCAGCGATGCCCAGCGCGATAACGCCACCCGCAGCGCGGTGGCCACCGCTTCCGCCCGCATCGGCACCATCCTGGTGGTGGCGCCCCGGCAGGTGAACTACCTCTTTCAGTACGCCAACGGCTCCCTGACCAACACCGGGAACGCGACGCTGCGGATCCTCGCCTACGGCCCTTGCCTGAAGACCGCCGAAGGTAAGGAGTGTAAAGAGAACTACTACCTGATGCCGGGTAAATCACGCCGTTTTACGCGCGTGGACACGGCGGATAAAAAAGGACGGGTTGCGCTTTGGCAGGGTGAGCAGTTTGTTCCCGTGAAATAGACAGCTGTGCAGATGGATAACGACGATGCCTCTACAACGGATTTCCCCAGGACTGAAAACACGGCTTGCCTTCGGCATGTTTTTTTTGTTCGTTCAGCCCGACGCCAGCGCGGCTGCCCCAGGGGCGCAGCAGATTGGCGGGGTGATTATTCCGCAGGCCTTCAGCCAGGCGCTGCAGGACGGCATGAGCGTTCCTCTCTATATTCATCTTGCCGGCAGCCAGGACACCCGGGACGATCAGCGGATCGGCAGCGCCTTTATCTGGCTGGACGGCGGCCAGCTGCGCGTTCGGCAGATCCGGCTGGAGGACAATGAGGGTAACGCCAGCGTCAGCGAACAGACCCGCCAGCAGCTGACTGGCCTCGCCAACGCCCCGTTCAGCGAGGCGCTCACCATCACGCTGACCGACAGCGCGCAGCTGGATCTCAGCCTGCGCCAGCTGCTGCTGCAGCTGGTGGTCAAGCGCGAGGCGCTGGGCACCGTGCTGCGCTCGCGCAGCGAAGACATCGGCCAGTCGAGCGTCAACGCCCTCAGCAGCAACCTGAGCTATAACCTCGGCGTCTATAACAACCAGATGCGCAACGGCGGGAGCAACACCTCCAGCTATCTGTCGCTGAACAACGTCACGGCGCTGCGTGAGCATCATGTGGTGCTCGACGGCTCGCTGTACGGGATCGGCAGCGGTCAGCAGGACAGTGAATTATATAAGGCCATGTATGAACGCGATTTCGCCGGCCACCGCTTTGCCGGCGGGATGCTTGACACCTGGAACCTGCAGTCCCTGGGGCCGATGACCGCTATTTCGGCGGGCAAGATTTACGGCCTTTCCTGGGGGAACCAGGCCAGCTCCACCGTCTTCGACAACAGCCAGTCCGCCACGCCGGTGATCGCCTTTCTGCCGGCGGCGGGCGAGGTGCATCTCACTCGTGACGGCCGGTTGCTGAGCGTCCAGAACTTCGCCATGGGGAATCATGAAGTGGATACCCGCGGCCTGCCGTACGGTATTTACGACGTGGAGGTCGAGGTGATCGTCAACGGGCGGGTGGTCAGCAAACGCACCCAGCGGGTCAATAAGCTGTTCAGCCGGGGACGCGGCGCCGGCGCGCCGCTGGCGTGGCAGGTGTGGGGCGGCAGTTTTCATATGGATCGCTGGTCGGAGAGCGGGAAAAAGACCCGGCCGGCGAAAGAGAGCTGGCTGGCGGGCCTCTCGGCCTCCGGGTCGCTCAGCACCCTGAGCTGGGCGGCAACGGGCTATGGCTACGACAACCAGGCGGTGGGAGAAACCCGCCTGACGCTGCCGCTGGGCGAGTCGATCAACGTTAACCTGCAAAATATGCTGGCCAGCGACAGCTCGTGGAGCAGCGTCGGCAGCATCAGCGCCACGCTGCCGGGGGGCTTTAGTTCAGTGTGGGTCAACCAGGAGAGAACCCGCATTGGCGATCAGTTGCGGCGCAGCGATGCTGACAACCGGGCGATCGGCGGCACCCTCAACCTCAACGCGCTGTGGTCGAAGCTGGGGACGTTCAGCGTCAGCTACAACGATGACCGTCGCTACAACAGTCATTACTACACCGCGGATTACTATCAGACGGTCTACAGCGGCGCCTTTGGCTCGCTCGGCCTGCGGGCGGGGATCCAGCGCTATAACAATGGCGACAGCAGCGCCAACACCGGGAAATATATCGCCCTCGATCTGTCGCTGCCGCTGGGCAACTGGTTCAGCGCCGGGATGACCCATCAGAACGGCTACACCATGGCTAACCTCTCAGCGCGCAAGCAGTTTGATGAAGGCACCATTCGCACCATCGGCGCCAATCTGTCGCGGGCCATCTCCGGCGATACCGGGGATGACAAAACCCTCAGCGGCGGGGCGTATGCCCAGTTCGACGCCCGCTACGCCAGCGGCACGCTGAACGTTAACAGCGCGGCGGACGGCTACGTCAACACCAACCTCACCGCCAGCGGCAGCGTCGGCTGGCAGGGCAAAAACATCGCCGCCAGCGGACGAACCGACGGCAACGCCGGGGTGATCTTCAACACCGGGCTGGAGGATGACGGTCAGATCAGCGCCAGGGTCAACGGGCGGATCTTCCCGCTCAGCGGCAAGCGTAACTATCTGCCGCTCTCACCCTATGGACGCTATGAGGTGGAGCTGCAAAACAGCAAAAACTCGCTCGACAGTTACGACATCGTCAGCGGGCGCAAGAGTCATCTGACCCTCTATCCCGGCAACGTGGCGGTGATTGAGCCTGAGGTGAAGCAGATGGTCACCGTCTCCGGTCGTATTCGGGCGGAAGACGGCACGCTGCTGGCGAATGCGCGGATTAACAACCATATCGGCCGTACCCGCACCGATGAAAACGGCGAGTTTGTCATGGATGTGGATAAGAAATACCCCACGATCGATTTCAGCTACGGCGGCAATAAAACCTGCGAAGTGGCGCTGGAGCTCAGCCAGGCGCGCGGCGCCGTCTGGGTGGGGGATGTGGTTTGCAGCGGCCTCTCGTCGTGGGCGGCGGCGCAGCAGACAGGAGAAGAGAATGAAAGTTAACCCCTTAATCGCCCTGGCGATCCTCGCGCTGCTCTGGCCGGCGGCCGCGCTCAGGGCGGCGGTGTCGAAGACCACCTGGTCGGATGCGCCGGCGCGCGAGTTTGTGTTTGTGGAAAACAACTCCGACGACAACTTTTTCGTCACCCCCGGCGGGGCGCTGGATCCGCGCATGACCGGCGCCAACCGCTGGACCGGCTTAAAATACACCGGCTCCGGGACCATCTATCAGCAGAGTCTCGGCTATATCGATAACGGCTACAACACCGGGCTCAATGCCAACTGGAAGTTTGATATGTGGCTGGAAAACTCGCCGGTTTCGCACCCCTTAACCGGCCTGCGCTGCATCAACTGGTACGCCGGGTGCGATATGGCCACCAGTCTGATCCTGCCGCAAACCACCGACGCCAGCGGGTTCTATGGCGCGACGGTGACCAGCGGCGGCGCGAAGTGGATGCACGGTATGATGTCGGACGCCTTCTATCAGTATCTGCAACAGATGCCGGTCGGCGGCAGCTTCACGATGACCATCAATGCCTGCCAGACCTCGGTGAACTACGACGCCAGCAGCGGCGCGCGCTGTAAGGATCAGGCCTCCGGCAACTGGTATGTGCGCAATGTCACCCACACCAAAGCCGCGAGCCTGTGGTTGATAAACACCCACTCGCTGGCGGAGGTGTTTATCAACAGCGATGGCGTGCCGACGCTCGGGGAAGGGAACGCCGACTGCCGGACGCAGACCATCGGCAGCCGCTCAGGATTAAGCTGTAAGATGGTCAACTATACCTTGCAGACCAATGGGTTAAGCAACACCTCGATCCATATTTTCCCGGCGATCGCCAACTCGTCGCTGGCCTCGGCCGTCGGGGCGTACGATATGCAGTTCAGCCTCAACGGCAGCTCATGGAAGCCGGTGAGCAATACCGCCTATTACTACACCTTCAACGAGATGAAGAGCTCAGACGCGATCTATGTGTTCTTCTCCAGCAACTTCTTTAAGCAGATGGTGAATCTCGGGATCAGCGATATCAATACCAAGGATCTGTTCAACTTTCGCTTCCAGAACACCACCTCGCCGGAGTCAGGCTGGTATGAGTTTTCCACCTCCAATACGCTGATTATCAAGCCTCGTGATTTCAGCATCAGCATTATCTCCGACGAATATACCTCGGCGCCGTCGCGGGAGGGGTATGTCGGCAGCGGCGAACCGGCGCTCGATTTCGGCTACATCGTCACCACCAGCGGTAAAACGGCCGCCGACGAAGTGCTGATCAAAGTGACCGGACCGGCGCAGGTGATTGGCGGGCGCTCCTACTGTCTCTTTAGCTCCGATGACGGTACGGCGAAAGTGCCGTTCCCGGCGACGCTCTCTTTTATCACCCGCAGCGGCGCGACGCAGACCTACGACGCCGGGTGCGATGACAGCTGGCGGGATATGACCGATGCGCTGTGGCTGACCACGCCGTGGACCGATATCTCCGGCGAAGTGGGGCAGATGGATAAGACCACGGTGAAATTCTCGATTCCGATGGATAACGCCATTTCGCTGCGGACGGTAGACGATAACGGCTGGTTTGGCGAAGTCAGCGCTTCAGGAGAGATTCATGTCCAGGCGACGTGGCGCAACATTAACTAAGGCCCTGCTGACGGTGGGCTGCCTGCTGGTGGCTCCGCTGGCGCAGGCTATCTCGGTCGGCAACCTGACCTTTTCCCTGCCGGCTGAAGCGGATTTCGCCAGCAAACGGGTGGTGAACAACAATAAAAGCGCGCGGCTATACCGCATCGCCGTCAGCGCCATCGATCGCCCGGGCGGCAGCGAAGTGCGCTCCCGGCCGGTGGATGGCGAGCTGCTGTTCGCCCCCCGTCAGCTGGCGCTGCAGGCCGGGGAGAGCGAATACTTCAAATTTTACTATCATGGCCCGCGGGACAATCGCGAGCGCTATTATCGGGTCTCGTTTCGCGAAATCCCCACCCGCAACCTGACGAGGCGCGGCCCGACCGGCGGCGAGGTCAGCATGGAGCCGGTGGTGGTGATGGATACCATTCTGGTGGTGCGCCCGCGCGAGGTGCAGTTTAAATGGTCTTTCGATAAGGTGGCCGGGACGGTGAGCAATACCGGCAATACCTGGTTTAAGCTGCTGATTAAGCCAGGATGCGATTCGACCGAAGAGGAGGGGGACGCGTGGTATCTGCGTCCCGGTGACGTGGTTCGCCAGCCGGCGCTGCGCCAGCCGGGGAACCACTATCTGGTCTATAACGACAAATTTATTAAGATCAGCGATACCTGCCCGCTGAAGCCCCGCCCCGCGGAGTGAGCCTTACCCGGCGGCCGCGCGGCGGGTAAAGCGCCGGCTGGCCAGCAGGCTCAGACCGCAGCACAGCAGGTAGTACACCGCGCCGGTGAAGACGAAGATCGCCAGGGGATAGATCTGCACCCGGTTGTTGACCTGGCCGGCCACGGTGGTCAGCTCCGGGACGTTGACGATAAACGCCAGCGAAGTGTCCTTCAGCAGGCCGATAAAGATCCCCACCAGCGACGGCTGAACGTTGCGCAGCGCCTGCGGGAGCAGCACCAGGCGCAGCGTTTGCCCGGGGGCGAAGCCCTGGGTCAGCGCCGCCTCATACTGACCTTTCGGCAGCGACTGCAGCCCGGCCAGCACCGAGTGCATCACCGAGGCGGCGGTAAACCACGCCAGCGCCAGGGTCACGGTCACCGCGCCGGGCAGATCGCCGCCGGTCAGCATCGGCAGCAGATACCACAGCCAGAAGATGACAAATATCAGCGGGATGCCGCGGATAATTTCCGCCCACAGAAACAGCAGACGCCGCGTCAGCCCGCCGTAGCGCCAGGCCAGGCCCGCCAGCGCAATGCCTCCCGGCAGCGCCAGCAGCGTGGCGCCGATAGCCATCAGCAGGGTCAGGGCCACGCCGCCGGGCTGGCCCTCCGCCAGCCGGCCCCACAGCAGGTAATCAAGGTTATCGGCGATCACCGCCAGATTAGCGTTCATGTTGGGCGCTCCGTTGCAGTTTTCTTCCCGGGCCGAGACGCGTTAGCGCCACGCCCATCGCCACCCCCAGCGCCAGGTACAGCGCGGTGCCGACGGCAAAAGCCTCCAGGGCGTGCGCGTTATAGCTCTCAATCTGCCGCACCTGATAGGTCAGTTCCGCAAAGCCGATGCCGCTGGCCAGCGATGAGAGTTTCATCAGGTTGAGATACTGGCCGACAATCGGCTGCCACGCGTTGGCCAGCCCCTGCGGCAGAAGGATAAAGCGCAGCTCCTGCCACGGCGTAAAGCCCTGCGACAGCGCGGCTTCCCGCTGCCCGTGGCTGACGGCGCGCAGTCCGGAGGCGATCTCTTCCACCAGAAAGGCGGAGGTAAAGACCCCCAGCCCCCACATTGAGCAGAGGAACTCCGGCGTCAGCCACCAGACGTTGCCCGGCAGAATGGACCAGGCGTGCTCGTCGTTCACCACGTTCTTCACCGCCAGCGGCAGCAGGTTCCAGGCGGCAAAGTACCAGAACAGCAGCTGGACCAGCAGCGGGGTATTGCGAAACAGCGAGACCCACGCGGCCACCAGCCCGCGCCCCGCGCGGCCGCCGCCGAGGCGCAGGGCCAGCAGCAGAACCGCCAGCGCAGTGGCGAGCAGGATCCCGGCGACGCTGACCCAGACGGTGGTGAGAAAACCAGAGATAATCCATTGCAACGGCTGTCCGCTCAGGACGCCGTGCCAGTCAAGCATTGGCGTCACTCGAGGCTCTCCTGGTGCAGCGGATCCAGCACCTTCTGCAGAAAACGCCGCGCGCGGGCATGCTGCGGATGGGCGAAAAACTCAGCCGGCGGGGCGACCTCGAGAATGTCGCCGCCGTCGATAAACACCACCCGGTCGGCAATTTCGCGGGCAAACTGCATCTCGTGGGTCACCACCAGCATGGTGATCCCGCTGTGGGCGAGGTTTTTCATCACCTGCAAAACTTCGCCGATCATCTCCGGGTCGAGGGCCGAAGTGGGCTCATCGAACAGGATAATCTGCGGCGAGGAGGCCAGGGCGCGGGCGATCGCCACCCGCTGCTGCTGGCCGCCGGAGAGCTGCGCCGGCATCTGCTGCGCTTTCTCCTCCAGCCCGACCTGACGCAGCAGCGCCAGCGCCCGCTCCTGTGCCGCGCTTTTTCCCCAGCCGTGGACGCGCTCCAGCGCCAGCGTGATGTTCTCCTGCGCCGTCAGGTGGGCGTAAAGGTTGAACTGCTGGAAGACAAAGCCGACGCGGCTGCGCAGCTGGCGCAAGGCGCTGCCGCTCAGCCGGCTGGTGGGTTTGCCGTCGATCAGGATCTCGCCGCCGCTTAAGGATTCGAGCTGGTTGATCAGGCGGATCAGCGTCGATTTTCCCGATCCGGAAGGGCCGAGGATCGCCACCACTTCGCCGGGATCGACCTGCAGGTTGATGGCGTTGAGCACCTGATGATCGCCGTAGCGCTTGGCCACCTCACGAAAGGTAATGCTGGCGCGCTGCAGACGTGAAAAATCCGCGGCCGGGGCCGCGGAGTGGGAGAATAAACCCGAGAACATATTATTTCGCTTCTATGGTAAAGGCGCGCGGCTGCGGCGTTTTAGTGGCAGGGCCAAACCAGACATCGTAAATTTTCGCGGCTTCGCCGGTTTTCTCCAGCTTCACCAGCTCATCGTTGACGGCCTTCAGCAGGGCCGGTTCGCCTTTCTTCACCCCCACGCCAATCTCTTCTTTGCTGAGCAGGTCGGGCAGAATTTTAAACTTGGCTTTATCCGGCGCTTCCGCCAGCAGACCGGCAAGGATGGTGCTGTCCTGGGTGATGGCCTGGACGTTGCCGTTGCGCAGGGCGGTCAGGGCCAGCGGAATATCGTCATAGGAGAGGACGCGAGCCTGCGGGAAACGCTGGTGCAGCGCCTGTTCGCCGGTGGTGCCTTTCACCGCGCCGATGCGCGCTTTGCTGTACTCATCAAGCTTATCCGGAGAGCCGGCCGGCACGAGGAACTGCTGGCCGGTGACGAAATACGGCGTTGAGAAATCAATAACCTGGGCCCGCTCCGGGGTGATGGTAATGTCGGCGACGATCAGGTCGGCTTTGCCGGACTGCAGCAGCGGAATACGGTTGGCCGGGTTAGTGGCCACCAGTTCGAGTTTGACGCCGAGCGCTTTCGCCAGCGCCTGGGCAAAGTCGACGTCGTAGCCGACGATATGGTGGGTTTTGGCGTCCACGGAGCCGAACGGCGGGTTGGCGTCAAAGGTGGCGACTTTCACGACGCCGGCGGCTTTGATGTCAGCCAGCTGGTCGGCCTGCGCCTGCGAGGCGAGCAGCAGCATACCCAGCGCCAGTGCGATTTTTGTGGTTTTGTTGCGCATATTTTTTCCCCTGAATCCCTGTTTTGTTTTGTTTTGTGGACATCACGCTCCCACACATTCCCCGTCGGCGGCAAAGAAGAAAAAATTCTTATCTATAACGAAAAAGAACTTAACAAACCTGTGGGTATTCTTTATGCGCTGGTAGCGTTTTACCGGCGCAGTCACGAGTGCCGAACGGCCCTCTTTCCCTCCGGAGAGAGGGTGAGGGTGACAGGACCGGGCGTAATATGCGCCAGCCAGGATTGCAAATTCGGAATTAATATTTCCCGCGCCCGGCCAACTGTGGTTGAAATAGACCCAGGCGATTCGCTTCCCGACAGAGGAGAAAACGAAAGTGGCATTGTGGCAACGGTTAACGGGCTGGCTGGCTTTTTTGTCCAACGGTGAAGCCGGACAGCAAGATACTCAACGCGTCATGGAGGCGATCCTGCCGGTGGCCAGCCTCTACGGCGTGGACATTGGCAACGTGGAAACCCGGTGGTTCCGTCATGATAAGACATACTGAGCGACGCAGGACGCGAGAAGCCTACTGGAACGAGGTGTGCTTTGTGTAGCAAGAGACTGCCTGAGGTTGCGGCATCGCAGGAGGCGCCGCCGCAGCCCAGGCAGTTTTAACCACCCTTATCCCCCCAGATACATCCGCTTAATTTCCGGGTTAGTCAGCATCTCCCGCGCCGCGCCTGACAAGGTGATCCGGCCATTCTCCAGGACATACGCCCGATCGGCGATCGCCAGCGCGGCCGTCGCATTCTGCTCCACCAGCAGCACCGTCATATTCTCTTCGCGCAGTTGCTTAATGATGCCGAACAGCTCGCCGACAATTTTCGGCGCCAGCCCGAGGCTCGGTTCATCCAGCATCAATAACACCGGCTCGCTCATCAGCGCCCGGGCGATGGCCAGCATCTGCTGCTCGCCGCCGCTCATGGTGCCCGCCATCTGATGGCGCCGCTCCTTGAGCCGTGGAAAGAGGGCGTACATACGATCGCGCAGGCGGGTGTAGCCGGCGAGATTATTGTAAGCGCCCATGCGCAGGTTCTCTTCGATAGTCAGGTTGGTAAAGACCCGGCGTCCCTCCGGCACCAGCGCCAGCCCGCGACGTACGATCTGGTGGGTCTGGCTGCGCGAGATATCGTCGTTGAGGAAGCTGACGCGCCCGCTGGAGCGCACCAGGTTGACGATCCCATTGAGGGTAGAGGTTTTACCGGCGCCATTGCTGCCGATCAGGGTGACGATCTCCCGGTCATAAACATCGATATCGACGCCTTTCAGTCCCTGGATCACGCCGTAAAAGACCTTCAGTTCTCTGGCGTTAAGCATAATTGGCTTCTCCCAGATAAGCGGAAATGACGTCCGGATGCTGGATCGCCTCGGCCATCAGGCCGCTGAACAATGGCTTACCATACTCCAGAACCATCACTCGTTCGCACAGGCGGTTGACGAAGGGCATATCGTGCTCGATTAACAGGACGCTGAGCTGATAGTCATGGCGCATGCGGAAGATCAGCTCCGCCAGATCCTCGGTCTCCTTTGGGTTCATCCCGGCGGCCGGCTCATCGAGCAGCAGCAGCTTCGGCGAGGTGGCCAGCGCGCGGGCGATCTCCACTTTGCGCTGGTTGCCATAGCTCAGGTTCGTGGCCTGCATATGGGCGAAGTGGGCGATGCCGATGTCTTCCAGAATGGCCATCGCTTTGGCCTTCGCCGCCCGCTCGGCCGGAAAGTAGCGGCCAATGTGCAGGGCCGCCTCCAGCAGCGAATAGCGGCTGGCCCGGTCGAGCCCGACCATTACGTTCTCCAGCACCGTCATCGAGTTAAACAGACGGATATTCTGGAAGGTGCGGGCGATCCCGGCGTTGACCACCTGGTTGGGCTTTAGCCCCTTCAGCGAGGCGCCCGCGAGGGTGACGCTGCCGCTGGTGGGCTTATAGTTGGCGGTGATGACGTTAAACAGGGTGGTTTTGCCCGCGCCGTTCGGGCCGATAAGGCCAAAGATCTCCGCTTCATCAACATGGAAGCTGACGTTGTCGATGGCCCGCAGGCCGCCAAACTGCATGGTGACGTCCTGCACCTGCAGGATGATTTTATTTTCCGCCATAGCTGCTGTTCCTTCTTCCCATCTGCCAAATCTCTTTTTTCCCCAGCAGCCCTTCGCGGGCGAAAAGCATGATGATCAGCAGCAGCAGGGAGAAGACCACCATTCTCAGGCCCGGATAGGCGCCGAGATCGTGACCGAAGAACTGCAGCGGCTGGTCGAGAAAGCGCAGCCACTCGCCGCTGCCGACCACCAGCACGGTGCCGAGCAGAGCGCCGGTGGTGCTGCCGAGCCCGCCGAGGACGATAATAATCAGCAGCTGGAAGGTGAGCATAAAGTCGAACAGCCCCGGGGAAATGGTGGTCAGCAGGGAAGCCAGCAGACCGCCGCCGATCCCTTCGAAGAAGGCGCTGGTGGCGAAGGCGCAGGTTTTAATGCGGAAGGTGTTGACCCCCATGGCGATCGCCGCATCTTCATCGTCGCGAATGGCTTTCATCATCCGGCCATACTTCGACCACACCAGCTGGAGGATCATGCCGGTAGCCAGCAGGGCGAACAGGCCGCACCAGAACAGGAGATGCGGCTGCTGCGGAATATCGTTCAGCCCGATGGCGCCGTTGGTGATTTGCGGGTTGTTAATGGCGAGGATCTTGATGATAAACCCGAAGCCGAGGGTGACGATGGCCAGGTAGTCGCCGCGCACCCGGAAGACCGGCACGGCGAGGCACACCGCCAGCGCCGCCGCGCACAGGCCGCTTATCAGCAGGGCGGGGAGGAAGCCCGCGTGCAGGCTGAGGATCCACGGGCTGGGGGCGGCCATTTCAAACATGTCTACCTTGCTGTCGCTGGAGAGGATCAGCAGGGCGGTGACGTAGGCGCCCACCGCCACGAAGCCGTTCGGCTCCAGCGACAGCTGGCCGGTCACGCCGTTGATCAGGTTGTAGCTGACCGCGAGGATCATAAAGATAAAAATGGTGCTGATGACGCGAACAATGTAGTCATTGAAAACCACGTTGATTCCGGCCAGCAGCGCGATACAGATGACAATAATGGCCAGGTTGCGCAGCTGCGCCCCGGCGGTGGTCGTCGCGTTGAGCATCAGAAACGGCTCCTTTCCAGACGTTCGTCGCCCATAATGCCGACCGGGCGGAACAAGAGGACCAGAATCAAGAACAGGAAGGCGAAAGCGTCTTTATAGCCGCCCAGTTCGGGGAAGATCGCCACCGCGACTACCTCGGTAAAACCGAGGATAAAGCCGCCCAGCACCGCGCCGGTGACGCTGCCGATCCCGCCCAGCACGGCGGCGGCGAAGGCCTTCAGGCCGATAAGCACGCCCATCAGGGGATCGATCGTCGGGTAGCTGATGGAGTAGAACACGCCGCCGAGCGCCGCGAGGCTGCTGCCGAGGGCGAAGACCAGGGAGATGATCCGGTTGGCGTCAATGCCCATCAGACGCACGGTGTTGACGTCAAAGGCCACCGCGCGGATCGCCATTCCATAGCGGGTGCGGTACAGCAGCCAGAGGATCGCCAGCAGCAGCAGGACGGTGATCAGCGGCACAATCCACGCCACGTTGGTAATGATGACGCTGCCGAAGGCCCGGGTCTGGTTGAAAAAGTCAGGGGCGGAGAAGAAGCGCGAGCTGCCGCCGAACAGCACGTTAAACAGGTTTTCGAGGAAGAAGCTGACGCCGATGGCGGTGATCAGCATGGAGATTTTCGAGGCCTGGCGCAGCGGACGATAGGCGACCCGGTCAATCAGCATGCCAAACAGGCCGCACAGCCCGAGAGTCAGGAAAACGGCTACCCCGAAGGGTAGCCCAACCGAAGAAAATAAAAACAGCGTACTAAACGCGCCGACCATCATCACGTCCGCATGGGCGAAGTTGATCAGCCTTAGCACGCCATAAACCATCGTATAACCGATGGCAATCAGGGCGTACATGCCCCCAAGACTCATTCCATTGACCACTTGCTGGAGAAAAATGGCGCCGTCCATTTTGTAGCCTCGTCACAACTTAAGGGTTAACCACGGTACGAAACGCCAGCTTGCCATCTTTCACTTCGTTGATGACCGCGCTGCGAATGGCGTCGCCGTTCTGTAACGTCAGCGTGCCGGTCACGCCCTGGAAATCTTTGGTGGCGCGGATTTTTTCATTCACGCAGACCCGATCGTGGGGATCGCTGCACTGGTTCATGGCGTTGACGATAACGTTATAGGCGTCCGCCGCCATAGCGCCCCAGGTATGGGTCGGCTGCTGGTATTTGGCTTCCCAGGCTTTGATGAAGGTTTCCCCGGCCGGGGTCTGCTCTTTGGCGTTCGGCGAGTAGTAATCGGTGGTCATATAGCCGTTGACCGCGTCTTTACCCACATCGAAGAAGACCTGATCTGCGGCCAGACCGTCGCCGCCCACCACCGGTTTGTTGAGCCCCAGCTGTTTTGACTGGACGGCAATCAGCGCCCCTTCGGTGTAGTAGATCGGCATATAAATCATGTCGACATTCTTCGCCTTGACGCTCGCCAGCTGGGCTTTAAAGTCCTTGCTGCCGCCCGGGGCCTGTACCTCGATGGGAATGGTGCCGCCGTTTTTCAGGAACTGGGTGCGGAACGCTTTCGCCAGGCCGACGGAGTAATCGTTGCTACTGTCAAACACGATGGCGGCGGTTTTGGCTTTCAGATCGCGGGAGGCCAGATTGGCCCCGACCACCCCCTGGAAGCTGTCCGAGAAGCAGACCCGGCTGACGTACGGATGGTTGCGGGTGACGCGGTCGTTGGTGGCGGTGGAGGAGACCAGCGGCGTTTTGCTGTCGTCGGCGATCTTGGTCATCGCCAGGGTGTTGGAGGAGGTGACTTCCCCGATCACGGCATCCACTTTATCGCTGGAGACCAGCCGCTGCATGGCGTTGGCCGCTTCGACTTTGTCGCTTTTATCATCGATAACGATAAGCTTGATGGTATCGCCATTTTTTAACGTCGGGGTGATGGTCTGAATAATGTCCAGCCCTTTCTGCGACGGCTGACCATAGCCGCTGAGGGCGCCGCTCAGGGGTAATACCACCCCGATTTTAATTTCCGCTGCCTGCGCGCTGCTCGCGCCGGCCAGCGCGGCTACCAGCGTGGCCATTAAAGACGCTTTCCCGGAAAACGATTTCATTGGTATTTCTCCGTCGGTCGATTATTTATCTTTAACCATCAATGACTGCATAACATTGAGGAATAATTCGCCAGCGTATCTGGCGAATTATTGGCTGTTATGTTGAATAGATAACGAGATATATACCCTAAATAATTCGAGTCGCATGAAGGCGGCATGTGAGCGAGTCCCCAGACGCTTGCAGAAGTCAGTGACTGGGGGGAGAGAACGCAGCCAACGCACATGCAACTTAAAGTATGACGGGTATTTTTAAGGCGCTGAATTACCTTACAACGTCCGTTTCGTTTTTACTCATGCAATATTCTTATTACCTGCAGGCAAGGGCATAAGGCTGGTGACAACACGGCTTTTGATACGCTGAACGTATTTTCCCAGGTAGCGACTGGCGCCTTATCCGGCCTGGAAAAAAAGCAATGTAAACCGGTTGGACGGTTTCCACAGGCTCGCGCCAGCGAAGCGCCGCCGGGCGATTTCAGCGCACCCGAATATAATATTCAGGTGCGCCAGGTAATATTAAAAATCTATTCTTCGGCTCGCGTGACTTATTATTTTAAAGGGGGCAATGGTTTTATTTTTCCATGCAGCGCCGGATTATCGCTTTCATCTTTCAGGCGCACGCCGGTAAGCCGTCGTAAAAAAGCCTGCTCCAGCAGCCAGGCCAGTTTAAAGGCGGCGGCGTCATGGCTCAGCCCTTCCGGGCGAATATTGGAGATACAGTTGCGCTCTGACTCCAGCCGCTGCCGATGGGGCTGCCAGGTGAGGTAGACGCCGAGGCTGTCCGGCGAGGAGAGGCCCGGTCGTTCGCCAATCAGGATCGCCACCGCGCGGGCTTTCAGGGTTTCGCCAATATCATCCCCCAGCGCCACCCGCGACTGATGGGCCAGCACCACCGGCGCGAGGCCGATCCCCAGCGTCTGCAGCCAGGGCAGCAGGGCGCGGATCAACGGCACCGCCTGACGCTCTACCGCCCAGGAAGAGAGGCCGTCGCCGATCACCAGCAGCAGGTCGGCGGGGCGGACGCCGCTGGCGGCGAGGTCGGCGCGACTCTCGTCGGCAAGCTGCCGCCCGAGATCCGGGCGCCGCAGATAGGTATGACGGTCCGGCGCGGCGCTGTGCACCGTCAGGGTGTCGAGGCCGAGCGCCGCCAGCGGCGCCACCAGCTGCTGGCTGGCGAACGGCTGATGAATGGCGTCCCGCGCTCTGGCGTGGGCCAGACCAAAGTTAAGGACTTCGCGGGTCGGCAGGCTGGCGCCGCTGCGGCCCAGGGCGATCCGCGCATCGGTAAATTCACGCAGCGGGTTCCAGGCGTCGGGACGGTTCATACGGGGGCTCCTTGCGGCAGAACGGACAGCAGCGGATGGCGGGCGTCGGTGAGCCGCAGCGCGCCGTGCGGATCGATAATTTGCATCTTCGCCAGCCAGTCGGCGAACTCCGGGGCATGCTTTAAGCCCAGCAGACGACGGGCGTAGAGCGCATCATGGAACGAGGTGCTCTGGTAATTAAGCATGATATCGTCCGCCCCTGGCACGCCGATCAGGAAGGTGAGCCCGGCGGCGCACAGCAGGGTCAGCAGGGTGTCCATATCATCCTGATCCGCTTCCGCATGGTTGGTATAGCAGACGTCGCAGCCGATCGGCAGGCCCATCAGTTTGCCGCAGAAGTGATCCTCCAGCCCGGCGCGAATAATCTGCTTACCGTCGTAGAGATACTCCGGACCGATAAAGCCGACCACCGTATTGACCAGCAGCGGTTCAAAGTGGCGGGCGACGGCGTAGGCCCGCGCCTCGCAGGTCTGCTGGTCGACGCCGTGGTGGGCGTTGGCCGACAGGCAGCTCCCCTGGCCGGTCTCAAAATACATTACATTGTTGCCGAGGGTGCCGCGACCGAGGCTGAGGGCCGCCTCGCGGGCCTCCTGCAGCATGGCAAGGTTGATGCCGAAGCCGCTGTTGGCCGCTTCGGTTCCCGCCACCGACTGAAACACCAGATCCACCGGCGCGCCGCGCTCAATCAGCTGCAGCGTATTGGTGACGTGGGTCAGAATGCAGGACTGGGTGGGAATGGCGAAGCGCTGGATAATATCGTCCAGCATCACGTTCAGCTGCGCCAGCACCGGTAAGCTGTCGCTGGCCGGGTTGATGCCGATCACCGCATCCCCGGCGCCGTACAGCAGTCCGTCGAGCATACTGGCGGCGATGCCTTTCAGGTCATCGGTGGGATGATTGGGCTGCAGGCGCACGCTGAGGTGGCCGGGCAGGCCGATGGTGTTGCGAAAGCGCGTCACCACCTGACACTTGCTGGCGGCGAGGATCAGATCCTGATTGCGCATCAGCTTGCTTACCGCCGCCGCCATCTCCGGGGTGATAGCGCGGGCGACCCGCTGCAGCGTGGCGGTATCGGTGGCATCGTCCAGCAGCCAGTCGCGGAAATCGCCGACCGTCAGGTGACGCAGGGCGGCAAAGCCCTGCGCATCATGGGTGTCGAGGATCAGGCGGGTCACTTCGTCCTGCTCGTAGGGGATAAGCGGGTTGTCGAGAATGTCGGTCAGCGGCACCTCGGCGAGGGTCATTTTCGCCGCCATCCGCTCTTCGGCCGAGTGGGCGATAACGCCCGCCAGGGCGTCGCCGGAGCGGGCCGGCGACGCTTTCGCCATCAGCGTTTTCAGACTATCAAAGCGCCATACCTGGCCCGATAGCGTGGTTTTATACATGCCGCCTCCTCAGGAGACCGTGCGCAGTTGAGGATCCACTGGCGCCCGTTCACGGGCCGCTGCGGTTTTGCGGAACCACAGGTAGCCGCCGAGCATCATCGCCGCGAAAATCAGCGCCAGCAGCAGGTTATACCAGACCATCGCCACCAGGCAGATCACCGCCATGCCGAGGGCAAAGGCCGGCGCCAGCGGGTAGAGCGGCGCGCGGAACGGACGGATCAGCTTCGGCTCGCTACGGCGCAGTTTGAACAACGCCGCCATGGAAGTGATATACATAACAATAGCCCCAAATACCGACATGGTGACGATGCAGGCGGTCAACGGCATGCCGCTGATGGTGATCAGCGAGTCGGAGAAGATCGCGGCGATACCCACCACGCCGCCGGCGAGGATCGCCAGATGCGGGGTGCGGGTGCGGCGGTTGAGGGAGGCCAGCCCGGCGGGCAGATAGCCGGCGCGGGCGAGGGAGTAGATCTGCCGCGAGTAGCCCATAATGATGCCGTGGAAGGAGGCGACGAGGCCAAACAGCCCCAGCCACACCAGCATATGCAGCCAGCCGCTGCCGTTGCCCACCACCGTCTTCATCGCCTGAGGCAGCGGGTCGTTGATATTGGACAGCGCGCGCCAGTCGCCGACGCCGCCGGCGAAGACCATCACGCCGATCGCCAGCACCGTCAGCGTCAGAATGCCGCCGCCCAGGGCGCGCGGAATGGTACGCTGCGGATCTTTTGCCTCTTCGGCGGCCATGGAAGCCCCCTCAATGGCGAGAAAAAACCAGATAGCGAACGGAATGGCGGCGAACATCCCCGGTAGCGCCAGGCCGCTAAAGCTTTCCGCGCCCGCCCAGCCGTTGGCGGTGAAGTGGCTCCAGGAGAAGCCGGGGGCGACCACGCCCATAAACACCAGCAGCTCGAAGATGGCCAGCAGGGTGACGATCAGCTCGAAGGTGGCGGCGATGCCGACGCCGAGGATATTGAGCGTCATAAAGATCACGTAAGCGCCGCAGGCGACCCACTTCGGATCCAGCGCCGGAAACTGCACGTTGAGGTAGGCGCCGATGGCCATGGCGATGGCCGGCGGGGCGAAGACGAATTCAATCAGAGTGGCAAAACCGGCGATAAAGCCGCCGGTGGGCCCGAAGGCGCGGTAGGCGTAGGCGAAAGGGCCGCCAGCGTGCGGGATGGCGGTGGTCAGCTCGGTAAAGCTGAAAATAAAGGCGCAGTACATGGCTGCGACCGCCAGGGCGACGACCATAAACCCCATCGTGCCCGCCTGCGACCAGCCGTAGCTCCAGCCGAAGTACTCCCCGGATATCACCAGTCCGACGGCGATCCCCCATAAACGAAAACTGCCGAGCGTTCTTTTTAAGGTGGTGGTGTGCTCTGTCATACGTGTTGCCTCGCCAGATAGAAAGGTTCTGAACGACAGGCTGCAAAGAGAGTGCCAGAACGTTGTCCGCCGCGATGAGGCGCCAGCCCGTGGCGCGCTCACCGGCGCTGCGCAAAAATGGGGCAGGCTGCACGCTGTCGGCGCGCGACCTGGTGCAGCGGCTTTGCTTTTTCCGCGGTGGCACGGTATAACACTTCTTCTTTTGGATGTTTAGATGTCTATACGTTTATACGCATCATGGCCCGGGCAAGCGGGCTGGCGTGAGAAAATAAAATGCAAAGCACAACACAACAACAAGGTGGGCAACTGAAGCGCACCATGAAAACGCGCCATCTGATCATGCTGTCGCTGGGCGGCGTGATTGGCACCGGCCTGTTCTTTAATACCGGCTATATCATCTCCACCACCGGCGCGGCCGGAACGCTGCTGGCGTATCTGATTGGCGCCCTGGTGGTCTGGCTGGTGATGCAGTGCCTCGGCGAACTGTCGGTGGCGATGCCGGAGACCGGCGCCTTCCACGTTTACGCGGCGCGCTACCTTGGCCCGGCGACGGGCTATACCGTGGCGTGGCTCTACTGGCTGACGTGGACGGTGGCGCTGGGTTCGAGCTTCACCGCCGCCGGCTTCTGTATGCAGTACTGGTTCCCGCAGGTGCCGGTCTGGATCTGGTGCGTGGTGTTCTGCGCGGTGATTTTCGGCCTTAACATCATTTCGACCCGCTTCTTCGCCGAAGGCGAGTTCTGGTTCTCGCTGGTGAAAGTGATCACCATCATCGCGTTTATTATTCTCGGCGGCGCGGCCATTTTCGGCATCATTCCGATGCAGGATGGCTCCCCGGCGCCGGGCCTGCGCAATATCACCGCCGAAGGCTGGTTCCCGCACGGCGGCCTGCCGATCCTGATGACCATGGTGGCGGTGAACTTCGCCTTCTCCGGGACGGAGCTTATCGGCATTGCCGCCGGAGAGACGGAAAACCCGCATAAGGTCATTCCGGTCGCCATCCGCACCACCATCGCCCGGCTGATTATTTTCTTTATCGGCACCGTGTTTGTGCTGGCGGCGCTGATCCCGATGCAACAGGCGGGGGTGGAGAAAAGCCCCTTCGTGCTGGTGTTTGAAAAGGTGGGCATCCCTTACGCGGCGGATATTTTCAACTTCGTGATCCTGACGGCGATCCTCTCGGCGGCCAACTCCGGCCTGTACGCTTCCGGGCGGATGCTCTGGTCGCTGTCGAACGAGAAGACGCTGCCGGCCTGCTTTGCCAAAGTCAATAAACGGGGCGTGCCGGTGACCGCGCTGTCGGTGAGTATGCTGGGCGGCGTGCTGGCGCTGTTATCCAGCGTGGTGGCGCCCGATACGGTGTTTGTGGCGCTGTCGGCGATCTCCGGCTTTGCGGTGGTGGCGGTGTGGTTGAGCATCTGCGCCTCGCACTTTATGTTCCGCCGCCGCCATCTGCAGCAGGGTAAGGCGCTGAGCGATCTGCAGTATCGCGCCCCCTGGTATCCGGTGGTGCCGATTCTGGGCTTTGTGCTGTGCCTGGTGGCCTGCGTGGGCCTCGCTTTTGACCCGAGCCAGAGAATTGCGCTGTGGTGCGGGATCCCCTTTGTGGCCCTGTGCTATGGTGCCTGGTATCTTACTCGTTCACGGAAAATGACTCAGGAGCCACAACATGTCGCAGACTAATCCGTTTACCGCCCTGCTTGCCGCCCAGCCTTTTGTGCTGCTGGACGGCGCCATGGCCACCGAGCTGGAGGCCCGCGGCTGCGATCTGGCTGACAGCCTGTGGTCGGCGAAAGTGCTGCTGGAAAATCCGCAGCTGATCCGCGATGTGCATCTCGACTACTTTCGCGCCGGAGCGCAGGTGGCGATCACCGCCAGCTATCAGGCCACTCCCGCCGGCTTTGCCGCGCGCGGCCTGGATGATGCGCAGTCCCGGGCGCTGATCGGCAAAAGCGTCGAGCTGGCGCGCAAAGCGCGCGAGGCGTACCTCGCCGAGAATCCACACGCCGGCACGCTGCTGGTCGCCGGTTCGGTGGGGCCGTATGGCGCCTTTCTCGCCGACGGCTCGGAGTATCGCGGCGATTATCAGCGCAGCGCGGCAGAGTTCCAGGCCTTCCACCGCCCGCGCGTCGAAGCGCTGCTGGATGCGGGCGCCGACCTGCTGGCCTGTGAAACCCTGCCGTCATTCGCCGAGATCCAGGCCCTGACAGCCCTGCTGCAGGAGTATCCCCGCGCCCGCGCCTGGTACTCCTTCACGCTGCGCGACGCCGAACATCTCAGCGATGGCACGCCGCTGCGCGAGGTGATGGCCGCCCTGGCGGATAACCCGCAGGTGGTGGCGGTGGGGATCAACTGTATCGCGCTGGAAAATACGCCCGCGGCGCTGGCGCATCTGCACAGCCTGACGGCGCTGCCGCTGGTGGTCTATCCTAACTCCGGTGAGCATTATGATGCGGTGAGCAAGACCTGGCACCATCATGGCGAAGCCTGCGCCAGCCTGGCGGGTTATCTGCCGCAGTGGCTGGCGGCCGGGGCGAGGCTGATCGGCGGCTGCTGCCGCACCACGCCGAAGGATATCGCTGAGCTTAACGCGAAGCGCTGAGTTTTGTGCCGGGTGGCGCTGCGCTTACCCGGCCTACACCTTGCGCGATCTGTAGGCCGGGCAAGGCGTAGCCGCCACCCGGCGCCAACCCTCTGCCGCCAATCCACCGCGCAAAATCAACTATCCTTTCCCGCTTTTGTTCTAAAAACGATTCGCTATTAGCCAGAATTTTTAATTACTTCATCTCCATCCTGATGCCGGAAATACTGCACCTATAACAACTCAGGGGAAGCAGACATTATGGCATTCACATCGCGAATTACTCTTCTGGCGGCGCTGGCCGTCGCCGCCTTCCAGGCGCAGGCGGTCAATGTGACCGTGGCGTATCAAACCTCCGCTGAGCCGGCGAAAGTCGCCCAGGCGGACAACACCTTCGCCAAAACCAGCGGGGCGACCGTCGACTGGCGGAAATTTGACAGCGGCGCCAGCGTGGTGCGCGCCCTGGCCTCCGGCGATGTGCAGATCGGCAATATCGGCTCCAGCCCGCTGGCGGTGGCTGCCAGCCAGCAGGTGCCGATTGAAGTGTTCCTGCTCGCTTCAAAGCTCGGCAACTCCGAAGCGCTGGTGGTGAAGAAAAGCATCACCAAACCGGAAGATCTGATCGGCAAGCGCATCGCCGTGCCGTTTATCTCCACCACCCACTACAGCCTGCTGTCGGCGCTCAAACACTGGGGCATCAAGCCGGGCCAGGTGCAGATTATTAACCTGCAGCCGCCGGCGATTATCGCCGCCTGGCAGCGCGGGGATATCGACGGGGCTTACGTCTGGGCGCCAGCGGTTAACGAACTGGAAAAAGAGGGCAAGGTGCTGACCGATTCCGCGCAGGTCGGGGAGTGGGGCGCACCGACCCTCGACGTCTGGGTGGTCCGTAAGGACTTCGCCGAGCAGCATCCGGAGATCGTCAAAGCGTTTGCTAAAAGCGCCATCGACGCCCAGCAGCCCTACATCGCCAACCCGGAGGCATGGCTGAAACAGCCGGACAACATCAGCAAGCTGGCGCGCCTGAGCGGCGTGCCGGAAGCCGATGTCCCGGGGCTGGTGAAGGGGAACACCTACCTGACCGCCGCTGAGCAGGCGCAGGCGCTGAACGGGCCGGTCAATCAGGCCATCGTCGATACCGCGCGCTTTCTGAAAGAGCAGGGCAAAGTGCCCGCGGCGGGAACCGATTATCGTCAGTACGTTACTGACCGTTTCGTGAAGTAAAGGAGGCGGCGATGCTGCAAATCTCGCATCTTTCCGCCGACTACGGCGGTAAACCGGCGCTGGCGGATATCAACCTGACGCTGGAGAGTGGGGAGCTGCTGGTGGTGCTGGGGCCTTCGGGCTGCGGTAAAACTACCCTGCTGAACCTGATTGCCGGATTCGTGCCCTATCAGCACGGCAGCATCACCCTCGAAGGTCAGCGGGTGACCGGGCCGGGCGCAGAGCGCGGCGTGGTCTTCCAGAACGAAGGCCTGCTGCCCTGGCGCAATGTGCAGGATAACGTGGCGCTGGGGCTGCAGCTGGCGGGTGTGGATAAAGCGCAGCGGCGGCAAGCGGCGGCGCAGATGCTGAAAAAGGTCGGCCTCGAAGGGGCGGAAAAGCGCTTTATCTGGCAGCTGTCCGGCGGTCAACGCCAGCGGGTGGGCATCGCCCGGGCGCTGGCGGCGAATCCGCAGCTGTTGCTGCTGGATGAGCCCTTCGGCGCGCTTGACGCCTTTACCCGCGAGCAGATGCAAACGCTGCTGCTGACCCTCTGGCATGAGACCGGCAAACAGGTGCTGCTCATCACCCATGACATTGAAGAGGCCATCTTTATGGCGACCGAGCTGGTGCTGTTGTCGCCGGGGCCGGGGCGGGTGGTGGAGCGGCTGCCGCTGGATTTCAGCCGCCGCTTTGTCGCGGGCGAACCCTGCCGCAGCATCAAATCCGACCCGCGGTTTATTGAACAGCGGGAATACATTCTGAGCCGGGTGTTTGACCAACGGGAGGCTTTCTCATGAGCGTGGTACTGAACGACAAACCGCGTCAACTGACGCTGAAGTGGCGCTGGCCGCTCTCCCGTCAGCTCACCCTCAGCGTGGCGACCCTGGCGGTGTTGCTGGCCGTCTGGTGGGCGGTCGCGGCGCTGCAGCTGATTAGCCCGCTGTTTCTGCCGCCGCCGGGCCAGGTGCTGCAGAAGCTTATCACTATCGCCGGGCCGCAGGGCTTTATGGATGCGACGCTCTGGCAGCACCTGGCGGCGAGCCTGACGCGGATCGTTATCGCTCTGCTGGCGGCGGTGCTGATCGGCGTGCCGGTGGGGATCGCCATGGGGCTCAACTCAACGGTGCGCGGGATCCTCGATCCGCTGATCGAGCTTTATCGTCCGGTGCCGCCGCTGGCCTACTTACCGCTGATGGTGATCTGGTTTGGCATCGGTGAAACGTCGAAGATCCTGCTGATCTACCTGGCGATTTTCGCCCCGGTAGCGATGTCGGCGCTGGCGGGGGTAAAAAGCGCGCAGCAGGTGCGGATTCGCGCCGCCCGTTCGCTGGGCGCCAGCCGGGCGCAGGTGCTGTGGCTGGTGATCCTGCCCGGCGCGCTGCCGGAGATCCTCACCGGGCTGCGCATTGGTCTTGGCGTCGGTTGGTCAACGCTGGTGGCCGCTGAGCTGATCGCCGCCACCCGCGGGTTAGGATTTATGGTGCAGTCCGCCGGCGAGTTTCTCGCCACTGATGTGGTGCTGGCGGGGATCGCGGTGATTGCCATTATCGCCTTTTTACTGGAACTGGGTCTGCGCGCGCTGCAGCGGCGCCTGACGCCCTGGCATGGAGAAGTACAATGAGTGAACGTCTGAGCATTACCCCGCTGGGGCCGTATATTGGCGCGCAGGTGACCGGGGCGGATTTAACCCGTCCGCTGAGCGACAACCAGTTTGAGCAGCTGTATCACGCGGTGCTGCGTCATCAGGTGGTATTCCTGCGCGAGCAAAATATCACCCCGGCGCAACAGCGCGACCTGGCGCTGCGGTTTGGCGACCTGCATATTCATCCGGTCTACCCTCACGCCCCAGGCGTGGAGGAGATTATCGTCCTCGATACCCACAACGATAATCCGCCGGATAATGACAACTGGCATACCGATGTCACCTTTATCGACACGCCGCCCGCCGGCGCTATTCTGGCGGCGAAAGAGTTGCCGACGACCGGCGGGGACACCCTGTGGACCAGCGGCATCGCCGCCTGGGAAGCGCTATCAGAGCCCTTCCGGCAGCTGCTGAGCGGCCTGCATGCGGAACACGATTTCCGTAAATCGTTCCAGGAGTATAAGTACAACCACACGGAAGCCGAGCATCGGCGCTGGCAGGAGGCGGTGGCGAAGCATCCGCCGCTGCTGCACCCGGTGGTGCGTACCCACCCGGTGACCGGCAAGCAGGCGCTGTTCGTTAACGAAGGCTTTACCACGCGGATTGTCGACGTGACCGAGAAAGAGAGCGCGGCGCTGCTGAGCTTCCTGTTTGCCCATATCACCAAACCGGAGTTTCAGGTGCGCTGGCGCTGGCAGCCGAACGATGTCGCTATCTGGGATAACCGGGTAACCCAGCATTACGCCAACGCCGACTATCTGCCGCAGCGGCGGATCATGCACCGGGCGACGATCCTTGGCGATAAGCCGTATTACCGGGCGGGGTAAGGCTTGTATTAGCCGCGTGCCGCGGAGAAAAGCGGATGCTGCATTGCCCGCTGCTTCCCGGAGGTGGCGCCTGACGCGGCTTTTCCGGGCGACCGAACCGTCGGAAACGGTGAACCGTAGCCCGGCTAAGGCGCAACGCGCCGCAAGCCGGGAAAAAGCGTTTATGCCGATTTTTGCGCCCCCAGATGCGCGCCAATATAGCGCTGATAGCGATTCGCCTTCAGGTAGGTGAGATCCACCAGCACCAGACCATCCACGCAGTTATTGAAATCCGGATCGCTGCCGAAATCGATAAACTGCACGCCGCCCGGCTCGCACACTTCCGAGTACTGCTTATACAGCGGCGGGATCGCGCAGCCGAGATTGCCCAGCAGGGACTTCAGCCGGGCCAGGTCGTCGTTGTAATCCTCCCCGCCAAACTGCGCCAGCACGTCGGGCAGCGACGCCGGATAAGGGCGACGCGACTCCGCCAGCGGATGCGTCGCCGGGAACCACAGCCGGTAGAACGCCACCAGCAGATCGCGAGCGGCGGGCGGCAGCCCGCCAGAAATCGACACCGGGCCAAACAGATAGCGATAGTGCGGATAGCGCGCCAGATAAGCGCCGATGCCGGACCACAGATAGTCCAGCCCGCGTCGACCCCAGTAGCGCGGCTGGATAAAGCTGCGCCCCAGCTCAATGCCGTGCTGCAGGATGTCGTCCATCCGCCCGTCGTAGTGGAAGAGACTGGAGCTGTAGATCCCCTCCAGGCCGCGCTTTGCCAGCTGTATAGCCGTCGGCATAAAGCGGTAAGCGCCGACGATTTCCAGATCTTCTTCATCCCACAGGATCAGATGCAGATAGTCGTCATCATACCGGTCGATATCCCGCCGTTTGCCGCTGCCTTCCCCGACCGCGCGGAAGGCGATTTCCCGCAGGCGTCCCAGCTCGCGCAGCAGCGGCGCCTCCTCCTGGCCGTTGCGCTGCCAGAGGTAAATCACTTTGCCGTCGGCGGTGCGGCCCAGGCATTCGGCCTTGTGCAGTTCGCGTTTAAGCCGCGCCCGGTCTTCCGGACGGGCGATGGCGCTTTCGGTTTTAAACCGCCCCGGCAACCCTTTGCGCAGCTGTTCAAGGTGCTGATAGCAACGGCCGGTAAGCTCGCGAGCGCTGGACTGGGCATCGAACCAGCTCGACCAGGGGATCTGCTGGCCGATGCGCACCGGCAGGCTGCTGTTGCGCCGGCGAAACATCTGTTGCATCAGCAGGAGCAGCGGCAGGTTGTCGGAGACCAGGGTGCTGGCGTAAAACAGGGCGCTGTTGTGGGCGTTAATCCACGCCGGCAGCAGCGGGGCGCGATATTTTGCCGCCAGCTTAATAAAGCCCGAGTGCCATTTTTTATCGCGGATGCCGCGACGGGTGAGGCGGGAGACTTCCCCCGCGGGGAAGAAGATCAGCACCCCGCCGGCCTGCAGCTGCTGGTCCATCTGCTGCAGCGCCGTTTTAGCGGTGCGGCCATGAATATTATCCACCGGGATAAACAGCGAGCTCAGGGGCTCAAGGTGGGTGAGCATGCGGTTGGTGACCACTTTGACATCGCGGCGCACGCGGGATACCGCATACAGGAGCGCCAGGCCGTCGAGGGTGCCGGTGGGGTGGTTGGCGATAATGACCAGCGGGCCATATTCGGGGATTTGTTCGAGATCGTGCGCCGGGATAGCGCAGCGGATATTGAGGTATTCCAGCACCTGTTCGACCGTATCAAGCCCCTTCAGGTGGCGGTGACGGTCGGCAAATTGTTGAAACTCTTCCTCATAAAATAGCTTTTTTAACAGTTTCTTTTGCCAGGGGGCGGGCCTCGCCTGAGGCCACAGGTCATCGAGTACGTTGTCGAGACTAAACATAGTGGCTCCTCCTCCGTCCTGCCCAGACAGTAGAAGGTAGAGATGTCGTTCAGATTACAGTTGGGTGAAGTTTCGCTCGCAGCGGGGGAGGTTTCCCGGATAGCGGCTAACGCCTCATCCGGGCTACAGTTGGCGCCGATTTGTAGCCCCGGTAAGCGTCAGCGCCACCGGGGAGAGGCTATCGGCGTTCACCGCAGCTAAGATCAAAGCTATCGCCAGCCCAATTTGGGGGATATAGCCCGCGCTGGACATCGCGATGAAAGGTTGAAAATGGCCAATCGATCACCCGGGTGACCCAGCCATGCTTAAGTGGATTGATATGGATGTAATCAACGTGTCGGCGGTAATCATCTTCATCGCGTATGGCATGCTCCCAGAAGCGCGGTTGCCAGAGGGGTTGTCGTTTTAACGTTCTGGTAAAACAGCCTTTGATATCTCTCCAGCGTGAAGAAAAATCGTCATCATTATGAGGTAGTGTCCAGATGCAATGCAGATGTTCAGGCAACACCACCCAGGCATCAATAATAAAGGGGCGATGTTGTTTAACAACAGCGACAGAGTAGCGCAATAATTCTATGTTTTCAGTTAGGTGCATGCTTCTACGGTCTTTAAGGTTAACAGTGAAGTACCAGGTTCCCCCCTTAATGTAATAACGTCGATAAGCCACCACAGGATCTCCTGGAATTCGGTATTTATGATGTGGTTTAACACGTTAGAAGGCGAAATCCGGTACGCCAAGGAGAAGGCGCAGAAGGTGGAAAGCGGCGCGCAAAGTTTTAGCTACAGATATTGGTTAGCGCCTGTCCCCGGATAGCGGCGCAAGCGCCTTATCCGGGCTACGGTGTGGTGGTCGCGATAAATACAGCGCACCGGGGATGAGGTTTGGTAGCCCCGGTAAGCGCAGCGCCACCGGGGAGAGGGAGGCTTAACGGAGGATTTTTTTCTCGGCCAGGTCGAGGGCGAAATAGCTGAAGATCAGGTCGGCGCCTGCGCGTTTGATCGCGCCAAGGCTTTCCAGAACCACTTTCTCTTCATCGATAGCGCCCGCCTGGGCGGCGAATTTGATCATCGCGTACTCCCCGCTGACCTGATACGCGCCGAGCGGCAGATCGCTGCGCTCGCGGATATCGCGCAGAATATCCAGGTAGGCGCCAGCCGGTTTCACCATCAGGCAGTCGGCGCCCTGGGCTTCATCGAGCAGCGACTCGCGAATGGCTTCCCGGCGGTTCATCGGGCTCATCTGATAGGTTTTACGATCGCCCTTCAGCGCGGTACCGGCCGCTTCGCGGAACGGGCCGTAGAAGGAAGAGGCGAACTTGGTCGAGTAGGACATGATCGCCGTATTGGTGAAGCCGGCAGCGTCCAGCGAGCGGCGAATCGCCTGCACCTGACCATCCATCGCGGCGGAAGGGGCGATGAAGTCCGCGCCGGCGGCGGCGGCGACAACGGCCTGTTTGCCGAGGTTTTCCAGGGTGGCGTCGTTGTCCACCCCGTGGTCGCACAGCACGCCACAGTGGCCGTGGGAGGTGTATTCGCAGAAGCAGGTATCGGACATGACGATCATCTCCGGCACCGTGGACTTACAGATCCGCGACATACGCGCCACCAGACCATTTTCATTCCAGGTATCGCTGCCGGTGGCGTCGGTGTGATGAGAAATGCCAAAGGTCATCACCGAGCGAATGCCGGCATTGGCGATGCGTTCGATCTCACGCGCCAGATATTTTTCCGGAATACGCATCACGCCGGGCATAGCCTCGATCGCTTTGTAATCATCAATTTCTTCTTCAACAAAGATCGGCAACACCAGGTCGTTCAAACTCAGTGTTGTCTCTTCAAACAGGGCGCGCAGCGCAGCGGATTGACGCAGGCGGCGGGGGCGAGTGATTAAATCTGTCATGGTTTGCCTGATTTTGTAAAATGAAAGACGGTAGTGTAACTGAAATGGCAGCGGGATGTTTCGCCAAAACGATCGTTATGTCGCATCGGCGAAACCTCCCCCGGGCTTACTGGCTGGCCGTCTGCATGTTGGGCTGCGCGCCGCTCAGCTCGCTGACCAGGTCGTTGATGCCATCGCTCATATTGTTGAAGCGGGTTAACGGCGAGCGGGTCACCACCACAAAAGCGCCGACGTTAGCCTGCGGATTCATCGCCATATAGGTGATAAACCCGCCGCCGCCGCCGGTTTTCTGAATAATCCCCGGATGGCCATTCTTCGGCTTCATATACACCCAGCCAAGCCCCAGCGCGTCGGCGCGGCCCGGCACGTCCATACCGATCACCCGGGTCAGCTGGTTACGCTGATAAATCAGCGTCTGCATCCGGTCGGCCTGCTGGCCGCGGGTATAGAAATCGGATGACAGGAACTGCTGCATCCAGCGCATCATATCCCCCGGCGTCGAGTAGACTCCGCCGCTGCCGATCGCCGCCAGGGTGTTGTTGCACGGGCTGGCGCCTTTTTCCGGGATCATCAGCCGCTGGCACTGGTCCGGCGACGGGGTAAAGGTGGTGTCCTTCATCCCCAGCGGTCGGGTGATCTGCTCTTCAAATAGCTGCGGATAAGGTTTGCCGGCGGCGGTGGAGAGCGCGTCCGCCAGCAAATCGAAGGCCAGGTTGGAGTAGGCCGCCTGCGAGCCCGGCGCGGTCTTCAGGGTCGCGGTAGAGAGCCAGCTCCAGCGCTGCTGGCGGGTCGGCCAGACAAACACCGGGCGATGGGCGGCGCCGCCAGGCTGTTCGCGCGGCAGGGCGCTGGTATGGGTCGCGAGATTCACCAGGGTGATCGGTTTTCCCTGCCAGTCAGGCACCCGGGCGCCCGGCGGGGCGTATTTGCTCAGCGGATCGTCGAGTTTCACCACCCCCTGGTCGAGCAGCTTCACCAGCATCTCGCTGGTCATCAGTTTGCTGAGGGAGGCGATACGGATCACCGAGTCGAGCTGCGGGTGCTGATTATTCCCGGGGCGGGTTTCGCCAAAGCTGCGAAACACACGCTGATTGCCATCGATCACCACCAGCGCCATGCCGGTGGCGCCGCTGCCGTAGTAGATATGATTGGCGTAACGATCGACCACATCCGAGGCGAAAACCGGGTCAACGGTGGGCTGTGCGGCCTGCGCCGAGGTCCACGACGCCGCGCACAGCGCAGCAAAAATGAGCAAACTACGTTTCAACGGAAATCATCCATTAAATAAATAAAAGAGAAGAGGGTATTTATACTACGAAGTGGCGCAGAACAAAGCGGGATTCACGACATTCCTGCAGGAAAAAGGTAACGGTGCGTAAAAAAGACTTTTTTACGCTTTCGGATATCGGCTTTTTTCGCCGGCGCGTATGATGACCGTTTGGCTGAAGGTTCGCGGGAGAAAACAATGGCGGCTCAACGGGTAGTGATGGTCGTGGATATGCAAAATGGCGTGTTCGCCACGCCGCGTCTGGCGCGCGAGCGCTGCGTCGCGCAAATTAATCGTCTGGTGCGCGCGGCGGATAAGGTCATTTTTATTCAACATGATGAGGCCGGCGGCCTCGAAGCCGGCAGCGAAGGCTTCGCCCTGCTCCCTGAGCTGGAGCAGCCGGCCGGCGCGCTCTATGTCACTAAAACCGCCTGCGACGCCTTCTATCACACCTCGCTGGAGCAGGTGCTGCGGGAACACGACATTCAGCAGTTTGTCATCTGCGGTTGCGCCACCGACTACTGCCTCGACACCACCATTAAAAACGGCGCCAGCCGCGGATACGGCATTGTTATCGCGGAAGATGCCCACACCACCGCCAACCGCCCCGCCGCGCAGGCCGCGACGCTCATCGCCCACTACAATGAGGTGTGGCGTACGCTGACCGTTCCTGGCAATCCTTTACAGGTGAAACCCACAGAAACAATTCTGCACGCCTGGCAGCAGAACTAAGCTGTTGATATCCGGTCTTATCATCCGTCTGCCCCGCGAGAACGCTTTCACGCGGCGGCCGACGTATGCGTCGTATACAGCAATAGCAGAACGATAAGAAGTTAGCAGGAGACAATGATGTTTAAATCTTTTTTCCCCAAACCGGGGCCGTTTTTTATTTCTGCCTTTATCTGGTCGCTGCTGGCGGTGATCTTTTGGCAGGCGGGCGGCGGCGACTGGCTGCTGCGGGTCACCGGGGCATCGCAGGATGTGGCGATCAGCGCGGCGCGTTTCTGGTCGCTCAACTATCTGGTGTTCTACGCTTACTATCTGTTTTGCGTCGGCGTGTTTGCGCTGTTCTGGTTTGTCTACTGCCCGCATCGCTGGCAGTACTGGTCGATTCTCGGCACGTCGCTCATCATCTTCGTCACCTGGTTTCTGGTGGAAGTGGGGGTGGCGATCAACGCCTGGTATGCGCCGTTCTATGACCTGATCCAGAGCGCGCTGGCCACCCCGCATAAGGTCAGCATCAACCAGTTTTATCATGAGATCGGTATCTTTCTCGGCATCGCGCTCATCGCGGTGATCATCGGCGTGATGAACAACTTTTTCGTCAGCCACTACGTCTTCCGCTGGCGCACGGCGATGAACGAACACTACATGGCCCACTGGCAGCATCTGCGCCATATCGAAGGCGCCGCGCAGCGTGTGCAGGAAGACACCATGCGCTTTGCCTCCACCCTGGAGGATATGGGCGTGAGCTTTATCAACGCGGTGATGACCCTGATCGCCTTCCTGCCGGTGCTGGTGACGCTCTCGCAACACGTTCCCGACCTGCCCATCGTCGGTCACTTGCCGTATGGCCTGGTGATTGCCGCGATCGTCTGGTCGCTGATGGGGACCGGCCTGCTGGCGGTGGTGGGGATTAAGCTGCCGGGTCTGGAGTTTAAAAACCAGCGCGTGGAAGCGGCCTATCGTAAAGAGCTGGTCTACGGCGAGGACGATGAAACCCGCGCCACGCCGCCGACGGTGCGCGAGCTGTTCAGCGCGGTGCGTCGCAACTATTTCCGTCTCTATTTCCACTATATGTATTTCAATATCGCCCGCATTCTCTATCTGCAGGTAGATAACGTTTTCGGCCTTTTCCTGCTGTTTCCGTCGATCGTTGCCGGTACGATTACCCTCGGGCTGATGACGCAAATTACCAATGTTTTCGGCCAGGTGCGCGGTTCGTTCCAGTACCTGATCAGCTCGTGGACGACGCTGGTGGAACTGATGTCCATCTACAAACGTCTGCGCAGCTTTGAGCGCGAACTGGACGGCAAACCGCTGCAGGAAGCGATCCCGACATTACGTTAATCAAGACAAGGAAGCAGGATGGCCGCACGTTTATCGCGCATTATACCCGGTTCATTGACGCTGCTGGCGGCCGTGGTGCTAAGCGCCTGTACCAGCCAACAGGCGCCGGTGTTGAAAGAGGGCGAGAAGCCCGTTGACGTGGCGTCGGTGGTGCGGCAGAAAATGCCCGCCAGCGTCAAGGATCGGGAGGCCTGGGCGCAAGCCATCGCCACCGCCTTTGACAGCCAGAAGCTGGCGCCGACGGAAGAGAACGTCTGCTCGGTGCTGGCGGTCGCGCAGCAGGAGTCCAATTATCAGTCCGACCCGGTGGTGCCGGGGCTGAATAAAATCGCCTGGCAGGAGATCGACCGCCGGGCGGAAAAAATGCACATTCCGCTGTTTCTGGTCCATACCGCGCTGAAGATCACCTCGCCAAACGGCAAAAGCTACAGCGACCGTCTGGACAACGTGAAGACGGAAAAGCAGCTGAGCGCTATTTTTGATGACTTTATCGGGATGGTGCCGATGGGGCAGAAGCTGTTCGGCTCCCTGAACCCGGTGCACACCGGCGGCCCAATGCAGGTCAGCATCGCCTTTGCCGAGCAGCACACCTCCGGCTACCCGTGGAAAATGAACGGTACGGTGCGCCAGGAGGTCTTCAGCCTGCGCGGCGGCCTGTGGTTTGGCACCTATCATCTGCTGAACTACCCGGCCAGCTACAGCGTGCCGCTGTACCGTTTTGCCGACTTTAACGCCGGCTGGTATGCCAGCCGTAACGCCGCCTTCCAGAACGCGGTGGTGAAAGCCAGCGGGGTGAAACTGGCGCTCGACGGCGACCTTATCCGCTATGACAGCGATGAGCCGGGCAGCACCGAGCTGGCGGTGCGCCGCCTGGCGGGCCAGCTGGGGATGAGCGACAGCGAGATCCATAGCCAGCTGAAAAAGGGCGACAGCCTGGCGTTTGAGAAGACCGACCTCTATCAACAGGTTTTCCGCCTCGCGGATAAAAAAGCGGGCAAAACCCTGCCGCGGGAGATGTTGCCGGGGATCCAGCTTGAGAGTCCGAAAATCACCCGTAATCTGACGACGGCGTGGTTTGCGAAACGGGTCGATGAGCGGCGGGCAAGCTGTATGGCGCGGCGTTAACGGCGCCGACGCCAGCGCACAATGAGCGCCAGCAGCCCGATGAACGAGCAGCCGATCAGAAAAGGGATCAGGCCAAAGAGGGTGCCAACGGCGAGGCTGATGTCGACCTGCGGACGGCTGGCGTCCTGGGCCTGCATCAGGCGCTCAAAGACTCCCGGAGCGTGGATCAGCATGCTGAGCATCTGCGCGCCGGCCCAGCAGCAGATCAGGACGAACAGTCCGTAAGCGACATGGCTGCCGGTCAGCGCCCCTCTTTTTTTATTTCCCAAAAGCGATTTTGAAAAACTGAATTCAGCCATAGGCCCTCCCACCTCTGTACTGCTGGTTTTTTCTCCAGCTCTATGGCAGGTATTCTGGCAGTGCGACGCCGTCGCCAGTATCAGATTGCTGGTAATTGCCCTCCAGGAATAATCCTGTTTTCGCCGTTGTGTTAACCGCGCCACAGGAAGGGAAAAGGGAGACCGGCGTCGCAATCCAGCAACATTCTCCATATCGCTACAGACTGCCGCGGGCGGCTATGCGAAGATGCGTTTTTTGCTGTTGGAGGCCGCATGAAGCTCACTGATAAAATTCGCCGCGACTGGCACTACTACGCGGTGGCGCTGGGGTTAATTTTTATTCTAAATGGCGTGGTGGGGCTGCTGGGGTTTGAGACGCAGGGCTGGCAATCTTACGCCGTCGGTCTGGTTACCTGGGTGATAAGCTTCTGGATCGCGGGCTTTGTGATCCGCCGCCGCCCGGCAGAAGAGGCCTGAGGCCGCCGCTGCCAGGCGGGGTAAACGCGTTTTAGTTCATGGAGGTTTTCAGCGCCCGGTCCGCGGCATGGCGCTCCAGCGCCAGCTCAATCAGGCGAGTGATCAGACTGGTGTAATCGAGGCCGCTGGCCTGCCACAGCTTCGGATACATGCTGATGTTGGTGAAGCCCGGCAGGGTGTTGATCTCGTTGATCACCACCTCGTTGTCGGCGGTGAGGAAGACGTCGACGCGGGCCATGCCGCTGCAGCCCAGGGCCTGGTAAGCCTGCACCGCGATAGCGCGGATCTTGTCGTTGATCTCCGGGGCGATAGCGGCCGGGACCACCACCTGCGCGCCCTGGTCGTCGATATATTTGGTGTCGTAAGCGTAAAACTCGCTGTTGAGGACAATTTCGCCGCAGGTACTGGCCTGCGGGTGGTCGTTACCCAGCACCGCACACTCAATTTCCCGGCCTTGAATGCCTTGCTCTACCACCACTTTATGGTCAAATTCAAAGGCCAGGGCCACCGCCTGATGGTACTGCTCTTCGTTTTTAACTTTGCTGACGCCAACCGACGATCCCTGGTTGGCCGGCTTAACGAACAGCGGCAGGCCCAGCTTCGCTTCGACATCGGCAAAGCTGAACTGCGCGCGGTTGGCGCGGGTCAGGGTGATAAACGGGGCGACGGCGAGCCCGGCGTCGCGCAGCAGGCGTTTGGTCACATCTTTGTCCATACAGGCCGCAGAGCCCAGCACATCGGATCCGACGAAAGGCAGATTGGCCATGCGCAGCATCCCCTGCAGGGAGCCATCTTCGCCCAGCGTGCCGTGGACGATGGGGAAAATCACATCGATGGCCGCCAGCGGCTGGCCGCTTTCGGCGTTAATCAGCTGCTGCGCTTCACGGCCCGGGATCTGCGCCAGGGTCACCGTTGAAGGGCGCAGGGCGATGCGGGCAGGATCCTGAGCATTGAGCAGGTAGTTGCCGGCGTCGTTGATGTGCCATAGTCCCTGTTTATCAATCCCCAACAGAACCACATCGAAGCGTGATTTATCAATCGCTTCCACGATATTCTTCGCTGACTGCAGCGACACTTCATGCTCTGCCGACTTACCGCCAAAAACGATCCCAACCCTCATCTTTGCCATTTCAACTTCCATCCAGATTACATCAAAGGGCATAACATACCATGTGAAACCGCCGCCTGCCTGCCATAATATTTACCTGATCAATTGACGGGAGCGGGCGTGAGAGGAAAGACGCTGCTGGTGCTGGCCGGGCTGCTCGGCGCGGGCCTGGTGGGATATCGCTATCTGCCGCCACACCTGAATCCGCTGGCGCCGCTGGCCCTTGACGATCCCCCGGGCTGGCTGACGTCGTTCAAGTTGCGCAGCCTGACGGCCGACCAGTGCGCCTCTCTGCTGGCGGAGGCCAACCGCCGGCGGCTCATCGCCAGCCAGCCGGTGGCCGACAGCGAGGGCGCCTGCCCGCTGCGTAACGTGGTGCGGGTGGCTAATTTTGGCTCGGTGCAGCTGAGCAGCAGTTTCCTCGCCAGCTGCCCGCTGGCGCTCAGCAGCGCGCTGTACGTCGAACAGCAGGCGAAGCCGCTGACCCGTCAGCTGATGGCTAGCGATCTGCGCCAGATCGATCATCTCGGCAGCTTCGCCTGCCGTAATATCTACCATCGGGAACAGGCGCGGCGCAGTGAACACGCGACGGCGGATGCCCTTGATGTCAGCGGCTTCCGCCTGACGGACGGCAGACGCATCAGCATCCTGCAGGGCTGGCGCAGCGAGCGCTCTCACCCCTGGCTGGCGGCGCTGTTGAGCAACAGCTGCCCTTACTTCGGCAACGCGCTGGGGCCGGAGTACAACGCGGCGCACGCCAACCATTTTCACTTTGGCATGCGCGGGCAGGGCTTCTGCTTTTGAGCATAAAGCCCTGTGAGCAGCCTGAATGACCAGAAAATGCTTCGTCCGCCTCTCATGCGCATTCATAAAACACCAAACTCACCGCCAGCGCATCTATGGTAGTACACCAGTGGAATGAAATTGCTAAGCTAGGTAATAATTGGCAAATCATTAATGAATACGCGTAGTTATGGAATCCTGGAAGGTTAATCTCATCTCCGTCTGGTTTGGGTGCTTTTTTACCGGCCTGGCGATCAGTCAAATTCTCCCCTTTTTACCCCTCTACGTCTCCCAGCTGGGCGTCACCTCGCATGAAGCGCTGTCGATGTGGTCGGGGCTGACCTTCAGCGTCACCTTTCTGGTCTCGGCGATCGTCTCGCCGATGTGGGGGAGCCTCGCGGACCGCAAAGGCCGCAAGCTGATGCTGCTGCGCGCCTCGCTGGGAATGGCGATCGCCATTTTACTTCAGGCCTTCGCCACCAACGTCTGGCAGTTGTTTATCCTGCGGGCGATCATGGGCTTAACCTCCGGTTATATCCCCAACGCCATGGCGCTGGTGGCCTCCCAGGTGCCGCGCGAGCGTAGCGGCTGGGCGCTGAGCACCCTGTCGACGGCGCAAATCAGCGGGGTGATCGGCGGCCCGCTGCTGGGCGGTTTCCTGGCGGACCACGTCGGGCTGCGGATGGTCTTTTTTATTACGGCGATCCTGCTGACCATCAGTTTTCTGGTCACCCTGTTTCTGATCAAAGAGGGGGGCCGCCCGCCGGTCAGCAAAACCGATCGTCTCACCGGGAAACAGGTCTTTGCCTCCTTGCCCTATCCGGGGCTGGTGATCAGCCTCTTTTTCACCACCCTGGTGATCCAGTTGTGCAACGGCTCAATTGGCCCGATCCTGGCGCTGTTTATCAAGTCGATGGCGCCGGACAGCAACAATATCGCTTTTCTGGCCGGGATGATCGCCGCGGTGCCCGGGGTGTCGGCGCTGATCTCTGCCCCACGGCTGGGTAAGCTTGGCGACCGCATCGGCACTTCGCGGATCCTGCTGGCGACGCTCTGTTGCGCGGTGGTGATGTTCTTCGCCATGTCCTTTGTCACCACCCCGCTGCAGCTGGGGACGCTACGTTTTCTGCTCGGCTTTGCCGATGGCGCGATGCTTCCGGCGGTGCAGACCCTGCTGCTGAAATACAGCAGCGACAGCGTCACCGGGCGCATCTTTGGCTATAACCAGTCGTTTATGTATCTGGGCAACGTCGCCGGGCCGCTGATTGGCGCCTCCGTATCGGCGATGGCGGGCTTCCGCTGGGTATTTATTGCCACCGCCATTATCGTCTTCATCAACCTCTGGCAGCTGGCATGGATGCTGCGCCGCACCCGCCGGGCGAAGGCCTGAACCTCGGCTGACGGTATTTAACGCCATACCGTCAGCGTTTTTCACCGACAGTAGATTTATCATTACTTTTTGTTATCGCCATGGCGTGAGCGCTATTCCGTTTTATTATTTCCGACGTACTTTGGTTATAAACAGCGCCGCTCATGATTAAACAATACTATTTATAGTGGTATTTTGTTGTGGTAAAACGTTTCGCTGTATATTGGGTGTTGCGACGATTCTTATTTTAAGTAATTCTGAGGTCCGTCATCGGGTATGACATCTCAATCGAAAAACAGACCTCGCATAAGGAACTGGTGCTATGAAGAATCTCATTGCTGAGTTACTGGTTAAACTGGCGCAAAAGGAAGAAGAAGCAAAGGAACTGACGGTGCAGGTTGAAGCGCTGGAGATCGTGGTCACCGCATTATTGCGCCATATGGAGCATGATGCCCAGCAGGCATTGATTCAGGATATTGAGCAGGCGATAGACCAGGTGACGCCCTGTCCGCCGGTCAACGACCAGGATGCCATCCTGCTGCAGCAATATCTAAAGAAGCTGTTGCGGCATCCTCGTAGCTAATCTTTGCGACGCGACAAGGATGCCGTCATTTTTCTGTCATCTCCCTTTTATAAAGTCTCCCACGTTTTGTTTTTTTAAGTATTTTTTACATGGAGATGACAAAAGTGAAATTAAGCGCCCTGTTTATTGCCCTGCTGCCTCTGCTGGGCTCGCCGGTTATTCATGCGGAAACTACTGCCGCGCCGGTTCTGGAAAATCGCGCTGCCCAGGGAGATATCACCACTCCCGGCGGCGCGCGTCGTTTAACGGGCGATCAAACCGAAGCGCTGCGCGCCTCGATAATCAATAAGCCGGCCAAAAACGTTATTTTGCTGATTGGCGATGGCATGGGTGATTCTGAAATTACCGCTGCGCGAAATTATGCGGAAGGGGCGGGCGGTTTCTTTAAAGGCATTGACGCCCTGCCGTTAACCGGGCAGTACACGCACTATTCGCTGGATAAAAAAACCGGTAAACCGGACTACGTCACCGACTCGGCGGCCTCCGCCACCGCCTGGACCACCGGCGTGAAGACCTATAACGGCGCGCTGGGCGTCGATATTCATGAGAACGCGCATCAGACCATCCTCGAGCTGGCGAAAGCGGCGGGCCTGGCCACCGGCAACGTTTCTACCGCCGAGCTGCAGGACGCCACCCCCGCGGCGCTGGTGGCGCATGTGACATCGCGTAAATGCTACGGCCCCACGGTCACCAGTGAAAAATGCCCCAGCAATGCGCTGGAGAAAGGGGGCAAAGGCTCCATTACCGAACAGCTGCTGAACGCCCGGCCGGATGTCACCCTGGGCGGCGGCGCGAAGACCTTTGCCGAAACGGCGACGGCGGGCGAGTGGCAGGGCAAAACCCTGCGCGAGCAGGCGGAAGCGCGCGGCTACCAGATTGTGACCGACGCGGCCTCTCTTGCCGCCGCGACGGCAGCCAGCCAGGATAAACCGCTGCTGGGACTCTTCGCCGACGGCAATATGCCGGTACGCTGGGAAGGGCCGAAGGCGTCTTATCACGGTAATATCGATAAGCCGCCGGTGACCTGTACGCCAAACCCGAAACGCGACGCCTCGGTGCCGACGCTGGCGCAGATGACGGAGAAAGCGATTGACCTGCTGAGCCGCAACGAGAAAGGCTTCTTCCTGCAGGTGGAAGGCGCCTCCATCGATAAGCAGGATCATGCGGCGAATCCGTGCGGCCAGATCGGCGAAACCGTTGACCTCGACGAGGCGGTGCAGAAGGCGCTGGAATTTGCCAAAAAAGACGGCAATACCCTGGTGATCGTCACTGCCGACCATGCGCACGCCAGCCAGATTATCCCGGCGGATAGCAAAGCCCCGGGGCTGACCCAGGCCCTGAACACGCACGATGGCGCGGTGATGGTGATGAGTTACGGTAACTCCGAGGAAGAGTCGATGGAGCACACCGGCACCCAGCTGCGCATCGCGGCCTACGGTCCGCATGCGGCTAACGTCGTCGGCCTGACCGACCAGACCGACCTCTTCTCGACCATGAAAGCGGCCCTGAGTCTCAAATAAGTCGCTGCCGGTGGCGAATTCGCGTCACCGGCTGGTTTTTTTTCTATCTGCGTCCAGACTTACAACGTTCCACTCACAGAAGGATGGTGCGATGAAAATAACCTTACTGATGACCCTACTGTTTGGCTTGATCTTTATCAGCGCGGTTGGCGCGGCAGAAAAAACGCCTACTCCCCAGCAGCAAAAGATGACGGACTGCAATCAGCAAGCGTCAGCCAAGGCGCTGAAGGGGGATGAGCGCAAAACCTTTATGAGCCAGTGCCTGAAAAAAGAGACCACCACGCCGCAAGGAAAGACCCTCACGCCTCAGCAGCAGAAGATGAGCGACTGCAACAAAGCGGCTTCGGCAAAATCACTGAAGGGCGATGAACGCAGCACCTTCATGAGTAGCTGCCTGAAGAAAGCCTGAAAAAAAGGGAGCGCTCGCGCGCTCCCTTGTTCTTTGACCTCTCAGGGCTTGCAGCCCGCCTGCTCAGCTTCAGGAGCGGCTCAGTTTCTCTGATTTTTCCATGCACTGGGTGATGGCTTCGATCACCGCGGAGCGGAAGCCTTTCTCTTCCAGCACGCGCACGGCTTCGATGGTGGTCCCGCCAGGAGAGCAGACCATATCTTTCAGCGCCCCCGGATGCTCACCGCTCTCCAGCACCATTTTGGCGGAGCCCATCACCGCCTGAGCGGCGAATTTGTAAGCCTGAGCGCGCGGCATTCCGCCGAGCACGGCGGCATCGGCCATCGCTTCGATAAACATAAAGACATAGGCCGGCGCCGAGCCGCTAACGCCGACCACCGGATGGATCATCGGTTCGGCAATTTGCTCCGCCTGGCCAAAGCAGCGGAAAATGGTCAGCACTTCCGCTACATCTTCGCTGCTCACCAGCGCATTTGGCGTAACGGAGGTCATGCCGGCGTTAACCAGCGACGGCGTATTGGGCATCGCGCGAATAATTTTGCGATCGTGGCCGAGCGCGCGTGCCAGCTGATCAAGCGTGACGCCGGCGGCGATGGAGACCACCAGCGACTCTTTATTCAGGCTGGAGGCGATATCGCCCAGCACTTTGGTCATGATCCCCGGCTTCACCGCGCCGAAGACGATATCGGCAATCTGCGCCACTTCCTGGGCGCTATCGGCGGCGTTGATGCCGTACTGGTCGCGCAGAGCCGCAACCTTGTCCGGCGACGGGGTGTAGACCCAGATTTGTCCCGGCTGTACCTGGCCGCTGGCGATCAGTCCACCCAGAATGGCCTTACCCATATTGCCGCAGCCGATAAAGCCAATTTTCTTATCCATCACCATTCCCCTCTGCTTTTTTCGTTACGATCTGATTAGCTTATCATCCTGACGCTTTCATGGGGGAGAAAAGCAGGTAACATTGGCGGCACTTATTGCAGGTAACAGGAGCTGGCATGGCCATTTGGGTGGATGCAGACGCGTGTCCGAACGTGATTAAAGAGATATTGTTCCGCGCGGCAGAGCGGACCCAGACGCCGCTGACGCTGGTGGCGAACCAGCCGCTGCGCGTACCGCCGTCGCGTTTCATCCGCACCCTGCGGGTTGAGCAGGGTTTTGACGTGGCGGATAACGAAATCGTCCGTCAGTGCGCGGCGGGGGATTTAGTGATCACCGCCGATATTCCGCTGGCGGCGGAGGTGCTGGCGAAGGGTGGGGCGGCGCTCAATCCGCGCGGAGAGCGCTACAGCGAGGCGACGATCCGCGAGCGGCTGACGATGCGGGATTTTATGGAGACATTACGGGCCAGCGGCGTTCAGACCGGCGGCCCGGATAGTTTATCGCAGCGCGATCGGCAACAGTTTGCCGCCGAGCTGGAGAAGTGGTTGCTGGCGGTTAAACGACAGCAGGGTTAAACCCAGCTGTCGTCATCGCTGCCGATATCATCATCGCCAAAGCCGGCGTCGAAGTCGTCGTTCCAGGTGTTGTCGGCAAGGAACTGATCGTCTCCCTGACGGAACGGATCGTCACCTGCGGCGGCGTCCTGCGCGGCGGCATCAGGCTGCGGCTTCTCTTCGATGATATTAACAATCTCCTGCGGGTGCGAGCCGCTGAACATATTGGTCAGCATATTGCCCAGCACCACGCCGCCCGCTACGCCTGCGGCCGTTTGCAGCGCGCCTGCCATAAAGCCGCCGCCGCGTGCGGCAGCCTGCGGGGCATAGCTCTGCTGCTGCTGTGGGGCATACTGCGGCTGCGCGCTGGCCTGCGGGCGACCGTATTGCTCCGCGCCCGGGATCGGGTCAGAACCGCGTGACGAGCCGCTGCCGCCAAACAGGCCGGAGAGGAATCCGCCGCTGCTGGGCTTCGCCGCCTGCAGCTGGCTGACCTGGCTCTCCAGCGCCTGGATGCGATCGTTGAGCTGTTTAATCGCGGCTTCCTGGATAAGAATGGTTTGCGCCATATAGTAGGGGGCCGCCGGCTGCGCGCTCACGTGTTGGGCAATCCGCTCCTCGGCGCTGGCATCGCGCGATGCACTGTGCGCCTCAGCCTCTTTCAGCCGGGAAAACAGTCCATCAATAAGGCGTTGTTCTTCAGATTGCATGTTACATTCCTCTGTCACACTGTCGAATAGGCATCAGGGTGCGTCTGAAACACGATGTTGTAAATATGTTGCTTCGTAAAGCTATGCATAAATGTGTTACCGTTTACGCCAGCAGCGGATAAAAAATAACGCCCGGCAGAAAGTAAAGCTGGTTAAACAGTACATGCAATGATAAGTTTACATTAAGAACCCCTTGTCTCACTGTGGTGATGGGGTGTAAAGAAGTTGTGTAACGTTTTCTTTACGTATGCGTTGCGGAACAGACAGCGATAATACGTTCTTTCGTTTTCCTTTTTTTGCGACAGACGGAACCAGGGGGTCTTCGGTTATGACACAGCCAATCTTTCTTATCGGGCCACGCGGCTGCGGTAAAACCACCGTCGGCCATGCGCTGGCGCGAGCGCGGCATTTTCAGTTCTCCGATACCGATCATCGGCTGCAGGCCCATGAGCAGCGGACGGTGGCGGAGATCGTGCAGGCGGAAGGATGGGCGCGCTTTCGCGAGCTGGAGACCCTGTCGCTGAAGGCCGTAACCCTGCCGAATACGGTGATCGCCACCGGCGGCGGCATCATTCTTGCGGAATGTAACCGCCAGTTTATGCGGGAGAACGGCGTGGTGATCTATCTGCAGGCGTCGGTATCGGCGCTGATTGACCGTCTGGAAGCCTACCCGAAAGCCGAACAGCGGCCGACGCTCACCGGGAAACCGGTGCGTGAGGAAGTGGGCGAGGTGCTGGCGCAGCGTGAAGCGTTATACCGTGACGCTGCCCATCATATTGTCGATGCTACGGCCGCCCCGGATCGGGTGGTGGAACAGATTATGACCATGCTGTGCGGCGCGGCGGCCACCCCGGTAAGTTAAGAATTTACTTACATTAAGGCGGCGAGGGGCGCCTATACTTGATAGTTCTGATACCAGAAGAAGGAAGAACTATGCCAAACAGGCCCCCATATCCGAGAGAAGCGCGCGTGGTTGCGGTAGAGAAAGGCCCGCAGGGTCAGACGGTCACCTGGTATCAACTTCGCGCGGACTATCCTGAACCCAATTCGCTGATCAGCGAACATCCTACCGAGCAGGAAGCCGTGGATGCCAAGCGGCGCTACGAAGATCCTGACAAGTCCTAACCCCTGAGCCCGGATTGCCTGCTCTGCGGGCAATATCGGGCATATCTCACACTTTTTATTTATCAGTCGTACTAATGAATATCTAACACACGGATTTTTCAGGCGCGCCGCTGCCGCCGGGCAATCTTTACATTCTACTGCGGCGTGGAGCTGCTACGCTTCTCGACGGTTGATTTTTACTCACCAGGGGGGCGAATGCTGTGTGTGGTAAGCCTGTGTTGAAGCAGTGGTAGTGAAAAGGTACATGATATGAGTAGTGCAACGATGGCAATTTTGACCATCGGCGTTGTGCCGCTGGCGGGAGTATTACCGCTCCTGACCGAACATATCAGGGAAGAACAGATCGCTCACATCAGCCTGCTGGGCGAGATGACGCGTGATGACGTGATGGCAGAGTACGCCGTGGGTGACGGCGAACAGGGTCTCTTGACCCTGCTCAGCGATAACCAGCTGGTGATGGTGTCGCGACAAAAAATTGAACGTGATGTTCGCAGCGTGATCGCTATGCTGGATCGACAGCATTTTGATGTGATCCTGCTGCTCAGCTCCGAACAGCTGACCGGTTTTACCACCCACCACGCGATCCTCCTCGAGCCGCAGCGGATCATTCCGCCGCTGGTGGCGTCGATCGTTGATGGGCACCAGGTCGGGGTGATCGTGCCGGTGGAAGAGATCATGCCCATGCAGCGACAAAAGTGGCATTCACTGGAGAAGTCGCCGTACTACGCGCTGGCCAACCCGTTTACCGGTAGCGACAGCGAGCTGTTAACCGCCGGTAAAGCGCTGCTGGAGCAGGGCGCCGACGTGCTGGTCCTCGACTGTCTTGGTTACTATCAGCATCATCGCGATGTGTTACAAAAAGCCCTTGATGTCCCGGTTTTGCTGTCGAATGTGCTGGTTTCCCGACTGGCGGCAGAACTATTAGTCTAATGTGTTAATTTCACGTGACAGGGGCAAGGAGCGCCCCCTATATTGAGCCTTTCAACGACGATCAGAAGGGCTTGTTTATGCTTCAAAGCAATGAATACTTTGACGGAAAAGTGAAATCCATTGGCTTCACCAGCAGCAGTACCGGTCGCGCCAGCGTTGGCGTGATGGCGGAAGGGGAATACACCTTTGGTACGGCGCAGCCGGAAGAGATGACGGTGGTCAGCGGGGCGCTGAATGTCCTGCTGCCGGGTGAGACTGAGTGGAAAGTTTACGCCGCCGGCGAAGTCTTCAATGTGCCAGGCAACAGCGAATTCCATCTGCAGGTGGCTGAGCCAACCTCTTATCTGTGCCGCTATCTGTAAGCCAGCGTAACGCCCGGCGCTTGCCGCCGGGTTGTATGTTTCCTTCCTGCCAGGCAGGAAGGAAAGCGGCGCTTAGCGCTGCGCTTCGCCGCCGAGCCCTTCCACCAGGCTTTGGATCAGGGCAGCCAGTTCGCCGGTCATTAAGATAAAGTCGGCGTCAAAGCGCTGGGCGAAATCTTCCCGATCGATATCTTCGTTTTGGTCGCGTAATTCATCGCAGAACTTGAGGCGCTTAATTGACGCGTCGTCGCAGATCACAAACTGAATACGCTGCTGCCAGTCCAGCGCCAGCTTGGTGACGACCTTTCCGGCCTCAATATGCACAGCGATTTCGTCGCTCACCAGATCCTGCTTCTTGGCGCGGATCACGCCGCCATCTTCCAGCATCGCTTTCAGCTCGGCTTCGTCCAGCAGCTGGAAGCCCTGCGCCACGGTGCCGGAGCGGACCCACTCGGTCAGCGTCAGCTCAATCGGATTCTCCAGGGTCAGCGGCACCACCGGCAGCGAGCCGAGGGTTTTACGCAGCAGGGCCAGGGTATCTTCCGCTTTCTTCGCGCTGGCGCAGTCCACCATGATCAGGCCGTTGACGGTGTCGATCCACATCATCGTCTGGCTGAAGCGGCTGAAGGCGCGCGGCAGCAGCGAGTGCAGCACTTCATCTTTCAGGGAATCTTTCTCAGTTTTCTTCAGCTTGCGCCCCTGATCGGCTTCCAGCTTCTGGATCTTCGCCTCCAGCGCCTGCTTGATCACCGGCGACGGCAGGATCTTTTCTTCTTTACGCGCGCAGATAATGATCTGGCCGTTCGCCGTATGCGTCAGCGCGTCGCTGTGCGATCCCATCGGCGATACCCAACCGGTTTTCGCCATATCCTGGCTGCCACAAGGGGTAAATGTCAGCTCGGCCAGCTGTTTTTCCATCTCCTCGGCGCGCAATTCGATATCGCGGCTGAGACGGTAAACCATTAAATTTTTGAACCACAGCATGATAATTTCCACGGCTTTGTCGTTAAATCAGGCGGGCATGATAGCGAATTGTCGCTATGCTTGCATTGTTAATCGGGGTGAGGAGCTGAGCGTGCGTATTGGTATTGATTTAGGTGGCACAAAAACTGAAGTGATAGCCCTGAGCGACCAGGGAGAGCAGCTGTTTCGCCATCGGTTACCCACGCCGCGGGAGGATTACCGGCAAACCATCGAGACTATCGCCACCCTGGTGGCGATGGCCGAGCAGGCGACCGGACAGCGTGGCACCGTGGGGATGGGGATCCCGGGCGCGATTTCGCCCTATACCGGGGTGGTGAAAAACGCCAACTCGACCTGGCTCAACGGCCAGCCCTTTGATAAGGACCTCAGCCTGCGCCTCGACCGTGAAGTGCGGCTGGCTAACGACGCCAACTGTCTGGCGGTGTCGGAAGCGGTGGACGGCGCGGCGGCGGGGGCGCACACGGTGTTCGCGGTGATTATCGGCACCGGCTGCGGCGCGGGCGTGGCGCTCAACGGGCGGGCGCATATCGGCGGCAATGGTAACGCCGGCGAGTGGGGACATAACCCATTGCCGTGGATGAACGACGATGAGTTGCGCTACCGTGCGGAAGTGCCTTGCTACTGCGGTAAACAGGGATGTATCGAAACCTTTATCTCCGGCACCGGCTTTGCCACTGACTACCAGCGGCTGAGCGGCAAGGGGTTAACCGGCAGCGAGATTATGCGCCTGGTGGGGGAAGGTGACGAAAAAGCCGAACTGGCGCTGAGCCGCTACGAGCAGCGGCTGGCGAAATCGCTGGCCCACGTGGTGAATATCCTCGACCCGGACGTTATCGTGCTGGGCGGCGGGATGAGCAACGTCGAGCGGCTGTATCAGACGGTGCCGGACCTGGTGAAACAGTGGGTCTTCGGCGGCGAGTGTGCAACGCCGATCCGCAAAGCGATGCACGGCGACTCCAGCGGAGTACGTGGCGCGGCATGGCTGTGGCCGCTCCAGGGGACCTGAACCGCTCCCCCTCACCCCGACCCTCTCGCTCCGGAAGAGGGTTAGGGTGAGGGGACATCGCAATGATTCAAACCTCACTCCACCGCAAACGCTCTGTCCAGCCGACTGTAGCCCAGGCCATTGATCTTCTTCACTTTGATCTGCACCGGAATGCGATCTTTCATCGCCTCCACGTGGCTGATCACCCCGATAATCTTGCCGCTGGCGTTCAGCGCGTCCAGCGCGTCCAGCGCCGTGTCCAGCGTTTCGCTGTCGAGGGTGCCGAAGCCTTCATCAAGAAACAGGGAATCAATCCGCGTCTTATGGCTCACCAGATCTGACAGCGCCAGGGCCAGCGCCAGGCTGACGAGGAAACTTTCGCCACCGGAGAGGGTGCGGGTGTCGCGCACGGCGTCGGCCTGCCAGGTATCGACAACCTCCAGCTCCAGCGCTTCGCTGGCTTTGCGCTGCAGCAGATAGCGCCCGTGCAGGCGGTTAAGCTGCTGGTTTGCCAGCCAGACCAGATTATCCAGCGTCAGCCCCTGGGCGAATTTGCGGAACCGGTCGCCGGTGCTGGAGCCGATCAGCGAATTGAGATAGCCCCAGTCATCCGCCCGCTGCGCCGCCTCTGCAATCTGTCGCCCCAGCGCCTGCTGATGTTGACGGCTCTCTGTGTCCTGCCTGAGCTGCTGGCGGATCTCGCCCTGGCGGGTGGTGTTGTCCCGCAGCCGCTGGGCCAGGGCCTGTAGCTGGGTTTGCAGGGCGGGGATGTCCGCGTCCGTCCCTTGCGGACGCAGCGCCAGGTGCGCCTGCTGCTGACGGGTCGCCTGCTCGCAGAGCGCCGTCGCCTGCTGGAGCTGCTGCTCCAGCGTCTGTTTTAACTGCGTCAGCCGCTGGACGGTCTCGTCATCCAGCAGCGCGGCGAGAAACGCCGGCCGATCGCTAAAGCGGCTGGCGGCCAGGGCGGCGGTAAATTGCGCCTGCGACTGGTCCAGGCGCGCCTTCTCTTCGGTCTCCAGCTGCTGCTGGGCGACAAGCTGGCTGTGCAACGCCAGGCACTCCTCATGGATAGCGCGCCAGTTGTCGGGAATCACCGGCTCAGCCTCAGCCTCTGCCTCGTCGCTGGCTGGCAGCGTCTCCAGCAGCGGCTGCAGGGCGGCAATCTGCTCCTGAATGGCGCCATGCCGGGTCTGTTGCGCCTGCCACTGGGCAAATTCGCTTTCGCGAGCGTTCAGCCAGGCGGCTTCTGTCCCTTCTTCCGGCAGGTTGAGCGTCAGGGTCTGCAGGGCGCTCTCCAGCCCCTGGCGCGTGGCCGTCAGCTGCTGCTGAGCCTGGCGCGCCAGCGCCTCCTGATCGTTAAGCTGGCTCTGCAGCATCAGGCGCTGGCTGAGCTGGTAGAGCTGTTGCTCGTAGCGCTCCTGCTCCTGTATCCAGTCGTTTATCTCTTGCGCAATATCCCGCGTGACCTGAAGAGAGGCGCAGGTTTCCTGCCACGCTTTAGTGAGCGCTTGCTCTTCCTCAGCGAGCCGCCCGGCCGCTTCGGTTTCACGCTGGAGCTGCTGCGTCAGGGCGTTGACCTGCCCGAGGATCAGCAGACCTTCTTCTTTCAGCGCGGCGACCTCTTTTTCCAGCGCATCGCGGCGGCGCTGGTTATCCGTGACCGTCAGCGAGGCGTATTGTTCAATCGCCGGGTGTTCACAGGAGCCGCACAGCGGGCAGGGCTTACCGGCCTCAAGCCGGGCGCGGTAACCTTCCAGATCTTTAATCGTTTCTTCCCGCTGGCAGAGCGCCTTCAGGTCGAGATAGTGCTGGTTTTTGTCTTTGTACTGCTCCCGGCGCTGCGCCAGGGTGGCGTTGAGTTTTGCCTGCTCCGCCTGCGCCTGCTGTACGCTTTCGGCGTTCTGGCGCAGACGCTTGCGCAGCAGCTGATGCTGTTCATGAAGGGAGAGCAGCCGCTGGCGCAGCGGTCGCGACTGGGTTTGCTGCGCCATCGCCGCCGCAACGTCATCGGCGGTCAGCGACAGAGGGCTGGCCGGCAGATCGGCCAGCTTCTGGCGCAGCGCGGCCAAGCGGGTGGTCTGGGCCGTCAGCTGCTGTTTATCCCGAGTCAGCTGCGAAAATTGCGCCCGCCAGCCGGCGATCTCCTGGCCCCATAAGCGAAATCGCTCATGGGCCGCCAGCCACTGCGCCAGGTCGGCCAGTTCAGCCTGACGCTGCCGCTGGGCATGCAGGGCGCTACGGCGAATGCGCGCGCGCAGCGCCGTGCTGGTAAGTAAGCGAGCATTCACTTCATTGATTCGCTGGCGGGTTTGTGCCAGGCCTGCCGCGTGCTCCTGTTGACGCTCCCATAAGGGGCGCAGCTGGGCGGCGGGCTGGGCCAGCTCAAGCCTGGCGAGCGCCGGCGCGGCGTCGGTCAGCGCCTGACGGGCCTGCTGCTGGCCGCTGACCGCCTGCTGCTGCTGCTGCGCCAGCTCATCGCGACGCGTTAGCCACTGAAGCTGCTGCTGCTGGTTTTGCTGCTGCGCCAGCAGGGCTTTCTCTTCGTCAGTAAGTACCTGCAAACTTTCCTGCAGCGCCTGCTGCTGGGCCTCCGTCAGCAGGACGATGCCCGTCGCCTGGGCTTCGAACTTCTCCAGGGTATGGCGAGCGGCTTTGTGCTGCTCATAGACCATCGCCGAAATCTGACCGTAGATTTCCGTGCCGGTCAGCTCCTCCAGCAGCTCCGCGCGATCGCTCGGCTTGGCGTTCAGAAAGGCGGCAAATTGCCCCTGGGAGAGCAGCATCGAGCGGGTGAAGCGGCCATAGTCGAGGCCGGTGAGCGCCGCGGTTTGCTCCAGCTTATCCGAGACCTTATCGGCGAGGATTTTACCGTCGGCGCAGCGCGCCAGCTCGACGCGGGGCGCCTGCAGGTTGCCATCTGGCTGGTTACGCGCCCGGTTCTGGCTCCAGAAGGCGCGGTAGGCGATGCCTTTCACTTCAAACTCCACCTCCGCCAGACACTCGGCGGTATCGCGGGTCATCAGGTCATTTTGCGACTGGGAGACTTTATTCAGGCGCGGCGTCTCGTGATAGAGCGCGAGGCAAATGGCGTCGAGCAGGGTGGTTTTCCCGGCGCCGGTGGCGCCGGTAATGGCGAACAGGCCGTTGCTGGCGAACGGCTCGGCGGTAAAGTCTATCTTCCATTCCCCTTTCAGGGAGTTGAGGTTTTTCAGACGCAGACTGAGGATTTTCATGCGTTTTCGTCCTCCGCGGTGAGCGTATGCAGCGTATGAGCGAACAGCTCGTGCAGCCGTGCGCGCTTCTCATCGTCAATCTCGGTCAGCGCCAGCCGGCGCTCGAACACCTCTTCCACCTTGAGTTCGCTGAGGGTCTCCCGCTGGGCGTTGAGCAGTATTTTCTCGCGCTGCTCGCGGCTGCGGCGCACCAGCAAGACTTCCACCGGCAGATCCTCCGTCAGCGCCTGAATATGGCGCTGAATATCGTGCAGGTACTCCTCGGTGGTGATTTCGATATCCAGCCACACCGGCGGGTCCTGTTCAACGCCGCGCCACTGCGACAGCTGGGCGGTGATGGCGGCCAGATCGCCTTTGATGACCGCCAGCGGCTGGGTGACGGGCACCTCAAGGGTCTCCACGGCGCTGAGTCGCCCATCGCTAAAGCTCACCAGATGCACCGATTTCGCTTTACCGGTTTCATCAAAGCTCAGCGGCAGCGGCGAGCCGCTGTAGCGGATGTGCTCGCAGCCGCCAACCACCTGCGCCCGGTGAATATGGCCCAGCGCAATGTAGTCGGCAGGGGGGAAGTGCTGCGCCGGGAAGGCATCCAGCGTGCCGATATAAATGTCGCGAACGGCATCGCTTTTGCTGGCGCCGACGGTGGTCAGATGGCCGCTGGCAATCACGGGCAGCGGCCGATCGCCGCGCAGGGCGCAGGCCTGCTGATACTGCTCCTGATAATAGTCGCTGATGGCGTGCAGCAGCTGCTGCTGTTTTTCCCGACCGGAGTGGCCGGCCTGGCTGGTGACCAGCTCGCGCGGGCGTAAAAACGGCACCGGGCAGAAGATAGCGCCTGGGGTGCCGTCGCGCCGCGGCAGCTCAATGGGCGGGCAGCCGGCGTTCGCCACGACGGTGGTGTGTAAAAAGGCGAGGATATCGCGGGATTCATTGAGCATCGCCACCGAATCGTGGTTGCCCGCCAGCACCACCAGGCGACAGCCGGTCTGCTGCAGCTGGACGACAAAGCGGTTATACAGTTCGCGAGCGTAGCTCGGCGGCGATCCGGTATCAAAAATATCGCCGGCCACGATGATGGCGTCGACTTCATGCTCCTGCGCGCGGGCCAGCAGCCAGGTCAGGAAGGCGTCATGTTCGGCCGCACGGCTTTTGCTGTAAAAATTCTGGCCCAGGTGCCAGTCGGAGGTGTGAAGGATGCGCATAAATCTTCCCTAGCGAAAAAAGCATGAGCGGCAGTATACCATTTGTCGGAGAGGGGTAAGTCCGCGTCATGCTTCAAAATACCCGATCGTCGGACGGTCATTTTTTTCATAAATCTGTCACAAAAGTGACGCATAATGACGCCGCACTTCTATACTGATGGCTAAAAAACACAGGGTAAATAATGGCGAGAAGAATTCTGGTCGTTGAAGATGAAGCTCCAATCCGCGAAATGGTCTGCTTTGTTCTGGAGCAAAATGGCTTTCAGCCTGTCGAAGCGGAAGATTATGACAGCGCGGTGAATCAACTCAATGAACCCTGGCCTGATTTGATTCTCCTTGACTGGATGCTGCCGGGCGGTTCGGGGCTGCAGTTTATTAAGCTGCTCAAGCGCGAGGCGATGACCCGGGATATTCCGGTGGTGATGCTGACCGCGCGCGGAGAAGAAGAGGATCGCGTTCGCGGCCTGGAGACCGGGGCGGACGACTACATTACCAAGCCTTTCTCACCGAAGGAGCTGGTGGCGCGAATCAAAGCGGTGATGCGCCGTATTTCGCCGATGGCGGTGGAAGAGGTGATTGAAATGCAGGGGCTGAGCCTCGATCCCTCATCGCACCGGGTGATGACCGGCGAAAGTCCGCTGGACATGGGGCCAACGGAATTTAAATTATTGCACTTCTTTATGACCCATCCGGAGCGGGTGTACAGCCGCGAGCAGCTGCTGAACCACGTCTGGGGAACCAACGTCTATGTGGAAGACCGCACGGTAGACGTCCATATTCGCCGCCTGCGTAAAGCGCTGGAACACAGTGGCCATGATCGCATGGTGCAAACGGTTCGCGGCACGGGGTATCGTTTCTCCGCCCGTTTCTGAATTTTGACAGGAGTGTGACCCGTGCTGGAACGGCTGTCATGGAAAAGGCTGGCGCTGGAGCTCTTTTTAGCGTGTATTCCGGCCCTGATTCTGGGGGCGTTTGTGGGTCATTTGCCGTGGTTTTTACTGGCGGCAGTGACCGGTTTGTTGATTTGGCATTTCTGGAATTTGATGCGCCTGTCGTGGTGGCTGTGGGTGGACCGGAGCATGACCCCTCCGCCCGGCCGCGGCAGCTGGGAGCCGCTGCTGTATGGTCTGCACCAGATGCAGATGCGTAATAAAAAGCGTCGACGTGAGCTGGGAAGCCTGATCAAACGCTTTCGCAGCGGGGCGGAATCCCTGCCGGACGCGGTGGTCCTGACCACGGAAGAGGGGGCCATTTTCTGGTGTAACGGCCTGGCGCAGCAGATTTTAAACCTGCGCTGGCCGGACGACAGTGGGCAAAACATTCTTAACCTTCTGCGCTATCCTGAATTCGCCAACTACCTGAAACAGCGTGATTTTTCAAAGCCGCTCAATCTGGTGCTGAATAATGCCCGTCATCTGGAAATTCGCGTGATGCCCTACAGCGACAAACAGTGGCTGATGGTGGCGCGCGACGTGACGCAGATGCATCAGCTGGAAGGGGCGCGGCGTAACTTTTTCGCCAACGTCAGCCATGAGCTGCGCACCCCGCTGACGGTGCTGCAGGGCTATCTGGAGATGATGCAGGAGCAGGTGCTGGAAGGGGCGACCCGTGAAAAGGCCCTGCACACCATGCGTGAGCAAACCCAGCGTATGGAGGGGCTGGTGAAGCAGTTGCTCACGCTGTCGCGTATTGAAGCCGCGCCGGCGCTGGCGATGAATGACCGCATCGACGTGCCGATGATGCTGCGGGTCGTGGAGCGCGAGGCGCAGACCCTCAGCCAGGATAAGCAGACGCTGATTTTTACCGTCGATGAGCAGCTCAAGGTGCTGGGCAACGAGGAACAACTGCGCAGCGCCATTTCTAACCTGGTCTATAACGCGGTGAACCACACCCCGCCGGGCACCGAAATTCGCGTCAGCTGGCAGCGAACGCCCCAGGGGGCGCTGTTCAGCGTCGAGGATAATGGGCCGGGCATTGCGCCGGAGCATATTCCCCGTCTGACTGAGCGCTTCTATCGGGTGGATAAGGCTCGCTCCCGGCAAACCGGGGGCAGCGGCCTGGGGCTGGCGATCGTCAAACACGCGGTCAACCATCATGACAGCCGGCTGGAGATCGACAGCACGGTGGGCAAGGGAACCCGTTTTAGCTTCCTGCTCCCGGAACGATTAATTGCCAGAAACGACGCCTGAGCGGCGCGCTGTCAGCTTATCTTGCCAATGACCAGCTTCGGCTGGTCATTTTCCCTGGCAGTCGTTTTTCTCTTGCCTATTTAATGAACGCGCGCTGCTTTTTTGTTCGCATGATAAGCCACGGGTTTTCCATCAATATGGTAAATGATTCTGGTGTGAAACTGATAACCAGCATAATCATCTGCTTTTGCGATCGTGCCTTGCTTTAAAACGTTATAAGCGTTTAAATTGCGCCTGCGCAGTCGATGACAGACTGCTTTTGCGTGGTAATACCAAAAACAATTCTTTCCCACGCCGCTTCGGGAGCATATCTCGCTGAGTTTACCGGCAATCGCCGCTGTATCGTCCCTGAGAGGGTAGCGCGGTATTTTTCCATTTTTTTACAACACCACATCCACAGGCAGTAATGAATTTATGACCCATCAGTTAAAATCTCGCGACATCATAGCGTTGGGCTTTATGACCTTCGCGTTGTTCGTTGGCGCAGGCAACATTATTTTCCCGCCGATGGTTGGCTTACAGGCGGGCGAGCACGTCTGGACGGCGGCGATCGGCTTCCTGATCACCGCGGTGGGTCTGCCGGTGCTGACGGTGGTGGCGCTGGCGAAAGTCGGCGGCGGCGTTGAAAGCCTGAGCACCCCGATTGGTAAAGTGGCTGGTATCCTGCTGGCGGTGGTGTGTTATCTCGCGGTGGGACCGCTGTTCGCGACCCCGCGCACCGCGACCGTCTCTTTTGAGGTCGGGATTGCGCCGCTGACCGGCGACGGCCCGCTGCCGCTGCTGATCTACAGCGTTATCTACTTCGCGCTGGTGATCCTGGTCTCGCTCTATCCGGGCAAACTGCTGGATACGGTGGGCAACTTCCTGGCGCCGCTGAAAATTATCGCCCTGATTGTGCTGGCGGTCGCCGCTATTGTCTGGCCGGCAGGCCCGATCAGCGACGCGCTGGAAGCGTATCGTACCGCGCCATTCTCCAATGGCTTCGTCAACGGCTACCTGACCATGGACACCCTCGGCGCGATGGTGTTCGGGATCGTGATTGTTAATGCCGCACGCTCCCGCGGCGTCAGCGAAGCGCGTCTGTTGACCCGCTACACCGTCTGGGCGGGCCTGATGGCAGGCGTCGGTCTGACCCTGCTCTATCTGGCGCTGTTCCGTCTGGGCTCTGATAGCGCCACCCTCGTGGACCAGTCCGCTAACGGCGCGGCGATCCTCCACGCCTACGTGCAGCATACCTTCGGCGGGGCGGGCAGCTTCCTGCTGGCGGCGCTGATCTTCATCGCCTGCCTGGTGACGGCGGTGGGCCTGACCTGCGCCTGCGCCGAATTCTTTGCCCAGTATCTGCCGTTCTCCTATCGCACGCTGGTCTTTATCCTCGGCCTGTTCTCGATGGCGGTCTCCAACCTCGGTCTGAGCCACCTGATTCAGGTGTCGATTCCGGTGCTGACCGCTATCTACCCGCCGTGTATCGCACTGGTTGTATTAAGCTTTACCCGCAGTTGGTGGCATAATTCGTCCCGTGTTATCGCGCCGGCCATGTTTATCAGTCTGATGTTTGGTATCATTGACGGGATTAAGTCATCGGCGTTTGCCGCTATCCTGCCGGCCTGGACCGCGCGTCTGCCGCTGGCGGAGCAGGGCCTGGCCTGGCTGATGCCGACCGCCGTGATGGCAATTCTCGCGGTGATCTGGGACCGTGCCGCCGGACGTCAGGTGACCTCCAGCGCGCACTAACCGGCGTTGAGGACAAGCGTTTAACCACGGGACTTCGGGTTCCGTGGTTTTTTATTTTTTGTGTTAAACGGCATTGAAAAACCACGATGGAAAGTAGTAACAAGCTTAAGCGCGGGCTAAGCACCCGGCACATTCGCTTTATGGCCCTGGGTTCCGCCATCGGCACCGGGCTTTTTTACGGTTCAGCCGACGCGATTAAAATGGCCGGACCCAGCGTACTGTTGGCCTACATTATCGGCGGCGTCGCGGCATATATTATTATGCGCGCGCTCGGTGAGATGTCGGTGCATAACCCTTCCGCCAGCTCATTCTCCCGCTATGCCCAGGAAAACCTCGGCGGACTGGCGGGGTATATCACCGGCTGGACCTACTGCTTTGAAATCCTGATTGTCGCCATCGCCGACGTCACCGCCTTCGGGATCTACATGGGCGTCTGGTTCCCGACGGTGCCGCACTGGATCTGGGTGCTCAGCGTGGTGCTGATCATCTGCGCCGTCAACCTGATGAGCGTCAAGGTATTTGGCGAGCTGGAGTTCTGGTTCTCGTTCTTCAAAGTGGCCACCATCATCATCATGATCCTCGCCGGGTTCGGCATCATTATCTGGGGGATCGGCAACGGCGGCCAGCCGACGGGGATTCATAACCTGTGGAGCAACGGCGGCTTCTTCAGCAACGGTTGGCTGGGAATGGTGATGTCGCTGCAGATGGTGATGTTCGCCTACGGCGGTATCGAAATCATCGGCATTACCGCCGGTGAGGCGAAAGATCCGGAGAAATCTATTCCACGCGCCATCAACTCGGTGCCGATGCGCATTCTGGTGTTCTATGTCGGCACGCTGTTCGTCATTATGTCTATCTATCCGTGGAACCAGGTGGGTACCGACGGCAGCCCCTTTGTCCTGACCTTCCAGCATCTGGGCATTACCTTCGCGGCCAGCATTCTTAACTTCGTGGTCCTGACGGCCTCGCTGTCGGCGATTAACTCCGACGTGTTCGGCGTGGGCCGTATGCTGCACGGCATGGCCGAGCAGGGGAGCGCGCCGAAGGTGTTCGCCAAAACCTCGCGTCGCGGTATTCCGTGGGTGACGGTGATGGTGATGACCATTGCGCTGCTGTTTGCGGTATACCTCAATTACATCATGCCGGAAAACGTCTTCCTGGTGATCGCCTCGCTGGCCACTTTCGCCACCGTGTGGGTGTGGATTATGATCCTGCTGTCGCAGATTGCCTTCCGCCGCCGTCTGTCGCCGGAGGAGGTCAAGGCCCTGAAATTCAAAGTCCCCGGCGGGGTGGCGACCACGGTTGTCGGCCTGGTGTTCCTGGCGTTTATTATCGCCCTGATCGGCTATCATCCGGACACCCGCATTTCGTTGTATGTCGGTATGGCGTGGATTGCGCTGCTGCTGCTGGGCTGGGTCTTTAAGACCCGTCGCGATCGCCGCCTGGCGCAGGCTCAGTAATCGACATCGCCCCGGTCAGCATCGCGCGACCGGGGCGGCTTGCCGACCCGCGTCCTCCCCCGTTATCCTCCCCCAAAAAATCCTGTGACGATGAGTTCTGCGCCTGACGGCTATGGCAAGGTGTGCCCATTCTGCACAATGAGGATTCACGATGTTGAAGGCATGGCACCTTCCGGTTGCACCCTTTATCAAGGTGCAACAGGACCGACTGTTTATTACCCTGTGGTTAAGCGGTGAGTCGCTGCCGCAGCGGATCACGCTGCGCGCGGAAGAAGATAACGAAGAGCTGTCGCTGCCGATGCAGCGCCTCCGCCAGGCGCCGAGGCCGGGGGTGGTGGCATGGCGCGGTGAAATCCATCTCGCCAGCGGTCAGCCGCGCCGCCGCTACAGCTTTAAGCTGCTGTGGGCCGACCATCAGCGCTGGTTTACGCCGCAGGGCTTCAGCCGTTTTCCGCCGGCCAGGCTGGAGCAGTTCGCCGTCGACCTGCCGGACGCCGGCCCGCAGTGGGTGGCCGATCAGGTTTTCTATCAGATTTTCCCCGATCGCTTTGCCCGCAGCGCTGCGCGTGACGGCGAACAGGATGCGGTCTATTACCATCACGCGGCGGGACGGGAGATTGTGCGCAAGGCGTGGGACGAACCGCTTACCGGCGAGGCGGGCGGATCGACGTTCTACGGCGGCGATCTCGACGGCATCAGCGAAAAACTGCCGTACCTGAAGCAGCTCGGCGTGACCGCCCTGTATCTGAACCCGGTCTTCGCCGCCCCCAGCGTGCATAAATATGACACGGAGGATTATCGGCGCGTCGATCCGCAGTTTGGCGGCGACGCGGCGCTGCTCCGCTTGCGCCATAACACCCAGCGGGCGGGAATGCGCATGATCCTCGACGGCGTGTTCAACCATACCGGCGATTCCCATCCTTGGTTCGACCGTCACCAGCAGGGCAGCTGCGGCGCCGGCCATCATCCGGACTCCCCGTGGCGCGACTGGTTTACCTTCTCCGGGGAGGGGCAGGCGCACAACTGGCTGGGTTATGCCAGTCTGCCGAAGCTCGACTATCGGTCGACCAGCCTGGTCAACGAGATCTATGCCGGCGAGGACAGCATCGTACGCCACTGGCTGAAGGCGCCGTGGAGCATGGACGGCTGGCGTCTGGACGTGGTGCATATGCTCGGCGAAGGCGGCGGGGCGCGAAATAACCTGCGGCATATCGCCGGCATCACCCAGGCGGCGAAGCAAACGCAGCCGGAAGCCTTTGTCTTTGGCGAACATTTTGGCGACGCGCGCCAGTGGCTGCAGGCGGATGCCGAAGATTCGGCAATGAACTACCGCGGCTTCACCTTCCCGATCTGGGGATTCCTTGCCAATACCGATATCTCTTACGATCCGCAGAAGATAGACGCCCAGACCTGTATGGCGTGGATGGATAATTATCGCGCCGGGCTGTCGCATCAGCAGCAGCTACGGATGTTCAATCAGCTCGACAGCCATGATACAGCGCGTTTTAAATCTCTCCTTGGCAAAGACGTAGCGCGCCTGCCGCTGGCGGTGGTGTGGCTGTTCAGCTGGCCGGGGGTACCGTGCATCTACTACGGCGACGAGGTGGGCGTGGATGGCAATAACGATCCGTTCTGCCGTAAACCGTTCCCGTGGGATCCGGCGCTGCAGGATACCCAGCTGCTGGCGCTGTATCAGCGGATGGCGAAACTGCGTAAAGCCCAGCAGGCGCTGCGCTACGGCGGCTGCCAGGTGATTTACGCCGAGGATAACGTGGTGGTGTTTGTCCGCGTCTATAAACAGCAGCGGGTGCTGGTGGCGATTAACCGCGGCGAAGCCTGCGAGGTGGTTATCGAGGATTCGCCGCTGCTGGACGTGGGGGCCTGGATGCTGCAGGAAGGCGCCGGCGCCTTCCATGACGGGGTGCTGACCCTCCCGGCTATCTCCGCCTGCGTCTGGTCCGGCCGTTAACGATAGAGCTGGCTCAGCAGGTCGTCGCGGAGGAGCGCCTCCCGCCACCAGCGCTGAGCCAGCCCATCATTCCCGCTGCGCCAGGCCATGTAGGTGATATCTTTTTCCCGCCAGCAGGCGACGCTTTTCTCCACCAGACAGCCTTTTTCCAGCCACGGGCGGGCGATATGACGCGGCAGAAAGCCGCAGCCCAGCCCGGCGCACAGCAGTTCGACTTTGCTGGCGAAATCATCGACGCCGATTTGCGGTTGTTCATCAAGCAGGTTGCTGTTCAGCGGATGGCAATAGCGGGCGCTGTCGCGGATCACTACCGCCCGGTGCTGGCTGAGCTGCTTATTGCTGAGCGGCGCTTCCGCGCCGGCCAGCGGGTGGGTCGGGGCGACCACGAAAATGTTATCCAGCGCGCCGAGGGTTTGCCATGACCACTCGGCGGAGGTAGGCGGCTCATTGATGGCGCCGAGGATAATATCCGCGCCATGGTGGGTCAGCTCTTCCCACGAACCGGCGAGGGTGTGATGACTGAAGTTCAGCCGCGTCTGCGGGTTTTGCGCGTAGAACTCGGCGATCAGCGGCAGCAGGGCTGAAAAGGGAAACGAGGCGTCGAGGGCGATCGCCAGCTCTCGCTCCCAGCCGGCGCTTAGCTGCTGGGCCTGCTTTTCCAGATCTCTGGCGGCGCTCAACAGCTGGCGTCCTTTCTCGAGCATCAATCGCCCGGTATCGGTAAACTTCGCCCGGTGACCGGAGCGATCCAATAAGACAATATCCAGATCGTTCTCCAGCTTCTGGATCATATAGCTCAGCGCGGCGGGGGTTTTATACAGCGACTCCGCGGCGGTGGCGAAGGATCCGTGTCGGTCCAGCGCATCAAGGATCATCAGAACATCAAAGTTTACGCGCATCAGGGGTTTCCATTAATTTATTTTCCCCTTGTTGTACCTAAGCGCAATAATCAATGCCAGTGAATAAATCAGAACAGTTTGACGTAAAAATTTGATGAAAGCTGGCGTGAGTCAATACTAACCGCCGACAAAATATAAATCACAAAAAAACTTTAATAACTTGTTAGAAATAACTGGCTATACTCACCATGCTTTATCAGTCAGGATCTACACGACGCATTAACCATCATGTCATCTTTTTAACTCATTGATTAAGAAGGTATTTAATGTCTGTTCGTGAACTGCTCGATCCCACTAATTCCGCCCTTATCTTTATTGACCATCAACCACAGATGTCATTTGGCGTGGCGAATATCGATCGCCAGACCCTCAAAAATAACACCGTGGCGCTGGCCAAAGCCGGCAAAATTTTTAATGTACCGGTGATTTACACTTCCGTAGAGACCAAAAGCTTCAGCGGTTATATATGGCCGGAATTATTGGCCGTGCATCCTGACGTCAAGCCGATTGAGCGTACTTCAATGAACTCCTGGGAAGACGATGCCTTCGTCGCGGCAGTGAAAGCGACCGGCCGTAAAAAGCTGGTGATCTCCGCTCTGTGGACCGAAGTTTGCCTGACGTTTCCGGCGCTGATGGCCCTGGAGGCGGGCTACGAAGTGTATGTGGTCACCGATACCTCCGGCGGTACCTCTGTCGACGCCCATGAGCGTTCTATTGACCGGATGGTGCAGGCGGGTGCGGTGCCGGTGACCTGGCAGCAGGTGTTGCTGGAGTACCAGCGCGACTGGTCGCGCAAAGCGACTTACGATGCGGTCATGGACCTCGTGCGCGAACACAGCGGCGCCTACGGGATGGGCGTGGATTACGCTTATACCATGGTGCACGGCGCGCCAGAGCGTAAAGCGTAACTCACTTCATCCTTCAAGCTGCCTCTTTGTTGGCTGCGTTTGTCCGCCCCGACGCAGCATGAATGATGTTGTGCAGAGCCATTTATCGCTAATGGCAGGAGCAATCCTGCCATTCCCCTGAAGCAAGGAACTCTTTATGGCGCAGCAAAAATCGGTGACCCTGGTCATCAGCCATCTGCTCGATCCGCAACACGGCCAGCGCTACGAAGAGTGGCTCGGCAAAATCATGCCCATCGCGGCTGAATTTCCCGGCCATCTCGGGGCGAATGTGATCCGGCCCGCCGCAGGGCAGAATCTGTGGAGCGTGATTATCCGCTTCGACACCCTGGAGCATCTCTACGCCTGGACGCAGTCGGAAACCCGTCGTCAGCTGGTGGCGGAGATTGCCCCGCTGCTGACGGAGGGCGATCGGACGGAGGTGCGGACCGAACCGGCCTTCTGGTTTACCCCGCCGACGGCGAACGTGCGCCAGCCGCGGCGCTGGAAACAGTTTCTGATCACCCTGCTGGTGATTTTCCCCAGCACCAACCTGGTGCCGGCGGTGACCGGCATGCTGTTGCCGTCGCTTAAGGGGAGCCTGCTGCTGCACCTGATCAATGATGCCTGCGTGGTTGCGCTGGTGGTCTGGTTCTGGATGCCCATCGTGACCCGCCTGTTTGCTGGCTGGTTGAAGAAAAACTGAGTCAGCCTCCCCAAGGAGTGCGTTATGTCGCAAACTGCCACACTGATTCTGACCCACGGCCAGATTCATACCCTCGATCGCGCGAATCCGCTGGCGGAAGCCGTGGCCATCGCCGACGGAAAAATTGTTGCCACCGGAAGCCACGATCGGATCATGAGCTTTGCCGCCGAGGGGACGCAGATCGTCGATCTCAAAGGGCATACGGTGATCCCGGGCCTCAACGATTCTCACCTGCACCTGATCCGCGGTGGGTTGAACTACAACCTTGAGCTCCGCTGGGAGGGGGTGCCCTCGCTGGCCGATGCGCTGCGAATGCTCAAGGAGCAGGCGGATCGCACACCCTCCCCGCAGTGGGTGCGGGTGGTCGGCGGCTGGAGCGAATTCCAGTTCGCCGAACGACGGATGCCGACCCTGGAAGAGCTAAACGACGCGGCGCCCGATACGCCGGTGTTTGTGTTGCATCTCTACGATCGCGCGCTGCTGAACCGCGCGGCGCTGAAAGCTGTGGGATATACCAAAGAGACGCCGGATCCGGCGGGCGGCGAGATCGTCCGCGATAGCCACGGCAACCCGACCGGGATGCTGATCGCTAAACCAAACGCCATGATCCTCTATGCCACCCTGGCCAAAGGGCCGAAGCTGCCGCTGGATCTGCAGGTGAATTCCACCCGCCAGTTTATGCGCGAGCTGAACCGGCTGGGGCTGACCAGCGCCATCGACGCCGGGGGCGGTTTCCAGAACTACCCGGAAGATTACGAAATTATCGAACAGCTGCACGCGAAAGAGCAAATGACCGTGCGCATCGCCTACAACCTGTTTACCCAGCGGCCGAAGCAGGAGCTGGAGGACTTCGAACGCTGGACCGACATGCTGAAGCCGGGGCAGGGGACCGACTTCTATCGCGCCAACGGCGCCGGCGAGATGCTGGTGTTTTCGGCGGCGGATTTTGAAGATTTCCTGCAGCCGCGGCCGGATCTGCCGCAAGGCATGGAGGATGAGCTGGAGCGGGTGGTGCGCCACCTGGTGGAACATCGCTGGCCGTTCCGCCTGCATGCCACCTACGACGAGTCCATCAGCCGGATGCTGGACGTGTTTGAGAAGGTGAACCGCGACATTCCGTTTAACGGCCTGCACTGGTTCTTCGACCATGCCGAGACCATTACCGAGCGCAACATTGAGCGGGTGAAGGCGCTGGGGGGCGGCATTGCGGTACAGCACCGGATGGCCTTCCAGGGCGAATATTTTGTCGATCGCTACGGCAAAGAGGCGGTGAAACATACGCCGCCGGTGGCGAAAATGCTGGAGCTGGACGTACCGGTAGGGTTGGGGACCGATGCCACCCGCGTCGCCAGCTATAACCCGTGGACCGCGCTGTACTGGCTGGTCTCCGGGCGCACCGTCGGCGGGATGGCGATGTATGACGATAACAACCGGCTGCCGCGCGATGTCGCGCTGGAGCTGTGGACGGCGGGCAGCGCCTGGTTCTCCAGCGAGCAGGGGAAAAAGGGCCGTCTGGCCGCCGGTCAGCTTGCCGATCTGGTGGTGCTGTCGAAGGACTATTTCAGCGTCGCGGAAGAGGAGATCAAAGGCATTGAGTCGGTGCTGACGGTGGTTGACGGCAAAGTGGTGTATGCCGCCGGACACTTCTCGCCGCTGGCGCCGCCGCCGATTCCTGTGCTGCCGGAGTGGTCGCCGGTGGTGAAGGTCCCGGGCCATTATCGTTCCGCTCCGCCGACCGCCGCGAAAATCGGCGCGATCGTGCAGATGCACCAGTGCTGCGGTAGCTGCGGCGTCCACGGCCATCAGCATGATATCGCGCGGAAATCGTCGATCCCGGTCTCCGACGAGCAGGCCTTCTGGGGCGTGCTGGGCTGCTCCTGCTTTGCCTTCTGATGCCTGACGCCTCCGCCCCGGTAGCTCAGGGGCGGAGGTCTCAGCCACCTTTCCCGCATCAATAGCGCTGCTGTGAGCCAAATAGCGCCATGCGGCGGGCAATCATCTCGCGTACCGGCTGCAGTCCCTGGGCGATCACTTTCCGCGGATCGTTCACATCGTGCCCGGTATCGGCAGCGAAGATCGCCTTCACCTGCTGGCACCAGGCGTACATATTTTCGGTATTAACGTTAATCTTGGCGGTGCCGCAGGCAATCGCCCGGCGCATATCCTCATCGGCAATACCGGTGCCGCCATGCAGCACCAGCGGAACCTTCACCCGCTCGGCAATGGCTTTCATCTCGCTAAATCCCAGCCTGGCTTTGCCTTTATACAGGCCATGGGTGGAGCCCAGCGCGGCGGCGAGGCAGTCCACCTGGGTTTCTGTCACCAGGGTGTAGCACTCCTGCGGATCGGCATAGATGACTTCGGAATTGACAATGCCGTCTTCGCTACCGGCGATAGTCCCCAGTTCCGCCTCCACGGAGATACCTTTGCTGTGCGCCAGCGTCACCAGGTGGCGGGTAATGGCCAGGTTTTCCCTGAACGGCAGATGCGAGCCATCAAACATAATGGAACTGAAGCCGGCGGCGATCGCCGCTTCGCAGGCCTCCCGGGTGGTGCCATGATCCAGATGCAGCGCCACCGGAACATCAATATGTAAATACTCCATGGCGTTAACCACGATGTCATGAATACATTTTAACCCGAGCATATGCTTAACCGTGCCGCCGGACACGCCCAAAATAACCGGTGAGCGGCACTGCTGGGCGGTGCTTAATACGGCGCCAACCCATTCCAGATTATTAATGTTGAACTGACCGACGGCGTAGCCGTCCCTCAGGGCATGCTGAAGCATGTCCTTCATCGACACTAACATATTCACCTCTTGATATTTATTAAATACAGTTATTCTTCAAAATATTGCTTTAAGTTTCTATCGTAGCTATTTAACGAGTGGTGGACGACCGCCAGGTCCGGCATAGATTCCCGTACCCCTTTTTTCTCAATAGAAATGGCGGCAGTGAGGCTGGCAAATAAAATAATATTATCTATGTGCCATGAGTAGTGGACGCCATAGGTGAAGGCGCCGTGAAATACATCCCCGGCTCCGGTGGTATCCACGGCATTGCACAGCCAGGAAGGAACGATCTGCAGCATACCGCTTTTTAAAAAAGCGCAGCCTTTTTCGCCAAGGGTAATAAATGCCTCGCCGCGGCAAATTTTATTCAGCTCAATCAGCGCTGCTTTAATTTCTGCTTCGGTGCTCAGCGAGCGATAGCTCATATAGTCGCGGGCAAAATGCTCGCTCACCACAAAATAGTCGGTCCAGGCCGCCAGTTTAATATTGCTGGCACGCAGTGACCCACCGTCCATCACGACTCTGGCGTTGGGCAGTTTCTTAATTAAATATTCACTGATTTCCGCCTCATGGCCGTCAATTAAAATAGTGACTGGCTCCTCGGCGGCAATCAGTCGCTCGGCGAGATCGTCCAGTTTGAGCTTTTGATCGTAGGTCAGGGAAGGCGGTGTTTGCATCTTGCGGGTAATAATCGTCCGCGAACCCGTTAAGCGATTGACCAGCACCGAGGCCAGCGGGGTGATCATGTCATCGGAGAAAACCACCTGGCTGGTATCCACGCCCGCTTCGGCAAACTCATCGATAATGCGCTGACCGTAAAGATCCTGATGCAGATGGCCGATGTAATAGACCTCCTCCCCCCATAATCCCAGCAGCCAGGCCGCATTGGCCGCCGGGCCGCCGCCGCTTTCGATAAAATCATGACAAAAGTTTTTAGTATTCTCCTGGGGCCATTCATTAAGAAAGAAAAACTGATCGAAACAAGCAAATCCAATGGACAAAATAGCCATAACCACTCCTGATTATTTGTCAGCGGCGGGAAGCGTGACCTTCCCGCCGGGAAAAATGACCTCGCTTATTCATTTTTCTGCTTGGCGATAAGCTCCTCATAGCTGAGCGTGTTGCCCACCACCCGTACCTGACGGAAGCAGAAAGGCGCCAGCAGCGCGACGAGCAGCGCCAGACAAATCAGGTAGATAGTGACCTGGCCAAACTGGGTAAACGCGTTACCGATAATGATGCCCCACACCGCGAAGTCGAAATCGGCGAAGGTGCTGTTTTCAAACCCGAGGTTGCCGAGCGCCGGCAGCAGCATCGCCGGCAGGAAGGCCAGGAAGATCCCGCCGATAAAGGCGGCGATGATACAACCGCGCTTACCGCCCAGCTTGTCGGCAAAGACCCCGGAGGTACCGCCGCAGAAGAAGTGCGGCACCATGCCGGGAATAATCAGCGCCATGCCCAGACCGCCGAGCATGAGCATCCCGACCAGCCCGCCCACAAAGGAGCTGATGAATCCCACCACCACCGCGGTGGGGCTAAAGGTGAAGAACACCGCGCAGTCAACGGCCGGGATGGAGTCCGGGATCAGTTTCTGGCTGATGCCCTGGAATGCCGGCACCAGATCGCCCAGGATCAAGCGCACGCCGTTGTAGACAATGGCTACGCCAACGGCGAACTGCAGACCGGTCAGCACGGAGAAGATCAGCATGTTCTGGTCGGTGATGGTGCTCAGGTACGCCGACCCGGCGACAGCGCTGCAGATAAAGTAGATAACAAACATCACGATACCGGTGGTGACGGTGGTATCGCGCAGAAAACCCCATTTCTCTGAGATTTCGGTATCGGCGAAGGAGTTTGCCGGATTACCGGTCCGGCTGGCGATCCACGCCGAGAGGTAGTAGCCCAGAGAGCCGAAATGGCCCATGGCGATCCCGCCGTCCTCGGTCACCTGCCTGGTGTAACGCTGGCCAATGGCGGGGGAGATGGCCGACCATGAGCCCAGCAGGAATCCGCCGATCAGGATCAACATCCAGCCCTGGAACTCCGCCGCCTGCAGGACGGCGGAGAACAGGCAGGCGAGAAAGAATGAGTGATGACCGGTGAGAAAGATATATTTATATTTTGTGCAGCGGGCAATGATCAGATTGAAAATAAAGCCCAACAGCAAAATACTCATGGTTTCCACGCCCAGCATCTTCTGGGCGACGGAGACAATGGCTTCATTGTTCGGAATAACGCCGCGGATATTAAATCCCGCTTCGATAATGCCGCCCAACGGGTTGAGATTGGCAACGATAACGCCTGCGCCAGCGCTCAACATCAAATAGCCTAAAATCGGCTTTAATGTGCCGGTAAGGAGTTTGTTGCCGGGGGAGCGCAGCGCCACTAAGCCAACGAAGGCGATAAGCCCCATTAAAAAAGCGGGTTGACTGAATATTTCCGTTAAGAAACTAAGAATAGCCTGCATGGTCGTTCCCTCTATGCTGATTAAGAGTGAGTCGCAGCAATTTTCATCAGCGCGTCGGTAATATCCTCGGCGATTTTTGCTTTATGGACATAGCTGCGAATAATGGCGACATGACAGTGGGCCGGAAATTGATTTGCCAGTTCTTTGATCGTGACATAAAGGTCGGCTTTTTCCCCGACCGCATTAGCAAAATCGACCGAGGCGACGTCCGCTTTGATACCTAATTCTTCACAGATCTTCTTCACATTATTCGCAGCCATCAATGAACTGCCAATACCGTTACCACAAACCGTTCTGATAACTAACATAATGACTACTCCATTTGTTTTTGGATGAAATGTAAGACTGAATTCACGTCAGTTTCCTGCTGAAGAAAGGTCACGATATCTGACTCGATCAGCGAGGCTATCAGTTGGATCATTTTGATATGACTGTCAGCATCGGCGCCGGCGATGGCGATGACGACGGTAACCGGATCGAACTCATCGTGGCCGAAGGTCACTGGCGTGGCGGTGGTGACAAGCGAAAATCCGGTCTGCAATGCCCCTTTTTCCGGGCGGGCGTGCGGCATGGCAATCCCGTCATCTATCACGATGGCGGCGCCAAAATCTTCGTATACCGTCAGCATCTCGCTGACATATTCGGCGCTGCAAATCTGACGCCTGGCGAGTAATGAACCCGCCAGTTCGATGGCCTCTTCCGCATGGGAAATATTCTGCTTCAGGGCGATTAACGTCGGGTCAAAAATAATATCCATTCTCTTCTCCTGAACGTATTCCTGTTCCTGAGTAAAATCATGACCAAATACATTGATAAAAATGATGGATGAGATCACATCCGCGGTTTTAAATATTGATGGCGATCACATCGACGGCAAAGTGCCGGCAGAAAACTATATGAATAATTTATATTATTTTCAGGGAGTTATGGAGTGCTTGAGATTTGGCGCTGAAATTTGACAGAGAAAAAATGAGAGGCAGAGCGAAATTTTTCGGCAGAAGTGTATTCCTGGTCACAAATATCGCCGGGTCATTTTCCTAAATTTTGACGTCGCTAACAAAAAAGGCCCGCCTGAGCGAGCCTTTTATAAAAACGTGTGCCGATTACAGGCTGGAGACGTTTTCGGTCAGGTATTTTGCAACGCCTTCCGGAGAGGCAGCCATACCTTCTTTTCCTTTTTCCCACTGCGCCGGGCAAACTTCGCCGTGCTCTTCGTGGAACTGCAGCGCGTCAACCATACGCAGCATTTCGTCGATGTTACGGCCCAGCGGCAGGTCGTTAACCACCTGGTGACGAACCACGCCGTTGGCGTCGATCAGGAAGGAACCACGCAGGGCAACGCCTTCGTCCGGATGCTCGATACCGTAAGCTTTCTGGATTTCACGTTTGATGTCAGCAACCATCGCGTATTTAACCGGGCCGATACCGCCCTGGTCTACCGGGGTGTTACGCCATGCGTTGTGCACGAACTCGGAGTCGAAGGAAACGCCAACCACTTCCACACCGCGTTTCTGGAATTCTTCGTAACGTTTGTCGAACGCGATCAGCTCAGACGGGCAAACGAAGGTGAAGTCCATCGGCCAGAAGAACAGAACGGTAGGTTTACCGTTGGTGTGCTGTTTGAAATTGAATTTCTCAACGATCTCACCATTACCCAGCACAGCGGCTGCAGTAAAATCCGGCGCTTGACGAGTGACCAGAACCATTTGATTCTCCTGTAATTACTAAGGTTATTTAAAACGCAACGCCGGCAAGTATAGAGCCTGTCCGCCAATAACACAAAGAGGCACTGACAATCGTTCAGCCAGCTTTTACCTATCAATGTCGCAGCGATTACAGCTGTTTGTTTTTCGCCTGACGCATCATCTGCGGATAAAAGCGCCAGAACTGCCCCTCCAGCCGGTCGTAGTGGGTATCCAGATCCTGCCAGGAGTCGCGCAGCGCCTCGAGACGCGGGCGGCGGCTGGCCATGCCGTTGAGCACGCGCTGAATAAAATCCATCTCCTGATAGCGCTCCAGCCAGCGCTCCGACCAGAGATATTGGTTGAGATTGACGAAGCGGGGCGGCGAGTCGGGCAGGATGGGGACGATCTGCCGCTCGGCGTAGCGCACGAACTCCTCCAGCGGCAGGTCAGGGGAGAGCTGCGCCCAGTGCTGCGACAGGAAATGATCCCACATGACGTCGAGGGTGATCGGGGCGACGCGGCGGGTCTGCGGGCGAAACCACTCCCGCGCCTCTTTGACTTCCGCCAGGTTGTCAGTCAGCACGTCAATCCGCCGATGCATATAGATGCCGTCAACAATCTCCGCCGGATAGTCGCCCTGCGGGTTGCCGCGCACAAAGTCGGCCATCAGATTGCCGGGCAGCGAACTGTCGGCGAGATGGGCCAGGTGCAGGTGGGCGAGAAAATTCATAGTGACGACATCCTTCAAATACTTTCTGGCGGGCAGAGTGAGCGGTGTAGCGCTGCGCGTCGCCCTGAACGGCAGCCCCGGTGCCCGGATGGCGTGCTGTCTGGCCGCGCGCGGCCCTCTGCCACCGGTGATGCATTCGGCTGCCGCATGGCGGCATTCGGAATGATTTGGAATATAGATTATGTCATTCATCCGGAGGGGTAAAGGTTGCAGGCAGACCGCCCCGGCACTAGACTACCCGCCTCTTTATTCAGTCTGAGTTATCGTCATGCGCGTTACCGATTTTGCTTTTGAACTACCCGAATCCCTGATCGCCCACTATCCGATGCCTGAGCGCAGTAGCTGCCGCTTACTCTCCCTGGACGGGCCGACGGGCGCGCTGACGCATGGCACCTTCACCGACATCCTCGATAAGCTCAATCCCGGCGATCTGCTGGTGTTTAACAACACCCGGGTGATCCCGGCGCGTCTGTTCGGCCGCAAGGCCAGCGGCGGCAAGATTGAAGTGCTGGTGGAGCGGATGCTGGATGATAAGCGCATCCTCGCCCATATTCGCGCCTCGAAAGCGCCGAAGCCGGGCGCCGAGCTGCTGCTGGGCGACGACGAGAGCATTCAGGCCACCATGCTGGCGCGTCACGGCGCGCTGTTTGAAGTGGAATTTAACGACGAGCGCCCGGTGCTGGAGATCCTTAACGGGATCGGCCATATGCCGCTGCCGCCCTACATTGATCGCCCGGACGAAGACGCTGACCGTGAGCTCTATCAAACCGTCTACGGCACCCGGCCGGGCGCGGTAGCCGCCCCGACCGCGGGTCTGCACTTCGACGAACCGCTGCTGGACAAACTGCGCGCTAAAGGCGTTGAGATGGCGTTTGTCACCCTGCACGTGGGCGCGGGTACCTTCCAGCCGGTGCGCGTCGACAGCATTGAAGAGCACACTATGCACTCAGAATATGCGGAAGTGCCGCAGGAGGTGGTCGATGCGGTGCTGGCGGCGAAAGCGCGCGGCAATCGCGTGATCGCGGTGGGCACCACCTCGGTACGCTCGCTGGAGAGCGCGGCGCAGGCGGCGAAAGACGCCCTGATCGCGCCGTTCTTCGACGATACGCAGATTTTCATCTATCCGGGTTATCAGTACCAGGTGATCGATGCGCTGGTGACCAACTTCCATCTCCCTGAATCCACACTGATTATGCTGGTGTCGGCGTTTGCTGGTTATCAGCACACCATGAACGCCTATAAGGTAGCGGTAGAGCAGAAATATCGCTTTTTTAGCTACGGGGATGCGATGTTTATCACGTACAATCCGCAGGCTATTTCTGAGCGTCCCTGAAAAGGCCGGCCCGCCGGCTTTTGGCACGCCATGACGCATTTTTAGCCACGGAATCATTCCGTGGCGAGTATCAAAACGTCGGACTGTTTTTCTGACGCAGGAGCAAGCATGAAATTTGAACTGGATACCACCGACGGTCGCGCCCGCCGCGGTCGCCTGGTGTTTGAGCGCGGCGTGGTGGAAACACCGGCCTTTATGCCCGTTGGCACCTACGGCACCGTCAAAGGGATGACGCCGGAAGAGGTGGAAGCCACCGGCGCGCAGATTATTCTCGGCAACACCTTCCACCTGTGGCTGCGCCCGGGTCAGGAGATCATGAAGCTGCACGGCGATCTGCACGATTTTATGCAGTGGAAAGGACCGATCCTGACCGACTCCGGCGGCTTCCAGGTGTTCAGCCTTGGCGATATCCGTAAGATCACCGAGCAGGGCGTCCACTTCCGTAACCCGATCAACGGCGATCCGATTTTCCTCGATCCGGAAAAATCCATGGAGATTCAGTACGATCTCGGTTCCGATATCGTGATGATCTTCGACGAATGTACGCCGTACCCGGCGGACTGGGATTACGCCAAGCGCTCGATGGAGATGTCTCTGCGCTGGGCGAAGCGCAGCCGCGACCGTTTCGATAGCCTTGGCAATAAAAATGCGCTGTTCGGCATCATTCAGGGCAGCGTTTACGAAGATTTACGTGATATCTCGGTGAAAGGTCTGGTAGAGATTGGCTTTGATGGCTACGCTGTCGGCGGTTTGGCGGTCGGCGAGCCGAAGGAAGACATGCACCGTATTCTGGAGCACGTCTGCCCGCAGATCCCGGCCGATAAACCACGATACCTGATGGGCGTCGGGAAGCCGGAAGATCTGGTGGAAGGGGTACGTCGCGGTATCGATATGTTCGACTGCGTCATGCCGACGCGCAACGCGCGTAACGGCCACCTGTTCGTCACCGACGGCGTGGTGAAAATCCGCAACGCGAAGCACAAAAGCGATACCGCGCCGCTGGACGCCGAGTGTGATTGCTATACATGTCGCAATTATTCACGCGCTTACTTGCATCACCTTGACCGTTGCAACGAAATATTGGGCGCGCGTCTCAATACCATTCATAACCTGCGCTACTATCAGCGTTTAATGGCTGGTTTACGCAAGGCTATCGAAGAGGGTAAATTAGAGAGCTTCGTGACCGATTTTTACCAACGTCAGGGGCGCACCGTGCCTCCTTTGAACGTTGATTAATTTTAATAATGAGGGAATTTCAATGAGCTTTTTTATTTCTGATGCGGTAGCGGCAACGGGTGCACCGGCGCAGGGCAGCCCGATGTCTCTGATTCTGATGCTGGTGGTGTTCGGTCTGATTTTTTACTTCATGATCCTGCGCCCACAGCAGAAGCGCACCAAGGAACATAAGAACCTGATGAACTCCATCGCCAAAGGTGATGAAGTGCTGACCAACGGCGGTCTGGTCGGTCGCGTGACCAAAGTAGCGGAAACTGGCTACATTGCTATCGCGCTGAACGATACCACTGAAGTGGTTATCAAACGTGACTTCGTTGCTGCCGTTCTGCCGAAAGGCACCATGAAGGCGCTGTAATCTAACTTTTCCCAAAGGGAACTGCCGTGTTAAACCGTTATCCTTTGTGGAAGTATGTCATGCTGGTCGTCGTCATTGTCGTCGGCCTGATCTATGCGCTTCCCAACCTGTATGGTGAGGATCCGGCTGTTCAAATCACTGGCGCGCGCGGCGTCGCCGCCAGTGAGCAAACGCTGATCCAGGTCCAGAAAACTTTACAAGAAGAAAAAATTACCGCGAAGTCTGTGGCACTGGAAGAGGGCGCTATTCTTGCGCGCTTCGACACCACTGATACCCAGCTGCGCGCGCGTGAAGCGCTGCTTACCGTGTTGGGTGACAAATACGTCGTGGCGCTAAACCTTGCTCCGGCAACCCCACGCTGGCTGGCGGCACTCTATGCCGAGCCGATGAAGCTGGGTCTTGATCTGCGCGGCGGCGTGCACTTCCTGATGGAAGTCGACATGGACACCGCGTTAGGCAAACTGCAGGAACAGAACATCGATAGCCTGCGCAGCGAGCTGCGCGACAAAGGCATTCCTTACGCGACCGTGCGTAAGGAAGACAACTATGGTCTGAGCATCGTCTTCCGCGACAGCGCGGCGCGCGACCAGGCTATCTCTTATCTCAGCCCTCGCCATCGCGATCTGGTGATCTCCTCTCAGGGTGACAACAGCCTGAAAGCGGTGATGACCGATGAGCGCCTGAAAGAAGCGCGTGAGTATGCGGTTCAGCAGAACATTAACATTCTGCGTAACCGTGTGAACCAGCTGGGCGTCGCCGAACCGCTGGTTCAGCGTCAGGGCGCTGACCGCATCGTGGTTGAGCTGCCGGGTATCCAGGATACCGCGCGGGCGAAGGAGATCCTTGGCGCGACCGCGACCCTCGAGTTCCGTCTGGTCAATACCAACGTGGACCAGTCCGCCGCCGCCTCAGGCCGCGTGCCGGGCGACTCGGAAGTGAAAGAGACGCGTGAAGGCCAGCCGGTGGTGCTGTACAAGCGGGTGATCCTGACCGGTGACCATATCACCGACTCGACCTCCAGCATGGATGAGTACAACCAGCCGCAGGTCAACATCTCGCTGGACAGCGCGGGCGGCAACATCATGTCCAACTTCACCAAGGACAACATCGGCAAGCCGATGGCGACCCTGTTCGTGGAGTATAAAGACAGCGGTAAGAAAGACGCCAACGGTCGCGCTATCCTGGCGAAAGAGGAAGAGGTGATTAACATCGCCAACATCCAGTCGCGTCTGGGCAACAGCTTCCGTATTACCGGTATCAGCAACCCGAACGAAGCGCGCCAGCTGTCGCTGCTGCTGCGTGCCGGCGCGTTGATTGCGCCGATTCAGATCGTCGAAGAGCGGACTATCGGCCCAACCCTTGGCATGCAGAACATCAAGCAGGGTCTGGAAGCCTGTCTGGCCGGCCTGGTGGTCTCAATCCTGTTCATGATCCTCTTCTATAAAAAGTTCGGTCTGATTGCGACCTCGGCGCTGATTGCCAACCTGGTGCTGATTGTCGGCATTATGTCCCTGATCCCGGGGGCGACGCTGACCATGCCGGGCATCGCGGGTATCGTGTTAACCCTTGCGGTGGCGGTCGATGCTAACGTTCTGATCAACGAGCGTATCAAAGAAGAGCTGAGCAACGGGCGTACCGTTCAGCAGGCGATTGACGAAGGTTATCGCGGCGCGTTCAGCTCGATCTTCGACGCCAACGTGACGACGCTTATCAAAGTGATCATCCTGTACGCGGTCGGTACCGGTGCCATTAAAGGGTTTGCGATTACCACCGGTATCGGTATCGCGACCTCAATGTTTACCGCTATCGTCGGCACCCGTGCCATCGTGAACCTGCTGTACGGCGGCAAGCGCGTTAAAAAGCTGTCTATCTGAGGAGTGCGTTGTGGCACAGGAATATACTGTTGAACAATTGAACCACGGCCGTAAAGTCTGGGACTTTATGCGCTGGGATTACTGGGCCTTCGGCATTTCAGGCTTTCTGCTGATTGTGTCGATCGCCATCATCGGCGTCCGCGGCTTTAACTGGGGTCTCGATTTCACCGGCGGTACGGTGATCGAAATTAACCTTGAGAAGCCGGTCGATCTGGACCAGATGCGCGATTCTCTGCAGAAAGCGGGCTTTGAAGAGCCGCAGGTGCAGAACTTTGGCAGCAGCCGCGACATCATGGTACGTATGCCGCCGGTGCATGACGCCAACGTCAGCCAGGAGCTGGGCAGCAAGGTCGTGACGGTGATTAACGAATCGACCAGCCAGAACGCGGCGGTGAAGCGTATTGAGTTTGTCGGCCCGAGCGTCGGCGCGGACCTTGCGCAAACCGGCGCCCTGGCGCTGATTGCCGCGCTGGTCTGTATCCTGATCTACGTCGGCTTCCGCTTCGAATGGCGTCTGGCGGCGGGGGTGGTTATCGCCCTGGCGCACGACGTGGTGATCACCATGGGGGTGCTGTCGCTGTTCCATATCGAGATCGACCTGACCATTGTGGCCTCGTTGATGTCGGTTATCGGCTACTCGCTGAACGACAGTATCGTGGTATCGGACCGTATCCGTGAAAACTTCCGTAAGATCCGCCGCGGTACGCCGTACGAGATCTTCAACGTGTCGTTGACCCAGACGCTGCACCGTACCTTGATCACCTCCGGGACCACCCTGATGGTGATCCTGATGCTGTTCCTGTTCGGCGGCCCGATTCTGGAAGGCTTCTCGCTGACCATGCTGATCGGTGTCTCCATCGGTACGGCTTCTTCTATCTACGTCGCCTCCGCGCTGGCGTTGAAGCTGGGCATGAAGCGCGAGCATCTGCTGCAGCAGAAGGTCGAAAAAGAAGGGGCGGACCAGCCGTCTATTCTGCCGTAATACAGTTCAGTTGAAATAACGCAATCCCGGCCAGGCGCCGGGATTTTTTTTGCCCGCGACAAAACCTGCTGACAGTATGCTGTCAGGAGCCCTCCCATACACTCCTTCTGAACTCATTAACGAGCAGGAGGAAGTATGAATAACGTGATTAACTGGTTTGAAATTCCGGTCGCCGATATGGATCGCGCCGTCGCGTTTTATGAGCCGGTGATGCAGGTGACGCTGCGTCGCGAAACCATGGACTGCGCCGAGCTGGCGGTGTTCCCGCATCAGGATCCGACCCCCGGCGGCGCGCTGGCCAAATTTGAGGGTATCGCGCCCTCTGCGCAGGGCGCTATTATTTACCTGCATACAGACCATCTTGCCGCCACCCTCGACCGCGTTGCCTCGGCGGGTGGGGCATGTGTTTTCGGGCCGCTGACGCTGCCGAATGATATTGGCACCATCGCGCTGTTTACTGACAGCGAGGGCAACCGCGTCGGCCTGCACCAACCGGCTTAACCTGAACTTTTTGTGAAGTGAGACATGACCCGACGCGCCGACCGTTTATTTCAGATTGTGCAGATCCTGCGCGGCAGGCGGCTCACCACCGCCGCGCTGCTGGCGGAGCGGCTGGGCGTGTCGGAGCGCACCGTGTATCGCGATATTCGCGATCTCTCCCTCTCCGGCGTGCCGGTGGAGGGCGAGGCGGGGAGTGGTTATCGCCTGCTGGCGGGCTACGATCTGCCGCCGCTAATGCTGACCACCAAAGAATCCGAAGCGCTGATCGCCGCGATCCGGCTGCTGAAAACCTGGGGCGGCGAGGCGCTGTCGCAATCGCTGGAGTCTGCCCAGGAGAAGATGCTGGCGATCCTGCCGGAGGCGCGCCGGCGCCAGGCGGAGCAGACCCGCCTGTTTGCCCCCGATCTCGGCGCCCATCGCTATGCCAAAACCTTCTTTGACGTCATTCATCTGGCGGTCTCCGGCCAGCAGGTGCTGGCGCTGCGCTATCAGGATGAGTCCGGTCGGGTGACCGAGCGCGACGTGCTGCCGCTGGGGCTGTTTTTCTGGGGGGAGCGCTGGCTGCTGGTGGCCTGGTGCGAGCTGCGCAATGATTATCGCAACTTTCGCCTCGACCGCTGTCTGGCGGTCAGGGCGACCGAGCGTCGATTCAGCGAGTGCGCCGACCGATCGTTAAGCGATTTTCTGCGCAAGGTCCGCTGCGACGTGTGGGAGAAATAAAAACGCCCGGGTGGCCCGGGCGCTGTCCTGCCGTTTCAGCAATCAGAAGTTGTAACCAACCACGAAGTAACCACCCCAACCGGTTGAGCGGACGCTGAAATCGCCATCGCCGAAGTTCAGCTTGGCATCGTCAGCCCACTGGCCGCCGTTATGGAAGTAACGGGCCACCACCGAGTAGTGCCAGTGCGCATAGTTCAGCGCCAGGATATGGCTGGAGGCGATGGAGTTGCTGGTGCGCGCGTGCTTCCCGTTCAGATCGTAGAAGTTGTCATCGCCGAGGTCAGAGCCCCAGTCGAAGTTGGTGAAGCCGATGTAGCTCAGCGAACCGCCCCACAGGTCGGTCAGCGGCACAAAGTATTTCACTTTGAAGCGGTAGCCGTCCCACTCGTTTTCGTTGGACGCGCCGTAGTTCTGCCACTGGTATTTGGCGTAGACGTTCAGCGACAGGCTCATCGGCAGGCCGGTGTCGATATCGGTACCCAGACCCATATACCAGGTGCTCTGCTCCTGGGAGTCATTGCGGCCCATATCGTAGATATAGTTGTTCGCGAAATACCACTCTTTGAACGGCCCGAAGCTCAGGTCGGTGTTGGTCAGCTTATCGATAGAGAAGCGCGGTTCGATCTCCATAAACAGCGGGGAGCCGTTGTTCCAGATACCTTTTGCCGTGCTGTTGCCGCCGAAGAATACCGGGGCATCGATATAACCGTAGAAATCAAACCAGTCTTTTTTGGCGAACGCTTCGTATTCCAGGTAGGTATCGTTACGGATCTGCGGTCCAAAACGGGTGTGGTAGCTGCCCACCACGTTAACACTCTGGTGCCACCAGTCAGACAGATACTGCGGTTTGTCGTTTTCTGCCGCGCCCGCGGTAAAAGAAGTGGAGAGCGCCACAACCGCACCCGCTGCCAGTAATGTTTTTTTCATAGTAATGCCACTGTTTAAATTGAGCCTGAAGGCGTTAAAAGAAGTGCCGAAGCGTTTCTAAATATTTCGTGTTTCTGTGGGGGTCTATTATAGGAATCATTGCTCACAAAAATACGTGTTGTTTCACATAACCAGAACATGCGTAATCGATTGCGTTCACGATTCTATGCATTTCTTGACAAAATGCTACTGAAAATCGCGATGCAGAACGATTTCTAATGAACTCTTGCGAAAAGTTGTAAGTGGATAAGAATAACGGGACAGGACGTCGCCGGGCAGGGGGAAGCCCGGCGGCAAGGCTTACTGCGCGGCGGCTGGCTGGATATCGTGGACGCGAATAAAACCGACTTTGTCCGGCGTCACGTTCAGGCGCAGCGGGATATCGACATCGCTGGGGGCGAGAATGCTGGCCGGGGCGCTGATCAATTGATCCTGAACATTCACTTCCTGGTAGCTGTGGGTAATACCGGTGATCTGTCCGGAGGCGACGGTGGCGGTAAAGGCCGGCAGCGGATCGTTGGATTCGCCCTGAATACGTAAGGTCAGGCGTGACCCGTCGCCATCCGGCGTAATGCTCGCCACCGACATGCGCAGGGTGCCGATCTGGCTCTCCAGCCGCGCCGGGGTTTTCGCCTCCGGCAGCAGATAGACGCCGCGGGTGGATTTCGCGTTCAGCGCGTTTTGCTGGGTAATTTTGATCGTTTGCTGATTGAGCTGGGTCATCTCCTGGCTCAGCGTACTCACGCTCTGGTGCATCTGGCGGATTTCGCTTTGCTGGGCGCAGGCGGTCAGGGTAAACAGGCTGCCCGCGATGGCGAGTTTCAGGTAACGTCTTGTCATGGTCAGGATTCCGTTTGCAGAGGATGCTTAATGGTAGCCAAACCGCCTGACTCTCCCATAGATCCTTTGTCTCAAAAGCTCTTTCTTTGTAGTCAGGTCACTTCGCGGTAAACTACCCTTCAGTTTAACTACCTGTCAGGACGCGCTATGCATTGCCCTTTCTGTTTCGCCGTGGATACCAAAGTGATCGACTCTCGTCTGGTAGGGGAAGGCTCTTCCGTGCGTCGCCGTCGGCAGTGTCTGGTCTGTAATGAGCGCTTTACCACCTTCGAAGTGGCGGAGCTGGTCATGCCGCGGGTGGTGAAGAGTAACGATGTGCGTGAACCCTTCAACGAAGACAAGCTGCGCAGTGGGATGCTGAAAGCGCTGGAGAAACGTCCGGTCAGCGCCGATGACGTCGAAATGGCGGTCAACCATATCAAAACCCATCTGCGCGGCACCGGCGAGCGCGAAGTGGCCAGCAAAATGATCGGCAACCTGGTGATGGAGCAGCTGAAAAAACTGGATAAAGTCGCCTATATTCGCTTCGCGTCGGTCTATCGCAGCTTCGAAGATATCAAAGAATTCGGCGAAGAGATCGCCCGCTTACAGGACTAAGCCATGCAGGACGAAATGTACATGGCGCGTGCGCTCAAGCTCGCCGCCCGCGGTCGCTTTACCACCCATCCTAACCCTAACGTTGGCTGCGTCATTGTTAAAGACGGCGAGATCGTCGGCGAAGGGTTCCACTATCGCGCCGGCGAGCCGCATGCCGAAGTGCACGCTCTGCGGATGGCCGGGGAAAAGGCGCGCGGCGCCACCGCCTACGTCACCCTCGAGCCCTGCAGCCACCACGGTCGTACGCCGCCGTGCTGCGACGCCCTGATTGCCGCCGGCGTCAGCCGCGTGGTCGCCGCGATGCAGGATCCGAACCCGCAGGTGGCGGGGCGCGGCCTGTACCGTCTGCAGCAGGCCGGTATTGACGTCAGCCACGGGCTGATGATGAACGAGGCGGAAGCGCTGAATAAGGGCTTCCTGAAGCGGATGCGCACCGGTTTTCCCTGGGTCCAGCTCAAGCTGGGCGCCTCGCTGGACGGCCGCACGGCGATGGCCAGCGGCGAAAGCCAGTGGATCACCTCCCCGCAGGCGCGACGCGACGTGCAGCGTCTGCGCGCCCAGAGCCATGCTATCCTGACCAGCAGCGCCACCGTGCTGGCGGACGATCCGGCGCTGACCGTGCGCTGGCAGGAGCTGAGCGCCGATACCCAGGCGCTGTATCCCGAAGAGAATTTGCGCCAGCCGCTGCGCGTCGTTATCGACAGCCAGAACCGCGTCACGCCTGAGCATCGTATTGTGCAGCAGGCGGGGGAAACGCTGTTTGCCCGCCTGAGCGCCGATGAGCGCCAGTGGCCGGACAGCGTGCGCACGCTGCTGGTTCCGGAACATAACGGCCATCTCGATCTGGTGCTGCTGATGATGCTGCTCGGCAAACAGCAGATCAACAGCGTCTGGGTGGAGGCGGGGGCCACGCTCGCCGGGGCGCTGCTGCAGGCGGGCCTGGTCGACGAGCTTATCGTCTATATTGCGCCTAAACTGTTAGGCAATGCGGCGCGTGGATTATGCGCGCTGCCGGGGCTTGAAGAACTGAGCCAGGCGCCCCATTTCAAATTCAATGAGATACGTCAGGTTGGCCCGGATGTCTGCCTGCATTTAACCACTGCGTGAGGCTTTCCTGATTATTAGGAAGCAGCGCTCAGAATAATATGATAAAATCCGCCCCCCTTGCGGGGCACATGAACCCGAAGGAAGAGTATGAACATTATTGAAGCTAACGTTGCTACCCCGGACGCTCGCGTCGCCATCACCATTGCGCGTTTCAACAACTTTATCAATGACAGCCTGCTGGAAGGTGCGATTGACGCCCTGAAACGCATTGGTCAGGTAAAAGATGAAAACATCACCGTTGTTTGGGTTCCAGGCGCGTACGAGCTGCCGCTGGCGGCTGGCGCACTGGCGAAAACCGGTAAATATGACGCGGTGATTGCGCTGGGTACGGTGATTCGCGGCGGTACCGCCCACTTTGAATATGTGGCTGGCGGTGCCAGCAATGGCCTGGCGCACGTCGCTCAGGACAGCGAAATCCCGGTAGCCTTTGGTGTTCTGACCACTGAAAGTATTGAACAAGCCATCGAGCGCGCTGGCACCAAAGCCGGTAACAAAGGCGCAGAAGCTGCGCTGACCGCGCTGGAAATGATTAACGTATTGAAAGCCATCAAGGCCTGATTTTTGTAAGGGGAATTCCGTGAAACCTGCTGCTCGTCGCCGCGCCCGTGAGTGTGCCGTTCAGGCGCTCTACTCCTGGCAGTTGTCCCACAACGACATCGCTGATGTCGAATACCAGTTCCTGGCGGAACAGGACGTAAAAGATGTTGATGTTCTGTATTTCCGCGAACTGCTGTCCGGAGTGGCGACTAACAGCGCGTACCTCGACGGCCTGATGAAGCCCTACCTGTCCCGTCAGCTGGAAGAGCTGGGTCAGGTGGAAAAAGCGGTGCTGCGTATCGCGCTGTTTGAGCTATCCAAACGTGATGACGTACCGTATAAAGTGGCCATCAATGAAGCTATCGAACTGGCGAAAACCTTCGGCGCTGAAGATAGCCACAAGTTCGTCAACGGCGTGCTGGACAAAGCGGCTCCGGTAATTCGTCCCCACAAGAAGTAAACTGCAGGCCGGGTTTTGCGAGGGTCGCCTCGCAACCCGGCCTTATTTATTATTTTGCTGAGGCATAACGTATGGCATGTGGCGAATTCTCCCTGATTGCCCGTTATTTTGATCGCGTTAAAAGCGCTCGTCTTGATGTCGAAACCGGTATCGGCGACGACTGCGCTCTCCTGAATATTCCCGAGAAAAAAACGCTGGCAATCAGCACCGACACTCTGGTGGCGGGCAATCACTTCTTACCCGATATCGACCCGGCCGACCTCGCCTATAAAGCGCTGGCGGTAAACCTGAGCGACCTCGCGGCGATGGGCGCGGAGCCGGCGTGGCTCACCCTGGCGCTGACCTTGCCGGAGGTGGATGAAGCCTGGCTGGAAGCCTTCAGCGACAGCCTGTTTGTCCAGCTTGACTACTACGATATGCAGCTGATTGGCGGCGATACCACCCGCGGCCCGCTCGCCATGACCTTGGGTATCCACGGCTTTGTGCCGCCAGGGCGCGCCATGAAACGTTCAGGCGCGAAGCCGGGAGACTGGATCTATGTCACCGGCACCCCGGGGGACAGCGCCGCCGGCCTGGCCCTGTTGCAGAACCGTCTGACGGTGGATGCGCCGACGGATGCCGATTACCTGCTGGCCCGTCACCTGCGTCCGATGCCCCGCGTGCTGCAGGGCCAGGCGCTGCGCGACCTGGCGACGTCGGCCATCGATCTCTCCGACGGCCTGATCTCCGATCTGGGTCATATTCTCAAAGCCAGCGACTGCGGCGCGCGCATCGATCTTGATGCCATGCCGTACTCTGACGCCATGCTGCGCCAGGTTGAGCCCGAGCAGGCGCTGCGCTGGGCGCTCGCCGGTGGAGAAGATTACGAACTGTGCTTTACCGTACCGGAACTGAACCGCGGGGCGCTGGACGTGGCCCTTGGCCATCTAGGCGCGCGTTTTACCTGTATCGGACAGATTGCGCCGGAGAGCGAAGGTTTGCAGTTTATCCGTGACGGTAAGCCGGTCATGCTTGATTTAAAGGGATACGATCACTTTGCGTAGTCGAGACGAGGCGCTTAGCCGCCTGAGTATGCGTAATCCGTGGCATCTGCTGGCGACCGGCTTTGGCAGCGGCTTAAGCCCGGTGGTGCCGGGGACGATGGGCTCGCTGGCGGCGATCCCGTTCTGGTATCTGATGACTTTTCTCCCCTGGCAGCTCTACTCGCTGGTGGTGATGATGAGCATCTGTATCGGAGTCTATCTGTGCCATCGCACGGCCAAAGATATGGGCACCCATGACCACGGCAGCATCGTCTGGGACGAGTTCGTCGGGATGTGGATCACCCTGATGGCGCTGCCGACCCTCGACTGGCAGTGGGTGGCCGCCGGCTTCGTCATTTTCCGTATCTTCGATATGTGGAAACCGTGGCCGATCCGCTGGTTTGACCGCAATATTCACGGCGGAATGGGGATCATGGTGGACGATATCGTCGCCGGCGTGATCTCCGCCGGCGTGCTGTATGTTATTGGCCATCACTGGCCGATCGGTCTGCTTTGACCGCTGCTCCCCGGCAGCGCCATGCTGTCGGGGAAAGCACGCCCGTCATTTAAATCCCACCACCGGATGCGGCTGATAGGGCGCCTCCAGTTTGTCGATCTGTTCCGAAGATAGCGTCAAATCCACCGCCTGCAGCAGGTCATCGAGCTGCTCCTGACGCGACGGACCGATAATCGGCGCGGCGACGCCGGGCTTGCTTAATAGCCAGGCGAGGGCGACCTGTGCGCGACTGGCGTCGAGCTCTTCCGCCACGTCCGCGAGATTCCCGGCGATCTGCGCGTCGTTCTCTTCGCTGGTGCTGTAAAGCGATTTGCCGAACTCATCCGAGACCAGCCGGGCGGTGGTCTCACCCCATGGGCGGGTCAGCCTGCCGCGCGCCAGCGGGCTCCACGGGATCACCGCCACGCCGTTACGCTGGCACAGGGGCAGCATCTCATTCTCTTCTTCCCGGTAAATCAGGTTGTAGTGATCCTGCATGGTGACGAAGCGCGCCCAGCCGTTCTGCTGCTGAAGCGCCAGCGCCTGGGCAAACTGCCGGGCATGCATGGACGAGGCGCCGATATAGCGCGCTTTGCCGGCTTTCACCACCTCGTCCAGCGCTTCGAGCGTCTCTTCAATCGGGGTGCTGTAGTCCCAGCGGTGGATCTGCAGCAGGTCGACATAGTCCATCCCGAGACGGCGCAGGCTGTCGTCGATGGAGCGCAGGATCTGCGCCCGGGAAAGCCCTTCCGCCAGATCGCCGACCTGGTGATAGACCTTGGTGGCGACAATCACCTCATCGCGGCGGGCAAAGTCGCGCAGGGCGCGGCCGACGATCTCTTCGCTGCTGCCGTCGGAGTAGCTGTTGGCGGTATCGAAGAAGTTGATGCCGCCTTCAATGGCGTGCTGAATGAGCGGGCGACTGCTCTCTTCCGGAAGCGTCCAGGCGTGCCTGCCGCGGTCCGGCTCGCCGAAGGTCATGCAGCCGAGGCAGAGTCGGGAAACACGTAAGGCAGTATCGCCGAGGGGGATATAGTGCATAGTGCGCTCCTGCTATTCATCAAGGGTATCCCTTAAGCATAGCAGGAGCGGGAGGGGCGATTATGCCAGCCAGTCGAGGATTTTGGCTTCAATGCCGGCGGCATCAAGGCCGAGGTCGGCGCGGATCTCTTCCTGAGTGCCCTGCGGAATAAAGACATCCGGCAGGCCAATATTGAGCACCGGTACCGCCCGGCGATGGGCCATCAGCACTTCATTCACGCCGCTGCCGGCGCCGCCCATAATGGCGTTCTCTTCCAGCGTCACCAGAACGTCGTGCTCGCCTGCCAGCTGCAGGATCAGCGCGGTATCCAGCGGCTTCACAAAGCGCATATCCACCAGGGTGGCGTTGAGTTTGTCCGCCACCGCCGCGGCTTCCGGCAGCAGGGTGCCGAAGTTAAGGATCGCGACCTTCTCGCCCTGGCGCTTCACGACCCCTTTGCCGATCGGCAGCGATGCCAGCGGCTCCAGCGTCGCGCCGGTGCCGCTGCCGCGCGGATAGCGCACCGCGCAGGGTCCGTCGCTGTAGTGGTAGCCGGTGTGCAGCATCTGGCGGCATTCATTTTCATCGCTCGGCGTCATCACCACCATATCCGGAATACAGCGCAGGAAGGAGAGATCGAACGCCCCCTGATGCGTCTGGCCGTCTGCGCCGACAATCCCGGCGCGGTCGATGGCAAACAGCACCGGCAGCTTCTGAATAGCCACATCGTGGATCACCTGATCGTAGGCTCGCTGCAGGAACGTGGAGTAGATGGCGACGACGGGCTTGTAGTCGCCAATCGCCAGTCCGGCGGCGAAAGTGACCGCATGCTGCTCGGCGATGGCGACATCAAAGTACTGATCGGGGAATTTCTTCGAAAATTCCACCATCCCTGAACCTTCGCGCATCGCCGGGGTGATGGCCATCAGCTTGCTGTCTTTGGCTGCCGTTTCGCACAGCCAGTCGCCGAAGATTTTCGAGTAGGAGGGGAGACCGCCGCTGCTTTTGGGCAGCACACCGCTGGTATGGTCGAACTTCGGCACCGCGTGGAAAGTGATCGGGTCTTTCTCGGCGGGCTCATAGCCGCGGCCTTTTTTGGTCATAATATGCAGGAACTGCGGCCCCTTCAGGTCGCGCATGTTCTTCAGAGTGCTGACCAGACCGAGCACATCGTGGCCATCCACCGGGCCGATGTAGTTAAAGCCCAGCTCTTCAAACAGCGTCCCAGGCACCACCATGCCTTTGATATGCTCTTCGGTCCGCTTAAGCAGCTCTTTAATCGGCGGTACGCCGGAGAAGACCTTTTTGCCGCCTTCGCGCAGGGTGGAGTAGAGCTTACCGGAGAGCAGCTGCGCCAGATGATTGTTCAGCGCGCCGACGTTCTCGGAGATCGACATTTCATTGTCATTCAGCACCACCAGCAGATCGGGTTTGATATCCCCGGCGTGGTTCATCGCCTCAAACGCCATGCCGGCGGTGATCGCCCCGTCGCCAATCACGCACACCGCGCGCCGCTGCTTATCCTCTTTCGCGGCGGCGATAGCCACCCCGATGCCAGCGGAAATGGAGGTGGAGGAGTGACCGACGCTCAGTACGTCGTACTCGCTCTCACCGCGCCACGGGAAGGGGTGCAGGCCGCCTTTCTGGCGAATGGTGCCGATTTTGTCGCGGCGGCCGGTCAGAATTTTATGCGGGTAGGCCTGGTGGCCGACGTCCCAGATCAGGCGATCGAAGGGCGTGTTATAGACGTAGTGCAGCGCCACGGTCAGTTCCACGGTGCCGAGGCCAGAGGCAAAGTGACCGCTGGAGCGGCTGACGCTGTCCAGCAGGTAGCGCCGCAGCTCATCACACAGCTTCGGCAGGCTCTCTTTTGGCAACAGGCGCAACTCCTGGGTGGAATCTACCAGCGCCAGGGTCGGGTATTTGGCAATATCAAAACTCATCAGAGACTCATTTATTGTTTATTTATCGCGCTGAATAATGTAATTCGCGAGCGCTTCCAGTGCCGAAGTATCCAGAGATTGTGCGGCCAGTTCATCTAACGACCGGCGGGCATCAGCGATCAGGTCGTGCGCTTTCTTCCGGGCTTGCTCAAGGCCCAGGAGGGCGGGATAGGTGCTTTTACCCAATTGCTGGTCGGCACCCTGACGTTTGCCAAGGGTCGCAGTATCCCCTACCACGTCGAGAATGTCATCCTGGACCTGGAAGGCCAGGCCGATATTTTCCGCATAGCGATCCAGCGCGGGAAGGGCGGCGCGCCCACGTTCGCCGGCGCTCAGCGCCCCCATGCGGACGGCGGCGCGGATCAGCGCGCCCGTTTTGTGGCGGTGGATACGCTCCAGCGCCTGCAGATTCACCTGCTGTCCTTCCGCCTGCAGATCCAGCGCCTGGCCGCCGCACATGCCCGCCACGCCGCTGGCCTGCGCCAGTTCGGAAACCATCGCCAGACGATCCCGGTCAGGGACGTCCGTCATCGGCGCATCACTGAGTATAGAAAACGCCAGCGTTTGCAGGGCATCTCCCGCAAGAATTGCGTTGGCTTCGCCAAATTTAATATGGCAGGTCGGCAATCCGCGACGCAGATCGTCATCATCCATCGCCGGCAAATCATCATGCATCAGGGAATAAGCATGAATGCATTCGACCGCGGCGGCAGGGGCGTCCAGCGTGGTGCGGCTCACGCCGAACATCTCGCCGGTAGCGTAGACAAGGAAGGGACGCAGGCGTTTACCGCCTAAGAGTGCGCCATAATGCATCGCTTCCACCAGCGGAGTGTTCTGAAAGGGCTGCGGCGCGATAAAACGGCGCAGCGCCTCGTTAGCCTGTTCCACACAGGCCTGCAATTGTTGCGGGAAATCCATTTATTCAGCGTCCGGCGTAAAAGGCGTGGTCGGGGAATCTTCACTATCCGCCAGTAGGATCTGCACGCGCTGTTCGGCCTGCTGTAGCTGGCTTTGCCCCTGGCGGGCCAGCTGGACCCCGCGCTCAAATTCGCTGAGCGCTTCTTCTAACGGCAAATCGCCGCTTTCCAGACGGTTAACGATCTGCTCCAGTTCGCCCAGCGCAGTTTCAAAGCTGGCCGGGGCCTCATTTTTCTTTGGCATAGTGAATGTAGACTCTTGTTATGTCGCGACGGCAATACCGGGTATGGTAACGAAGTCACGCGTGTAAGCAAATAACGCGCAATGGTGATATACTCCGCGCCCAGGATGCAGGCACCGGTGTGCGCTGCTTTACAACTTTTGCTTAAAGCCCCGTCGGGCTTGCCAACGAACTATTGTCGCCATGAAGTTTATCATTAAATTGTTCCCGGAAATCACCATCAAAAGCCAATCTGTGCGGTTGCGCTTCATTAAAATCTTAACCGGGAACATTCGTAACGTTCTCAAAAACTATGACGAGACGCTGGCCGTCGTTCGTCATTGGGATCATATCGAAGTTCGCGCGAAAGATGAAAATCAGCGCCCGGCTATTCGCGATGCGCTGACCCGTATTCCCGGCATCCACCATATTCTGGAAGTCGAAGACGTACCGTTCACCTCGCTGCACGATATTTTTGAGCAGACGCTGCCGCTGTGGCGCGAGGCGCTGGAAGGCAAAACCTTCTGCGTGCGGGTGAAGCGTCGCGGCAAACATGAATTCACCTCAATTGAGGTGGAGCGCTACGTTGGCGGCGGCCTGAATCAGCATATTGAAACGGCGCGCGTGAAGCTGACCGACCCGGACGTCACCGTCAATCTTGAGATTGAAAACGATCGCCTGCTGCTGGTGAAAGGCCGCTATGAAGGTATCGGCGGCTTCCCGATCGGCACGCAGGAAGATGTGCTGTCGCTGATTTCCGGCGGCTTTGACTCCGGCGTCTCCAGCTACATGCTGATGCGCCGCGGCTGCCGTGTGCACTACTGCTTCTTTAACCTTGGCGGCGCCGCCCATGAGATTGGCGTCCGCCAGGTCGCGCATTATCTGTGGAACCGCTTCGGCAGCTCGCACCGCGTTCGCTTTGTGGCGATTAACTTTGAGCCGGTGGTCGGCGAAATCCTCGAAAAAGTGGATGACGGTCAGATGGGCGTGGTGCTCAAGCGCATGATGGTCCGCGCCGCGTCAAAGGTCGCGGAACGCTACGGCGTGCAGGCGCTGGTCACCGGCGAAGCGCTGGGCCAGGTCTCCAGTCAGACCCTCACCAACCTGCGCCTTATCGACAACGTCTCCGATACCCTGATCCTGCGTCCGCTGATTTCGCACGATAAAGAGCACATCATCGACCTGGCCCGCGAGATCGGCACGGAAGATTTCGCCCGCACCATGCCGGAGTACTGCGGCGTGATCTCCAAAAGCCCGACCGTGAAGGCGGTGAAGGCGAAGATTGAAGCGGAAGAAGAACACTTCGATTTCAGCATCCTCGATAAAGTGGTGGAAGAGGCGAGCAATATCGATATCCGCGAAATCGCCCAGCAGACGGAAGAGACGGTGGTGGAAGTGGAAACCGTGACCGGCTTTGGCGCCAACGATGCGATCCTCGATATTCGCTCCATCGACGAGCAGGAAGACAAGCCGCTGAAGGTCGAGGGGGTTGAGGTCGTTTCCCTGCCGTTCTACAAGCTGAGCACCAAATTTGGCGATCTCGATCAGAGCAAAACCTGGCTGCTGTGGTGCGAACGCGGGGTGATGAGCCGTCTGCAGGCGCTTTATCTGCGCGAGCAGGGTTTCAGCAACGTAAAAGTTTATCGCCCGTAACAGGTTGTTATGATGCAAAAGGCCTTCCCTGATGGAAGGCCTTTTTACTATTGGCAGGGGCGTGTATTAGCGCAGGGTCAGCGCCAGGTCATTCAGCTGATCGATGACAATATTCCAGCCCTCGAAAAATCCCATCTGCTCATGCTGCTCGCGGGTTTCATCGTCGGCATGCAGCACCGTGGCCGTATAGCGACACCCGCCCTGTTCATCGGCAAAGGTGATGATGGCCGTCATCGCGAAGGGGGAAACGGCGGGACGATAATCCGCCGTCAGCATCGAGGTCATGACGATTTTTTGTTGCGGGATAACCTCAAGAAAACAGCCGGGGTTATCGCTGCGTTCACCGTCAGGGCCGTGCATCACGGTGTGAAAGGCCCCGCCGGCGCGAAAATCAAAGGCCAGCACCTCGGTTTGCCAGGGCTTCGGGCACCACCAGGTTTTGAGTAATGCCGGGTCGGCCCACGCGCGCCACAGGGCAGGGACGGGCGCGCTGAGCAGGCGGCTGATAACAAGATCGCGAGAATCGGTTGCGCTTCCGGACATGCTACGACTCCTCAGGAAAAGGGGGAGCCAGTCCGCGGCGCGGACCGGCTATCAGGCTTCGTAGTAATTATAGATGCCGGCGGCCATCACCAGCTGCGAGGCGACTTCATACGCTTTCTCGCGCCCCACCAGCAGATCGATCATTTTCAGGGCGAAATCAATCGATGTTCCCGGCGCCTGGCTGGTTAACAGATTCACCCGTGGATCCCAGACCACCCGTTTATCCTGCCACTGATCGGCGGGGATATGATCCTTCAGCGCCGGAAAACCGGTCATGTTGCCGATCGGGAACAGCTGATGGGGCACCAGCACGGTCGCCGGGGCGGCACAGATGGCGGCCACAATGCGCCCGGAGAGATGGAACTGTCGGACGGTTTCCACCAGCAACGGGCTGTCGCGGAAGCACTCTGCGCCCTTGATACCGCCCGGGAGGACGATGATATCGAAATCGCCATCGGCCACCTCGACCAGCGGGGCATCCGCCAGCAGTTTGACGCCGCGCGAGCAGACGATGGTCAGGTTGCCGTCGCTGGCGACGCTGGCGGTGGTCACTTTGACTCCGCCGCGGACCAGCAGGTCGATGGTGGTGACCGCTTCGGTCTCTTCGCTACCAGGGGCGAGGCAAATCAGTGCCGACGCGCTCATATTCATTCTCCTTACGCTTGACCAGTTCAAATAAGCGGGCGTTTTCCGGTACGGCAACGCCGTGGGCGCGGGCGCGGTTGAGCAGAAAACCGGTGATATAGTCGATCTCCGTGTGCCGCTGGGCGCGAACGTCCTGCAGCATGGATGAGATATTTTCTGCCGTACTTTCAATCACCTGTTCGACATAAAATAGCAGGTTTTCCGCCGAGGTATGAATACCTTCGCGCTCCATCACTGCCGCCACCTCGCGACAAATGGCCGCAACTTCCTGCGGATAGTCGCGCAGATCGCCGTTTTTACACCCTTTTAGCGCGGTCAGGGGGTTAATCACGCAGTTAACCGCCAGCTTGCGCCAGGTGGCCGAGAAGATATTGTTGTGCCAGGCGACATCCGGCAGCACGCTCTGCAGCACTTCAGCGAGGTAGCTGTAGTCCTCTTCGTAGCTTTTCGCCGGCCCGATATGCGTGGTGCCCTGGGCGACGTGGATGATGACATTCCCGTCGCGGCGCGCCGCCTGGGTGGTGGAGGCCAGCAGCAACGGCTGTTTCACGCTGCGCAGCTCCTCGACGGTTCCCATGCCGTTATGCACCAGCACAATCGGCGTGGTGACCGGCAGGATCGCGGCCAGGTGCTTCACCGCGTTTGAAACCTGCCAGGCTTTTAAGGTGACAATCAGCAGCTCGCTGCTGGCAAGAAAATCGGGGTCGTTGGCCGTCAGCGACTCGTTGAACACCGAGCCGTCGGTTTCAATGACGTTGACGCTACAGAATGGCTGCGGTACGCGTAGCCAGCCCTGGACTTCATGTCCCTGTTTGCACAACGCGGTCAGCCATAGTTGTCCCAGTGCACCGCATCCCAGTACGGTTACTTTCATTGTTCCTCCTCATCTGCCGCTACCCCAGGCGCTGATGGCTAAAGTATATCTCGTCGCTTTTCGCATCGTCGGACGGAAAGGGGGTTTCGGCGTCGTCGGGCAGCATGGGGAAAATAGCGCGAGCGTTGCGTAATCAGCTAAGCTTCCGGGATAACAAGTTGAGTTATGCCGCGTTGCAGGTATTATGCAACGCAAAAGAAACGGAAGGAGAGGAAAAGATGCCATCTTTCGATATTGTCTCTGAAGTTGATCTTCAGGAAGCCCGTAACGCGGTGGACAACGCGAGCCGCGAAGTCGAGTCGCGTTTTGATTTTCGTGGCGTTGAAGCCACGTTTGAATTAAACGACGCCAACAAGACCATTAAAGTGCTGAGCGAGTCTGACTTCCAGGTGAATCAGCTGCTGGATATCCTGCGCGCCAAGCTGCTCAAGCGCGGCATTGAAGGCACCTCCCTCGACGTGCCGGAAGATATCGTACACAGCGGTAAAACCTGGTTTGTTGAAGCGAAGCTGAAACAGGGCATTGAAAGCGCGGTGCAGAAGAAGATCGTTAAACTGATCAAAGACAGCAAGCTGAAAGTGCAGGCCCAGATTCAGGGCGAAGAGATCCGCGTGACCGGTAAGTCCCGCGACGATCTGCAGTCGGTGATGGCGCTGGTGCGCGGTGGCGATCTGGGACAACCGTTCCAGTTCAAAAACTTCCGCGACTAAGGCGGCAGACTGACAGCAAAAAGCGGGGAATTCCCCGCTTTTTTTATACCCCTTTGATGAGCTGCTCTATCTCGAAGCGGTTGGTGACCTTGCTGTCGATTTTGATATACACCGAGCGCTCCTCGGGCACCACCAGCGCCTGATGAACCCCGCTGGCGCTGAGCAGACGCGCCTGCAGCGCGCTGTCGACCACCACGCCGTCCGGTACCTCCACCCGCAGACTGCTGACGTAGGGCGGCTCGCTCATGGTGCTGGCCACCAGCAGCCACAGCATCGCCAGCAGCGCGCCCAGCAGAAACACGGTCTGTGAATCAAAGAAACCATCGACCCAGCCGCCAAGGGCGCCGCCAATCGCCACCCCGAGGAACTGGCTGGTGGAGTAGACGCCCATCGCGGTGCCTTTATAGCCCGCCGGCGACTCTTTGCTAATCAATGACGGCAGTAGCGCTTCCAGCAGGTTAAACGCCAGGAAGAAGAGCTGCACGCCCGCTACCAGCTCCCAGAAGTAGCCTCCGGCGCCCCAGAGGACAATTTCCGCAATCAGCAGGATGGCCACGCAGAGCAAAAAGACGCGCTTCATCTTGCGCTTCACTTCGGCGTAGATAATAAACGGCACCACCGAGATGAAGGAGATAACCATGGTGACCAGGTAAATCTTCCAGTGCTCGGCGGCCGGGAAGCCGGCAGCCTCCAGCTGTCCGGGCAGCGCGACAAACGTGGACATCAGCATGATGTGCAGGCACATGATGCCAAAGTTGAGCTTCAGCAGGCGCGGCTCCGCCAGCACCTTGCTAAAGCAGCCTTTCACCATCCCGGATTCGCGGTTAAGCACATGATTCTGGCTGTTGGGAACCACCCACAGGGTGAGCAGGATGCCGACGGTCGCCAGGATGGCGATCATCCAGAACAGGGCGTGCAGGCCCAGCTGATGGGTAATAATCGGCCCCAGCACCATGGCGATAGCGAAAGTGACGCCGAAGCTGACGCCAATAAACGCCATCGCTTTGGTGCGGTTCTGTTCGCGGGTGAGATCGGAGAGCAGGGCCATGACCGCGGCGGCGATGGCGCCGGAACCCTGCAGGGCGCGGCCAAGAATGATGCCCCAAATGGAGTCGGTGAGCGCGGCGATGACGCTGCCGAGCACGAAGATAAGCAGGCCGCCGACGATCAACGGCTTACGGCCAATACGGTCAGATAACAGTCCGAAGGGGATCTGGAACACCGCCTGCGCCAGACCGTAGATGCCGATCGCCAGGCCAATCAGCGCTTCACTGGCGCCCTGCAATGCCATGCCATACGTGGTCAGAACCGGCAGGACCATAAACATGCCAAGCATGCGCAGGGAGAATACCGTCCCCAAACCCCAGGTCGCGCGCAGTTCCCCTGGCGTCATTTTGTTATCGTTCATTACCACCTCAATATAAAAACTGCGCCTAGTGTAGCGGCGGGGGGTAAGAAGCGTAAATAAATGTTTGTTTAACAGATATTACGGGGCTGTTGCGTGATGCGACAAGTTGGTAAAAATCAATAAACCAGTGGAGGGGGACTCCACTGGCGAGGGGGAAAATTAAGGTAAAGTAAAGTCAACCCACTGGCTGCCGGCATCAGCCGATTTGACGCACTGCTCGACCCAGTAGACGCCGTGCAGCCCGGCTTCGACGTCCGGATACCAGAAGTCTTGCAGGAAGGCGCGATCGTCACGGTCCGTGGCGTCAATCGCCTGCGCATAGCGGCGATAGAGATTGGCCCAGGCTTCAAACAGCCCTTCCGGGTGGCCGCCGCCGATGCGATCGTCCGCCAGCGCGTTTGCGCTCAGGTAGGGCATCCCGCGTTCCAGAATGCGCGCCGGCTCGCCCTGCACCTCATAGCTGAGCTGGTTAGGATGCTCATCCCACCATTCGATACTCGCCTTTTCGCCGACGATGCGCACTTTTTGCGAGTGCATGGCGCCGCTGTTCACCGCGCTGGTCCACATCGAGCCAACCGCGCCGTTGTCATACTCCATCAGGACAAAGGCGTTATCTTCCAGCGGCGCGCGGGAGGGGACAAAGCTCTGGCGGGAGCACATCAGCCGTTTGATATTGAGCTGCGGCGCCATGGTTTCGGCGACAAACAGCGGATGGGTGGCCAGATCCCCCAGCACATAGCTGGGCCCGGCGAACTTCGGCGTTACGCGCCAGCGGGTGGATTCTGCCTGCAGCTCGACGGCCTGGTTATGAAAGCCGTGGGCGAACTGCATATTGACGATGCGGATCTCGCCGAGCAGCCCATCGGCAATCATCTGCCGCGCCTGCTGGATCATCTGATAGCCGGCGTAGCCGTAGGTGACGCCGACGATTTTGTTCTGTTTTTTGCTCAGGTCCACCAGCTCGCGCGCCTCTTCGGCGGTAAAGCAGAGGGGCTTTTCACAGATGACGTGGAGGCCCGCTTCCAGCGCCGCTTTGGTGATGGCGAAATGGGTATTGTTCGGGGTGGTGACCGAGACGACCTCGATCCCGTCAGGACGGCGGGCTTCTTCACGAAACAGGGTCTGGTAGTCGGCGTAGCAGCGCTCCGGCGCGATGCCCAGCTGCTCACCAAACGCGCGCCCGCGCTCGGCATCAACGTCAAGCGCGCCGGCCAGCAGGGTGTAAACATTGTCACGCAGCGCCGCACAGCGGTGGCTGTAGCCGATCTGGCTGGTTCCCCCGCCGCCGACCATGCCCCAACGCAGGGAACGGGATAAGGGTTTCAGACCGTTTAACATGGTGCTCTCCTTTTTGAAATCATTCGCACTCTGAGGCGCTCAATGCCGACGCCTGCGGCAACGCGCATCCGGATAAACTGACCTAAACTTAAGGAAATGTTTGTTCTGTTTCAATTGTTATGTGGAATTTATTTTTCATATATGCGAAGGGGATCGAATAAGCAGAAGTTTATTTTCTGCTGGCTTGAAAAGAGGAGAGGGGAAACAACGGCAATGGGTGCAGGCCGGACGGTTGCGGAGCGCTTTTCGTTACACGGCAAGATGAAATAAATGTTCTTTTTAGCCGCAGCGCGCGGTGCAATCCGCAGATTGCACCGGAGGAAGGATACCGCATTACGCTCCGCGCACAGACGCGGGGGCTGGCGAAGCGGCGGGAGGATTACCTGCGGCGAAGATGCCCTTCGCCGCCAGGCCTGCGACGGTGAGGGCAGCCGGGATGCCGAGGATCAAAAAGACGCTTTCGAAGGGCAGGTTGAGCGCCATCATCTCAGCGCCGGCAAAGGCGCTGAGGATCGCGCCGATCCGCCCGACGCCGTGCATCCAGCTGGAGCCGGTCGCCCGCGCCTGCGTGGGGTAGTAACGGGCGGAGAGGGCGTTCATGCCCGTATTGGCGCCGTTCAGGCAGGCGCCGCTGATAAACGCCAGCATGCAGAGCAAGGCAAAGCTGCCCGCGGCGTAGCCCATCGCCATGGTAAACAGGCCGCCGACGGCGTAGATCATTCCCAGCGCGCGATGGGGATTGATGCGGTCCATCAGCCAGCCGGCAAACAGCGAGCCGAGTGTGCCTCCCGCCTGGTAGATCGCCGTCATCACGGCCGCCTGGCTGACGGTAAGCCCGACCTCCTTAACCAGCGTTGGCAGCCAGCTGCCGAGAATATAGACCAGGAACAGCCCCATAAAATAGACCAGCCATAGCATCAACGAGCCAAAGCCGTACTGGCGGGAAAGCACAATGCGCATCGCGTTGCCGGCCGCCGGCTGCGCCGGCAGGATAAACGTCACGTTGTCGCTGATTTGTCCGGGATAAAGACGATTAAGGATGGCGCGAATGCGCGCCGCTGGCGCTTGTTTGATCACCAGAAAACGAACCGATTCCGGCAGCCGCCAGATAAGCAGGGGGGCAAACAGCAGCGGCAGAATGCCGCCGAGCGCCATCAGCGAGTGCCAGCCAAACTGCGGGATCAGCCATGATGCGGTGAATCCTCCGGCCGCCGCGCCGAAGGTGAAGCCGCAGAAGATGACGGTAATAATAAATGAGCGCTGGCGTTCCGGAGCGTATTCCGACACCAGCGTCCCGATGTTCGGCATCGCGGCGCCCAGTCCAAGGCCGGTCATAAAGCGGAAGAACATCATCTGCTCAATGTTGTGCGAGAAGGCGGTGGCGATGGTCCAGAAACCGAAGAAGAAGACGCTGTTGATGATGATCTTTTTGCGTCCCAGCCAGTCGGCGAGCGGGCCAGAGAAAATAGCGCCCAGCGCGAGGCCGATCAGCGCGGCGCTGATCACCAGGCCCAGCTGGTGGTTGCTTACTCCCCACTCCAGCTTCAGCGTCGGGGCGATAAAGCCCATGATCGCGATATCAAACCCATCGAGAGCGATAACGCAAAAGCCGAGAAAAATAATCTGCTTTTGAAAGCGGCTCAGCGGGTTACGGTTAATTAACTCTCTGACATCCAGGCGTTGAGTCTGTGTCATAGCGGATTCCTTATGCGCAGGAGCGCAGGTAGGGCTGCGCGGCAGTGAACAGTAATTGCGCCCGCTGGAGGGGCGGCAGGGCGCCCTGCTCGCCGTCGAGCGGCACCTCGAGGGAGACCGGCAGCGTCGCCGGCAGAGCCGACATCAGACCGTGCAGATCCAAACCGCCTTCCCCCGGCACGTTGCGCGCTGAGCGGGCCTGGCGGATGAGCTCCTGCTCGCTTTCCGGCCGCTGCGCCGCGCCATCGCAGAGCTGCATATAGTTCAGATGATGCGCGGGCAGGCTGGAGAGGGCGGCGAGCGATTCTCCCGCGCGCCAGAAATGAAGGGCGTCCACCAGGATGCCGATATCCTCCCGCCCGCTGGCGGCGATCAGCGCCTGCGCATCGGCGATCGTGCGCAGCTGGGTCCAGGGCATTGGCTCAAGGTTCATGGTCAGGCCAAACGGGCGGCCGGCCGCGGCGAGAGTGGCCAGGTTGTCGGCGCTGCGCTGCAGGTTGTCGTCATTCCCGGCGACTAACACCTGCCCGGCGCCAAGCCGCGCGGCGGTCTCCATAAAGCGCTGCAGCCGATCGTCGAGGGTAAACCCCGGGCTCAGGCGGACGATCTCCACGTCCGAGACGCGGATGCCGGTTTCCATCAGCGCGGCCAGGGTCGCGCGGACGGCGGGGGTATCGCCCAGCATATCGTAGTCCGGGTCGGCGGGGGTGGCGGGCAGCAGCCGCAGACCCACGTGGGTAAAACCGGTTCTGGCCGCTATCCGCACCTGTTCGGGGGGAGAGACATCGAGCAGGCTCAGCGCGGCGAGCGATAGGGTACGCATGTTCATAAATGGCTCCGGTTCAGTTGCAGGTGAAGTTAGCCAGGGGTATTGCCGTCCCTGGTTTTTATTGTTTTGTTTTTATTGTGTTTTCAGCCAGTTTTTTGCCCACCAGGTAGCCGAAAGTCATCGCCGGCCCGAGGGTGATCCCTCCGCTGGGGTAATAGCCGCGCATCACGCTCGACATGTCGTTGCCGATGGCGAACAGGCCCGGTATCGGCTGCTGCTGCCCGTCCAGCACCCGAGCGTGTTCGTCGGTTTGCAATCCGCTGAAGGTGCCCAGTGAGCCGGGCAGAATGCGCACCGCGAAGAACGGCCCTTCGCGCAGCGGTCCGAGCGTCACCTGATGGTCACCCTGCGCGCGGTTATAGGCCGATGCGCCGCGGTGAAAATCGACGTCTTCACCGGTGCTGGCGAAGTGATTAAAGCGTTCAACGGTTTCCGCCAGCGCATCGGTATCGATGGCGCACCGTTTCGCCAGCTCGGCCAGGGTGTTTCCTCGCAGCAGATAGCCGGTACGCAGCCAGGCGGTAGGGGTGAACGGGAAGGGCCTGGCGTGGCCCAGGCCATAGCGGCGCAGCGCGCGCCGATCGGCCAGCAGCCAGGCCTGCGGCGTGTCGCCCACGGGCGTCGCCGCCAGCAGGGCGGCGATAAAGTCGTGATAGGAATCGGCCTCGTTAACAAAGCGTTTGCCGTTAGGCAGGACGGCGATCACCCCGGGCTTGGCTCGCTCCACCAGATGGGGAAACATCAGCTGCTGGCCGCTGGCGAGGGTGACGCGGGACACCGGCGCCCAGGCCAGCGGGTGGCGCAGGCGGGTATCGAACTGGCCGCCGACGGATTCGCCAAGGCGGATCCCCTCGCCCTGATTGTCAGGCGGCGCGGCGGAGAAATGGCCGTAGCCCTCCGCGGCGTGAGGCACCATTTGCGCCAGGCGCTGCCGATCGTGGGGAAAACCGCCGCAGGCCAGCACCACGGCGCCCGCTTCGACGTGCATCTCCCCGTCATCGCTGCGCAGCACCGCGCCGGACACGCCCTGCGGCCCCTGCAGCAGCCGAACCGCAGGCGCATTGAGTTGAAAGCGCACTCCGGCGTCGAGGGCGGATCGCAGCAGACGGGCGACCAGCGCATTGCCATTGACCAGATGCTGCCCCCGTCCGGCGCGCAGCCGCTGCCAGCCGTGGCGCAGCAGGCGGCGGGCGGCATACAGCGCGGAGCGCGGCGAGCGGGTGGCGTTAAAAAAATGCGCCATGTCCGCGCCGCCGGCGATGCCCATCCCGGCCAGGCTGATGGTCTCCAGCGGCGGCCGCAGTCGGTGGAGCCAGTCGCCGAGCAGGCGGCCATCGTAGGGCTGAGCGGTGACCGACCGCCCACCGTTCGCCGCGCCCGGCGACGCGTGAAAGTCCGGCATGGCGCTGCCCGACAGAAACTTCACCGCCGTCCGCTGATGAAAAAAATCCACCATTTCCGGCCCGTGACGGAGGAAAGTCTGCAGGCGAACGTCGGCGGCTTCGCCCCCCATCTCATGCTGCAGATAGGTCAGCGGAGCATCGGCCGCTTCGTCGATGCCCTCCGCCCGCGCCAGCGGGTTACGGGGGATCCACAGCCAGCCGCCGGACCAGGCGCTGGTTCCGCCGAGCACTGACGCCTTCTCCGCCACCATGACGCTGGCGCCGTGCATTGCCGCGGTGACCGCGGCAGAGAGTCCCGCCGCGCCGGAGCCGACCACCAGCATATCCACCTTCACAGGCCCGCTCATGATGGACTCCTTACTGCAATGGTGAAAAAGCGGTGGGGCGCATCAGCACCGACTCGAGGCGCTCCACGGCGGCCAGTTCGCGATTTTTCCGCGAGAAGGTCTGCCAGCGCTCGTCCTGGGCCATCCGCGCGCGGCGTACCAGGCGATCGTCCAGGCTTTCGTAAGCCCAGATGTGCACTACCTGATTGACCACGCCGATCTCGGTAAAAAAGAAGCCGATCAGTTTGCCGAGATGGTCAGTTTGCACCGCCAGGGCATCGCTTTGGTACAGCGCCAGCCAGTCGGCCATTTTCAGCGGATTGATGGTGTAGGTGCGTTTTTCGTAGATCATGATGTTTTCCTGATTAGTGGGTGGCGGGTTGCGCCAGATGGCAGGCGGCGAGGTAGCCAAACGTCAGCCCCGGGCCAAGGGTGATGCCGGGACCCGGGTAGGTGCCGGCCATCAGCGAATCCATGTCGTTTCCCACCGCGTACAGCCCCGCGATAGGCTTTCCTTCGGCGTTGACGACCTGGGCATCGGCGGTGGTGACCAGACCCCGGGAAGTCCCCAGATCGCCGGTATAGAGTTTGATGGCATAGAACGGCGCGCTGAGCAGGGGAGCGTTGCAGGCGTCAGGGTGATGGCCCGGATCGCCCATCGCCCGGTTATAGCTGTTGCCGCCTTTGGCAAACTCACGGTCCACGCCCTGCGCGGCGTCACGATTGTAGCGGGCGACCGTCTCGCTCAGGGCGTGGGCATCCAGCCCAAGCTGCTGCGCCAGCGCGGCCAGGGTGTCGGCTTTGTGCAGATAGCCGGCGGCGATCAGGGCGTCATTGTTCACCGGCGCCGGGCGCGCCAGCCCGAGGCCGTAACGCTTCATCGCCTGGGCGTCGCACAGTAAAAAGCAGGGGGCATTCTCCGCGGCACGCTGCATCGCGCTGGCAAAATGGTGATAGGAGCTGGACTCATTAACGAAGCGTACCGCCCGCTGATTGACGGCAATCACGCCCGGCTTGGCCCGGTCGGTCACCAGGTGGGGGAAGCGCTCCTCGCTGCCGTCGGCCCGGGTCAGCACCGATACCGGCGCCCAGAAAAAGTTGGATGCCCGATCGGCTCCCTCGCGAGCGTTAAGCGCCGCCGCGAGACGCAGCGCAGCGCCATCATTGGCCGGCGGCGACATGGTGAAGTGCTCTCGGGTGTCAGGCCGATAGCGCGCCGCCAGCGCGCCAGCGGCAAAACCGCCTGCGGCCAGCACCACCCCGCGCCGGGCGTGCAGCGTCTCTCTTTGCCCCTGACACTCAATCTCTACCCCGGTGACCGCGCCTTGCGCTTCGCACAGCGCCAGAACATTGACATTCAGCCGCAGGCTCATGCCTTTACGCAGCGCCGTGGTCGCCATGCGGGCAATCAGGGCATTGCCCATCGCCAGGCGGGTGCCGCGAGGGTATGTCACCCGGTCGCGGGCGTAGCGCAGCAGCAGTCGGGTGCAATGGGCCAGGGAGCGCAGCGAGCGACGCATATCGAGAAAATGTTGAATGTCGACGCGGTTGACCATCATTCCGCCAAACAGCAGCATCCCCGGCGGCGGTGAACGCAGGTCGCGAAACGCGTCACCCAGTTCACGGCCGTCATACTCCACCACCTCCAGCGCCCGCCCGACGTCGACAGCGCCGGGCTCATCCGGATAGTAATCAGGTGAGAGTGGGCGCAGGCTATATTTCACCGCCCCCTCGCGCTCCAGAAAGGCGAGGGCCTCTCGCCCGGCGCTGACAAACGCCTCGGCGATATCTTCGCGGTAGTGGTCCTCGCCGATAATGGTTCGCAGATAGGTTTTGATCGCTTCGGCGCTACCGCTTTTGCCCGCGGCGCGCGCCTGGTCGGTATCGTGCAGCCACACGGCGCCGCCAGAGATGGCCGAGGTGCCGCCGAACTGACCGGCTTTCTCCAACATCAGCACCGACAGCCCTTTGCAGCTGGCGGTGACCGCGGCGGCAAAGCCAGCGGCGCCGCTGCCGATGACGATCACGTCCCAGCTCTTCATGCCGCCGCTCCCTGCGCCGGCGGGATGGCGCCGATAAACTGGCCCATCAGCGTCATCTGCGCCAGCGCCATTTCCGGCCCGGTCTGTACCCGGCAGCCGCGGGCGGCGGCGAAGGTGAGCAACGGCGTCATCACCGGGGCGGTGACAACGTCAGCCACGTGGGTGGCGCTGTCGAGGGTCTCCAGCAGCGCCTGCGGCAGGGGCAGCGCATCAAATCCGGCCATGCCGGCCGGCGAGCCGTTGACCAGCAGATCGACGCCGTGCAGGATGTCCGGCAGCGCGCTCAGTCGCACCGCCGGAAAGGCTTCAGCCAGAAGGTCGTGCAGGCGTTGCCGGGTGGCGGGGTTTTGATCGTGCAGAGCCAGCTGACGGAGCCCCGCCTCGCACAATCCCCAGGCGATGGCGCTGCCGACGCCGCCGCAACCGGAGAGCAACGCCTGCTTACCCGCCGGCTGAAAACCCTGTGCCTCGGCGGCGAGCAGAAAGCCGACGCCGTCCAGCATATCGCCCTGTAACCGGCCATCCGCCAGCTTGCGGATCACATTGATTGCGTTGAGTCGGCGGGCGCGCGGCGTAAGCTCGTCGACCAGCGCGGCGGCGCGTTGTTTATGCGGCACCGTCACCAGCACGCCGCTCATGTTCTGCCAGCCGCGCAGGGCGTTGAGGTAGGCGGCCACCGCGTCCGGGGCGATATCCACCGGGATCATGACGCTGTCCATGTGCTGTTCGGCAAAGTAGCGGTTGAAGTTATCCGGTGATTTCACCTGGGTAATCGGATGACCAATCACGGCGACAACCTGGGTAGTTCCACTGACCATTGCAAACCTCGTTTGTTAAATGAATGTTGTGAAAGTATTTCAGTGGAAGCTGGGAGCGACAACGCAGAATTCGGACATGTCGGTTGTTAATCGCACCATCGCTGCGATAATCGCAGGAAATCGATAATGATGTTGCAAAAATGTGAGCGAATATGCAAAACACCATTCATCCTCGCGATCTGATCGTCGGTTTACAAAAAGGGTTGGCGCTCATCCAGCTTTTTTCTAAAACCTGCCCAAAGCTCACCGTCGCTCAGGCGGCGAAAATGAGCGGCCTGACGCAAAGCGCGGCACGACGTTTTCTGTTGACGCTGCTGCATGAGCGCTATTTGCAAACCGATGGGCGCTATTACTGGCTTACCCCGAAGACGCTGCGGCTTGGTCAGGCCTACGTCGATTCGGCGCAGTTTCCCCGCATGGTGCGGCCGATTGTCGAATACATCGCCAGCCGGACCGAGGAGCACGCCTCGGTGGGGGTGGTGGATGAAGATGAACTGGTCTATATCGCCCGCAGCCGTCACACGCCATTTAACTCCACGTCGGTTAGGCTTGGGGAGCGGGTGCCCATCTTTTGTACCGCCGGGGGGCGGTTATGGCTGGCTTCGCTGCCGGAAGCAGAGTGTGAAGCGGTTCTACAGCGCATTACCCGGGAACAACGCACGCCCTATACGGTGACCGACGTCGCGTCGTTGATGGAGAAGATTGCCCAGGTGCGGCGTCAGGGGTATGCCACTATCGAGCAGGAGTTTGAGATTGGTATGCTGGTGCTGGCGGTACCGTTAACCGACAGGGAAGGGACCTGGTGGGGAGCGTTAAGTCTGACCAGTCATCAATCGCGGACTTCGCTGGACGCGTTATGCCGCGACCACCTTGATCTGCTCTATAGCGCGCAGGCGATGCTGGTGAGTTAAACAGGGCAGCCGATGCGCTGCCCTCGGCGAGACGTCGCTTAGGCTGACGCTTTGTTGAGGAAGCTGCTCCAGTCGCTGGCGGCGTTATCGACAAAGGTGTTCCAGCTGGTGCCGGCGGTATTGACGAAGCTACCCCAGTTTTCCTTACCGGTGGTCACAAAGGTTTCCCAGTTTGTCTGACCGGTCAGGAAGGAACCAAACGCCATCGCGCTGTCGCCAACGAATGAGGCGAAGGCGGTACCGGAGGTGAGGACAAACGAGGTGAAGCCGACGGCAGAGTTGGCGACAAAGCTGGCGAAGCCGTTGGCCGCGCCGAACAGGTTAAAGCCGCCGGAGATGTACTCCATTTCGTTCAGTGTTAATTCTTTCATTGCGATTCCTTGTAGTGAATATTTCCCAAACGGGTGTAAACCCGAGGCGAAAAGTAGCATCGCGGGCGCGTGCGGCGCGAGCGATACCCGGTTAGCACAAGCTCATTTTTTCCTCATTTTTTGGGCGTGAGATAGCGAAACCGATGCGGGGGAGGGGAGGGGAAGTATGAAATGAGAAAGGAACCAATTTGCAACAGAAAAGAAAAAGCCCCGTCAAAACGGGGCTTTATATCGTACTGGAGAGCGAGATTATCTCACGTAAGCCAGCAGGCTATGTGAATCCGGCACCATAAAGTCAACGGACATCATCACGGACAGCGCAGTGATGGCGACGATGGAAAAGACGAACAGCTTGCGCGCCCAGACTTTGTCATCTGCCACTTTGTAGCCACGCAGCGCCATACCCAGCCACCAGACGCTGACCGCTGCCGCCACGACCAGGTATTTATACCCGGCGTAACCGCCCAGCGAGAGCATCAGGGTCGCAACGGCAAAGGCGACGATGTACAGCGTAATATGGTTTTTGGCGACCGAAATGCCTTTCACCACCGGCAGCACCGGAATATTCGCCGCCTGATAATCCTTAAAGCGGAAAATCGCGATGGCGTAGGAGTGAGGCATCTGCCACAGGCTAAAGATAGCCAGCAGGATCGCCGCACCGCTGTCGAAATCACCGGTGACCGCGCAGTAGCCAATCACCGGCGGCGCGGCGCCGGAGAGTGAGCCAATCAGCGTGCCGTAGACAGAGTGGCGTTTCATGTACAGGCTGTAGACGCCGACATAAACCACGAACCCCATCACCCCCAGCCAGCAGGCCAGCGGATTTGCGCCGAACCACAGCAGCATAAAGCCAGCAATACCCAGCAAGGTGGCGTACACCAGCGAAGCTTCTGGCGAGATCAGCCCTTTGACCAGCACCCGGTTTTTCGTCCGTTCCATCTTACGATCGATGTCCCGGTCGATGTAGTTGTTGAATACACAACCCGAGGCGACCACCAGGGATACTCCAAGGAGCGTCCAGACGAACAGCGGATAGTCGATGTGGCCTTTGGAAGCCAGCAGGAAACCGCCGATCACGGAGATCAGGTTGCCAAAAATAATGCCTGGTTTCGTAACTTGCAGGTATTGCTTAAACATACTCGCCGCTCTTAGTGCATCATCATGTTGTAGTTCAGGTTCCACATAATCCAGATGGAGCCGACAACCACGATCGCAATGATGATTACGGTGAAGATAAATGCGGTCAGGTTCCAGCCTTCATCGGACTTGCTGTTCATATGCAGGAAGTACACGAGGTGTACCACGATCTGCACCACAGCGGTCACCAGAATGGTGCCAAGGATAACCGCATGCGAGGCGGAGCCACTCATCACCATGGCGAACGGAATGACCGTCAGGATGATGGACAGGATAAATCCTGTCATGTAGCTCTTCACGCTGCCGTGAGAAGCGCCGCTATGATCGGTAGAATGACTCATTACATCGCCCCCATCAGATAGACAACCGAGAACACGCAGATCCACACGACGTCCAGGAAGTGCCAGAACAGGCTCAGGCACAGGATACGCGTGCGGTTAGTGCTGGTCAGGCCACGACGTGAAACCTGGAACATCAGCACCGCCATCCAGATAAGGCCAGAGGTCACGTGCAGACCGTGGGTGCCGACCAGCGCGAAGAACGCGGACAGGAAGCCACTACGATCCGGACCAAAGCCTTCCATGATCAGGTGATGGAATTCATAGATTTCCATCCCGATAAATCCGGCGCCAAACAGCCAGGTCAACGCCAGCCAGGAAACCACCTGGCTCTTGTTGTTTTTGTACATGGCGATAGCCGCCATGCCGTAGGTGATGGAGCTGAACAGCAGCAGTGCGGTTTCAACCAGAACGAACGGCAGTTCGAAAATATCTTTGCCAGTCGGTCCGCCGGCCGTGCCGTTCACCAGAACGGCATAGGTAGCAAACAGCGTAGCGAAGATAATGCAGTCGCTCATCAGGTAGATCCAGAAACCGAATACCTTCATCGGTCCTGTATCATGGTGCCCGTGTTCATGCGCGTGGGCAGTATGCGCAAGAGTATCAGTTGCCATTTTTCAGCCCTGCTTTGTTAATCTCATCGAAATGCTGTTTTTCCAGTTTTTCGACTTCTGCAACCGGTACGTAGTAATCCACGTCCTCGTCAAAGCTCTTAATAATCCAGGTCGCTACGATGCCGATGAAGCTGGCGATCGCCATCCACCAGATATGCCAGATCATGGCGAAACCAAATACCGTCGCGAAGGCGGCAATGACGATGCCGGCGCCGCTGTTTTTCGGCATATGAATTTCTTCATAGTGAGCAGGCTGTTTGTACGCTTCACCTTTCTCTTTCATTTCCCAGAAGGCGTCACGCTCGTGAACCTGAGGAACGATAGCGAAGTTGTAGAACGGCGGTGGAGAAGAGGTTGCCCACTCCAGCGTACGGCCACCCCACGGGTCACCGGTCAGGTCACGGTTCTGATCGCGGTCGCGAATAGAGACGTAGAACTGAATCAGCTGGCACAGGATACCGCAGGCGATCAGCGCCGCACCGCAAGCTGCAACAACCAGCATCGGGTGGAACTGCGGATCGATCTGCTGGCTCAGACGACGGGTCATCCCCATGAAGCCCAGCACGTACAGCGGCATAAATGCTACGAAGAAGCCGATGATCCAGAACCAGAAAGCGCGTTTGCCCCAGGTTTCGTTCAGGGTGAAGCCAAAGGCTTTCGGCCACCAGTAGGTCAGACCTGCGAAGCAACCGAATACCACGCCGCCGATGATAACGTTATGGAAGTGCGCGATCAGGAACAGGCTGTTGTGCAGAACGAAGTCCGCGCCCGGTACCGCCAGCAGCACGCCGGTCATCCCACCTACGGAGAAGGTCACGATAAAGCCGATAGTCCACATCATCGCCGAGTTGAAGACGATGCGACCCTGATACATGGTGAACAGCCAGTTGAAGATCTTAACCCCGGTCGGGATCGCGATAATCATGGTGGTAATACCGAAGAAGGCGTTTACGTTTGCGCCGGCACCCATGGTGAAGAAGTGGTGCAGCCAAACGATGAACGACAGAACGGTAATACAGACGGTTGCCCACACCAGAGAGGTGTAACCGAACAGACGCTTACGCGAGAAGGTCGCGGCGATTTCGGAGAAGACCCCGAACACCGGCAGAACCAGGATGTACACTTCCGGGTGACCCCAGGCCCAAATCAGGTTGATGTACATCATCATGTTGCCACCCATATCGTTGGTAAAGAAATGGGTGCCCAGGTAACGATCTAGGGTCAGCAGCGCGATGGTGACGGTCAGAATTGGGAAAGAGGCGATAATCAGGATGTTAGCGCACAGAGATGCCCAGGAGAATACCGGCATCTTGAACATGGTCATGCCCGGGGCGCGCATCTTGATAATGGTCACGAAGAAGTTAATACCGGTCAGGGTAGTACCGATACCGGAGAGCTGCAGCGCCCAAATCCAGTAGTCGACCCCTACGCCAGGACTGTACTCAATTCCCGACAGCGGCGGATAGGCCAGCCAACCGGTCTGCGCGAACTCACCGACGCCCAGAGACAGGTTAACCAGAATCACGCCCACAACGGTGAACCAGAAGCTCAGGTTGTTGAGGAACGGGAAGGCTACGTCGCGTGCGCCGAGCTGAAGCGGAACCACCAGGTTCATCAGACCGATAACGAACGGCATCGCCACGAAGAAGATCATGATAACGCCGTGGGCGGTAAAGATCTGATCGTAGTGATGAGGCGGCAGGAAGCCTGCTTCCCCGGCCGAGGCCAGCACCTGCTGGCTACGCATCATGATGGCGTCAGCAAAGCCACGCAGCAGCATGACGATTGCCACGATAACGTACATGATACCGAGACGTTTGTGGTCGACAGAGGTCAGCCACTCGTTCCATAGGTAGGACCACTTACCGAAGTAAGTGATGGCCGCCAGAAGCGCCAGTCCCCCAATGATAATCGCAGCCACCGTTACCACGATAATAGGTTCGTGGTAGGGCACTGCATCCAGTGTAAGTTTTCCGAACATCGTTTTCTTCCTCGGCCCCTTAGTGAGCGGTTTCCGCGTGGCTCATGTCCATGCCTTCCATCCCGTCGTGAGCGGCATGCTCGCCTTCAGGTTTGGACATGTTCATGCTCTCGTGAGACATGAATTTGTTCACAACATCTTTGAACAGATCCGGCTTCACGTTAGAGAAGTATTCCACTTTGTTATATTCGCTAGGCACAGCCACTTTCTCGAACGCGGCCATAGAGTCCATAGCGTTCGGAGACTGTTTCGCTTTTTCAACCCACTGATCGAAAGTTGCACGATCCGGGGTAGCAATCGCTTTGAACTTCATACCAGAGAAGCCCGGGCCACTGTAGCTAGCGGAGATACCGTCATAAGTACCAGCTTCGTCAGCAATGAGGTGCAGCTGAGTCTGCATCCCGGCCATTGCGTAGATCTGGCTGCCTAAGCGCGGAATAAAGAACGAGTTCATCACCGAGTTAGAGGTCACTTTGAAGTGTACCGGTACGTTCGCCGGGAAGGCGATTTCGTTAACGGTAGCAATACCCTGTTCCGGATAGATAAAGAACCATTTCCAGTCCATCGATACGACTTCGATGGTGATTGGTTTCTCGTCATGGACAAGCGGTTTGCTTGGCTCCAGTGCGTGAGTGGTTTTCCAGGTCAGAACGGCCAGGAACAGGATGATCAGAATAGGTACCGTCCAGACCACAGCTTCCACTTTATTGGAGTGTGACCAGTTCGGGCTATACTTCGCATCTTTATTGCTCGCGCGATACTTCCAGGCAAATCCTACTGCCATCAAGACGGCGGGAATAACGACAATCATCATCAGGCCGAAGGCCGTCAGAATCAAAGAGCGTTGCTCCAGTCCAATCTGTCCTTTTGGGTCAAGGAGTGCAGAATCACAACCACTGAGTAATACAGTACCTGCGATTAATGACATCCATCCCAAACTTTTATTGTATTTCCTGAGTCTCATTGAACGACCTCAATTCCACGGGATCTGGTGGCGTTTAAAGTGTACGGGCATTTTACGGTAAGGTTGCATTACTGTAAACATGATTGGATCTCTGTCAGTTCTGTGTTAGCGGCTTCTGCTTGCTTTGTCACATATGTTACGTAGTGTTACGTAATCGCTTGCAAAGCCTGATTTTCGTGGGATCGATAACGAAAGGGATAAGAAAAGGAGTGCTTAGCGGCGAATGGGCATAACCACCCAAAAATTAGAACAATTGTTTAACATTTAATTATCAAATAAAAGACATTGTGGAAACGTAAAATAAAATCGGCTTAGCTGAATCGGTTAAATTATTTAAAGAATCGAATAAAAACTGTCAATAATTTCCAGAAAACAAAAACGCACAAAACAACAAATAGCGCGGCGGGCAATATAAAAGCGTTAATAAGCCGTTATAATTACGTTTCGTAATTACAACGGCTAATAATGATGCAGCGTCCTTAAATCAGGTGGGTTTTACGCAGCGCCAGGTAGTCGAGCAGGCCGCCGAGCAAAATACCGCCAACGGCCGTCAGCGCGGCAACCTCCAGCAGGCCGGACAGGAAGCTGAACGACGTATAATCCAGCGCGTTGAGGATCAGCAGACCCAGCCATACCGCCAGCAGCAGGCAGCCCAGCGTCAGGATCCTCAGCGCCAGCGCATAGGCCTGCGGATATTCGCTACGCGGTATAAAGCTTGCCGTGCGTTGGGTATGCTCGAGCGTTTGCCGACACAGCAGCAGCAGCGCGATCCCCGGCACCGCCGCGACCACAGAGAAGAGATAGAAGGTGGACCAGCCGTGGGCCTCGACGAACCAGCCGGCAATCGGCCCGACGTACACGCGGCCAACCGCGGACAGCGCCGAGAGCAGCGCGAACTGGGTGGCGGAGAACGACTTGTTGCACAGCGTCATCAGCAGCGCCACAAACGCCGCCGTGCCCATTCCCCCGCACAGGTTCTCAAAGAATACCGCGGTCGCCATGGAATAGAGGTGCTTATCGGTAATCGACAGCAGCCAGTAGCCGGCGTTGGAGACCCCCTGCAGCAGACCGAAGATCAGCAGCGCCCGGAACAGCGTCAGCCGCTGCATCAGGACGCCGCCGTACAGGGCGCCGAGAATGGTGGCGAACAGGCCTAAGGTTTTGTTCACCATCCCCACTTCACCGGCGTCAAAACCGACGCCGCGGATGAGAAAGGTGGTGGTCAGGCTCATGGCAAACGCATCGCCAAGCTTATAAAGAACGATGAGCAACAGAATAAGCCAGGCGTTGTTGCGGCCGAAAAAATCGCGCAGCGGTGCAACCACCGCCTGCTCCAGCGATCGGGGAACCGGGATGACGTCGCTCGGCTCGGGCGCCAGCAGCGTGGCGATGATGCAGGGCACCAGCAGCGCCGCCATCAGCCAGTACATCCCCTGCCAGCCGAGATAGCGGTCGGCGAGCCACAGGGCCAGACCACCGGAGACCAGCATCCCGAGGCGATAGCCCAGCACGCTGATCGCGGCGCCGGCGCCGCGCTCTTCCGCCGGCAGAACGTCGGTTTTCCAGGCGTCAAAGACAATGTCCTGCGACGCTGAACAGAAGGCGATCACCACCGCCAGCGCCGCCATCCAGCGCAGCTGGGAGACGGGCTCAAGAAAGCCCATCGCCGCGATGGCCAGCAGGAGCAGGATCTGGGTGGTGACCAGCCAGCCTCGACGTCGGCCGAGAAACGGCGGCGTGTAGCGGTCCATCAGCGGGGACCAGAGAAATTTAAAGACATAGGCCTGGCCGACCAGCGAGAAAAAACCGATCGTTTTCAGATCGATATTTTCCACCGTCATCCAGGCCTGCAGGGTACCGGAGGTGAGGGCCAGCGGCAGACCGGAGGCGAAGCCGAGGATCAGCAAAATCGCTGATTTAGGCTGCTGAAAAATGCGTAAGTAATGACTGGACATAGCATAAAGCACGAACCCGGCGGAGGCCGGGTTCGTGGTGGCATTAACGCGCGTTTTGCTTGATGAAATCGTGGATGCTGGTGTCCTGCGCCATATCGGCGATGGTATCGGTCAGGACGCTGTTGACAGCATCAGCGATGTTTTTGTTCGAGGCCTGGAAGGCGCCTTCAACCGAGTAGCTGGCGCGGTAGTTTTTGGTCATCTTGGTGCCGTTTGCCGCGGTGGCGATGATGGCGATATCGGCTTTGGTGGCGATGTTGTAGCGCACGTTGCCCTGGGAGACGTCAGCGTAAAGTTTGTTGACGATGATCTGCAGATCGACTGCGCCGTTCGGGCCAATCATATAGCCGCGCGCGGTCATTTGTTTCTCCAGCACTTCCTGCAGCAGGAAGCGCAGGTCGCGGGAGGCGGTGAGGGTGACCTGTTGGTTGTCGCGCGTCACTTTCGCCAGCGCCTGGTCCGGACGCTGGTCGGCGCCGTTGATGCTGACGGTCACGCCCATCAGGCTCGGATCCTGCTGCGGCAGCGTGATTTTCGGCGATACTTCAATGGTGGTCGGCGGCGTGGCGCATCCTGCCAGCATAAACATGGCGACCAACGGGAAAAGGATCTTCTTAAGCATGTTCAGGTCTCAACGCATGGTGTTGTTATAAGGAAAATTACCGCCATCATAGCATTGCCAACGGCAAGGGGAAGTGGCAACGCGTGTAAATCCATCGCCCTGGCGGTTTTCTGAGCGCCCCGCTACGGTTAATCGCTCTTTCACCGGCGGATCTGGCGACCAGAGCCAGTAAACGTGATACTTTTGAATGAAAATATCAGAACAATGCTAATTTTTTGTTGTTTTCTCCTAATGGAAGCGGTAAAAGCGGCTAACATTTAAAAGGAGTGGCGGCATCTCAGCGTTGTCGGAGGAGAAAATTCATGATGATACGTGAACAGATCGAAGCAAAACTTAGAGCAGCGTTCGACCCGATGTATCTCGAAGTCGTGGATGAAAGTTATCGTCACAACGTCCCTGCGGGCTCTGAAAGTCATTTTAAAGTGGTGTTAGTGAGCGATCGCTTCACTGGCGAGCGTTTCCTTAATCGCCACCGTATGATCTACGGCACGCTAACCGAGGAGCTGTCGAATACGGTGCACGCCCTGGCGTTGCACACCTACACGATTAAAGAATGGGAAGCGCTACAGGATACGGTTTTCGCCTCGCCGCCGTGCCGCGGCGCGGGGAGCATCGCCTAGAAATCCCATTTGCAACCGCTGGCGCTTTTCCAGTATGTTGCTTGCAGATTTAGCAAAAACGGCCTACGGGCCGTTTTGTTTTGCCTGGAAAATGCGCAAAGTCAGCGCTTTTGCGGACAAAATTGAGCGGGAAATGTGAAAAATGCCGCAGCACCAGGCGACAACCGTTCTCGACTCACAAAAGTGATGCCGCTATAATGCCGCGTCTTATATATGAATGTCTTCGGGATGATTCTGACGACAGGGAATGTGTTTCTGATTTGAAGAGGGCATCCCGGTTCTGCGAAGCCACCTACACGCGCTTCCAGAGTTGACCGAGCACTGTGATTTTTTTGAGGTAACAAGATGCAAGTTTCAGTTGAAACCACTCAGGGCCTTGGGCGCCGTGTAACGATTACTATCGCCGCTGACAGCATCGAGAATGCTGTCAAAAGCGAGCTGGTCAACGTAGCGAAAAAAGTTCGCATTGACGGCTTCCGTAAAGGCAAAGTGCCGATGAATGTTGTTGCTCAGCGTTATGGCGCATCCGTTCGCCAGGACGTGCTGGGCGACCTGATGAGCCGTCATTTCGTTGACGCGATCATCAAAGAAAAAATCAATCCGGCCGGCGCGCCGAACTACGTTCCGGGCGAATACAAACTGGGGGAAGACTTCACCTACGCGGTAGAGTTCGAAGTGTACCCGGAAGTTGAACTGCAGGGTCTGGAAGCGATCGAAGTAGAAAAACCGGTTGTTGAAGTGACCGACGCTGACGTTGACACCATGCTGGAAACCCTGCGCAAGCAGCAGGCCACCTGGAAAGACAAAGAAGGCGCAGTTGACGCTGAAGATCGCGTAACCATCGACTTCACCGGTTCCGTAGACGGCGAAGAGTTCGAAGGCGGCAAAGCGTCTGACTTCGTACTGGCGATGGGTCAGGGTCGTATGATCCCGGGCTTCGAAGACGGTATCAAAGGCCACAAAGCGGGTGACGAGTTCACCATCGACGTGACCTTCCCGGAAGAGTACCACGCTGAAAACCTGAAAGGTAAAGCGGCTAAGTTCGTTATCAACCTGAAGAAAGTTGAAGAACGTGAACTGCCGGAGCTGACCGAAGAATTCATCAAACGTTTCGGCGTGGAAGATGGTTCCGTCGCTGGCCTGCGCGCTGAAGTGCGTAAAAACATGGAACGCGAGCTGAAAGGCGCTGTGCGTAACCGCGTGAAGTCTCAGGCTATCGAAGGTCTGGTTAAAGCTAACGAAATCGACGTTCCGGCGGCCCTGATCGACAGCGAAATCGACGTGCTGCGTCGCCAGGCTGCTCAGCGTTTCGGTGGCAACGAGAAACAGGCTCTGGAACTGCCGCGTGAGCTGTTCGAAGAGCAGGCTAAACGCCGCGTAGTGGTTGGCCTGCTGCTGGGCGAAGTGATTCGCACCAACGAGCTGAAAGCTGACGAAGAGCGCGTGAAAGGCCTGATCGAAGAGATGGCTTCTGCTTACGAAGATCCGTCAGAAGTGGTTGAGTTCTACAGCAAGAACAAAGAGCTGATGGACAACATGCGCAACGTGGCGCTGGAAGAGCAGGCTGTTGAAGCCGTGCTGGCGAAAGCCAAAGTGTCTGAAAAAGCCACTTCCTTCAACGAACTGATGAACCAGCAGGCGTAATTTCGCCGCGATGGTGTAAGGTTCGGGCAAAAACCCGTTGCCGAAAGGCGGCGGGTTTTTTTTTAGGATAATGCAGCCTCAGGCACGGTGCTAAAACGCATTTACCATGATAGCGTTACAGCAAAAGCTTGTTATGCTTGAAATATGGCAACGCCATCCCCATTACCGGGGGAGGCAACTGCATCCGCAATTGCACGCGTGTTGAAGAGGCGGTGACGCGTTCAGCGGATAGAAACTGTGGCTGATAATCCGTCCGTAAGGTTACAATCAGTGCAGCAGGTATTTTAAAATTACTCCAGGAGACGGAAATGTCATACAGTGGCGAACGAGACAACTTTGCACCCCATATGGCCCTGGTGCCGATGGTCATTGAACAGACCTCACGCGGTGAACGTTCTTTTGATATCTACTCCCGTCTGCTTAAGGAACGCGTCATTTTTCTGACCGGCCAGGTCGAAGACCACATGGCAAACCTGATCGTGGCGCAGATGCTGTTTCTGGAAGCGGAAAACCCGGAAAAAGACATTTACCTGTACATTAACTCTCCGGGCGGGGTGATCACCGCCGGGATGTCGATCTATGACACCATGCAGTTCATCAAGCCGGACGTCAGCACCATCTGTATGGGCCAGGCCGCGTCCATGGGCGCGTTCCTGTTGACCGCCGGGGCGAAGGGCAAGCGTTTCTGCCTGCCGAACTCCCGCGTGATGATCCACCAGCCGCTGGGCGGCTATCAGGGGCAGGCGACGGATATTGAGATCCACGCCCGTGAAATCCTGAAGGTGAAAGGACGCATGAATGAGCTGATGGCGCATCATACCGGCCAGTCTCTTGAGCAGATTGAGCGTGACACCGAGCGTGACCGCTTCCTCTCTGCTGCGGAAGCCGTGGAGTACGGACTGGTCGACTCTATTTTGACCCATCGTAATTGATGCCCGAGGCGCAAGGGTGCCGCTTTACGCTGCATCCTTCTCGCCACGTCTGCTAAGCGGTTGGCATTTTTCCGGAGGCTTGCCGGGCAGGCAGGCGGCCGGTAGCTTCGCTACCGCCTCGATGTAGCGCGAAGGATTTTGTGTATATACTAATGAAGGGCGGCACAACGCTATATGGCGGCTTGCGCCTGAGAATGGCATTTGCGTCGTCGTGTGCGGCACAAAGAACTTAAAAAGAGGTTTGGACTCATGACAGATAAACGCAAAGATGGATCGGGCAAATTGTTGTATTGCTCTTTTTGCGGCAAAAGCCAGCATGAAGTGCGTAAGCTGATCGCCGGGCCATCCGTGTATATCTGCGACGAATGCGTTGATTTATGTAACGACATCATTCGCGAAGAGATTAAAGAAGTTGCGCCGCACCGCGAGCGCAGCGCGCTGCCGACGCCGCACGAGATTCGCCACCACCTTGATGACTACGTCATCGGTCAGGAACAGGCGAAAAAAGTGTTGGCGGTCGCGGTATATAACCACTACAAACGTCTGCGCAATGGCGATACCAGCAATGGCGTAGAGCTGGGTAAAAGTAACATTCTGCTGATCGGGCCGACCGGCTCCGGTAAAACGCTGCTGGCGGAAACGCTGGCGCGCCTGCTGGATGTGCCGTTTACCATGGCGGATGCCACCACCCTGACCGAAGCCGGTTATGTGGGTGAGGACGTCGAAAATATCATTCAGAAACTGCTGCAGAAGTGCGACTACGACGTGCAGAAAGCGCAGCGCGGCATCGTCTATATCGACGAAATCGACAAAATTTCGCGTAAATCCGACAACCCGTCGATTACCCGCGACGTCTCCGGCGAAGGCGTGCAGCAGGCGCTGCTGAAGCTTATCGAAGGCACCGTCGCCGCCGTTCCGCCGCAGGGCGGGCGCAAACACCCGCAGCAGGAGTTCCTGCAGGTTGATACCTCCAAGATCCTGTTTATCTGCGGCGGCGCGTTTGCCGGTCTGGATAAAGTGATTTCCCACCGTGTGGAAACCGGCTCCGGCATTGGTTTTGGCGCGACGGTTAAAGCGAAGTCCGACAAAGCGAGCGAAGGCGAACTGCTGGCCCAGGTCGAGCCGGAAGATCTGATCAAGTTTGGTTTGATTCCTGAATTCATTGGCCGTCTGCCGGTAGTGGCAACCCTGAACGAGCTGAGCGAAGAAGCGCTGATCCAGATCCTGAAAGAGCCGAAAAACGCCCTGACCAAGCAGTATCAGGCGCTGTTTAGCCTGGAAGGCGCAGAGCTTGAATTCCGCGACGAAGCGCTGGATGCCATCGCCAAGAAAGCGATGGCGCGTAAAACCGGGGCCCGTGGCCTGCGTTCCATTGTGGAAGCGGCGCTGCTGGACACCATGTATGACCTGCCTTCGATGGAAGATGTCGAAAAAGTGGTCATTGATGAGTCGGTTATCGCCGGGCAGAGCAAACCGTTGCTGATCTACGGCAAACCGGAAGCTCAGCAGGCATCTGGCGAATAATTAGCCATTTCACTCAAGCAGTTAACAAAAAGGGGGGATTTTATCTCCCCTTTTATTTTTCCTGCATTCCCGCCGTTGAATGTGTGGAATACATCCCCATATACTGGATTACATATTAACGACGATGCAGTGGAGTGTGGCGTCGTCGGCTACCTGGCGGACTTTAAACTAAGAGAGAGCTCTATGAATCCTGAGCGTTCTGAACGCATTGAAATCCCCGTATTGCCGTTGCGCGATGTGGTGGTTTATCCGCACATGGTCATACCCCTGTTCGTAGGGCGGGAAAAATCTATCCGTTGCCTCGAAGCGGCCATGGACCATGATAAAAAAATCATGCTGGTTGCGCAGAAAGAAGCGTCGACGGATGAGCCGGGTGTAAACGATCTTTTCACCGTTGGAACCGTGGCGTCTATTTTGCAGATGCTGAAGCTGCCGGACGGCACCGTGAAGGTGCTGGTCGAAGGGCTACAGCGTGCACGCATTTCTGCGCTGTCTGATAATGGCGAACATTTCTCGGCGAAAGCGGAGTATCTCGACTCGCCGGCGATTGACGAACGTGAGCAGGAAGTGCTGGTTCGTACCGCTATCAGCCAGTTTGAAGGCTATATCAAGCTGAATAAAAAGATCCCACCGGAAGTGCTGACGTCGCTGAACAGCATCGACGATCCGGCGCGCCTGGCGGATACCATCGCGGCGCATATGCCGCTGAAGCTGGCGGACAAGCAGTCCGTGCTGGAGATGTCCGACGTCAACGAACGTCTGGAATATCTGATGGCGATGATGGAATCGGAAATCGATCTGCTGCAGGTTGAGAAGCGCATTCGCAACCGCGTCAAAAAGCAGATGGAGAAATCCCAGCGCGAGTACTATCTGAACGAGCAAATGAAAGCGATTCAGAAAGAACTCGGCGAGATGGACGACGCCCCGGACGAAAACGAAGCGCTGAAGCGCAAGATCGACGCGGCGAAAATGCCGAAAGAGGCGAAAGAGAAAACCGAAGCGGAACTGCAGAAGCTGAAGATGATGTCGCCGATGTCTGCGGAAGCGACCGTCGTGCGTGGCTACATCGACTGGATGGTGCAGGTGCCGTGGAATGCGCGCAGTAAGGTCAAGAAAGACCTGCGTCAGGCCCAGGAGATCCTCGATACCGATCACTATGGCCTGGAGCGCGTGAAGGACCGCATCCTTGAGTATCTCGCGGTGCAGAGCCGGGTCAACAAAATCAAGGGGCCGATCCTCTGCCTGGTGGGACCGCCGGGGGTAGGTAAAACCTCGTTGGGTCAATCTATCGCCAAAGCGACCGGCCGGAAATACGTCCGCATGGCGCTGGGCGGCGTGCGCGATGAAGCGGAAATTCGCGGTCATCGTCGGACCTATATTGGCTCGATGCCGGGCAAACTGATCCAGAAAATGGCGAAAGTGGGGGTGAAAAACCCGCTGTTCCTGCTGGATGAGATCGACAAAATGTCTTCCGACATGCGCGGCGACCCGGCTTCCGCGTTGCTTGAGGTGCTGGATCCGGAACAGAACGTGGCCTTTAACGACCACTATCTGGAAGTGGATTACGATCTCAGCGACGTGATGTTCGTGGCGACGTCCAACTCCATGAACATTCCGGCGCCGCTGCTGGACCGTATGGAAGTAATTCGCCTCTCGGGTTACACCGAAGATGAAAAACTGAACATCGCCAAGCGTCACCTGCTGCCGAAGCAGATCGAACGCAACGCGCTGAAGAAAGGCGAGCTGACCGTCGACGATAGCGCCATTATCGGCATTATTCGTTACTACACCCGTGAAGCGGGCGTTCGTAGCCTGGAGCGTGAAATCTCCAAGCTGTGCCGTAAGGCCGTTAAGCAGCTGTTGCTGGATAAAACGCTGAAACACATCGAAATTAACGGTGAGAATCTGCATGATTATCTCGGCGTGCAGCGCTTCGACTATGGCCGCGCCGATAGTGAGAACCGCGTCGGTCAGGTGACCGGTCTGGCGTGGACGGAAGTGGGCGGCGATCTGCTGACCATCGAAACCGCCTGCGTACCGGGTAAAGGCAAACTGACCTACACCGGCTCGCTGGGCGAGGTGATGCAGGAGTCGATTCAGGCTGCGCTGACCGTGGTACGTTCGCGGGCGGACAAGCTGGGCATTAACGCCGACTTCTACGAGAAGCGTGATATTCACGTCCACGTACCGGAAGGGGCGACGCCGAAGGATGGTCCGAGCGCGGGTATCGCCATGTGTACGGCGCTGGTCTCCTGCCTGACCGGCAACCCGGTACGCGCCGATGTGGCGATGACCGGGGAGATTACGCTGCGTGGTCAGGTGCTGCCGATCGGCGGTCTGAAGGAAAAACTGCTCGCGGCGCATCGCGGAGGTATTAAGACTGTTCTGATTCCTGATGAGAACAAACGCGACCTTGAAGAAATTCCGGATAACGTTATCGCCGATTTGGATATCCATCCGGTGAAACGAATCGAGGAAGTTCTGACACTTGCGCTGCAGAACGAACCGTTCGGCATGCAGGTTGTGACCGCGAAATAGTGATTCTGCGCAAATTGCGCTGATAAAAATAGGGCTGGTAAGTCATTTCGGACTTGCCAGCCTTTTTTTGTGTAGCTAACTTAGATCGCTGGCAGGGGGGTCATCGACAACTGCTGTTGTAAGGGCATGACAGTCCTGATATAACTGCTGCGCGGTCGCACTATGAAGGACTCTGGTGCGATATAAATTATAAAGAGAGGAAGAGAACAGTGAATAAATCTCAACTGATTGACAAAATTGCTGCGGGTGCGGACATTTCTAAAGCTGCAGCTGGACGTGCGTTAGATGCTTTAATCGCTTCTGTTACTGAATCTCTGCAGGCTGGGGATGACGTTGCGCTGGTAGGTTTCGGTACCTTTGCTGTTAAAGAACGTGCCGCCCGTACTGGTCGCAACCCACAAACAGGTAAAGAAATTACTATCGCTGCCGCAAAAGTGCCGGGCTTCCGTGCTGGTAAAGCGCTGAAAGACGCGGTGAACTGATCGGCTTTCCCGTCAGGGAATGTGACGAAGTACAAGGGCGCATCGTGAGATGTGCCTTTTTTATTGCCTTTTCAGACCACTTTATGTGTGTTTATCGCCACTTGTGGGCTGACAATCACCCTGTTTTCTTGTCAAAATACGTCCTCACGCGCGGCGGCCATCACGTGCTATGCTGCGCGAGCTAAAGTCATCTACAGCGGAGCGTTGTTACACCATGATGGACAACCTACGCACGGCCGCCAACAGCGTCGTGCTCAAGATTATTTTCGGTATCATTATCGTCTCGTTCATTTTGACCGGGGTGAGTGGTTACCTGATTGGCGGTGGCAAAAACTATGCCGCAAAAGTGAATGGCCAGGAGATTGGCCGTGGGCAGTTTGAAAACGCCGTCGCCAGCGAACGTAACCGTATGCAGCAGCAGCTTGGCGACCAGTTCTCCGAGCTGGCGGCGAACGAAAACTACATGAAAACCATGCGCCAGCAGGTGCTGAACCGCCTGATCGATGAGTCGCTTCTGGATCAGTATGCCCGCGAGCTGGGCCTCAGCATCAGCGATGAGCAGGTGAAGCAGGCGATCTTCCAGACCCAGGCGTTCCAGACGAACGGTAAGTTCGACAACCAGCGTTTCAGCGGTATTGTCGCCCAGATGGGAATGACCACCGATCAGTACGCCCAGGCGCTGCGTAACCAGCTGACCACGCAGCAGCTGATTAACGCCATTGCGGGTACCGACTTCATGCTGCCGGGCGAGTCCGATCAGCTGGCGGCGCTGGTGTCTCAGCAGCGTGTCGTCCGCGAAGCGACCATCAACGTCAACGCCCTGGCGGCAAAACAGACCGCCAGCGATGAGGAAATCAACGCTTTCTGGCAGCAGAATCAGGCCCGTTTTATGGCGCCGGAGCAGTTCCGCGTGAGCTACATCAAGATGGATGCCGCCAGCATGCAGGAAAACGCCTCTGACGAAGAAATCCAGTCATGGTATGACCAGCATAAAGATCAGTTCACTCAGCCGCAGCGTAATCGCTACAGCGTGATTCAGACTAAAACTGAAGCCGACGCGAAAGCGGTGCTGGCCGAGCTGCAAAAAGGCGCTGATTTCGCCACGCTGGCAAAAGAAAAATCGACCGATATTATTTCTGCCCGCAACGGCGGCGATATGGGGTGGATGGAAGATGCCTCTACCGTGCCTGAGCTGAAAGAGGCCGGCCTGAAAGAGAAAGGCCAGCTCTCCGGGGTGATCAAATCCTCGGTTGGCTTCCTGGTGGCCCGTCTGGACGACGTCCAGCCGGCGCAGGTCAAACCGCTGGCTGACGTGCGCAATGACATTGCGGCGAAAGTGAAGCAGGAGAAAGCGCTGGATGCTTACTATGCGCTGCAGCAGAAGGTGAGCGATGCGGCCAGCAACGATAATGAATCGCTGGCGGGCGCGGCGCAGGTCGCCGGAGTGCAGGTGGTGGAAACCGGCTGGTTTGGCCGCGATAACCTGCCGGAAGAGCTGAACTTTAAACCGGTCGCTGACGCTATCTTCAACGGCGGTCTGGTCGGTGTGAACGGCGCGCCGGGCAGCAACTCTGACATCATTACCGTTGATGGCGATCGCGCCTTTGTTCTGCGTATCAGCGAGCACAAAGCCGAGGCGGTGAAACCGCTGGCCGAAGTGAAGGCGCAGGTCAGCGATATCGTTAAGCACAATAAAGCGGAACAGCAGGCGAAGCTGGATGCCGATAAGCTGCTGGCGGCGCTGAAAGACGGCAAAGGCGATGAGGCGATGAAGGCGGCTGGCCTGAGCTTTGGCGCGCCACAGACGCTTTCCCGTACCGGCCAGGATCCGCTGAGCCAGCTGGCATTCACTCTGCCGCTGCCGCAGCAGGGCAAACCGGTCTATGGCGTTGGCAGCAACATGCAAGGCGATGTGGTGCTGGTGGCGCTGGATGAAGTGAAAGCAGGCAGCATGCCGGAAGAGCAGAAGAAGGCTATGGTTCAGGGGATTACCCAGAACAATGCCCAAATCGCTTTCGAAGCGCTGATGAGCAACCTGCGCAAGGCGGCGAAAATTAAGCTGGGCGACAGCATCGACCAGCAGCAGTAATTTCGCGTCGTTTCGCAAAAATACGCAACACCATGTAATCCTCAGGGGCCGCTTTCGCGGCCCTTTCCATTTCTGTGATTTGCCTTTTGTCGGCCATCCGCACTGACGCTATCGTAGCCTTGCTGTCTACACACAAGGAGATATCAGCATGAAATATGGAATAAAAGCACTGATGGCCGCGGGCGTTCTGGTTTTCGCGGTAGGCGCACAGGGCGCGCTGGCCGCCCCCGCCAGCGGCAAAGCGGTGGTAACCAAAGAGCATGTCCCGGCGTCCTCTTCGGCGAAAGCGAAAGCGGAACCCGGCGAGGCCGACAACGGGGCGACCAAAGTCAGCATTAACCACGCCAGCGCCGAGCAGCTGGCGCAGGCTCTGAATGGCGTGGGGTTGAAAAAAGCCCAGGCGATTGTCAGCTACCGTGAGGAGTACGGGCCGTTTAAAACCCTTGATGACCTGAAGCAGGTCCCGGGGATGGGCAGTGCGCTGGTGGAGCGGAATTTAGCCCATCTGACGCTGTAAATTTTATGCCAGCGCTTGCACAGCGGTGATTTTTTGCCAGGATAAAGAGGTTGCATTAAGTGGTGTGACCTCTTACCTCACAAACAACAATAACAGAAAGGCATTGATGCTATGCAGACACAAATTAAAGTTCGCGGCTATCATCTGGACGTCTACCAGCATGTGAATAACGCACGCTACCTGGAGTTCCTTGAGGAGGCCCGCTGGGATGGTCTGGAAAATAGTCCGGCGTTTCAGTGGATGACCGAGAAAAACATCGCCTTCGTGGTGGTGAATATTAATATCAACTACCGCCGTCCGGCGGTCCTGGGCGATGTGCTGACGGTGAGCAGCAAACTGGAGCAACTCAACGGCAAAAGCGGCACGCTCAGCCAGGTGGTCACCCTCAACCCCAATGGCGAGGTGGTGGCCGATGCGCTGATCACCTTCGTCTGTATTGATTTGAAAACCCAGAAGGCGCTGCCGCTGGAAGGGGAACTGCGTGAGAAACTCGACCAGATGAACTTGCGCTGACAACCGTCGCGTGCGTGCCGGGCGGTGGCGCGCTTCGACCTCCTGAAGGTAATGAACCCCTTGCCCCGGTATGCGTAGCGCCACCGGGGAATTTGGACTGAAGCTTCGGGCAGATACCTCTCGGAGGCTATGCCTGTGTCAAGCCGGTTTTTTGCTTCATCACCGCCATTACCCCGACCTTATCGGCCAGATATTGGTTGAGCCCGTTAGCGCGCAGGTTGCAGGCGGCGCACTGGCCGCAGCCATCGCCCTTAATGCCGTTGTAGCAGGTGAGGGTTTCCCGGCGCACCAGATCCAACTGACCCCAGTAGTCGGCCAGCGCCCAGGTCTCGGCTTTGTTCAGCCACATCAGTGGGGTTTCAAAGCGAATGTCTTTCGCCATCCCAAGGCTGACGGCGTGGTGCAGCGCTTTGACAAACTCATCGCGGCAGTCCGGGTAGCCGGAGAAGTCGGTCTCGCACACGCCGGTGATGATAGCGTCGGCTTTTACCTGATAGGCGTAGATTGCCGTCAGGGTTAAAAACAGAATATTGCGGCCCGGGACAAAAGTATTGGGAATGCCCTCGGCATCAGGCTGATAGTCCGGTACCGGAATGTTATCGCGGGTCAGGCTGCTGACCGCCAGTTCATTGAGCAGGGTAACGTCCAGCACTTTATGCGCGACGGCGCCAAGTTTCAGGGCGAGTTCGCGCGCAACGTCGATTTCCGCGCGGTGGCGTTGGCCATAATCAAAAGTGACGCAATGCACTTCATCATACTGTTGCAGAGCCTGCACCAGACAGGTGGTTGAATCTTGTCCTCCGCTGAAGACAACTACGGCGCGTTTCATGGCAATTCCTGACTTAATGAGTAAAGGCGATATGGTAGCGCCAGACGCCCGCCACCACCAGCTCTCTCACGTCGACGCCGGCAGCCAGGCGCTGGCGAAGTCGAACCAGCCGCGGGCGTTGAGGCGCAAGCCATTGACACCCGGCGGGGCGCTGATCCGATAGTTGTATTTAAACAGCGGCGTCATGATGGCGTCTTCCATCAGGTTGTTGAATACGTTGCGCAGCGCATCGTTGCGGCTGCGGGCTTCCGGCTGCGCCTGTACCGCGTCTAATGTCGCCTGCAGATGGGCATATTGAGCCCCGGTCAGCAAATTGGGCCACAGCATATCGCAGCGCAGCCACTGCTCCAGGGCATACTCTGGCGCTTCGCCGATCAGGCGGTCGCCCATCATCAGGTCGGCCTGCCCCAGATGCTGGCAGCCCTCCCAGTTTTTGGCGTCATGAAACAGAAGCGTCAGCTCGCAGCCCAGTACAGCCAGCCGCTGTCTCAGCTGTTCGGCCATGGCGTGGAGTTCGACCGGCAGATGGTAGAGCAGCGTGAGCCTGGCCGGCAGCGGCACCGCGCTGTTTTCCGTCCCCTGCGGGATGGACCATCCCGGCAACACCTCATGGCTTGGCGTAATCAGATCCTCGTCGAGCGGCAGCGTTTCCAGCAACGATGAGCGGTGAATTATCGATACCAGCCGCTGGGCCTGCGCTTTGCTAAGCCGAGGGCTGTGACGCAGGGTCAGATAGCAGAAGCCAAGACTGATGCTGTTGCTGACCTGGCGCAGGTTATGGAGCTCTTCGCGATCGCCAATCGTGATCTGCACCGGGTGGCGGCAGCTGGTCCCGAGATCGCGATCGAAGAGCTGGGGGGTGATCCAGTACTCCACCGCCTGGATCAGCGGATGCCGCAGATGGTAGCGGGGATGGTTCTCCAGGCGGACGAGTTCCGGACTAAACCGCTTCAGGCGGAACGGTCCGCAGCCGATGGCCGGATCGTCAGGATGGGCCAGCACGCTGCAATAGCTGGCGAGGCGGAACGGCAGCCAGTAGTCAGGACGATGCAGCGTGATGGTGAGGCACTGGGCGTGAGTGACATCGATGCGGCTGATGCTGGCGAAGAGGGTCCGCAAGGCGGGCAGATCCAGCAGCAGCAGTAAGCGCTGCCGCAGCTGTGCGGTTTCCACCGCATCGCCGTTGTGCCAGCACAGCGTGGAGCGGATATAAAACTGCCAGCGCAGGCCGTCAGGGGAGACCTGCCAGTGGTGCGCCAGATCGCCGATCGGCATAGTGTCGCCTTCGTCGAAGCGCGTCAGCCCGGCATAGATCTGCCCGGCCAGATGCTGCTCGGCGCGTCCGGGCAGAAAGCCGGGGCGTAGCGGCTCCAGCGGGCGATAGTATGGAATACGCAGCGTCGGGGTATTGTTTTGCCACTGACCGCCCAGAAAGGGGTGGAGCAGGGCTTTCAGCTCCACCGGGGCCAGCTGCGCCAGCTCCAGCGCGTTTTGCTGCTGACCTTTATGCAGCGCCAGCTCCATCATCTCATTGCGCAAACGTTCCGGCGTTTTGTAAAAAGAGAGCAGTCCGCGCTTGCCGCGCCCGGAGCGGGCCTGCCAGCTTAACCATCCGGCCTCTTGCGCCTGACGCAGCAGGGTACGGACGTGGCGTTCGCTGCAAAAACAGCGTTCCGCCAGTTCGCCGACGGTGACCTGCTGCGGCGCCCCGGCTGAGGGTTGCCACAGCCGCTGGTACTGATTTAAACGGTGTAAGAGTCGCATAAGCACTGTCGTCCACCGGGCCGTAATAAACCCGGAACAATTTATATTATCTATTCACTATTACTTCCGTATATCCCAGGTGATACTGCAGCACAAGCGAAGCCCATCACACATTGGGGAAAACACCATGGCAAAACTGGCAGCATTTGATATGGACGGCACCTTGCTGATGCCGGACCATCGTCTCGGAGAAAAGACGCTCACCGCGCTGAAACGGCTGCGGGAACGCGATATCACCCTGACGTTCGCCACCGGCCGCCATGCGCTGGAGATGCACCATGTGATGGGTGAGTTTTCCCTGGACGCCTTTCTGATCACGGGCAACGGGACGCGCATCCACTCGCTGGAAGGGGAGGAGCTGTACCGTCAGGATCTCAATCCCGAGGTAGCGGAAGAAGTGCTGCATAGTCGATGGGATACCCGGGCCAGCATGCACGTGTTTAATGACGGCGGTTGGTTCACCGGCCAGGCAAGGCCAGAGCTGCTGAAGGCGCATGTCTTTAGCGGGTTTCGCTATCAACTGTGCGATCCGAAACGTATGTCGGCGCATCATGTCACCAAGATCTGCTTCTGCGGCGATCATGACGATCTGCGCCGCCTGCGGATCCAACTGAATGAGGCGCTGGGCCAGCGCGCGTTTCTCAGCTTCTCGGCGATGGACTGTCTGGAAGTGCTGCCGGTTGGCTGCAATAAAGGCGCGGCGCTGGCGAGGCTGAGCCAGCACCTGGGCCTCACCCTACAGGAGTGCATGGCCTTCGGCGATGCGATGAACGATCGCGAGATGCTTCGCAGCGTCGGGCGGGGGTTCATCATGGGCAACGCGATGCCGCAGCTGAAAGCCGAGCTGCCGCATCTCCCGGTTATCGGCGACTGCCGGCATCAGGCGGTCTCCCATTTTTTAACGCATTGGCTGGATAATCCTGATCTTCCTTATTCCCCCGAATAGAGAGACCCTTCCAGCAAGCCAGATAGCATTCTATCTGGCTTTTTTTTATGTTCTGCCGACCAGCCGGGCGAGCTCCGCCTGCCAGGGGGCGATATCGCCGATGTTGGCCGCCACCCACTGTGGGTTGTAATAGCTTTCCAGATAACGCTCGCCGCTGTCGCACAGTAGGGTCACGAGGGAACCCGTGCGTCCTTCCTCGCGCATCCGCGCGGCCAGCTGCAGCACCCCCCACATATTGGTTCCGGTCGAGGCGCCGACTTTTCGTCCAAGCTGCGTTTCCAGCCACAAAGCAGTGGCCACGCTTGCCGCATCCGGCACGCGCAGCATCTCATCGACAACGTCGGGAATAAATGATGGCTCGACCCGCGGGCGGCCGATGCCTTCAATTTTGCTGCCGACCGGGCTGCGCAGGCTGGCGTCGCGAGTCTGCCAGTAATCGAGGAACACCGAATTTTGCGGGTCGACAACCATCAGCTGCGTCTCGTAGCCCTGGCTGCGAATATAGCGGCCAATGGTCGCTGAGGTGCCGCCGGTGCCGGCGCTCATCACGATCCACGATGGCTGCGGATGCGGCTCATGGCTCATCTGGCGGAAAATACTGTCGGCGATATTGTTATTGCCGCGCCAGTCGGTGGCCCGCTCGGCGAAGGTAAACTGATCCATATAGTGACCGTTCAGCTCGCGCGCCAGCGTTTCGGAAGCCGCGTAGATTTCGCAGGCGTTCTGCACAAAATGGCAGCGTCCGCCGTAGAACTCGATCTGTTCGATTTTGCGTCTGGCGGTGCAGGAGGGCATCACGGCGATAAACGGCAGCCCCAGCAGGCGGGCGAAATAGGCTTCAGAAACCGCGGTCGAACCCGAAGACGATTCGATAATCGTGGTGCCTTCTTTGATCCAGCCGTTGCACAGGCCATAGAGAAACAGCGACCGCGCCAGACGGTGTTTGAGGCTACCGGTCGGATGCGTACTTTCATCCTTCAGATAAATCGGGATCCCGGGAAAACCAGGCAGCGCCAGGCGAATCAGGTGTGTATCGGCGGAACGCTGATAGTCGGCGTTAATTTCACTAATGGCGTGTTTTACCCAGGCGCTATTCATCTCGGATTCCTGTTTGTCATTTTGTGCCCAGCTTAGCGGATTGTGCGGGAAAAATTGTTGCTATTTAGCCTTTCAATTACAATTGCGGGAGTAAATTATTCTCTCTGGTGGCCCTATGTTAGATAAAATTGACCGTAAGCTGCTGGCGCTGCTGCAGGAAGATTGCACCCTCTCTTTGCAGGCGCTGGCTGATGCCGTTAATCTGACCACGACCCCTTGCTGGAAACGCCTGAAACGACTCGAGGATGAGGGTATTCTCCGCGGGCGCGTCGCCTTACTGGATGCGGAAAAGGTGGGGCTGGGGCTGACGGCGTTTGTCCTGATCAAGACCCAACATCACAGCAGCGACTGGTATTGCCATTTTGTGAGCGAAGTGACGCAGATGGCTGAAGTGCTCGGCTTCTGGCGGATGGCGGGGGAGTATGATTATCTGCTGCGGGTGCAGGTGGCCGATATGAAGCGCTATGACGACTTTTATAAACGTTTGGTGAACAGCGTGCCGGGGCTGTCGGATGTCACTTCGAGTTTTGCCATGGAACAGATAAAATACACCACCGCCTTGCCTGTCGAATAACGGTATTGCGCCGTAACCCATTACAAAATCAGGATCTTACTGCTTGCGATTATTTGCACAACTCAGCTGGTATTTCCGCCGGGAGTGGCGCCGCTATCTTGGCGCCATTGCCCTGCTGGCCGTTATTGCCGTCCTGCAGCTTGTTCCGCCGAAGGTGGTGGGCATTGTGGTCGACGGCGTGACGCAACAACATTACACCGCGGAGAAGGTGTGGATGTGGATCGGCGCGCTGGTGCTGATCGCGGTGATGGTTTACCTGCTGCGCTATGTCTGGCGCGTGCTGCTGTTCGGCGCCTCTTACCAGCTGGCGGTTGAACTGCGGGAAGATTTTTACCGGCAGCTGAGCCGCCAGCATCCGGCGTTCTATTTGCGCCATCGCACCGGGGATCTGATCGCCCGCGCCACCAACGACGTGGACCGGGTGGTGTTTGCCGCCGGCGAAGGGGTGTTAACCCTGGTGGATTCTCTGGTGATGGGCTGTGCGGTGTTGATTGTGATGTCGACGCAGATTAGCTGGCAGCTCACCCTGCTGGCGCTGCTGCCGATGCCGCTGATGGCCCTGGCGATCAAACGCAACGGCGATGCCCTTCACGAACGTTTTCGCGTTGCCCAGGCGGCCTTTTCCAGCCTCAACGATCGCACGCAGGAGAGCCTGACCAGCATCCGCATGATTAAGGCGTTCGGGCTGGAGGATCGCCAGTCGGCGCAGTTTGCCGCCGATGCGGCCGATACCGGAGCGAAAAATATGCGCGTGGCGCGCATTGACGCTCGCTTCGATCCTACTATCTATATCGCCATCGGGGCGGCGAATCTGCTGGCCATCGGCGGCGGCAGCTGGATGGTGATCCACGGTAGTCTGACGCTGGGTCAGCTCACCAGCTTTGTGATGTACCTTGGTCTGATGATCTGGCCGATGCTGGCGCTGGCGTGGATGTTTAACATCGTGGAGCGCGGTAGCGCGGCCTATGGTCGTATTCGCACCATGCTCGAAGAGGCGCCGGCGGTGGACGACGGGACCGAGACGGTACCGGCTGGCCGCGGCGTCCTGCAGGTCGCTATCCGCGATTTCATCTATCCGCAGGCGAGCAAGCCTTCGCTGGAACAGGTTAATTTTACCCTGCAGCCGGGGCAAATGCTGGGCATCTGCGGGCCGACGGGCGCTGGCAAAAGCACCATTCTGGCCCTGCTGCAGCGCCATTTTGACGTCACCAGCGGCGAGATCCGCTTTCACGATCTGCCGCTACCGCGTCTGCAGCTCGACAGCTGGCGCGAACGGCTGGCGGTGGTCAATCAGACGCCGTTTTTATTCTCCGATACCGTCGCCAATAATATCGCGCTGGGAAAACCGGACGCGACGCCGGAACAGATTGAGCGGGTGGCGCGGCTGGCCAGCGTGCATGACGACATTCTGCGTCTGCCCCAGGGTTACGATACCGAAGTGGGCGAGCGCGGCGTGATGCTCTCCGGCGGCCAGAAACAGCGCATCTCGATTGCCCGCGCCCTGCTGCTGGAGGCCGAAATTCTGATCCTTGATGATGCTTTATCCGCGGTGGATGGCCGCACCGAACACCAGATCCTGCATAACCTGCGCCAGTGGGGAGAGGGGCGGACGGTGATCATCAGCGCCCACCGCCTGTCGGCGCTGACTGAGGCCAGCGAAATCCTGGTGCTGCAGCATGGGCATGTCGCCCAGCGCGGCCGCCATGAGGCGCTGGCGGTGCAGCCCGGCTGGTACCGCGACATGTACCGGTATCAGCAGCTGGAAGCCGCGCTCGACGAGGTTCCCCAGGAGCAAGAGGAGGCCCTGGATGCGTAGCTTTACCGAACTCTGGCCGACGCTTAAACGCCTGCTGGCCTATGGTTCACCGTGGCGTAAGCCGCTGGCCATCGCGGTGGCGATGATGTGGATCGCGGCGGCGGCGGAGGTGAGCGGCCCGCTGCTTATCAGCTATTTCATTGACAATATGGTGGCGAAACAGACTCTGCCGTTGAAGCTGGTGGCAGGCCTGGCGGCAGCCTATATCGGTCTGCAGCTGCTGGCGGCGCTACTGCATTATAACCAGTCGCTGCTGTTTAACCGCGCCGCGGTCGGCGTGGTCCAGCAGTTACGCAGCGATGTGATGGATGCCGCCCTGCATCAGCCGCTCAGCGAGTTTGATACTCAGCCGGTCGGGCAGCTGATCTCACGCGTGACCAACGATACCGAAGTCATTCGTGACCTGTATGTGACGGTAGTGGCGACGGTGCTGCGCAGCGCGGCGCTGATCGGCGCGATGCTGGTGGCGATGTTTAGCCTCGACTGGCGGATGGCGCTGGTGGCGATCGCGATTTTCCCGGCGGTGCTGATCGTGATGATCATTTATCAGCGCTATAGCACGCCGATCGTGCGCCGGGTGCGCGCCTGGCTTGCCGACATCAACGATGGCTTTAACGAAGTGATCAACGGCATGGGGGTCATCCAGCAGTTTCGCCAGCAGGCGCGCTTTGGCGAACGGATGCGCGAGGCCAGCTACGCCCACTACCTGGCGCGGATGCAGACGCTGCGCCTGGACGGTTTTCTGCTGCGTCCGCTGCTGAGCTTCTTTTCCTCGCTGGTGCTGTGCGGGCTGCTGATGCTGTTCGGCTTTAGCGCGGCGGGCACGATTGAGGTCGGGGTGCTGTACGCGTTTATCAGCTATCTCGGACGCCTCAACGAGCCGCTCATTGAGCTGACCACCCAGCAGTCGATGTTGCAGCAGGCGGTGGTCGCCGGCGAACGCGTTTTCGAACTGATGGACCGTCCGCGCCAGGCGTGGGGCGCCGATGACGCGCCGCTGAGCAGCGGTCGGGTGGAAATCGACCATCTCTCCTTTGCCTACCGCGGGGATCGTCTGGTCCTCCAGGATATCACGCTGGATATACCGTCCCGCAGTTTTGTGGCGCTGGTCGGGCATACCGGCAGTGGGAAGAGTACCCTCGCCAGTCTGATGATGGGCTATTACCCGTTAACCCACGGGGAGATCCGCATCGATGGCCGGCCGCTCTCTTCTCTCAGCCACAGCGCGTTGCGTCGGGGCATCGCGATGGTGCAACAGGATCCGGTGGTGCTGGCGGATACCTTCTACGCCAACGTCGCGCTGGGCCGGGACATCAGCGAAACACAGGTCTGGGAAGCGCTGGAGGCGGTGCAGCTGGCGGCGGTGGCGCGCAGCATGAGCGACGGCCTGTACACCCAACTGGGCGAGCAGGGCAATAATCTCTCCGTCGGACAGAAGCAGCTGCTGGCGCTGGCGCGCGTGCTGGTGGAGACCCCGCAGGTTCTGATTCTGGATGAGGCGACGGCGAACATCGACTCCGGCACCGAGCAGGCGATCCAGCAGGCGCTGGCGAAGGTTCGCCAGCATACCACTCTGGTGGTCATTGCCCATCGTCTGTCGACCATCGTTGAGGCGGATACCATTCTGGTCCTGCATCGCGGTCAGGCCGTCGAGCGGGGCAACCATCAGCAACTGCTGGCGGCGAAAGGCCGCTACTGGCAGATGTATCAGCTACAGCTGGCTGGTGAAGAGCTGGCGGCCAGCGCCAGAGAAGAGTCGCTCAGCGCCTGATGCACCACCAGCAGGCAGCGAAGGCGGGTCGGCCTGTCGTGGTGCAAAAACGTTACATCAAATGCACCGCCGTGGTGCATTTTTGCCCGTTAAACGCCTTTACGCAGGCTAATGCCTGACCTCTCGCCTGTTTTTTGCCATCAAAGGGCCGCTCAGCGGCCTTTTTTCATTTCTGGCATAGCCCTTGCTTTATATCCATCGTGTTAGCTGCGGCCATTACCGAATACTGACTGGAGGGGACTTATGAAGCTGGTTACCGTGGTAATCAAACCATTCAAACTGGAAGACGTGCGTGAAGCCTTGTCTTCCATCGGCATTCAGGGCCTGACGGTCACTGAAGTCAAAGGATTTGGCCGTCAGAAAGGTCATGCGGAGCTCTACCGCGGCGCCGAGTATAGCGTCAACTTTCTGCCAAAAGTGAAGATTGATGTGGCTATCGCCGACGATCAGCTGGATGAAGTTATCGATGTCATCAGCAAAGCGGCTTACACCGGAAAAATTGGCGACGGCAAAATTTTTGTCGCTGAATTGCAGCGCGTCATTCGCATCCGTACCGGCGAAGCTGACGAAGCGGCACTGTAATTTCCAGACCACACAGTGATGGGGAACGAAACAATGAAAATGGCAACAATGAAATCGGGTCTGGGGGCGTTAGCCCTTCTTCCGGGGCTGGCGATGGCCGCGCCTGCGGTGGCGGACAAAGCCGATAATGCGTTTATGATGATTTGCACCGCGCTGGTTCTGTTTATGACTATCCCGGGGATTGCGCTGTTTTACGGCGGGCTGATCCGCGGTAAGAACGTTCTTTCCATGCTGACGCAGGTGATTGTCACCTTTGGCCTCGTCTGCGTACTGTGGGTCATTTATGGCTATACCCTGGCCTTCGGCACCGGCGGCAGCTTCTTCGGCAGCTTTGACTGGGTAATGCTGAAAAATATTGAACTGAAAGCGCTGATGGGCACCTTCTATCAGTATATCCACGTCGCCTTCCAGGGCTCGTTCGCCTGCATCACCGTCGGGCTGATCGTCGGCGCGCTGGCTGAACGTATCCGTTTCTCCGCGGTGCTGATTTTCGTGGTGGTGTGGATGACGCTCTCCTACGTGCCGATTGCGCATATGGTCTGGGGCGGCGGTCTGTTGGCGACCCATGGCGCGCTGGATTTCGCCGGCGGCACCGTTGTGCACATCAACGCCGCGGTCGCCGGGCTGGTGGGCGCCTATATGATGGGCAAACGCGTGGGCTTCGGCAAAGAAGCGTTCAAACCGCATAACCTGCCGATGGTGTTCACCGGCACCGCTATCCTCTATGTGGGCTGGTTCGGCTTCAACGCCGGCTCTGCCAGCGCAGCGAATGAAATCGCGGCCCTGGCGTTCGTTAACACCGTCGTGGCGACCGCCGCAGCTATCCTGGCGTGGACCTTTGGCGAATGGGCTCTGCGCGGCAAACCTTCACTGCTGGGCGCCTGCTCCGGGGCAATTGCCGGTCTGGTTGGCGTTACGCCGGCGTGTGGTTATATCGGTGTCGGCGGCGCGCTGATCGTCGGTATCGCCTCTGGCCTGGCGGGTATCTGGGGCGTGACTGCGCTGAAACGCTGGCTGCGTGTGGATGACCCTTGCGACGTCTTCGGCGTCCACGGCGTCTGCGGCATCGTCGGCTGTATCCTGACCGGTATCTTCGCGGCGACTTCTCTGGGCGGCGTTGGTTATGCGGAAGGCGTCACCATGGGCCATCAGCTGCTGGTGCAGCTGGAAAGTATCGGCATTACCGTGGTCTGGTCCGGCGTCGTCGCTTTCATCGGCTACAAAGTGGCGGATATGACCGTAGGGCTGCGCGTACCGGAAGAGCAGGAGCGCGAAGGGCTGGACGTCAACAGCCATGGCGAAAACGCCTACAACGCCTGACAGAAAACCCTTCTCCATGTAGCAAAAAGCCTCCCGTCAGGGAGGCTTTTTTATGCGTTGCGGTTGCGCATCACCCCTTCCTGGACCGTTGAGGCAACCAGCGTGCCATCCTGCGTGTAAAACTCGCCGCGAACGAAGCCGCGGGCGCTGGAGGCCGAGGTGCTTTCAACGCTGTACAGCAGCCACTCATTGATATTAAACGGCCGATGGAACCACATTGAGTGGTCGATGGTGGCGACCTGCATGCCGGGCTCAAGGAAACCAACGCCGTGCGGCTGCAGCGCCACCGGCAGGAAGTTAAAGTCCGAGGCATAGCCCAGCAGATACTGATGAATGCGCAGATCGTCGGGAACGGCGCCGTTGGCGCGCAGCCAGACCTGGCGCGCCGGCTCGGCGATATGGCCTTTCATCGGGTTATGAAATTCCACCGGGCGGATCTCCAGCGGCTTATCGCAGAGGAATTTGTCTTTCACCTGCGGCGGCAGGAGATGCGCCAGCTTGCGGGCGATATCGGTTTCCGAAGGCAGTCCGTCAGGGGAGGGGGCGGCCGGCATCGCTTTCTGATGCTCATAGCCGTGCTCTGGCGCCTGGAAGGAGGCGGTCATATAGAAGATCGGCTTCCCGTTCTGGATGGCGGCGACCCGGCGGGCGCTAAAGCTGTTGCCGTCGCGCAGGACCTCCACATCGTAGACGATCGGTTTTTGACTGTCGCCGGGGCGCAGAAAGTAGCTGTGAAACGAATGCACCAGACGTTCAACGGGCACGGTCTCTTTTGCGGCATACAGCGCCTGGCCCACCACCTGGCCGCCAAAAACCTGGCGCAATCCCAGGTCTTCGCTCTGTCCACGGAACAACCCTTCCTCAATTTTTTCCAGATCTAATAATGCCAGCAGGTTAGAGAGTGCCTGACTCATACTTATCCTCAATTAACAATGGCGGCGCCGTGCGCGTAATGTGGCAAAGTATAACCTGGAATCGCAAGTGGTCCGATGGGTGTAATAATCTGAATAACAACCGGTCAACAGGAAGAAATCTGAGATCTGTGCCACACTTATTGACGACACGAAAGTTCCTGCCGGCGAAGCGGCGGAACATCCTCCTGGGTATAAAGGGATGATAAGGAGAACATCATGAAATTTGCCTATATGTTTAGTGCCTTAGCCGTCGCCGCGACGCTGACCGCCTGTGCTAATCACCACTCCACCAGTTCTTCCGCTCAGGCAGCCGCACCCGACCCTTACGGTATTGCGACGCTGAGCGTGGCGCAGCAGCAGCCGAGCGTCACGGGGACGATTAATATCCGCCAGAGAATCGCATTACCGCCGGATGCGGTGCTGACGGTGACCCTGTCGGATGCTTCTCTGGCAGATGCGCCAGCCCGCGTATTGTCGCAAAAAGCGGTGCGTACCGAAGGCAAGCAGGCGCCATTTAACTTTGCCCTGCCTTACAACCCGGCAGATATTCAACCGAACGCCCGCATTCTGTTGAGCGCAGCGATTACGGTTAATGGCCAGCTGATGTTCATTACCGATACCGTGCAGACGGTGATCAACCAGGGGGGCACCCATGCCGACCTGACGCTGGTTCCGGTTCAGCAGACCGCCGTGCCTGTCGCACAGTAAGCTCGATGAGCCCCCGGATGGGGGCTTTTTTTTGTCTTCAGTAAACCCAGCGATAGTGCTGGAGATCGATATGGCCGCTGCCGGAGACCTGTACCCCTTCGGCCAGCAATGCCTGACGCTGCCGCTGCAGATCGGGGCCGGTGAGGGAGATATCGCCATGGCGATTGACCACCCGATGCCAGGGCAGAGTGGACCCTTCCGGCAGACGCTTCAGCACACCGCCCACCTGGCGCGCCGCGCGCGGAGAACCGGCCAGCCTGGCGACATCGCCATAGGTCGTGACATACCCTTCCGGTATTGACGCCACAATGTGCCAGACACGTTGGGGAAATGTATCGAGCGGATCCATATTTAGTCCTGTTACCCGAAAAACGCCAGCATAAGCGCTGATCTGCAGGCTGTACAGCCTGCAGATCAGGCGGGCTGTTCGACGGTGAACGTCAGGGCCAGGCCGAGGATCTGCATGCCATGGACATTGTCGGAAGGTGAACTGGCGATGAGGCTCTCCAGGAATTTTAACCGCTGCGAGGTGGCGTTGATGATCAGCTTCGCGCGCAGGCCCGGCATGGTCAGCGACGAGATGGGGTAGACCACCCGACCGCTGATGTAGACCGGTAGCTTGCGCAGTTCCACCTGACGCAGCACGCCGACGGTGGAATAGAGCAGCGCCAGCGGCGTGACCGCCCGCACCGGCGCCTGACTGATAGTCACGAAGTCGAGCATTTTTTCAGGGCGCAGATAATTCACCCCCTGAAAGGCGATGGTCATCCCTTCAATGGCGGGCAAAGGCAGAGTGATGGTCTGTGGTGATGAGTCAGTCATTCGATTACCGTAGAGACAATGCGCTGATGATAAAAGAGAACATAAGGTGGATAAGTATGGTGGATATCCCGGCTGTGTGCTGAGCGCACGCTCTCACTCTCACAGATTGAGCGTGAGTGACTGGTTTTATTCGCGTTATTGCGCAATAAACCAGCAGGCAGTCGGGGCGCGCTTGCAATTCACCAGGTCAGCAGGGATAATGCGCCAGCGCGTTGGGTAACAACGCTCTCAATGGGGGCTCTGTTGGTTCTCCCGCAACGCTACTCTGTTTACCAGGTCAGGTCCGGAAGGAAGCAGCCAGAGCAGACGACGTGTGTGCCGGGATGTAGCTGGCAGGGCCCCCACCCATTTCGCCCTCATGATATATCCCTTATATTTTCCCGGTCTTTATTCCTGCTATATTTAATACCTGATACAGATCACATATTATTTTTTGTTGCTAAAACAACCCGTTTTTATTCCATAATATTGACTTGTCATAAATCTGAAATGCTACTGCAATATTAATGTCATTTTCGTGTCATAAACAAAGCGCATCTTATAGCTGGGAATTTGTTGCCAGATCCATGCTATAAAATATATCTCTGGATCAGCATGTTAACTTCGTGTATTAATTATGATGATTTTATTGCACGGGAAGCGTAGCTATGACCACAGTGGTTTTGAATGTAAAAATTGACGCTGAGTTAAAAGAGAAGTTGCGTCATTATGCGGAAGTGAATAACGAGAACCTGGGTACGGCAACGGAAAAGCTGCTGCAGCTGGCTTTTCAGCTGGAGGCATCAGCAGGTGAGGCGGGGGTGACGGAAGAGGACATTGACAGCCAGCATACCGAAGAGGAAGCGACGCCATTAACCCCTAAAGAAATCAAAGCATTAAGAAAACTTCTGAAGAAGAAAAAATGAAACAACAATTCTCTACAGCCAGCAACTATAGCGAAGCCTGCGATATGTTGCGCTCAGGATACGTAAAACACGTCCGCCTGAACTGGAATATCGGTAGTGATGAGTTCTTTCGCATTGCCTCCGACTGGTGTGACACCGGCGCTAAAATTAAAAAAGATGAAGATGGCTTTATTATTTCCCTGAAAGGGTTTCCTATTCCGCGCCAGCATTAATGAAATTGCCTTATTTCCGTCACCGGGTTGCCATAACCAGATGGCAGGATACCCAGGCAATTTTATAAAAACATCTCATATACCTCATGGATGACGGACTTTTGACGGGCTGAAGCCAGCCCGTCGATATTTTCTTATATTATTTTCCGCAAACGCGTATTTTCCCGCTGTTCTGCAAGGCTATGCCACAATGGTTGTAGCGTGGAGAAGGCCTGGCGCAATGCTTCGTCCGGCAAGGTAAACGGCAGACGTAAATAGCGATCGAACGCGCCCTCCAGACCAAACCGCGTCCCGGTGCCGATATGGATCCCCTGGCTTTCCGCACGCGCAGAGAACAGGGTGGCCAGCATGTCAGGGAGTTCCACCCAAAAAGAGAGTCCGCCTTCCGGTGGCGTAAAGCGCCAGCGGGGAAAATACTCTTTCATCAGCACTTCGCACATGTCCCGGCGCGCCTGCAGCATCTCCCGTCGCGGCGGCAGCAGCGTGGCGGCGTTTGCCAGCAGCCAGCTGCAGGCCAACTGCTCCAGCAGCGGCGTACCCAGGTCCAGAGAGTCGCGGGCCTGAATCAGCGAGGCGATCGTTCGCGCGCTGGCGCGGATCCAGCCGATGCGCAGTCCCCCCCAGAAACTTTTCCCGGCCGAACCGATAGTGATCACCGCGGCGTCGGGATTAAAGCAGGCCAGCGGCGGCGGGGGCGGGGCGTTATACCAGAGGTCGACCATGGTCTCATCGATCACCAGCGTTGTTCGCGTCCTGGCCGCGATGTCCGCGACCCGCTGGCGGGTAGGGGCATCCATACAGCGCCCGGTAGGGTTGTGAAAATCCGGCATCAGCCATGCCAGACGCGGCGCGGTCTGCGCAATGGTCGCCGCTAATCCATCACAGTCCCATCCCTGCTGGGGGAGTGCGACCCCGACGGGCCGGCAGGAGGCGCCCTGAATGGCGCTGATGGCCATTGGATAGGTCGGGGCGTCAATGACCACCCGATCACCGGGGCCGGTGAACAGACGCAGGATCAGCGCAAAGGCGCTGAGCGCGCCGTTGACCACCATCACTTCATCGGGCCGCGTCGGCAGGCCACGTTCGCTGTAGCGCCGGGCAATCGCTTCCCGCAGCACCGGGAGCCCCTGCTGATCGTAGCCGGTCTGGGTGAGATAGGGCGGCAGCAAGGTCATGGCGTGCTGGAAGGCCTGATGGACCTCCGGACCGGCGCTGAGGGCAGCGGTAGAGAGATTGATCGTCGAGGGGGTCGCAGAGGGCGGCGGCAGATCGGCAGGGCGTTCCGGCAGGACAATGCGCGACCCGCTCCCCTGGCGGCTATGGAGAAACCCCTCCTCCCGCAGCTGGCCGAGGGCGCTGGCGATGGTCGTCCGGCTGACGTTGAGGGCTGCCGCCAGCTCGCGCTCGCCGGGCAGGCGCGTCTGTAGCGTCAGACGGCCATCGAGGATCAGCAGGCGGAGCGCTTCCGCCAGCTGGCGCCATAGCGGTGTGCGGGAACTGGACTCCTGCCAGTTGCCAAGCAGGCGTACCAGGGACTGTGTTCCAAAGCGTCGGGCTGACATAGCGATCCACTTTTCCAAAACTGGCCATTAATTATCAGTCCATTTTTGCTGATGATGAGGGCATTCGCAATGATGTTGAGGAAAAAATATGCTTCGTCGCCTGCTGCAGTTATATATCGGTCTTGTGCTCTACGGCGTGTCCACGGCGCTCTTCGTGCATGCTAATCTCGGCGCCGATCCGTGGGATGTTTTTCATCTTGGGGTGGCTAAACAGCTGGGGATCAGTTTCGGGACCGTGATTATCCTGACCGGCGCCGCGGTGCTGCTGCTATGGATCCCGATTCGGCAGATGCCGGGGCTCGGCACGGTGAGTAATGTTATCGTGCTGGGGCTGGCGGCGGACGCCACGCTGGCCGTCCTGCCTCCGCTGGAGTCGCTGGTGGCGCGCAGTGCGCTGCTGGTGGTGGCGATTGTGATGAACGCTATCGCCACCGGGATGTACATTGGCGCGGGCTTTGGCCCGGGTCCGCGCGATGGCCTGATGACCGGCCTGCACGCTCGCACCGACTGGTCATTGCGCGGTATCCGTACGGCGATCGAGCTCTCCGTGCTGCTGATTGGCTGTCTGCTGGGGGGCAAGTTTGGCGTCGGAACCGTCATTTACGCGCTGTCGATTGGGCCGCTGATCCAGCTGTGCCTGCCGTGGTTCAGCCAGCCCGTCCGCCGCCGGGCGGTCAGCACTCCCCGGGAGAGCGTCTCCTGAAGGGAACCCGCGCCCTCGTCGTCAAGAAGAGGGCGCATTGTGGTTTACAGGCCGCTCAGGCCATGAAGCATCATGTAGATCCCTACCACAATAATCAGTAAGCCTGAGATCCATGGCGCTTTGCGTGAGATGTCGTTAAGCCACGGCCAGCGGCGGGTGGCATGTTTCATGCTCAGGGCGGCGATAGCCCCGGAAGCCACCAGCGTCAGCGCCAGACCGACGCTAAAGCCCAGTACCAGCGTGGCGCCCAGCGAGAATTTCTTCAGCTGTAAACAGATAAGCAACACGGTAATGGACGCCGGGCAGGGGATCAGCCCGCCGGTCAGGCCAAACATCACAATCTGCCCGGTCGTCACCTGGCGGCCATCGAAGCGCCGGTTAATCTCCTGAGCATGGGCCCGCTGATGCGCGTCCTGCCACTCCTCCGCCACCAGCGGCGCGCCAGGGGAGTGAGAATGATGGTGGTCATGATGTTCATGATGATGATGGTCATGGTCATGGTCATGGTCGTGCCCGTGCTGAGGATGATGGTGGTGGGCGTGGGGCCGCGATTCGCGCCAGGTGCGCCAGAGCATCCAGCAGGCAATCAACACAATGACAATCCCCGAGATCAGCTGAAACCAGGGCTCAGAAGTCTGGGCGTTCCAGCCGCGGCCAAACCACAGGCCGGCCATGGCGATCAGCCAGACCACCGCGGTATGCGAGACCGTCGCCGCCAGCCCCAACAGAACCGCCTGCTTTAAGGTTCCCCGTACCGCCACGATAAAGGCGGCCATCATCGTTTTTGAGTGGCCGGGTTCGAGGCCGTGCAGCGCGCCGAGCAGTATCGCGCTGGGAATAAACAGCCAGGCATTGCCCTGCTGCAGAAGGGAAGTGAAATCGTTCATATCGGGATCCTTGCCAAAAGTGGCTCTATGCTACTCCCCCCCAGTAGTAAAATACTACCCCCCAGTAGAAAAAGAGGCTGATAAAAGGGATCATGCTATGCTGGCAGGCGTTGCCGGCGTCGAAGGTCGGGCAATGACGGCAGAATAAAACGGTGGATCGCGCAATGTCACACACAGTGAGAGACAAAAAGAAGTTACTGACCCGGCTGAAGAAAATTCAGGGGCAGAGTACCGCATTAGAGAAAATGCTTAATCGCGAGCATGAGTGCGCTGAGGTGCTACAGCAGCTGGCGGCGATCCGCGGCGCGGTCAATGGCATGATGCTGCAGGTTATCCAGGGGCATCTGACCGACCATGTGGTGAAAGAGCCAGATGAGACGCAGCGTGAAGCGGATCTGGAGACGGTGATGCAGGTGATTAAATCCTATCTGAAGTAGCCTCCGGCAGAGGGCGGCGAAGAGGCCGCGCCCGCTGACCTTCTGTGCAGGCTGCCTGCCGCTTAATGCGCATGGAGATTATCTTCCGCCCACTGAATAAATGACTCTTTTGGCAGCGCTTTGCTGTACAGCCACCCCTGGGCGTACTGAACGCCATGCTGTCGCAGCCAGTCGCGCTGGCTTTCGGTTTCCACCCCTTCGGCGACGGTGGTCAGATTGAGCGCCTTGGCCATTTCAATAATGTGCGGCGTCAGCGGCCGGTACTCGAGGGTATCGACAAAGGATTTATCGATTTTCAGCGTGTCGACGTCCAGCTTCTGCAGATAGCTCAGGCTGGAGTAGCCGGTACCGAAATCGTCAATCGAGATCCGATGGCCAGCCTGACGGTAGTGAGCGATCACCGGCATGGTGGTCTCCGGGTCGACAAACCCGCGCTCGGTGATCTCAAGGATGATCTGTTCGGCGGCGATCCCCCAGTGCTGCAGCTGATCGTGTAACAGCGTGGGCAGGATGGGAGAGCGTAAGTCATCCACCGACAGGTTGATGGAGATATGCACTTCCGGCCGCTGCCTCAGCCAGGGGCCCAGATCGGCGAAAATTTTCCTGACGATATCTTCCGTCAACTGGGTGATCAGTCCGGTCTGCTCGGCCAGGGGAATAAAGATATCCGGCGATAAATAGGTACCGTCGGGTTGCTGCCAGCGCGCCAGCGCTTCGGCTCCGGCGATTTTCCCGTCCTGCAATGAAATAATCGGCTGATAGTGAACCTGAATCGCCTGGGAATTGAGGGCGTCAAGCATACTGTTGCGCGGTGAACGCAGGTGTCTCAGCAGGCGCAGCAGCAGCCAGGTGGCAAGCAGGCTGGTGAAGATGCCGGCCGGGAGCCAGAAGATCAACTGCTGCCGTATGTGCTGCTGCAGGGGCAGGGTGGATGACCAGGTCACAATGCCGGATCCCAGCTCGGGAATGCGCTGGATCCGGTAGACCGTATTATCCAGGGTAAGCATATTCAGGTGCGGGTCTTTAATCCGTTGCCAGACCTTCGCCGGCAGCGGCTGGCTGCTGATCACCATTTTCAGATGGTCCAAACCAAACAGCATGGTATGGATCTTCTCCTCGCTGGCGGGCACCACATCAATGAAGGAGATGGGATCGATCATTACCATATGCTGCTGGCTGGCCATGGCCGTCATCTGGTGATTGAGGCCAAGATCGTTAATCGAGGTCAGCCAGGTGCGATAGCCGTCGGAGGCAATGTGGTCCGGTGGCGGGAAGGTCACCGCGACGCTATGGTCTTCCAGGGAGGAACATTGCGGTACGGAATTCAGCAGCCAGAGCACTTCCTGAACGTAGCGGTGGGTATAGGCGATCCGGCGGAGCATGAGCAGATGTTCAGGGCTACAGGACGAGCCTGTATGTGCATCGGCCTCCCGCAGCGCTTCCCGGGCCTGATCGGCGACCTGCAGCGTGCGGACGACGATGCGGTTGGAATAATCATCCAGTTCACGATAGAACTGCATTTTGGCCTGCCGCGCCGCCTGCCAGATGCTGAGCGAGATGGGCAGGATGATGGCCAGTATCAGCACCCCTGTAAACAGCGCCATCAGATGCCGGGTCCTCATGCCTGTGTCCTTATCGTTCGCCGGGTGTCATCAGTATATGCGAAAGATAAACCGGGCGCAGTGGGAGAAATCGCGCTGTGTGGGGAAAAAAACCGGCATCACAATAGCCTGCGATGCCGGGAGAGAAGGACGATTCCGATGCAGCAGAATAAAAATGAGGGTGTGAATGCCGGGCAGGATGTATTCCGGCATTCAGTCGCAGCATACGCTGCGCAGATGACAGCAATATGTTGGCTTAGTGCGCGTCTGGTGCCGTGATATCGGCGCTGATGCGCAGATCGTTCTCATCAAACACCATGCAGAAGCGGTCATCGAAGGCCAGATTAATCTTCTGCCACGGGCGGAAATGGACGTCGCCGGGCAGCAGAACCTTGACGTTATCGTGACCATAGCACTGGCCGAACAGGTAGGTATTGTTGCCCAGACGTTCCACCACTTCACATTGAAACTCCACCACGGTACCGGTGGAGACTTCAGGCGTGAGGTGCTCTGGCCGGATCCCCAGCGTTACCGCGGCGCCGGGGTTAAGCGGTTGGGTGGCAACGTTCAGGGTGAGCTGATGGTCCTGGGCGAGGGTGACCGTTAAACGCTCTGGCTGCCAGTCGCTGACGGTGGCGGGTAAAAAGTTCATCTTTGGCGAGCCGATAAAACCGGCGACGAATTTGTTGACCGGATTGTAGTAAAGCGCCATCGGCGAACCCATTTGTTCAACCTTTCCGTAGTTCATGACCACGATTTTATCAGCGAGAGTCATCGCCTCCACCTGATCGTGCGTGACATACACCATGGTGGTCTTCAGCTCCTGGTGCAGGCGGGCAATATGCAGGCGCATATCGACGCGCAGTTCCGCGTCGAGGTTAGAAAGCGGCTCATCGAACATAAACACCCGGGGATTACGCACGATAGCGCGGCCAATGGCCACGCGCTGCCGCTGGCCGCCGGAGAGCTGCTTCGGTTTACGGTCCAGCAGGTGAGAGAGCTGCAGCGTTTTGGCCACCATTTCCACCTGGCGACGGATCTCCGCTTTCGGCACTTTATTCACCTTCAGCCCGTAGCCCATATTCTCCGCCACCGTCATGTGCGGGTAGAGCGCGTAGGACTGAAAAACCATCGCCACGCCGCGGCGGGCGGGGACCACATCGTTCATCACCTCATCGCCGATCAGCACTTCCCCGTCGCTAACCTCTTCCAGCCCGGCAATCATACGTAACAGCGTCGATTTTCCACAGCCGGAAGGGCCGACGAAGACCGCAAACTCGCCATCTTCAATATCGAGATTGACCTGGTGCAGCGTCACCGTGCTGCCGAACCTTTTGGTGACATTCCTCAGTCGTATATTGGACATCCACATTCCCCGAAGTGAGTAGCCGTTGTTTGCCGTTGGCGTGTCGCTGAGTTGAGTGAAATTGTATTACGTGTAACAAAACAGCGTGACGATATTCAACAGCGCTAAAATCATGTCCTGACTATAACTTCCGCGGATTTTGCGCCATACAGCGGCGTTTCATTTCTGCAAGGATGATCACACAACTGGCAGCTTATGGTAGTTTTATCCCTAATCAAAGCGTAGCGTATAACAAAAGCGAATCGGTGTCTGTTTTCTATGTAACAACGCAGTTTGAAATGATTTTTTTTCTAGCTGACAGACGTAATTCAAATAAAAACCATTAAATTGTTATACCTTCACATGAGGTTGATAATGAAAAAGAACACGCTTGCTGCACTGATCCTTACCACCCTCGCGGCGGGGCAACTTACCAGCCTGCAGGCGCATGCCGCCGGGCAGCTCAACGTTTGGGAAGACATTAAAAAATCCACTGGCATCAAAACCGCGGTCAGCGATTTTGAGAAGCAGTACAACGTGAAGGTCAATCTGCAGGAGATGCCTTATGCCCAGCAGCTGGAAAAACTGCGCCTCGACGGCCCGGCGGGCATTGGGCCGGACGTGCTGGTGATCCCGAATGACCAGCTCGGCGGCGCCGTCGTTCAGGGGCTTCTCTCGCCGCTCAACGTCGAGCAGGCGAAACAGGATGCCTTTACGCCAGCCTCTATCAATGCCTTCCGCATGGACAACGCGCTGTACGGCATCCCGAAAGCGGTGGAAACCCTGGTGCTTATCTACAACAAGGACCTGATCGACAAGCCGCTGGACAGCCTGCAGGCCTGGCTGGACTACTCGAAGACCCAGCGCGAGCAGAACAAATACGGCCTGCTGGCGAAGTTTGATCAGATCTACTACAGCTGGGGCGCCATTGGCCCGATGGGCGGCTATATCTTCGCGAAGAACGACGGCGGCGGTTTCAACCCGCAGCAGGTGGGGCTCAATACTCCCGGCGCCGTGGAAGCCGTGACCTTCCTGAAAAAGTTCTATGCCGAGAAGGCCTTCCCTGCAGGGATCCTCGGCGATAACGGGCTGAACGCCATTGATTCGCTGTTTACCGAGAAAAAAGCGGCGGCGGTGATCAACGGCCCCTGGGCCTTCCAGCCGTATGAAGCCGCCGGTATCAACTATGGCGTGGTGCCGCTGCCGACCCTGCCGGACGGCAAGCCGATGAGCTCCTTCCTCGGCGTTAAGGGTTACGTGGTATCGACCTGGAGTAAAGACAAGGCGCTGGCGCAACAGTTTATCGAGTTCATCAACCAGCCGCAGTATGTAAAAGCCCGCTATGTCGCCACCGGCGAAATCCCGCCGCTGAAGGCGATGATTGACGACCCGGTGATTAAAAATGACGAAAAGGCCAGCGCCGTTGCCGTACAGTCGGCGAGGGCGATGGCCATGCCGGGCATTCCGGAGATGGGGGAAGTGTGGGGGCCGGCTAATGCCGCGCTTGAACTGAGCCTCACCGGCAAGCAGGCGCCGCAGGCCGCGCTCGATAACGCGGTGAAACAGATCAAGATGCAGATCGAAGCGATGCAGGCCAGCAATCAGTAATTTACCGTCACGTGAAGTCACCGAGCGGGAGGGGGACCTCCCGTTTGTAGAAGGAGTCGAGTGTGAGCATCCATTCCAGCGAAAATTTTAGCGACGCGCGCGGGCCCGGGCGCCATGCGTGGTGCGGCCTGCTGCTGGCAATCGTGCCGGGTTTCGGCCAGTTTTATCATCGCCAGTGGCTGAAGGGGCTGGTCTTCCTGGTGTTGTTGAGCAGCTTTCTGGGTATTTTTTATGATTTCCTGCGCGAGGGGCTGTGGGGGCTCTATACCCTGGGTGAAGAGGTGCCCCGGGATAACTCTATCTTCCTGTTAGCGGAGGGGATTATCAGCGTGCTGATCGTCGCTTTTGGCGTGCTGATCTATTTTCTCTCGCTGCGGGACGCGTGGCTGAACGGCAAAAAACGCGATGAGGGGGTCGCGCTGAACAGCGTGCGTAAGCAGTACCAGATGCTGCTGAGCGACGGCTTCCCGTACCTGATGATCACGCCAGGCTTTATTCTGCTGGTCTTTGTGGTGATCTTTCCCATTCTGTTTGGTTTCGCCATCGCCTTCACCAACTATAACCTGTACCACACGCCGCCGGCGAAGCTGGTGGACTGGGTGGGCCTGAAAAACTTCGTCAATATTTTCACCCTCTCCATCTGGCGCTCCACCTTCCTGGATGTGCTGCAGTGGACCGTGGTGTGGACGCTGCTGGCGACCACCCTGCAGTGTACGGTGGGCGTGCTGTTGGCGATTCTGGTGAACCAAAAAGATCTGCGCTTTAAGCCGCTGATCCGCACTATCTTTATTTTGCCGTGGGCGGTGCCGGGGTTTGTCACCATCCTCGTCTTTGCCGGGATGTTCAATGACTCCTTCGGGGTGATTAACAACGCGATCCTGTCATTCTTCGGCATCAGTCCAAAGGCATGGCTGACCGACCCGTTCTGGACCAAAACCGCGCTGATCATGATGCAGACCTGGCTTGGCTTCCCGTTTGTCTTTGCCATGACCACCGGCGTGCTGCAGGCGATCCCGGACGATCTGTATGAAGCGGCGACGATGGACGGCGCCAGCGCCTTTACCCGCCTGCGCACCATCACCCTGCCGCTGGTGCTGTACGCGATCGCGCCGATCATCATCACCCAGTACACCTTCAACTTTAATAATTTCAACATCATTTATCTGTTTAACAACGGCGGCCCTGCGGTGGCGGGATCTAACGCCGGCGGGACGGATATTCTGGTGTCGTGGATCTATAAGCTGACGATGTCCTCGTCGCAGTACGCCATCGCGGCGACCATCACTATCCTGCTGTCGATCTTCGTCGTCGGCCTGGCGCTGTGGCAGTTCCGCGCCACCAAATCCTTCAAAAATGACGACATGGCGTAAGGGAAGCAACATGGCTCAATCACCCAGTATTAAACGCGAAAAGTGGATCCGACTCTCTCTCACCTGGCTGGTGGTTATCCTGGTCTCGGTGGTGATTATCTATCCGCTGGTCTGGACCGTCGGGGCGTCGCTGAACGCCGGCAATAGCCTGCTGAGTACCTCGATCATTCCGGAAAATCTGTCGTTCCAGCACTATGCCGATCTGTTCAATGGCAATGTGAATTACCTTACCTGGTACTGGAACTCGATGAAAATCAGCTTCCTGACCATGGTGCTGACCCTGATTAGCGTCAGCTTTACCGCCTACGCCTTCTCCCGCTTCCGCTTTAAAGGGCGGCAGAACGGGCTGATGCTGTTCCTGCTGCTGCAGATGATCCCGCAGTTTTCCGCGCTGATTGCCATCTTTGTGCTGTCGCAACTGCTTGGCCTGATTAACAGCCATCTGGCGCTGGTGCTGATCTACGTCGGGGGAATGATCCCGATGAACACCTGGCTGATGAAGGGGTATCTCGACGCGATCCCCAAAGATCTGGATGAGTCCGCCCGCATGGACGGCGCCAGCAGCTTTCGCATCTTTATCGAGATCATCATGCCGTTGTCGAGGCCGATCCTCGCGGTGGTGGCGCTGTTCTCCTTCACCGGCCCGCTGGGGGATTTCATCCTCTCCAGCACCATCCTGCGTACCCCGGATAAATACACCCTGCCTATCGGTCTGTATAACCTGGTGGCGCAAAAAATGGGGGCCAGCTACACCACCTACGCGGCGGGGGCGGTGCTGATTGCCGTGCCGGTCGCGATCCTCTATCTGGCGTTACAAAAATACTTCGTCTCCGGCCTGACCTCGGGCAGTACTAAAGGATAAGCACATGAAAAGATTTACACCCGCATGGCTTGCGGTTTGTCTGGCATGCAGTTTTTCCCCCCCTTCGCTGGCGGCGGACGCGCTTGAAACCCGCGCCTTTCAGGGCATGCCGGCGGACTTTATTAAAGGCGCGGATATCTCCACGCTGCTGGATGCTGAAAAGCACGGGGCGACCTTCTACGACCAGAATAACCAGCGTAAGGATCCGATCGCCATTCTGAAAGAGAACGGCGTCAACTATGTTCGCCTCCGCCTGTGGGTGGATCCGCAATCGGCAAGCGGCGAGGGCTATGGCGGCGGGAATAACGATCTGGCCACGACCCTGGCGCTGGCGAAACGCGCGAAAGCCCAGGGAATGAAGCTGCTGCTCGACTTTCATTACAGCGATTTCTGGACCGATCCCGGCAAGCAGTTCAAACCGAAGGCCTGGGAAAAGATGGATTACCCGCAGCTGAAAACGGCGATTCATGACTATACCCGGGATACCATCGCCCGCTTTAAGCAGGCGGGCGTCCTGCCGGATATGGTGCAGATCGGCAATGAGATCAATGGCGGTATGCTGTGGCCGGAAGGGAAAAGCTGGGGGCAGGGGGGCGGAGAGTTCGACCGGCTGGCTGGTCTGCTGAACGCGGCCATTGATGGCCTGAAGGCGAACCTGCACAACGGCGAGCAGGTGAAAATCATGCTGCATCTGGCTGAAGGGACCAAAAACGATACCTTCCGCTGGTGGTTTGACGAAATAGAGAAACGCCATGTGCCGTATGACGTGATCGGTTTGTCGATGTACACCTACTGGAACGGGCCGATCAGCGCCCTGAAGGCCAATATGGATGACATCAGCAAACGCTATAACAAAGACGTTATTGTCGTCGAGGCGGCCTATGCCTATACCCTGGCCAATTGCGATAACGCGGAAAACAGTTTCCAGGCCAAAGAGGAAAAGGACGGGGGATATCCCGCCAGCGTGCAGGGACAATATCGCTATATCCACGATCTGATGCAGGCGGTCATCGATGTTCCCGACCAGCGCGGCAAAGGGATTTTTTACTGGGAGCCCACGTGGATTGCCGTTCCGGGAAATACCTGGGCCACCCCGGCGGGGATGAAATATATCCATGACGAATGGAAAGAAGGCAATGCGCGTGAAAATCAGGCGCTATTTGATTGCCAGGGAAAAGTATTGCCGTCGGTAAAAGTATTTAATTAATTTTTTGTCGTTCTTTTCAGGAAGTTTATTATGAATAAATTTGCACCTTTACATCCAAAGGTTAATACGCTGCTGCATGGCGCAGATTATAACCCGGAACAATGGGAGAATGACCCCGATATTATTGATAAAGACATTGCCATGATGCAGCAGGCAAAATGTAATGTGATGTCGGTGGGAATATTTAGCTGGGCGAAACTTGAGCCGCGCGAAGGGGTATTTGATTTCGCCTGGCTGGATACTATCCTCGATAAACTGTATGCCGCCGGCATTCATGTTTTTCTGGCCACGCCGAGCGGCGCGCGTCCGGCGTGGATGTCACAGCGCTATCCGCAGGTTCTGCGGGTGGGGCGCGATCGGGTGCCAGCCCTGCACGGCGGCCGTCACAACCACTGTATGTCATCGCCGGTGTATCGTGAGAAGACCCTTAAAATCAATACCCTGTTGGCAGAGCGCTATTCTGCGCATCCGGCGGTGCTGGGCTGGCATATTTCCAATGAATATGGCGGCGAATGTCATTGCGAGCGCTGCCAGACTCGCTTTCGCGACTGGCTGAAGGCGCGGTACCAGACCCTGGAGAATCTCAACCAGGCCTGGTGGAGCACTTTCTGGAGCCATACCTACAGCGACTGGTCGCAGATTGAATCGCCTGCGCCGCAGGGCGAAGTGTCGATCCACGGCCTGAATCTGGACTGGCATCGCTTTAATACCGCCCAGGTGACCGATTTCTGCCGCCATGAAATCGCCCCGCTGAAGGCGGCGAATGCCGCCCTGCCGGTGACCACCAACTTTATGGAGTATTTTTACGATTACGACTACTGGCAGCTGGCGGAGGTGCTGGACTTTATCTCCTGGGACAGCTATCCGATGTGGCACCGCGACAAAGACGAAACCGCGCTGGCCTGCTATACCGCGATGTATCACGACATGATGCGCAGCCTGAAGGGCGGCCAGCCGTTTGTGCTGATGGAGTCCACGCCGGGTGCCACCAACTGGCAGCCGACCAGCAAACTGAAGAAACCGGGGATGCATATTCTCTCTTCGCTACAGGCGGTGGCGCATGGCGCCGACTCGGTGCAGTATTTCCAGTGGCGCAAGAGCCGTGGTTCGGTTGAGAAATTCCACGGCGCGGTGGTCGACCACGTTGGGCATATTGATACCCGCATTGGCCGTGAAGTCAGCCAGCTCGGCGAGATCCTCAGCAAGCTGCCGGCGGTGAGGGGGTGTCGCATCGAGGCGAAAGTGGCGATTATCTTCGACCAGCAGAACCGCTGGGCGCTTGATGACGCCCAGGGGCCGCGCAATCTGGGTATGGAGTATGAGAAGACGGTCAATGAGCACTACCGTCCGTTCTGGGAGCAGGGCATCGCCGTCGATGTGATTGACGCCGACGCTGATTTAACGCCGTACCGGCTGGTGATCGCCCCGATGTTATACATGGTGCGCGACGGCTTTGCCGGGCGGGCGGAGGCGTTCGTCGCCAGCGGCGGCCATCTGGTGACTACCTACTGGACCGGCATCGTCAACGAGTCCGATCTCTGCTATCTCGGCGGCTTCCCGGGCCCGCTGCGCAATCTTCTGGGCATCTGGGCGGAGGAGATCGACTGTCTGAATGACGGCGAGTTTAATCTGGTGCAGGGCCTGGCCGGGAATCAGTGCGGACTTCAGGGCCCCTATCAGGTGCGCCATCTCTGTGAACTGATCCATACCGAAAGCGCGCAGACGCTGGCCACCTACCGGGATGATTTTTATGCCGGAAGGCCAGCGGTGACGGTGAACGGCTTCGGGAAAGGTAAAGCCTGGCATGTGGCCTCCCGCAACGATTTGGCCTTCCAGCGCGACTTTTTTGCCGCCCTGAGCAAGGAGCTGGCGCTGCCGCGGGCGATCGCGGCGGATTTACCGCCCGGAGTGGTGGCCACCGCGCGCACCGACGGTGAGAGTACGTTTGTCTTCCTGCAGAACTACAGCGCGCAAAGCCATACCCTGAGCCTGCCGCCAGGGTATCGGGATTGCCTGACCGACGCGGCGGTGTCGGACCCGCTGACCCTGTCAGCATGGGATTGCCGTATTCTCCGTCGCCACGCGTAATCCTTTTTCTCCACGCCTGCTCTGACGAGCAGGCTTTTTTTTATCTATTACCCTGGAGTTTATGATGGTGAGTTTAAAATCTTTCCTGCACTATTTCTCGCCTGCGCGTCCGGCACAGCCGTTAAGCGAAGCGGAAAAACAGCAAATCGAGGCGCTGATTCAGGCCTTCGGCGGTGAAGCGAATATTACCCAAGTGGACGCCTGTATTACCCGTCTGCGGGTAACGGTTCGTCATCTGGCGGCCGTGGACTCTGACGCATTACAGCAGCAGGGCGCGCTGGGCGTCATTATTCTTGGTCAGCAGGTTCATGCTATTTTCGGTAAGCAGTCCGATGCGCTACGTCAATTGCTGGATGACCATTTTGCCGCGCGGAAATAAATAAAATGGGATAACCTGAAAACAGGTTATCCCGAAAATAAGACAAAGACAGCAGTGGCAATAATGATTACCGGAGGGTAATTAATGACCTTAGCGTTGGAGATATCAATAACGTATTTTTCTTACCAGAGCGATATTACCACCAGGCTTCAACCTGCACGCCGAAATTCCAGGTATTATTCGCCGTCTGGTCTTCAAATGGTTTACCATCTTCGGAATCATTCAGATACGACGCGAAAATACGTAATTCCGGACGTGACATAAAGTCCGGCCCGTCCGCCAGACCCAGCGCAATGGTATATTTCTCACCGGCCTGTTTGTAACTGGTGCCATTGTTGTAGCTGTCTTTCTGATAGAAACCGCCGACTTCGCCAATCAGGCGCACGTAGTCGGTGAACTGATACTGCCCGCGGGCGACCAGCGACAGCATCCGCGTTTTGTCGGTGTAGTCGGTAATATCATCCGCCGAGCCCCAGGTCAGAACGTGGTTGATGGAGAACTTCTCGGTAATGGGGATCAGACCGGTGTTAATCACGCGATAGCCGGTGGCGTCATTCACGTAGTTCCACATATCGTACCAGCCGCCGCCCTGGGAGACCATATTCTGCGCCAGCCCTTTGTTGGCATACTGCAGCACGGTTTTGTTATAGCCGCCCAGCATATCCTGACTGATTTCACCGGTTAGCATCACGCCATTTTCGGCATCGTACAGCCCGCCGTAGCTGTCCTGTTTTTTGGTGGTGTTCGGCATGGCGTAGTCGATGCCGAATTCGGTCCACGACCCGGACCACGGCTTCCATCCCGCATAGCGTAAATCGATATAGTTGATATTGACGTTGCTGTCGCCATCGACGCGATAGTCAACGTCGTTGGCATCGCCGCGGATCCACGCCAGCGAGACGGCGCCCGGGCCAAGGGTGTAGTTTTCCACCCCGGCCCCGGAGCCGGAAATGTTCCAGTATTTGGTATCGATGATGTGCAGATCGTGACGCTGATAGTAACGTTTGCCGCCCCAGATCACCGCATTCGGATCGCCCGGGATCAGCCCTTTGATCTGCAGATTCAGCTGACGTAAGCCGAACTGCGCGTCATCGTTCAACGTGGTTTCATTATCGTTAGAGCCATCGGAGACCATGCTGACCATGCTGTCGAGATAGAAACTGACATCATCTTTTTTGTAGACCTCGGAGCCCAATTCCAGTTCGCCATAGGTATCCGATTCGTTCCCCAACCGGCCCAGCTTGTTCTTTTGCCATTCCGCTTCGCTACCGTCGCCGGAGACCCCAACCCCGGCGCGCAAATAGCCATGAAAATCAACGGTCGGGATCGCAGCGGTAGCCGCAAAGGCGGAAGGGGTGATTAGCGCAGCGGCTAATGCTGTGGAAAGGGCGCGCAGTGTCGTATTCATCTCTATCCTCTTATTGTTTTGTATTACGTTCACATAACTGATGTCATAAAATGCCTAAATGTAACTTCAGGCAAACGTGATGTGATTATTGTGTGACTAAGTGCAAATAATAACGCTGGTTTTTGTTGTGATGAGTGAGGTGATTCACAATTAACCTGGTTGTGAACGTAATACTTTTTGTGGTCTAATTTTGCGGTGAGAAGTGGCGGTGAGCGTTTTTTCAAATGGCCCCTGTTACAATCATGGGATAACAACATAAGGAACCGGACCATGAAGTCTAAAAGCGCTACTCTGGAAGACGTCGCACGTCATGCGGGTGTCTCTTACCAGACCGTGTCCAGGGTACTCAACAAATCTGCCAATGTATCCGAAGCGACGCGCCGCAAGGTGGAGAAATCGATAGAGGCTCTACGCTATGTGCCCAACCGGCTGGCGCAGCAGCTGGTGGGGAAGGAGAGCCAGACGGTGGGGCTGGTGACGATTTCGCTGGCCTGGCATGCCCCCTCCCAGGTAGCGGCGGCGGTAAAACGCTATGCCAATCTGGAAGGTTACCAGGTCCTGATTTCGATGATCGATGAGAGCGTCAACCAAAGCATCCAGGATTCCATCAATGAGCTGAAGTCTCAGCGGGTGGATAAGGTCATTATCAACGTGCCGCTGGAGACCGAACAGGCGCAGAAAATCGCCGCTGACAATGATGATATCGTCTGCCTGTTTCTCGATGTTGATCCCTACAGCTCCGTGTTTAACGTTTCGTTTAACCCGGCGGACGGCACCCGGGCCAGCGTCAAATATCTCTACGAGATGGGGCATCGGGAGATCGCGCTGCTGGCGGGGCCGGACAGCTCCGTATCGGCCAAACTGCGGCTGAAAAGCTGGCTGGAGACCCTGGATGGCTACGGCCTGAAGCCGGTGACCGTCCTGCACGGCAACTGGGATGCGCAAAGCGGCTACGCCGGCGCGCTGCAGATGCTGCGTGAAACGCCGAACTTCAGCGCTGTGCTGGTGGGCAATGACCAAATGGCGCTGGGGGTGCTCAGCGCCTTCCATCAGCATCAGGTGGCGGTGCCGGGAGAGAAATCGGTGATTGGCTATGACGATACCTATGAAAGCTCCTTTTTCTATCCGGCATTGAGTACGGTATCGCTGGACCTCGACCTGCAGGGTAAAGAGGCGGTGCGGCGGATCCTCGCCAGTACCAGCGGCGCGGCGCATACCTCATCCATCCTGCCGGCGCGCCTGGTGATTCGCCATTCCAGCGGCGCCAGAGTCGAGCAGGGGAAAGATCTGCAGGCTATCGCGGAGCAACTTCGTGCTATCGCCCACCGTCTGGCGCCCTGAAGTCAAAGGCGAGGAAACTCGCCTCTTTGTTATTACCCCTGATATAACCATGGTTGATCTTTGTCGTGGAACGGCGTAATTTAATTGTTATGTTATAACATAATGACGAGGTCATCATGAAAGCCCATATCCATCCTCCCTATCGCACGGTGGTGTTTCACGACACCAGCGCCAATGAATATTTTAAAGTTGGCTCAACCATCCGCACCGAACGCGTGATTGAGCTCGACGGTGAGACGTATCCGTATGTGACGATCGATGTCTCATCGAAATCGCATCCTTACTACACCGGCAAACAAAAAACGTTCGCCAGCGAGGGTAGCGCGGCCCGTTTCCGCCAGCGCTTCGGCGGCTTTATTGATGCAAAAAGGAAGGCATGATGCAGGTCGTTAACTCATTACGCAGCGCCAAACAGCGCCACCCGGATTGCCAGCTGGTCAAACGCAAAGGGCGGCTGTACGTGATCTGTAAGAGCAACCCCCGCTTTAAAGTGGTGCAGGGGCGCAAAAAACGTCGTTAACGGAAGCTTTCCAGGGGACGGCGCTGCTGGCCGTCGGCGGTAAAATTGTCGGCGGCCAGCCATTGGCGCATGGCGCTATCCAGCTGCGGCCATTCGCCATCAATCACTGAAAACCAGTCCGTGTCCCGGTTGTGTCCTTTGCTCACCAGCGCCTGACGAAAACGTCCTTCGTACTGAAATCCCAGTCGCCTTGCCGCCCGGCCTGACGGCGTATTGAGGCTATTGCATTTCCATTCATAGCGACGGTAGCCGAGCGTCCCGAAAACATACTGCATCAACAGCCAGTGCGCTTCGGTGGCCATAGCCGTTCGGCTCAGCAACGGAGAGAAATGGACATGCCCCACCTCGACCACGCCGTGGTTGGCATCGATGCGCATTAACGCCAGCGACCCGACCGCCGTCCCGCGCTGCTGGTCAACGACGGCGAAATGGATAGGATCGGTCAGCGTCGAAACCTGCGCCACCCAGGCGCTAAATTCAGCCAGACTGGTTTCCGGTTCGCGCAGCAGCCACGTCCAGCTGCGGGCGTCGGGCGCCAGCTGGTGGGCAGCAAACAGATCGCTGGCGTGGGCGAGGGTGAGCGGTTCGAGCCGACAGCGGCTGCCCTGAAGAACCTGCCGCGTTGGCCAGGGGCGGGGTTGCCAGTCGGGCAGCGCGGCGCCGAGCGCCTGTCCAAACTGATTGTATTCACACATTGCGGTTTCCTTATTGGGGATGTACAGGCAGCGTACGCGCTGGGTGGTTCCATAAAAAGTGCCACCAGAGTATGTTTTTATGGATCCACGAGGAGGTGACATGAACATACCGGACGATGCGTTTTATGGATTGGTGACGCAGGGGATGCGGCAGCGAACGGACGAAACCCTGCAGCGCGCCCTTTACCACACTTTGCGCCATGCCATCCTGCAGGGAACTCTGGCGGCCAGCTGCCGTTTGCCAGGATCGCGCGTGATTGCCGGTCGACTGCATCTGTCGCGCAATACGGTGAATGCCGCACTGGAGCAGCTGACGCTGGAAGGATACCTGACGCGAAGCCGTCAGGGGACGCAGGTTGTGCCGCTCGCCGCCAGCCGCCGGCAGGAGGTAAACGCGCCACCCGTTGTGCTGTCTGAGCGGCTGCAGGGGCTGCCAGCCGCTATGCGCCGTGACTCGCCGGCGCTGCCGTTTACGCCTGGCATGCCGGCGGTGAACTATTTCCCGCTGCCGCTGTGGCGGCGGTTAATGGATAAAGCATTGCGCGACGAGGGCAGCACGCTGCTGGGCTACGGTGAGGCCGCGGGCGATCCCCAACTGCGGGAGGCGATCGCTCGCCATCTGGCGCTCTCCCGGGGTATTCAGTGCGATATCCGGCAGATCGTCATCACCGAGGGGGCGCTGGAAGGGGTCAACTTATGCGCCTCGCTGTTGACCAACCCGGGCGACAGCGTGTGGCAGGAAGAGCCGGGATACCTGGGCGCCAGGAGTGGTTTCCAGCGGGCGGGGCTGCAGGTCTGCGGGATGGCCGTCGATCATGAAGGGATGTGTATGACCAACGGCGCGGCAGAGCCACCCCGGCTGATTTTTACCTCTCCCTCTCATCAGTATCCCCTTGGGAGCGTTATGAGCGCCGCGCGGCGTCTGGCGCTGGTGGAGTATGCCCATCGGCACGGCGCGTGGATTGTGGAGGATGACTACGACAGCGAGTTTCGCCACAGCGGAGAGCCGATCCCGGCGATGCTGGGAATGGTCCCGGATGCCCCGGTGGTCTATCTCGGCACCTTCAGCAAAACCCTTTTTCCGGCGCTGCGTATCGGTTTTATGGTAATGCCGCCCGCGCTGGCGGATGCCGCTCAGGGGGCCATTGGCGCGCTGCTGCGCGGAGGGCACCGCGCTGAACAGCGGGCGCTGGCCAGCTTTATCGAGAAGGGGCACTATGCGCGTCATCTGGCGGCGATGCGTCGTCTGTACCGCAAACGTCAGCAGCTGCTGCGCGAGGCGCTGGCGCAAGAGATCACCGTGCCGTGCGAAGTCCTTGGTGGGGAAGGGGGGCTCCATCTGACGCTGGCCATCGAGGGGATCGACGATCGCGCGATAGCGCAGCAGGCGCGTCAGTTTCAGCTGGCGCCCGCTGCGCTAAGTCATTTCTATCTCGACCCGCGGCGGGGGCGGAGCGGGCTGGTGCTGGGGTATGGCAATACTTCTGCTTCCCGCTATCCGCTGGCGCTGCGGACGCTGAATCGTCTTATTGCGCAGTACCGGCTCGGGTCAGCGTAAAGACATCGTAAAAGGAGAGATCGCCTTTGGTGTCGACCATTTTTTTAAGCTGCGCCTTCTGCTCGCTATCGACGTCCGGCGACTGCAGAATACGGTCGATCAGCTGTCGGGGGACAAAGCGGGTGTTGTACCATTCGCCGTTGTAACACACGCGAAAGTCGAGGACATCGATATCTTCGTAACGATAGCGTGGATAGACGTCAAAGAAGAAAAAAGCGTTGAACAGGATGAACAGCACCACCAACAACCAGACCGAATCCACCAGCGTTTCAGAGCGCAGCATCACCACCAGCGTCGCCAGAAACGCGGCATACATGGCAACAAACAGGCCCGGATGGTTACGGATAAAACTGATGCTAAAACGCGGGCGATTATCGCGTTTTTCCTGCACGTTCAGTTCGTCAATGGTGTGAGTTAGCAGGCGTTGTATTTCTGTCATCTTGGTCCCCGAATTCTGCAATAAGCCTGCCCCGTGCGCCCGGTGGTTCGGGCGTGGCAGGCTCAGCCTGAAGGCTATTTTATGTTGCAGTATTCTGCGGAGAAAGTAACAGATCGGTTACAGAAAAGCATAACAGTTACGCATTTGGCGGCGGAAGGCGCTTGATGATCTGCGCCGGGTTGCCGCCGACAACGGTACTGGCGGGGACGTCTTTAGTGACCACCGCTCCGGACGCGATGACCGCATTATCGCCAATGGTCACCCCGGGATTGATCACCGCCCGACCGCCAATCCACACATTGTGGCCAATGGTCACCGGTTTGCCATATTCCTGGCCGCTGTTTCGGGCCTCCGCATCCAGCGGATGGGTGGCGGTATAGATATGGACGCCCGGGGCCAGCATGCAGTTATCGCCAATATGGATAGGACAGACGTCCAGCATCACGCAGTCAAAATTGGCGTAAAAACCGGCGCCGAGAAAGATATTGTAGCCGTAGTCGCAGCGAAAGCTTGGCTCGATATACGCATCGCCAGCGCGACCGAGCAGCTCGGCGAGAATACGCTGACGTTCTTCCTGCACATCCGGGGCGGAATGATTATAACGGTGCAGCAGCTGTCTGGCGCGCAGGCGATCGGCGCGTAGCGTTGGGTCGCCAGATAAATAGACCTCACCGGCGATCATTTTGCGTTTTTCTTCACTCATTGGTCTTCCTTATACCTGACGTTAGATGGCCGCAGCAGTATAAAAAAGAAACCGGTTACAGGTTTGCTGTTGGCTAAATGATGTGATGACTATCACAAAGATACCCTGCTGAGGCTGGCGATTACCGCCCGGTCAGCAGACCGCGTCGGGCGCGGTAATTAGCGGATAAATTTCCAGACGGACGTCGGGATCTTATCGTACAGCTTATTCATGGTCAGTTCAGCCAGACGATGATCGGCGGCTGAGTAAAATACCGCCAGCTCATTATCAGAAAGTTCATATTTGTTTTTTTCAATGACGCGCTCCAGCGTGTCAATTGTCTGGCAACGGCGTAAGCGCATCAAATAGTCTGTTTTAGTTAATGGCTTATCAGACATAATTCCACCTTTTGATTGTAATAATCCTAACACGAAAGACTGGCCGGATTTTCCCGGCTGGCGTTGACAAAACAACGAAATAACCGATTACCGGATTTTTTCCACTTTTGCAAATCCGTAGAGTTAATGCCGTAGTTACTGAACAACGTAAATGTATCGTCCAGATATTCGTCAACCTGAGCGATCAGCTTATTATCCTCAGCGTACTTAATTTTATAATTAAGGGCGAATGTGGCAATGTGCTCGATCAGTTCATTTAACTGGAGATTGACAGCCGATGTCGGGTCGTTGACCCAGCCATGGTTGCTCTCTTCCAGGTTTGCAAGGCAGTCATGATACAGCGTTTCGCAGAGAAAGCGTAGTTGTGCGATATCATGTCTTTTTGGCGAGTATTCGTCCATAACGCATCCCCTTTTGAGTGGTTTAAACGACGACTAACAAACACCGTTGTGGGATGAACACGACTAACTGACCTGACACTAACTGAGTAATCCTGCTGATTTAACTATAATCCACTCTCCAACAGATTTCATCGTGCTATTACGAAAAATTACAATTATCAGAGAGAAATTATCTTAAAAATAGACGAATTAAATTCTCCGACCCGGGCGCGCAGCCTGAAAAATAGAGATGTCTTATCAATCATTGGCTTAAGGCAGGCAGTCGTCGCGTTCAGAAACCGCCGGCCGTGATGATGATATTAGGATTATTCCTGGTAAATGAGCGTAAGAAGATCCTAAGGGCTAAACAGCGTGATAGATATAGCCGGGAACACATCAATATATATTAAATGCAGCGCGAAAAATAAACAATGGCAATATGTGCCCTGTGGGTAATGATCAAAAAAAGGGCCGCAGTAGCGGCCCTTTGTTCATCAGTGCAGATTAATGATGCTCAACCTGATGGCTGTGCTCAATATCTTCCGATTTCTTACTAAAGCGGCGTCGCACCACCACAAAGAACACCGGCACGAAGAAGATTGCCAGGATCGTCGCGGTCACCATCCCGCCCATTACGCCTGTACCTACGGCGTTCTGCGCACCGGAGCCCGCTCCGGAGCTGATAACCAGCGGCATAACCCCAAGGATAAACGCCAGGGAGGTCATCAGGATTGGACGCAGACGCATACGTACCGCTTCAAGCGTCGCCTCAATCAGCCCTTTGCCCTCTTTCTCCATCAGGTCTTTGGCGAATTCAACGATCAGTATCGCGTTCTTCGCCGACAGGCCGATGGTGGTCAACAGGCCAACCTGGAAGTAAACGTCATTGGTTAAACCGCGGAAGGTGGCGGCTAACAGCGCGCCGACCACACCCAACGGTACGACCAGCATGACCGAGAACGGAATCGACCAGCTCTCATACAGCGCTGCCAGACACAGGAAGACGACAATCAGCGAGATGGCATACAGGGCAGGGGCCTGGTTACCGGACAGCCGCTCCTGATAAGACATCCCGGTCCAGTCGTAGCCAATACCCGACGGCAGTTTACCCGCCAGCTCTTCCATCAGGCTCATCGCCTCACCGGTGCTCTTGCCTGGCGCTGCCTGGCCAAGAATTTCCATTGATGGCAGACCGTTGTAGCGTTCCAGACGCGGCGAACCGTATTCCCAACGCGAGGTGGAGAAGGCGGAGAACGGCACCATCTGGCCATCACTGCCGCGAACATACCACTTGCCGATGTCTTCCGGCAGCATACGGTATTTCGCTTCGGACATGATGTACACTTTCTTCACGCGGCCGCGGTCGATAAAGTCGTTGACATAGCTTCCGCCCCAGGCGGCGCCCAGCGTGGTGTTAATGTCGCTGATGGAGACGCCCAGCGCCTGGGCTTTTTCCTGATCGATATCGACTTTGAACTGCGGTGTATCTTCCAGACCGTTAGGACGCACGCCAGTCAGCACGTCAGGATGCTGCGCCACCATGCCAAACAGCTGGTTACGTGCCTGGGTCAATTTTTCGTGTCCCAGGCCGCCCTGGTCAATCAGCTGGAAGTCAAAGCCGGTCGCGGTACCCAGTTCAACGATAGCCGGCAGGTTAAAGGCGAAGACCATCGCGTCTTTAATCTGCGAGAAGTAGCCCATCGCCCGACCGGTAATCGCTTCAACTTTGTTTTCATCGCCTGGACGCTGACTCCAGTCTTTCAGCGAGACGAACGCGATACCGGTGTTCTGGCCGCGGCCGGCGAAGCCGAAGCCGTTAACCGCAAACACGGATTCCACGTTGTCCTTCTCTTTGGTGAGATAGTAATTCGTCATCTCATCCAGCACTTTCTGCGTGCGCTCCTGGGTGGCGCCGGCAGGCAGCTGGGCCATACTCAGGAACACCCCCTGGTCTTCGTCCGGCAGGAACGAGCTCGGCAGACGAACGAACAGCCACGCCATACCCACCACGATGATCAGATACAGCACCAGATAACGACCGGTGCTGCGCAGAATGTTGCCTACGCTGTCGGTGTAATGGTGCGTGCTCTTATCGAACATGCGGTTAAACCAGCCGAAGAAACCCGTGGTCGCGCCATGGCTGCCTTTCTGAATAGGCTTCAGCATCGTGGCGCACAGCGCCGGCGTCAGGATCAGCGCAACCAGTACCGATAGCGCCATCGCGGAAACGATGGTGATGGAGAACTGGCGATAGATGGCCCCGGTTGAGCCGCCGAAGAACGCCATCGGGATAAATACCGCCGACAGCACCATGGCGATACCTACCAGCGCGCCCTGAATCTGCCCCATCGATTTACGCGTCGCTTCTTTCGGCGGCAGGCCTTCTTCGGCCATGACGCGCTCGACGTTCTCGACCACCACGATGGCGTCATCCACCAGCAGGCCGATGGCGAGCACCATCCCGAACATCGTCAGGGTGTTTATCGAGAAGCCAAACGCCGCCAGCACCGCGAAGGTCCCTAACAGGACCACCGGCACCGCGATGGTCGGGATCAGGGTGGCGCGGAAGTTCTGCAGGAACAGATACATCACCAGGAAGACCAGGATGATCGCTTCCACCAGCGTTTTAACCACTTCGTGAATAGAGATTTTCACGAACGGGGTGGTGTCATACGGGTAAACGATTTTCATCCCCGACGGGAAAAACGGCTCCATCTTCGCCAGTTCAGCGCGGATCGCGTTGGCGGTATCCAGCGCGTTCGCGCCGGTAGCCAGTTTAATACCCAGACCGGACGCAGGCTGGCCGTTATACTTCGCCACCACGTCATAGCTTTCGCCACCCAGTTCAATTTTGGCGACATCACGCAGACGAACCTGGGAACCATCCTGGTTCACCTTCAGCAGGATGTTGCCAAACTCTTCCGTATTGGTCAGACGCGTCTGTGCGACGATGGAGGCGTTGAGCTGCTGGCCTTTCACCGGCGGCGTACCGCCTAACTGACCAGCGGCTACCTGGGCGTTCTGCGCTTTCAGCGCGCTGATCACGTCCACCGGCGTGAGCTGGAAGTTATTCAGTTTATTCGGATCCATCCAGATACGCATCGCGTACTGGGAACCGAACAGCTGAACGTCGCCGACGCCGCTGGTACGGCTGATCGGGTCCTTCATGTTGGCCGCCACGTAGTCCGAAATGTCGTCCTGGTTCATGGTGCCGTTGGTGTTAATGACGCCGACAACCATCAGGAAGCTGCTGGACGCTTTCTCAACGCTGATCCCTTGCTGCTGTACTTCTTGCGGCAGCAGAGGGGTGGCCAGGGCCAGCTTGTTCTGAACCTGAACCTGGGCGATGTCCGGATCGGTACCGGATTCGAAGGTCAGGGTGATGGTCGCCGTACCGGTGGAGTCGCCATTCGAGGACATGTACATCAGGTGATCGATACCGTTCATATTCTGTTCGATAACCTGAGTCACGGTGTTCTGCACGGTTTCGGCGTCAGCACCGGGGTACATGGCGGTAATGGAAATTGCTGGCGGCGCAATCGTCGGATATTGCGCCACCGGCAATTTGAGGATCGATAATCCCCCAGCCAGCATGATGATGATGGCGATCACCCATGCAAATATGGGGCGATCGATAAAGAAATTAGGCATGTCTTAACGGCTCCTGTTTAAGTTAAGACTTGGTTTGTTCTGATGGCGCGTTGCCTGCGGCTTGCTGTTTATCATCAGAAGCTACTTCCTGCGCTTTTACCTGCACGCCTGGTTTGATTTTTTGCAGGCCGGTGACGATAACGCGATCGCCGGATTTCAGACCGTCAGTGACCAGCCATTTATCGCCAATCGCTTGAGAAGCAGTGACCTGGCGGACTTCGACCTTATCGCCTTCACCCACTACCATGACGCTGGCGTCACCGCGCGGCGTACGGGTCACGCCCTGTTGCGGCACCAGCAGGGCGTCAGGGTTAACCCCTTCTTCCAGACGCGCGCGGACAAACATCCCCGGTAACAGGGTGTGATCCGGGTTGGGGAAAATGGCGCGCAGCGTGATAGAGCCGGTGGTCTGGTCGACGGTCACATCCGAGAATTCCAGGGTGCCGGACTGCGGATACTTAAGACCGTCGTTAGTCACCAGCTCCACTTTCGCTTTACCGTTTTCCTGTTTCAGACGGCCATCGGCCAGCTCCTGTTTCAGGCGCAGGAAATCATTGCTCGACTGGGTGACATCAACATAGATCGGATCCAGCTGCTGAACGGTTGCCAGAGCGGTTGACTGACCATTCTGCACCAGCGCCCCTTCGGTCACCGCGGATTTACCAATGCGGCCGCTGATCGGCGAGGTGACTTTGGTGTAGGCCAGATTGATGCGCGCGGTTTCCACGGCCGCTTTCGCCGCGACCACGGCCGCATTGCTTTGCTGCGCCGTCGCGACGGCGGTATCGTAGTCTTGTTGACTGATATACTTAGTGCCTAACAGTTTCTGATAACGCTTGACCGTCAGTTGATCCATGTTTGCCGCCGCCTGGGCTTTTGCCAGGTCGCCTTTGGCGCTGTCATAGCTGGCCTGATAGGTGGCTGGATCGATCTGATACAGGGAGACGCCGGCCTGGATATCGCTACCTTCGACGAAGTTACGTTTCAAAATAATGCCACTGACCTGAGGGCGGACTTCCGCAATGCGATAGGCGCTGGTGCGGCCTGGCAGTTCGGTGGTCATTTGTAGAGGTGCGGATTTGAGCGTCACAATACCGACTTCCGGCATGTGCTGGGCTCCCTGTTGAGCCGGTTTATCGTCACATCCTGTTAGCGCTAAGCTGCCTGAGAGCATCAGAACGACCGCCAGAGGCGTTAACCCTCTGTTTTTGTTCATATGTAAACCTCGAGTGTCCAATTTCAAAATGTTCAGTGGCTCAAACAACCACAAACCCACTACAGTCTTTCTATTATGGTCGTGCTATGGTACATACATTCACAAATGTATGTAAACGTAACCTCTGTAAAGTCATTAACCTATGGCACGAAAAACCAAACAACAGGCACGTGAAACCCGGCAACTGATTCTGGATGTTGCTCTGCGTCTGTTTTCGCAGCAAGGCGTATCATCTACCTCGTTGGCAACAATTGCAAAAGCTGCGGGTGTAACGAGGGGGGCTATCTACTGGCATTTCAAGAATAAATCAGATTTATTCAACGAAATTTGGGAGCTGTCAGACGCCAGTATTAGCGATCTCGAAATTGAGTATCGGGCAAAATTCCCTAACGATCCACTCTCAGTTATCAGGGAGATACTAGTCTATGTTCTTGAAGCGACGGTGACAGAGGAGCGCCGTCGGTTGATGATGGAGATTATCTTCCATAAGTGCGAATTCGTCGGTGAAATGACCGTGGTGCAGCAGGCCCAGCGGCAGTTATCCCTGGCGAGCTACGAGCGCATCGAGCAGACCTTGAAAGAGTGCATCGCCGCGAAGCTGTTGCCCGCCAATTTACTCACCCGGCGAGCGGCGATTTTAATGCGCAGCTATCTTTCCGGCCTGATGGAGAACTGGCTGTTTGCCCCCGACTCGTTCGACCTGCATGCGGAAGCGCGCGATTATGTTGCCATCCTGCTGGAGATGTATCAGTTCTGCCCCACGCTGCGCGGCCCGGAGAACCTGTCAGCGTAAACGTCGCGCGCGGGGGGACGTGAATTTTTAGCGCCGTCCGCCGCTATTCGCCAGCGATGAGAAGTGCTATTCTTCGCGCTTGCGACGACCCCCGGTATTCTCCGGCATTTGCATTCATTCATATTAACTATGCTGCACACGATCTCCAGGCAACGCGCCACGTTCATCTTTATCATTATACTGCTCTGTTTTATTGGCCTTTTCAGTCCAGTTCAGGGCCGCGCCGCGGACCTCCCTGACCGGGCGGAGGTGCAGAGTCAGCTCAATACATTAAACAAGCAAAAAGAACTGACTCCGCAGGATAAACTGGTCCAGCAGGATTTGACCCAGACCCTGGAAACGCTGGATAAAATCGATCGCATCAAGAGCGAGACGACGCAGCTCCGCCAGCAGGTCGAGCAAGCCCCGGCGAAGCTGCGCCAGGCGGTGGACAGCCTTAACAATCTGAGCGATGTCCCGAACGACGACGCGACGCGCAAAACGCTGAGCACGCTCTCCCTGCGTCAGCTGGAATCACGCGTCACCCAAACGCTGGACGATCTGCAGAATGCGCAAAACGATCTGGCGACCTACAACAGCCAGTTGGTTTCCCTGCAAACGCAGCCGGAACGCGTGCAAAATGCGATGTACAAAGCCTCCCAGCAGCTGCAGCAGATCCGCAATCGTCTGAATGGCACCTCGGTGGGGGATGAGACTCTGCGTCCGACCCAGCAGGTGCTGCTGCAGGCCCAGCAGGCGTTGCTTAACGCGCAGATCGAGCAGCAGCGCAAGAGCCTCGAAGGCAATACGGTGCTGCAGGATACCCTGCAGAAGCAGCGTGACTACGTCACCGCCTGGAGCAACCGGCTGGAGCATCAGCTGCAGCTGCTGCAGGAGGCGGTGAACAGCAAGCGGCTGACCCTGACTGAGAAAACCGCCCAGGAGGCGGTCACGCCCGACGAAACGGCGCGTATTCAGGCCAACCCGCTGGTCAAGCAGGAGCTGGATATCAACCACCAGCTGAGCGAGAAGCTGATTCAGGCGACGGAGAACGGCAACCAGCTGGTGCAGCGCAATATTCAGGTGAAGAACTGGCTCGACCGCGCCCTGCAGTCTGAACGGGATATTAAAGAGCAAATTTCCGTGCTCAAGGGCAGCCTGCTGCTGTCGCGCATTCTCTACCAGCAGCAGCAGACGCTGCCGTCGGCGGATGAGCTGCAGGATATGACCAATCGCATTGCCGATCTGCGGCTCGAACAGTTCGAGGTGAATCAGAAACGCGACGCGCTGTTCCAGAGCGATGCCTATGTCGCCAAGCTGGAAGAGGGGCACAGCGCTGAAGTAAACGATGAAGTGCACGCCGCGCTGCTGGAAGTGATCGACATGCGCCGGGAGCTGCTCGACCAGTTCAATAAACAGCTGGGGAATCAGCTGATGATGGCCATCAACCTGCAGATCAACCAGCAGCAGCTGATGAGCGTCTCGAGCAGCCTGAAAGAAATTCTGACCCAGCAAATTTTCTGGGTGAACAGCAATAAACCGATGGACTGGGAGTGGATTAAGGCCTTCCCGGAAGCGCTGAAAGGTCAGTTTAAGGCGATGAAAATCACCGTGAACTGGGAAAAAGCGTGGCCAGCGGTGTTTGTCGCTTTTCTTGCCGGATTACCGCTGCTGCTGATTGCCGGCCTGATCCGCTGGCGTTTGCAGTGGCTCAAGGATTATCAGGCAAAGCTTGCCTCCCAGGTAGGCCAGCTGCGGAATGATACCCAACTGCATACGCCGAAGGCGATCCTTATCGACCTGATCCGCGCCTTACCGGTGGTGCTGGTGATTCTGGCGATTGGCCTGATCTTACTCACCATGCAGCTCAATATCAGTGCTCTGCTGTGGGCGTACAGTAAAAAGCTGGCGATGTTCTGGCTGGTGTTTGGCCTGTGCTGGAAAGTGCTGGAAAAGAACGGCGTAGCGGTCAGCCACTTTAATATGCCGGCGCAATTGACCAGCCACTGGCGGCGGCAGATTGTTCGCGTCAGCCTGGCGCTGCTGCCGCTGAATTTCTGGTCGGTGATTTCCGAGCTGTCGCCGCTGAACCTGATGGACGACGTGCTGGGGCAGCTGGTGATTTTCTTCAACTTACTGCTGATAGCGGTGCTGGTCTGGCCGATGTGCCGGGAAAGCTGGCGCGATAAAGAGTCGCACAGCCTGCGCCTGCTGACGATCACGGTGCTGTCTATCGTTCCGGTGGCCCTGATGGTGCTGACGGCGACCGGCTACTTCTACACCACGCTGCGCCTGGCGGGACGCTGGATCGAGACCGTCTATCTGGTCATGATCTGGAACCTGCTGTACCAGACTGTGCTGCGCGGCCTGAGCGTGGCGGCGCGGCGCATCGCCTGGCGCCGGGCGCTGGCGCGCCGTCAGCATCTGGTGAAGGAGGGCGCGGAAGGCGCCGAGCCGCAGGAGGAGCCGACTATCGCCCTCGAGCAGGTCAACCAGCAGACGTTACGCATCACCATGCTGGTGATGATCGCGCTGTTCGCGGTCATGTTCTGGGCGATTTGGTCGGATTTGATCACCGTTTTCGCCTATCTCGACAGCATTACCCTCTGGCATTACAACGGCACCGAGGCAGGGGCCAGCGTGGTGCGCAGCGTTACGATGGGCAGCCTGCTGTTTGCCATTGTGGCGTCGATGGTTGCCTGGGCGCTGATCCGCAACCTGCCGGGGCTGCTGGAGGTGCTGGTCCTGTCGCGGCTCAACATGCGCCAGGGGACTTCCTACGCCATTACCACCATTCTTAACTATGCGATTATCGCCATCGGGGCGATGACGGTATTCGGGTCGCTGGGCGTCTCATGGGATAAACTGCAATGGCTGGCGGCCGCGCTGTCGGTTGGTTTAGGTTTTGGTCTGCAGGAGATCTTCGGTAACTTCGTCTCCGGCCTGATTATTCTGTTCGAACGTCCGGTGCGCATTGGGGATACGGTGACTATCGGCACCTTCTCCGGTACGGTAAGCAAAATCCGTATTCGCGCCACCACCATCACCGACTTCGATCGCAAAGAGGTGATCATCCCGAACAAGGCGTTCGTTACCGAGCGCTTGATCAACTGGTCGCTCTCCGACACCGTGACCCGCGTGGTGATCCGCCTCGGCGTCGCCTACGGTTCCGATCTGGATAAGGTGAAGGAGGTGCTGCTGAAGGTCGCGCACGATCATCCGAAAGTGATGCAGGAGCCAGCGCCAGCGGTCTTCTTCACCACCTTCGGGGCCAGTACCCTGGATCATGAACTGCGTCTGTATGTCCGTGAACTGCGCGATCGCAGCTACACGGTGGATGAGCTCAACCGCGCCATCGACCGTCTGTGCCGGGAGAATGACATCAACATTGCCTTTAACCAGCTGGAAGTCCATCTGCGAAATGAAAAGGGCGACGAGGTCACGGAAGTGAAGCGGGACGGAAAGGGTGACGATTTAGCGCCCTCCGTCGCGTCTTAACTGAAAAGGGGCGGCGCAAAGCCGCCCCTGCTGCATCAGGGCGTCAGCGCGGCGAGCTCTTCGTCGCTAAGCCCGGTGAGTTCCCGCACGATTTGACGTTCGAGGCCGCGCGCCAGCATTCTGGCGGCGATGCTGCGAGTGGCTTCCTGTTCGCCCTCCTGCTGCCCCTGTTTACGGCCTTTCTCTTCCAGCCATTCGGCAATGGTCATCATCAGCTCCTTATGTCTGGGCGACTGCGCCGCCAGCGCGCGGATCAGCGCCCCCGGATGTTCCGTGGTACCCGCCTGCAACATATAGCGCAGCAGCGTATTTAACTGCGCTTCTGTCAGATAACCTTGCGTCATCAGCGCAATCAGCGGCACCTGCAGCTCGGCCAGATCGCGATGGCGGATATGCTTTTGCAACAGCTCCAGCATGGCCATACGCCGATGACGGACGATCTGATTATCTGGCATAACGGTGAGGTCCACCAGCGGAAAATCACCGCTATAGAGCGCCTTCGCCAGCGCCGGTTCGGCGAATAGCTGTTGCCAGTTGCGGGGCCAGGGCCAGGGGCTGACCTTGCCGTGATAAAACAGAATTGGTACCACCAGCGGCAGCGTGTCGTGGCCAGCGTCCAGATGACGCTGCATGGCGGCCAGCGCGTAGCGCAGCAGGCGAAACGCCATCAGCTTGTCCGGGGTACTCTGGTGCTCAATCAGCGCGTAAACATAGCCCGGTCCGTGGCGGGTGCGCAGTGAGTAAAGGATATCGGAATAGCTGGCGCGCAGGTCCTCTTCAACAAAGCTACCGGAGACCAGCTGCAGTGAATCCAGCTCGCAAATTGCCAGAAACGGCGCGGGCAGATACAGCTGCAGGAAATCCTTCGCCACCGCCTGATGCATCAGCATCTGGCGAAAAACCGCATCGTGCGGGGTTTGACTGACCTTTTCCATCAATATTGCCTCCATCGGCGTCATGCGCAGAGGACCACTCTGCCAGCACGTCGTCGTGGGCAACATCTTACTTCTGCGGCGTTTGCGAGGCGCTTTCCGCGTTTTTTAACTTGTTTGCATAATCCCGCCTGACAATTTCCAGCGCGTCCAGCACCGTTTGCGCAGGGATCTGATGCGACTCCAGCAACATGATTAAATCGACGGCCAGTTTGACCTCATCGGGGGCATTTTCCAGCGACATCGGACTCTCCTGTTAGCGCGTCAGCCGCGCCAGTACGTTTTCAATCTTGTCCAGCGCCTGTCGACAGCGCGCCAGCCGTCCGCTGTAGACCTCGACTTCGCTGGCCAGCCGCTGCTGCTCGTCAAGGCTGGTAGCCTGCGTCAGCTGGCGCTGGCGTTGGTCGCGCATCGCCAGCAGGCGGCGCTCATACTCCTGATGCTGCAGGCGACGGCGCTGCCAGCGGCTCAGCGTTGGCGAGGCATGGTCCCAACTGCGCAGCGACCAGGTGGCGGTTTCGCGACGCAGCGCGGCGATTTGCGCCGCCAGCCGCTCGGCGATCCAGGCTACCTGCGGCAGCTGCTGGCGCTCGACGGCCTGGCGGAGCTGGCTGAAGTTGTGTTGGGCTTCCGCCAGATAGGCCTGCATCAGCGTGCTGCGGGTGTGGAAGAGCTGGCGGTCAAAGCGCGGGCTGAGGGTCGCGTGCTCCGCCAGCGGCGCCACCAGCGCGGCCAGCTCGCTGAGCTGATTGTTCAGCGTTTGTAAAAGTTGAGCTGTTTTCACCCACCCCCTCCATTTTCCATCAGCCAACTGTGCTACAGTAGCCGTATCTGTTTGATAACGATTCGCATTATGCCACCTGTTATTTTAACCATTATCGGCTGGCTGGCGGTAGCGCTGGGTACGCTGGGCGTTTTCTTACCGTTGCTGCCGACGACGCCGTTTATTCTGCTCGCCGCCTGGTGCTTTGCCCGCTCATCGCCGCGCTTTCACCAGTGGCTGCTGTATCGCTCATGGTTCGGCGGCTATCTTCGCCACTGGCAGCAGTACCGCGCCATGCCCCGCGGCGCCAAACCGCGCGCCATTGCCATGATCGTAGCGACTTTTGCTATTTCGCTGTGGCTGGTTAAGCTTACGTGGGTGCGCATTATGCTGTTGGTCATTCTGGCCTGTCTGCTGATCTTTATGTGGCGCATTCCGGTGGTTGACGCAAAGCAACAAAAGCACTGATGCGCAATAAAGCCTGTTGCAATTGTTGCTGACAGCCAGTAAATTCTGGCGTTTTCGAGCGCGGGTAAGCCTGGTCAAAGGTTAAACAAATGTTTCTTTGGCCCCTTTTGCACGCCCGTGGGTAACACCGTTTCAATCAGGCATACACTTATGACCGCAACTGCACAGCAGCTTGAATATCTGAAGAACAGCATCCAGAGTATCGAGGATTATCCAAAACCTGGCATTCTTTTCCGCGATGTCACCAGTTTACTGGAAGACCCGAAAGCTTACGCGCTCAGCATTGAACTGCTGACCGAGCGCTACAAAGACGCGGGAATTACCAAAGTGGTAGGGACTGAGGCGCGTGGCTTCCTTTTCGGCGCACCGGTTGCGCTGGCGCTGGGCGTGGGCTTTGTTCCGGTACGCAAGCCGCGTAAGTTGCCGCGTGAAACCATCGCTGAGAGCTATGAGCTGGAGTATGGCACCGATCAGCTGGAGATCCACGTTGACGCCATCAAACCGGGCGACAAAGTGCTGGTGGTGGACGATCTGCTGGCGACCGGCGGAACCATCGACGCGACGGTCAAACTGATCCGCCGTCTCGGCGGCGAAGTACAGGATGCCGCTTTCATTATCAATCTCTTCGATCTGGGCGGCGAACAGCGCCTGGAGAAGCTGGGGGTCCACTGCTACAGTCTGGTGCCGTTCCCGGGCCACTAAGCAAATCCCTCCACATAGCCTCGCCGATCGGGCGGGGCTGTGATAGCATGACCCCTTCGTGATTTCACCTTCCAGCGTTTCAGAGCCAGCCCATGAGTTATCAGGTCTTAGCCCGTAAATGGCGCCCACAAACCTTTGCTGACGTCGTCGGCCAGGAACATGTGCTGACCGCACTGGCGAACGGCTTGTCGTTAGGGCGCATTCATCACGCTTATCTCTTTTCCGGTACCCGCGGGGTCGGTAAGACATCCATCGCCCGCCTGCTGGCGAAAGGGTTAAACTGTGAGACCGGCATCACCGCCACACCCTGCGGCGTGTGTGATAACTGCCGGGAAATAGAACAGGGGCGCTTTGTCGATCTGATTGAGATTGACGCCGCCTCGCGAACCAAAGTCGAAGATACTCGCGACCTGCTGGATAACGTCCAGTACGCGCCGGCCCGCGGCCGCTTTAAGGTCTATCTCATCGACGAAGTCCATATGCTGTCGCGCCACAGCTTCAACGCGTTATTAAAGACGCTGGAGGAGCCGCCGGCGCACGTCAAATTCCTGCTGGCGACGACGGATCCGCAGAAGCTGCCGGTGACGATCTTATCCCGCTGCCTGCAGTTCCACCTGAAGGCGCTGGACGTTGAACAGATCCGCCATCAGCTGGAGCATATTCTTGGCGAAGAGCAGATTGCCTTCGAGCCCCGCGCGCTGCAGCTTCTGTCGCGCGCCGCCGACGGCAGTCTGCGTGATGCCTTAAGTCTGACCGATCAGGCTATTGCCAGTGGAGAAGGGCAACTGACGGCGGCGTCGGTGAGCGCCATGCTCGGCACCCTCGATGACGATCAGGCGCTGTCGCTGATTGAAGCCCTGGTCGCCGCCGATGGCGAGCGGGTCATGGCGGGCGTCAATGACGCCGCCGCGCGCGGCGTTGAATGGGAGGCGCTGCTGGTGGAGATGCAGAGCCTGCTGCACCGCATCGCCATGGTTCAGCTGTCCCCTTCGGCGCTGGGCGCCGACATGGCCGCGGTCGAAGTGCGAATGCGCGAACTGGCGCGCACCGTACCGCCGGGCGACGTTCAGCTCTACTACCAAACGCTGCTGATTGGCCGCAAAGAGCTGCCCTATGCCCCGGACCGGCGGATGGGCGTCGAAATGACGCTGCTGCGCGCCCTGGCGTTTCATCCGCGTAAGCCGCTGCCCGAGCCGGAGGTGCAGCCGGCACTGGCCGCCGCGCCCGCGCCGCGCCAGCAGGTTTCCCCCGCAGCGCCGCCGCCGCAGCCGTCGCAGAGTTTGCCGCCGACCACCAGCCAGGTGCTGGCGGCCCGCAGCCACCTGCAGCGCAGCCAGGGAGCAACCACCCCAAAAAAGAGTGAACCGGCAGCCGCTTCCCGCGCGCGGCCGGTGAATAACGCTGCGCTGGAGCGACTGAGTTCGATTACCGAGCGCGTCCAGGCTCGTCCGGCCGCGGCGGCGCTGGAGCAGGCCCCGGCGAAGAAAGAGGCCTATCGCTGGAAGGCGACGACGGTGGTTGAAGAGACCAAAGTCGAAGTCGCCACGCCTAAAGCGCTGAAAAAAGCGCTGGAGCATGAAAAAACGCCGGAGCTGGCGGCTAAGCTTGCCGTTGAAGCGGTCGAGCGCGACAGCTGGGCGGCGGAAGTGAGCCAGCTGGCGGTACCGAAGCTGGTCGAGCAGGTGGCGCTCAACGCGTGGAAAGAGCAGGAGGGCAATCGCGTCTGTCTGCATCTGCGCCCCAGTCAGCGCCACCTCAATTCCGCCGGCGCGCAGCAAAAGCTGGCTGAAGCGCTGGGGGTGTTGTACGGTACGCCGGTTGAATTGACCATCGTGGAAGACGATAATCCCGCGATGCGCACGCCGCTGGAGTGGCGGCAGGCTATTTATGAAGAGAAGCTCGCGCAGGCGCGCGACGCGATTATTGCGGATAATAACATTCAGACCCTGCGTCGTTTCTTCGACGCCGATCTGGATGAAGAGAGTATCCGCCCCATTTGACTGCAAGTTTGACTTGCAGTCAGTACCTTTAATGATGACTGACTGAGAGAGAAGCCTATGTTTGGTGGAAAAGGCGGCCTGGGTAACCTGATGAAGCAGGCCCAGCAGATGCAAGACAAAATGCAGAAGATGCAGGAAGAGATCGCTCAGCTGGAAGTGACCGGCGAGTCCGGCGCGGGTCTGGTGAAAGTGACCATCAACGGCGCGCACAACTGCCGCCGCGTGGAGATCGACCCAAGCCTGCTGGAAGATGACAAAGAGATGCTGGAAGATCTGGTGGCTGCCGCGTTCAACGACGCCGCGCGCCGTATCGAAGAGACCCAGAAAGAGAAGATGGCTTCCGTCTCTGCCGGTATGCAGCTGCCGCCAGGCTTCAAGATGCCGTTCTGATGCAAACCAGCCCGCTGTTAACTCAGCTTATGGAAGCGCTGCGCTGTCTGCCGGGCGTCGGCCCTAAGTCCGCGCAGCGCATGGCGTTTACCCTGCTGCAGCGCGATCGCAGCGGCGGGATGCGTCTGGCGCAGGCGCTGACGCGCGCGATGTCGGAGATCGGCCACTGCGCCGATTGCCGCACCTTCACCGAGCAGGAGGTGTGCAATATCTGCAGCAACCCGCGTCGCCAGGAAAACGGCCAAATCTGCGTAGTGGAGAGTCCGGCGGACATCTACGCCATTGAGCAGACCGGGCAGTATTCCGGCCGCTACTTCGTGCTGATGGGGCACCTGTCGCCGCTCGACGGCATCGGGCCTGACGACATCGGGCTCGATCGCCTGGAACAACGGCTGGAGGCGGAGTCGATCACCGAGGTGATCCTTGCCACCAACCCGACCGTTGAGGGCGAGGCGACGGCCAACTACATCGCAGAGCTGTGCGCGCAGTATGGCGTCGACGCCAGCCGAATCGCCCACGGCGTGCCGGTGGGCGGCGAGCTGGAGATGGTCGACGGCACTACGCTGTCCCACTCGCTGGCCGGTCGCCACAAGATTACTTTCTGAACAAATGGAGGCGGCCATCGCCGCCTCCGCTTGAAAAATTTCCCCGCTGTCCCCATCTCCCACTCAACGGTTTTTTACCCATTTAAAATGGCATTGTTGAGGTTGAATCAGATGAAAGGACAAGAAACTCGTGGTTTTCAGTCAGAAGTAAAACAGCTTCTGCACCTGATGATCCATTCCCTCTATTCCAACAAAGAAATCTTTCTGCGTGAGCTGATTTCCAACGCCTCTGATGCGGCCGATAAGCTGCGTTTCCGCGCGCTGTCGCAGCCGGATTTGTATGAGGGAGACGGCGAGCTGCGCGTGCGGGTTTCGTTTGATAAAGACAACCGTACCCTGACCATCGCCGATAACGGTATCGGCATGAACCGGGAAGAGGTTATCGATCATCTCGGCACCATCGCCAAATCCGGCACCAAAGCGTTCCTGGAATCCATGGGTTCCGACCAGGCAAAAGATAGCCAGCTGATTGGCCAGTTCGGCGTCGGCTTCTATTCGGCCTTCATCGTGGCGGATAAAGTGACCGTGCGCACCCGTGCGGCAGGCGATAAACCTGAAAACGGCGTGTTCTGGGAATCCGCCGGCGAAGGGGAATATACCGTGGCCGACATCACCAAAGCCGATCGCGGGACCGAAATCACCCTGCATCTGCGCGAAGGTGAGGATGATTTCCTCAACGACTGGCGCGTGCGCTCCATCATCAGCAAGTATTCCGATCATATCGCGCTGCCGGTTGAGATTGAAAAACAGGAAGAGAAAGACGGCGAAACCGTTATCAGCTGGGAAAAAATCAACAAGGCGCAGGCCCTGTGGACCCGCAGCAAGTCTGAAGTTAACGACGACGAGTACAAAGAGTTCTACAAGCACATTGCCCATGACTACAGCGACCCGCTGACCTGGAGCCACAACCGCGTGGAAGGTAAGCAGGAGTACACCAGCCTGCTGTATATCCCGTCGCAGGCGCCGTGGGATATGTGGAACCGCGATCATAAACACGGCCTGAAGCTGTACGTCCAGCGTGTGTTCATTATGGACGACGCCGAGCAGTTTATGCCGAACTACCTGCGCTTCGTACGCGGCCTGATAGACTCCAACGATCTGCCGCTGAACGTCTCCCGTGAAATCCTGCAGGACAGCAGCGTGACCCGTAACCTGCGCACCGCGCTGACCAAACGCGCGCTGCAGATGCTGGATAAGCTGGCGAAAGACGACGCCGAAAAATATCAGACCTTCTGGAAACAGTTCGGCCTGGTGCTGAAAGAGGGCCCGGCGGAAGATCCGAGCAACCAGGAGGCGATCGCCAAACTGCTGCGCTTCGCGACCACCCATACCGACTCCTCCGCGCAGACCGTGTCGCTGGAAGAGTACGTCTCGCGTATGAAAGACGGTCAGGAGAAGATCTACTACATCACTGCCGACAGCTATGCGGCGGCGAAAAGCAGCCCACACCTCGAACTGCTGCGTAAGAAAGGGATCGAAGTGCTGCTGCTCTCCGATCGCATCGACGAGTGGATGATGAGCTACCTGACCGAATTCGACGGCAAAGCGTTCCAGTCTGTCGCTAAAGCCGACGAGTCGCTGGACAAACTGGCGGACGAAGTGGACGAGTCCACCAAAGAAGCCGAAAAAGCGCTGGAGCCGTTCGTTGAGCGTGTGAAAAACCTGCTTGGCGACCGGGTCAAAGAGGTGCGTCTGACCCATCGTCTGACCGATACCCCGGCGATTGTCACCACCGATGCCGACGAGATGAGCACCCAGATGGCGAAGCTGTTCGCGGCTGCGGGCCAGGCGGCGCCGGAAGTGAAATACATCTTCGAACTGAACCCGGCGCATCAGCTGGTGAAACGCGCAGCCGATACCCAGGATGACGCGCAGTTCGGCGAATGGGTGGAACTGCTGCTGGATCAGGCGCTGCTGGCCGAGCGCGGCACGCTGGAAGATCCGAACCAGTTTATCCGCCGTATGAACCAGCTGCTGGCTTCCTGACGCGAACCTGAACGAGTAGCCCGGCCGAGCGACGCGACGCCGGGAACGGGATAAATGCCCCGTCTGAGCGATTTGCTCCGGCGGGGCATTTCACATTGGATGGCATAAAATATCTCACCATTAACCGTTTCAGCCGCACCGCCTTCCTTGAGCCATCGCCGTTCTGGTGGTATGGTTTAGCGTTTTTGAAAAATTGAATCGACTTTTGAGGGGATTTTCGTAATGCGTATTATTCTGCTTGGCGCTCCGGGCGCGGGTAAAGGAACTCAGGCTCAGTTCATCATGGAGAAATACGGTATTCCGCAAATCTCCACCGGCGATATGCTGCGCGCTGCGGTAAAATCCGGCTCTGAGCTCGGTAAGCAGGCGAAAGACATCATGGACGCCGGCAAGCTGGTGACCGATGAGCTGGTTATCGCGCTGGTTAAAGAGCGTATCGCCCAGGAAGATTGCCGTAACGGCTTCCTGCTGGACGGCTTCCCGCGCACTATTCCGCAGGCTGACGCCATGAAAGAAGCGGGCATTACCGTTGATTACGTGCTGGAATTCGATGTGCCGGACGAACTGATCGTCGACCGCATCGTTGGCCGTCGCGTTCACGCGGCATCCGGTCGCGTATACCACATCAAATTTAATCCGCCGAAGGTGGAAGGCAAAGACGACGTGACCGGCGAAGAGCTGACCACACGTAAAGACGACCAGGAAGAGACCGTGCGTAAGCGTCTGGTGGAATATCATCAGATGACGGCGCCGCTGATCGGCTACTACACCAAAGAAGCGCAGGCGGGCAACACCAAATACGCCAAAGTCGACGGCACCAAAGCGGTGGCTGACGTGCGCGCCGAACTGGAAAAAATCCTCGGCTGATAAAGCCTTTTCTCATCCTGCTGCGGCAGGATGAGAACTCCTCTCATTCCTACCTTTTGCTATGATTGGTTCCGTTTAGCGCCATTTCAGCTACAATTGGCTGCGATTCAAATGGTTAAGAGGCGGTAATGCATCAGACGAAAACAGGTATCTTGCTGGCCAATTTAGGCACTCCCGATGCGCCCACCCCCGGTGCGGTGAAGCGCTATCTGCGACAATTCCTCAGCGACAAACGGGTGGTGGATACGTCTCGTCTGCTATGGTGGCCGCTGCTGCGCGGCGTCATACTGCCGATTCGCTCTCCCCGCGTGGCTAAACTCTATCAGTCCGTCTGGATGGAAGAGGGGTCGCCGTTGATGGTATACAGCCGTCGCCAGCAGCAGGCGCTGGCCGCCAGACTGCCGGATACCCCGGTGGCGCTGGGCATGAGCTATGGATCGCCGTCGCTGGCCAGCGCGGTGGATGATTTACTGGCGCAGGGGGTGGGGCACATCGTAGTGCTGCCGCTGTATCCGCAATATTCCTGCTCGACGGTGGCTGCCGTCTGGGATGAGCTGGCGCGGATCCTCGCGAAGAAACGCGCCATTCCCGGTATCTCGTTTATTCGCGATTACGCCGGGCACCCGGACTATATCCATGCCCTGGCGGCCAGCGTGCGCGCCTCGTTTGCCGTTCATGGGGAACCGGATCTGCTGCTGCTCTCCTATCATGGGATCCCGCAGCGCTATGCCAATCAAGGGGATGATTATCCTCAGCGCTGTCGCGATACCACGCGGGAACTGGTCTCCGCGCTGGGGCTGCCGCCGGAGCGGGTAATGATGACCTTCCAGTCGCGCTTTGGTCGGGAACCCTGGCTGACGCCGTACACCGATGAGACGTTGAAGATGCTCGGCGAGAAAGGGACGAAGCATATTCAGGTGCTGTGCCCGGGGTTTGCCGCCGACTGTCTCGAAACGCTGGAAGAGATCGCCGTCCAGAACCGGGAAATATTCCTCGAAGCGGGCGGAAAGCAATATGAATACATTCCGGCGCTTAACGCGGACGCCGCGCATATTGAGATGATGGTCAACCTGACGGCGCCTTATCGCTGATCGCGCGCAGGGCGGGGAATATGCTACTATTTCCCGCTTGTTCCCTGTTATTTAAGCGCCACTATGAAATTTCCCGGTAAACGCAAATCCAAACACTATTTTCCCGTTAACGCCCGCGACCCGCTGCTGCAGCAAATTCAGCCGGAGAATGAATCCAGCGTCTCCTGGGTGGTGGGTATCGACCAGACGCTGGTGGATATCGAAGCGAAAGTGGATGAGGCGTTTATCGTGCGCTACGGCCTGAGCGCGGGCCACTCGCTGGTGATTGAAGATGACGTCGCTGAGGCGCTGTACCAGGAGCTGGTGCGCAATAATCTTATTACCCATCAGTTTGCCGGCGGCACGATCGGCAATACCATGCACAACTACTCGGTGCTGGCGGACGATCGCTCGGTGTTGCTTGGCGTCATGTGCAGCAATATCGAAATCGGCGGCTATGCCTATCGCTACCTGTGCAATACCTCCAGCCGTACCGATCTGAACTATCTGCAGGGCGTCGACGGCGCCATTGGCCGCTGCTTCACCCTGATCAGCGACAGCGGCGAGCGCACCTTCGCCATCAGCCCGGGTCATATGAACAAGCTGCGCCCGGAAAGCATTCCGGAAGCGGTGATCGCCGGCGCCTCGGCGCTGGTGCTGACCTCCTACCTGGTACGCTGCAAGCCGGGCGAGCCGATGCCGGACGCGACGATGAAAGCCATCGAGTATGCCAAAAAGCATGATGTGCCGGTGGTGTTGACTCTTGGAACCAAATACGTGATTGCCGATAACCCGGCGTGGTGGCAGCAGTTCCTGCAGGAGCATGTCTCGATTCTGGCGATGAATGAAGAGGAAGGGGAAGCGCTGACCGGCTTTGCCGATCCGCTGTCGGCGGCGGATAAAGCGCTGGGCTGGGTCGACCTGGTGCTGTGCACCGCCGGACCGGCGGGGCTGTATATGGCGGGCTTCACTGAAGAAGAGGCGAAGCGTAAGACCCAGCATCCGCTGCTGCCGGGGGCGATCCCGGAATTTAACCAGTTCGAATTCAGTCGCGCGATGCGTCACCAGGACTGCGTCAATCCGCTGCGGATTTATTCGCATATTGCGCCGTATATGGGTGGCCCGGAGAAGATCATGAACACCAACGGCGCAGGGGACGGCGCGCTGGCGGCGCTGCTGCATGACATCACCGCCAATAACTACCATCGCAATAACGTCCCCAACTCCAGCAAACACAAATGCAAATGGCTGACCTACTCCTCGCTGGCGCAGGTGTGTAAATATGCCAACCGCGTAAGCTATCAGGTGCTGAACCAGCACTCGCCGCGCTTAACCCGCGGCCTGCCGGAACGTGAGGACAGCCTGGAAGAGGCGTACTGGGATCGGTAAGCGAGTCCCTCTCCCGACGGGAGAGGGCAGAACATCAGCCGGTGACCACTTCACCGGCGGGTGGCGTTTCCAGAAGCTGCAGCATGGCGCGGGCAATTTCCCGCTCGCCCATCACCACCTGATTGGCCCCACGGTCGATAATGTAATCCACTTCGTCATCATAATGGGCGCGGGCGATAATCTCGATATGCGGACATTTTTCCCGTGCGGAAGCGACAATCTCGCCGGCCTCGTAGCCGTTGGGAATGGTCAGCAGCAGCCAGCGGGCGCAGTCGAGATGCGCCAGCTCCATGATCTCTTCATTGGCGGCATTGCCCAGCACCGCGCTGATCCCGCGCTCGCGTAGCTCATCCACGCGGGTGCGCGAGGTTTCAACCACCACCAGCGGGATCCCCTGGGCCATCAGCTTCTCGCCCAGCAGGCTGCCGACGCGGCCGAAACCGACCAGCAGCGCGTGGTTGCAGATATCGACCGGCACCTGCTTCTCGTCTTCCAGCACCTCTTCCAGGGTCTGCTCGTCGAGGGTTTCGGTTTTATCGAGATATTTCTCCAGCAGAGTAAACAGTACCGGGTTGAGCATAATCGAGATGATCGCTCCGGCCAGCACCAGGTTTTGCCCGGCCTGCGGCAGCAGGTTAAGCGCCATCCCCAGGCCGGCGAGAATAAAGGCAAATTCACCTATCTGCGCCAGGCTGGCGGCAATGGTCAGTGCGGTACGCGGCGAGTGGCCAAACATACGCACGAGGAAAAAGGCGGCTGCGGATTTACCAAAGATAATGATCGCCAGCGTCGCCAGCACCGCCAGCGGCTGCTGGACCAGCACCATCGGGTCAAACAGCATGCCGACGGAGACAAAGAACAGCACCGCGAAGGCGTCGCGCAGCGGCAGGGTGTCATGAGCGGCACGGTGGCTCAGCTCGGATTCGTTAAGCACCATGCCGGCAAAGAAGGCGCCGAGGGCGAAGGAGACATCAAACAGCTCCACGGCGCCGAAGGCGATGCCCAGCGCCAGGGCCAGCACCGACAGGGTGAACAGCTCGCGCGAGCCGGTGGCCGCGCTGCGCGACATGATCCACGGCACCAGCCGACGGCCGACCAGCATCATAATGGCGATAAAGGCCACCACTTTGCCAATGGTGATCCCGAGGTCGAGGGCCAGGGAAGCGAAGCCGAGGTTGCCTTTCTCCGCCATACCGGCAACCGCCGGCAGCAGGACCAGCGTCAGGACCATCACCAGGTCTTCCACAATCAGCCAGCCGATGGCGATCTGCCCGCGCTGACTGTCAATCAGCTGTCGGTCCTCCAGGGCGCGCAGCAGCACCACGGTACTGGCGGTGGAGAGGCACAGACCAAAGACGATGCCGGTCATCAGCGACCAGCCAAGGGCGGCGGAGAGCGCCATACCCAACAGCGTCGCCACGGCTATCTGGGCGATGGCCCCGGGAATGGCGATCGACTTTACCGCCATCAGATCCTTGAGAGAGAAATGCAGGCCGACGCCGAACATCAGCAGGATCACGCCGAGCTCCGCCAGTTCCGGAGCCAGTTTGGTGTCAGCAACAAAGCCAGGGGTGAAAGGTCCGGACAGCACGCCCGCTAAGAGATATCCCACCAGAGGAGAAATACGTAGCTTATTGGCAATCATGCCGAGAATAAAGGCTAGCACGAGGCCGCCGACAATGGTGGTGATTAGCGGTGTTGCGTGGTGCATTCCGTCTCCTTTCCAGTGGTGAATCGGTCCATTTTGCTACCCTGTCCGCGTAATAGTTTATGACAAAAACGTTCACTTTGTTTATGAATAATTCTTGAATTGTGCAAAAAAATGCAATTGGCCGCTGAAAAGGCACAGAAGGAAAAATCGAGAGAGGAATGCGCGCATCAGGCCGATGGCGCAAGGGGTAACGGCGGCCAGCGTTACACTTTGGCCGCCGGATAATCAGGCTTTTTGCCGGTTATCAGGAAGAAATATCGTCAGGAATCCCAGCAGCGGCAGGAAGGCGCAGATTTTATATACCAGGTCGATGCTGGTATGGTCCGCCAGCAGGCCCAGCACCGCGGCGCCAAGGCCGCCCATACCAAAGGCGAAGCCGAAAAACAGGCCTGAAACCATGCCGATACGTCCCGGCAGCAGCTCCTGGGCATAGACCAGGATAGCGGAGAAGGCCGAGGCGAGGATAAAACCAATGATCACCGTTAAAATTCCGGTCCATTCAAGGCTGGCATAGGGTAAAACAAGGGTAAAAGGCGCCACGCCGAGGATAGAGCCCCAAATAACATATTTTCGTCCAATCTTATCGCCAACGGGCCCGCCAATCACCGTCCCGGCGGCCACCGCGAACAGGAAGGCAAACAGATGCAGCTGGGCGTTTTGCACCGATAAGCCGAACTTATGCATCAGATAAAAGGTGTAATAGCTGCTGATGCTCGCCATATAGAAGTATTTCGAGAAAATCAGCATCAGCAGAATACCTACCGCCAGAATCACCTTATTGCGCGGCAGCGGATTGACGATCGCCGGCTTCGGTTTGCCCTTATTCATCCGGTGCTGCGCGGCGTACCAGCGGCTGATTTGCGACAGCACGACGATAGCCAGCAGGGCGGCCAGCACGAACCAGGCGACGTTGCCTTTACCATACGGGGCGATGATCACCGCCGCCAGCAGCGGGCCAAGCGAACTGCCGAAGTTGCCGCCGACCTGGAACAGCGACTGGGCCAGGCCGTGACGGCCGCCGGAGGCCATCCGCGCCACGCGGGATGATTCCGGATGGAAAACCGAGGAGCCGGTACCCACCAGCGCGGCGGCCAGCAGCACCATACCGAAGCTACCGGCCAGCGCCAGCAGGATCAAACCGCAGAGGGTAAAGCACATGCCCACCGGCAGCGACCACGGCATCGATCGTTTATCGGTGATGTAGCCAATCACCGGCTGGAACAGCGATGAGGTGAGCTGGAAGGTGAGGGTGATCATCCCAATCTGCACGAAGGTAAGGGAGAACTCGGCCTGCAGCAGCGGGTAGATAGCGAGTATGAGCGACTGGATCATATCGTTAAGCAAATGGGACAGGCTGATCGCGCCTAAGATGCCAAACGAGGTGCGCGCTTTTTGCGGCGGCGCGTCGGTACTGGGTAAGGTCTGAGCGGATTGGTTGGTTGTCATAGGTTCACTTCAGCGAGTTCGATTTGTTGTAGAGAATGCAGGTTGTTACCCTAAATAATTCGAGTTGCAGGCAGGCGGCGACGCAGCGAATCCCCAGGAGCTTACTCTCGTAAGTGACTGGGGTGAGCGAGGACAAATTCGTCAGGAACGAATTTGAACGCAGTTCACTGCGCCCGTAAGGGCGAGGCCCAGGGATGGGCCGAGTTATTGCCAACGCACATGCAACTTGAAGTATGACGGGTAGAATTATTATCCGACTAACATACCTGCAGATAAGGTTTGAAGGAAGTCGCAATTCTGAAAACATATTTGTCAACGCGGCTAACTCGCTATACTTTCGGCACTTGGGATTAAGTCAGGGAGTGAAGCATGCATTATTTCAAACACGGCGTGGCGCTGGCGTTATTCGCCGCTTTATCGCTGGGCAGCCTGTCCGCGCAGGCCTATGAGCAGGATAAAACCTATAAAATTACCATCCTGCACACCAACGATCACCACGGCCATTTCTGGCGCAATGACTACGGCGAATATGGCCTGGCGGCGCAGAAAACGCTGGTGGACGGTATTCGTAAAGAGGTGGCGGCCGAAGGCGGTAGCGTTCTGCTGCTGTCCGGCGGGGATATCAATACCGGGGTGCCGGAGTCTGATTTACAGGATGCAGAGCCCGATTTTCGCGGCATGAACTTGATCGGCTACGACGCGATGGCGGTGGGGAACCATGAGTTTGATAATCCGCTGAGCGTGCTGCGCCAGCAGGAAAAGTGGGCGAAGTTCCCGTTCCTGTCGGCCAATATTTATCAGAAAAGCACCGGCGAACGGCTGTTCAAACCCTGGGCGCTGTTTAAACGCGGCGGGTTAAAAATCGCGGTAATTGGCTTAACCACTGACGATACGGCCAAGATTGGCAATCCGGAATATTTCACCGATATCGAATTCCGCAAACCGGCGGAAGAGGCGAAGCTGGTGATCCAGGAGCTGCAGCAGAATGAAAAGCCGGACGTGATCCTGGCCACCACCCATATGGGCCACTATGACAACGGCAACCACGGCTCTAACGCGCCGGGGGATGTCGAGATGGCACGCAGTTTACCCGCGGGCTCGCTGGCGATGATCGTCGGCGGTCACTCGCAGGATCCGGTGTGCATGGCGTCGGAAAATAAAAAACAGGTCGACTATGTGCCAGGGACGCCGTGCGCCCCGGATCGTCAGAACGGTATCTGGATCGTCCAGGCGCATGAGTGGGGCAAATACGTCGGCCGCGCCGATTTTGAGTTCCGCAACGGCGAGATGAAACTGGTGCACTATCAGCTGATCCCGGTCAACCTGAAGAAAAAAGTGACATACGATAACGGCCAAAGCGAGCGGGTGCTGTATACGCCGCAGATCGCGGAGAACCCGCAGATGATGTCGCTGCTGACGCCGTTCCAGAACAAAGGTAAGGCGCAACTGCAGGTCAAAATCGGCAGCGTGAATGGTCATCTGGAGGGCGATCGCAGTAAAGTGCGCTTCGTACAGACCAATATGGGCCACCTGCTGCTGGCGGCGCAGATGGCGCGCAGTAACGCGGATTTCGCGGTGATGAGCGGCGGCGGGATCCGCGACTCCATCGAGGCGGGCGATATCACCTACAAGGATGTGATGAAGGTCCAGCCGTTCGGCAATATGCTGACCTATGTCGATATGAGCGGCAAAGAGGTGGTGGATTACCTGACCGCCGTCGCGCAGATGAAGCCGGATTCCGGCGCCTATCCGCAGTTTGCGAACGTCAGCTTTGTGGCCAAAGACGGCAAGTTGAACGATCTGAAAATCAAAGGCGAACCGGTGGATCCGGCGAAGATCTACCGGATGGCGACGCTGAGCTTTAACGCCACCGGCGGCGATGGCTATCCGAACATCGCCGATAAACCCGGGTATGTGAATACCGGCTTTATCGATGCCGAAGTGCTGAAAGAGTATATCGAGAAGAACTCGCCGCTGGATGCCGCCGCCTATGAGCCGAAAGGCGAGGTGAGCTGGCAGTAACCCTGAGGGGAAGCCCGGATAAAGCGCGCTGCGTCGCTATCCGGGCGCTTTCCCGGTGGCGCTGCGCTTACCGGGCACGGGGCGCGTCATCAATCGCGGCGGGCGATATCGGCGAACTTCGCATCCAGCAGCTGCGCCAGATCGCTGGCCGCCAGCTCAATATCCAGCCCGCGTTTGCCGCCGGAAATGTAAATGGTGGCAAATTCCTGCGCCGGGGCGTCAATCACCGTCGGCAGGCGCTTCTTCTGCCCCAGCGGACTGATGCCGCCCACCAGATAGCCGGTGATACGCTGCGCCACCATCGGGTCGGCCATGTCGACTTTCTTGGCGCCCAGCGCTTTCGCCACTTTCTTCAAATCCAGCTGCCCGGCGACCGGGGTGACGGCGACCGCCAGATGCTTCATATCGCCATTTATGGCGACCAGCAGGGTCTTGTAAACCTGGTCGGCATTGAGGCCGAGCTTGCGCACCACTTCATCACCGAAGTTGGTCTCATTGGGATCGTGATCGTAACTGTGGATCTGAAAGGGGATTTTGTTTTTTTCGAGTAATTTAACGGCGGGAGTCATAGCTATCCTTCTTACCAACCGGTTTTGCGTGACGTCAGAATACGCCCGCAGGTTGTCTAAAAAATAGTACCATCTTGCGCAATAGTGTTGGCAGTGATGGTCACTTTGAGCGACAATCAGACGATCCGGGATGCAAATCCCGGGATAATAATAATGATGAAATTCCTCTTTGACGGGCCAATAGCAATATTGGCCATTTTTTTATGTCAGCATATCCGGCAGATTCCCTTCGCCATACAGATGCAGCGCGCCGACGGCGACCACGTAGCGCCCCGGCGGCAGGGCCAGCAGCGTCTCGCGCCAGGCGAGATTGCGCTGGTGCATCAGCACATCATATAAAGACTGGCTGAAGGTCGTCGGCAGCGATACCGCGCCGCGCGACGGCGGTTGCTCCAGCCACCAGCCGATCATGACCTGCAGTAAACGGGCGTTGGTGCGCCAGTGGGTCAGCGTATCCTCCAGCAGCGCCATTCCGCCATCGGGCAGGTCGCGCAGCAGCGCGATCTGGCTGTCGGCGCCTTCCAGCTCTATCACCGCTATGTTGCTCTCGCGGGCGGCCATCAGCAACTGATAATCAATACCGTAATCCGGGCGCAGCCCCAGCTTCTGCGCCTGGGTGGCCTGCAGGACCATCGCCACCTGCCACAGCGGCTGGCTGTCGAATAGCGCGACCGACAGGCCGAGTTCACCGGCTCGCGTCTGTAGCTCGCTCAGCTGCGCGTCGCTCAGGCGCTCCGCCAGCGGCGGATAAGCGGGGAGATGGCTAAACGGGGTTTCATTGCCGCTGATATCGGCCTCAACGATTAACGCATCGGCCTGGCGTATTTTTTTCAGCAGCTTCGCTGGCGGCGGCGCCATATCGCGGGTGCCCATATGGATGCTGCCGACGAGGTGCAGATAGCGTTCGCCGGGCAGGACGATATCCATCGCAGGCCAGGAATAAGACGAGCCGACGGCGGCTCGCCACAGCATTTTTATCCGGTTTAACAGGCCCATACGCGCTCCGAAGTGTGAGGCATTCATGCTAGCGCATATGGTGATACACGTCACCCTTCCGGCGGGCTTTTCTTGTCCCGGTAAAAAAGCGGGCGCCGACCCTGTCAGCGCCCGCTTTCCTGGACAGCGCTTACGCTTTTGGTTTAAAGCGCAGCAGGCGGTTAGCGTTACTCACCACGGTAATCGACGACAGCGCCATCGCCGCGCCGGCGACCACCGGATTGAGCAACGTGCCGGTCAGCGGCCAGAGGATCCCGGCGGCAATCGGGATGCCCAGCGAGTTGTAGACAAAGGCCCCCAGCAGGTTCTGCTTCATATTGCGTAAGGTCGCCTTCGAAATCGCCAGCGCATCGGCCACGCCGTGAAGACTATGGCGCATCAGGGTGATCGCCGCCGTTTCAATGGCAACATCGCTGCCGCCGCCCATGGCGATCCCGACATCCGCCTGCGCCAGCGCCGGGGCGTCGTTAATCCCATCACCCACCATCGCCACTTTGTGCCCCTGGCTCTGCAGACGCTTAATGGCGTCGGCTTTACCGTCCGGCAGCACGCCGGCAATCACTTCATCAATGCCGGCTTCTTTGGCGATAGCATTCGCGGTAGTGGGGTTATCCCCGGTGAGCATCACCAGGCGGTAGCCCTGACGATGCAGGCGCGCCAGAGCGTCGACGCTGTCTTCGCGTAGCGGGTCACGGATGGCGAACAGCGCGGCCGCCTGACCATCTACCGCCAGCAGCACCGGCGTAGCCCCGCGCGAGGCCTGCGCCATCATCTCGCTTTCTATATCGCCGGTGGCGATATGTTGCTCGTTGAGCAGCGCCTGGTTACCGAGCATCAGGCGATGGCCTTCCGCTTCGCCGCTGACGCCCAGGCCGCGCAGGGTGCGGAAGCCGCTCACTTCCGGCAACGGGTTGTCTCCGGCTTTATCAAGGATCGCTCGCGCCAGCGGATGGCTTGAACCCTGCTCGAGCGCGGCGGCAAGACGCAGCGCGGTCATCTCATCAACGTCTGCGAAAGTTTTCACCGCCACCACCTGCGGCTTGCCTTCGGTCAGGGTGCCGGTTTTATCGAACACCAGGGTGTCGAGTTCACTGGCGCGCTGCAGAGCATCGGCGTCGCGCACCAGTACGCCGTACTCCGCCGCCCGGCCAACGCCGGAGATAATCGACATCGGCGTCGCCAGGCCTAAGGCGCACGGACAGGCGATAATCAGTACCGTGGTGGCGATCACCAGGGTATAGACGATCTGCGGCGCCGGGCCGAAGAAGTACCAGATCGCAGCGCTAATCAGCGCAATGGCGACCACCGCCGGGACAAACACCGCGGAGATTTTATCCGCCAGCTGGCCGATCTCCGGCTTGCTGCTCTGCGCCTGGCGCACCATGCGGATAATACGCGCCAGCGTGGTCTGGCTGCCGACGGCGCTGGCGGTGAACAGCACGCTGCCGTCCTGCACTACAGTGCCGGCGTGAATGGTGTCGCCGTCGCCTTTTTGCTGCGGTACCGGTTCGCCGGTGAGCATCGCTTCATCAAACCAGGCTTCCCCCTGGCTTATCACGCCGTCGACCGGGACGCGGTCGCCGGTCGTCAGGCGCAGCGTCATGCCGGCCTGAACTTCAGCGAGCGGCAGATCTTTCTCGCCCTCGGGCGTGACGACCCGCGCCGAAGGCGGCGTCAGGTCGAGCAGTTTCTCCAGCGCTTTTGAGGAGCGCTGGCGGGCGCGGGCCTCCAGCATATGGCCGAGGTTAATCAGACCGATAATCATTGCGCTGGCTTCGTAATACAGATGGCGGGCTTCCATCGGGAACCACTGTGGCCACAGGTTGACGCTCATCGAGTACAGCCAGGCGACGCCGGTACCGAGCGCCACCAGCGTATCCATGGTGGCAGTGCCGTTTTTCAGGCTTTTCCACGCGCTGCGGTAGAAGTGGCCGCCGGCGAAGACCATCACCGCCAGGGTGACGAGGCCGATGACCAGCCACAGCGAACGGTTGTCGTCGCTGACCATCATGTTATCGCCGATCATGCCCCAGACCATCACCGGCACGCCGACCAGCAGGGCGACAATCGCCTGCCAGCGAAAACGTTTCATGGTGGCGATGGCGGTTTCCTGCTGCCGTTCGCGGCGTTCCAGATCGTCCTCGATCGCCTCCGCGCCGTAGCCCGCTTTCTCCACCGCCTGCACTAATTCTGCGGCGGACGCACTGCCCATCACCAGCGCCGTGCGTTCCGCCAGGTTAACCCGCGCCTGTGAGACGCCCGGCACCGCGGCAAGCGCGTTCTGTACCCGGGAGACGCAGCTGGCGCAGCTCATGCCGTTGATCAGCAGCTGTTGACTGTCATCTTCGTCATGGGCTGCCGGAAGCTCAGGAGTGGCCGCTGTCAGTGCTTCCGACGGGATTGATGATTCTGCCAGCGGTTTAGCCTTTGGGTGGCTGAGCTCCGCGCCGTATCCGGCTTGTTTAACGGTTTCAATCAGCGCTTGTGCGCTGGCGCTGCCCGTCACATGGGCTTCAGTGAGGGTGACTTCCGCTTGCTCAACGTCAGGACGCTGCTCCAGACTCTCTTTCACGCGTTTAACGCAGTGGCCGCAGGAGAGGCCATCCAGCGTCAGGTCGATAGTGTTAGACATAAATAACTCCTGAATAATTTTCCGGTCAACGATTGACCAGAACCACTCTTTCATCGAGTATTAAGAAGGTTAAACCTTCCAGCAAGGGGAAGGTCAAGGAGAAAAAATGAATATCAGCGATGTGGCGAAAAAAACCGGCTTAACCAGCAAAGCGATTCGTTTTTACGAAGAGAAGGGGCTGGTGACGCCGCCGTTGCGGAGCGAAAACGGCTACCGCACCTACGGTCAGCAGCATCTCGATGAGCTGACGCTGCTGCGCCAGGCGCGGCAGGTGGGGTTTAATCTGGAAGAGTGCCGCGAGCTGGTGGCGCTATTCAACGACCCGTCACGGCACAGCGCCGATGTGAAAAAACGCACGCTGGAGAAAGTGGCGGATATCGAGAATCATATCCGTGAGCTGCAAAATATGCGCGCGCACCTGCTGGCGCTGGCTGAATCCTGCCCCGGCGACGACAGCGCGGAGTGCCCGATTATTGATAATCTTTCCGGCTGCTGTCATCGCAAGGCGCAGGCTTAACGAACAACGGGTCTGATCCGCAGCGTAATCCCTTCCACGGCGACCACTTCGACCTGACTGCCCGCGGCGAGGTCCTCGTCAGCCATCACCGGCCAGGAGCTGTCGCCCACGCGCACGTGGCCGCGGCCGTTTACCAGGGGGGTATCCAGCGTCAGACGGCGGCCAATCAGCTGTAGCCCGCGCTGGTTGAGTTGAGCATCGGCAGGACGCTGCAGTTTGACGCGCTTGCGCAGCCACTTCGACCACAGCCACGCCGCCAGCAGAGTGAGGACGGCAAACAGCGTGCCTTGCCATTCCCAGCTCAGCGGCAGGAGCCAGGTCAGGGCGCCGGTCACCACGCCGGCGACGCCGCTCCATAGCAGGTATCCGCTGCCGCCCAGCATCTCGGCCGCCAGCAGCAGCCCGCCGAGGCTAAGCCAGAACAGATGGGGGTGGGCGAGGATCAGGTCGATCATGATTTTTTCCGATCGCCAGCGCCTTCTTTGATCAGCTCGCTGATCCCGGCGATCGATCCCATCAGGCTGCTGGCGTCCAGCGGCATCAGCACCACTTTACTGTTGTTGGCGGCGCCAATCTGCTGCAGCGCATCGGTGTATTTCTGCGCCACGAAGTAGTTGATCGCCTGAATATCGCCTGAGGCGATCGCCGAGGAGACCATCTGGGTGGCGCGGGCTTCCGCTTCAGCGGAACGCTCGCGGGCCTCCGCCTGCAGGAATGCGGACTGCCGCTCGCCCTCCGCCTTGAGGATCTGCGACTGCTTTTCCCCTTCCGCTTTCAGTATTTCCGCCTGACGCACCCCTTCGGCCTCGAGAATATAAGCGCGCTTGGTTCGTTCGGCTTTCATCTGGGCGTTCATCGAGGCGATAAGTTCCGCCGGTGGGCGAACGTCGCGAATTTCGACGCGGGTGATTTTCACCCCCCACGGGTTGGTGGCGTCGTCAACGATATGCAGCAGACGGGTGTTAATGCTGTCGCGCTGGGAGAGCATTTCGTCCAGTTCCATCGAGCCGAGCACGGTACGGATGTTGGTCATCGTCAGGTTGACGATCGCCTGCTCAAGATTGCTGACCTCGTAGGCGGCCTTTGGCGCGTCAACCACCTGAATAAAGCAAACGGCGTCGATAGTGACGTTGGCGTTATCCCGGGAGATCACCTCCTGTGACGGGATGTCGAGCACCTGCTCCATCATGTTCACTTTGCGGCCGATGCGGTCCATAAACGGCACGACTAAGCTTAATCCCGGCTGCAGCGTCTGGGTAAAACGCCCGAAGCGCTCCACCGTCCACTGGTAGCCCTGCGGGACGATTTTCACCGCCGCTGCCACAATGACCAGCGCGACGAAAATAAGGATAGGAATAAAAATCAGCATCAAAAACCTCCTGTCTTGTTGCCTGATGGGGCGCTACAAGGAAATAGCGCATGTTTAAATTGAGTATATCTTTCTCCTCATCCTGGAGAAAGGAAAGTGGGGTAAACTAGCGGTGTTTCAGAAAATAATCAGGAAGACTCATGAAGGAAAATAACGCGCTTTTGCGTCTCGAGGATGTGGGATTTAAGACCGACGACGCAGTTATTTTACATAATATCAACCTTCAGCTCAGACCCGGGGAATTCAAGTTGATTACCGGGCCTTCCGGCTGCGGGAAAAGCACCTTGCTGAAAATTATCGCCTCGCTGCTCAGCCCGACCTCCGGACGTCTGTTTTTCGACGATGCTGATGTCGCGACGCTGTCGCCGGAAAGGTATCGCCAGCAGGTCTCTTATTGTGCGCAGACGCCGGCGCTGTTCGGGGATTCGGTTTACGATAACCTGATTTTTCCGTGGCAGATCCGTAATAAACAACCGGATCCGCAGGCGCTGGTGGCCGATCTGCAGCGCTTTGGTCTTGGCGAAAATATGCTGGAAAAATCGATTAACGAACTGTCGGGCGGTGAAAAGCAGCGCGTATCGCTGATCCGCAATTTACAATTTCTGCCGCGCGTGCTGCTGCTGGACGAAATTACCAGCGCGCTGGATGACAGTAATAAACAGAATGTGAATGACATTATTCATGGCTACGCGACGGAAAAACAGGTCGCTGTTCTATGGGTCACTCACGATCGCAATGAAATTTCGCATGCCGATGAAGTAATTACGCTGCAACCTGCCGGCGGAAACATGCAGGAGGCACAGCATGAACGGGCATAACATTACGAACGAATCGCTGGCGCTGTCGATGGTGCTGGTGCTGATCGCTATTCTGGTGAGCTATCGGGAAAAGCTGGCGCTGGAAAAAGATATTCTCTGGAGCATCTGCCGGGCGATCGTGCAGCTGATTATCGTCGGCTATGTGCTGAAATATATCTTTAACGTCAACCATGCGGTTCTGACGCTGTTGATGGTGCTGTTTATCTGCTTTAACGCGGCGTGGAATGCCAAAAAGCGCAGTAAATATATCGATAAGGCGTTTGTCTCGTCATTTATCGCCATCACCACCGGCGCCGGGCTGACGCTGGCGGTGCTGGTGTTCTCTGGATCGATAGCCTTCGTGCCGATGCAGGTGATCCCGATTGCCGGGATGGTGGCCGGGAACGCCATGGTGGCGGTGGGGCTGTGCTACAACAATATGGGCCAGCGCTTCAGCAGCGAGCAGCAGCAGATTCAGGAGAAGCTCAGCCTCGGCGCCACGCCGAAGATGGCCTCGGCGCGGCTGATCCGCGACAGCATCCGCGCGTCATTGATTCCCACCGTCGATTCAGCGAAAACGGTCGGCCTGGTGAGTTTGCCAGGGATGATGTCGGGACTAATTTTTGCCGGTATTGACCCGGTGAAGGCGATTAAGTACCAGATCATGGTAACTTTTATGCTGCTGTCGACCGCCAGCCTGTCGACGATTATCGCCGGCTATCTGACCTACCGGAAGTTCTTCAACGCCCGCCATCAGCTGGTGGTGACGCAGCTGAAAAAACGCCCGTGAACGATCCCGGGTTGCGGCGTTCACGCCTCACCCGGGTTACTAAGGCTGCGTTGCGCCTCGTTCGCACAGCCCGGATAGCGCAGCGCTATCCGGGGCAGGCAACGAATTAGTACAGCAGCGAATAGAGCTGACGGCGGTATTTGGCGGCCAGCGCATCGCCCGTACCGAGGGCGGCGAGGATCTCCTGCAGCATCTTGCGCGCCTGGCCGTCGCCGGCGCCTAAATCCTTCTGCAGATGGCTGAACAGCAGCGCCAGCGCTTCTTCGTTACGCCCGACCTGATGCAGCTGTAGCGCCAGCTGGGAGGCCAGCAGCGCATCCTCCGGATTCTGTTCCACCTGCTGCTGCAGCTGCTGGATTTCCGGCGTGTCGGCGGCCTGTTTGAGCAGCTCAATCTGCGCCACCAGACCCTGATAGTGGGTATCCTGATCCTGCAGCGGGATGGTTTTTAGCACGCTTTCCGCTTCATCGGAACGGTGCAGGGCAATCAGCGTTTCCGCCAGCAGCAGGCCAATCTGGCTCTCCTGATTCGACAGCTGCCAGGCTTCCTTCAGCAGCGGCAGGGCATCGGCGTATTTTTCTTCCTGCATCAGGGCCAGCGCCTGCTGAGCTTTCAGCTCCTCTTCGCGGGGCAGGACTTTATCCAGCAGGGCGCGGATCGCTTCTTCCGGCTGCGGGCCTTCAAAACCGTCCACCGGCTGGCCGTTCTGGAACAGATAAACCGTAGGGATGGCGCGCAGACCAAACTGTGAAGCGAGCATCTGCTCAGCGTCGCAATCGACCTTCGCCAGCATAAACTGGCCATTGTATTGCGCGGCCAGACGCTCAAGAACCGGGGTCAGCTGTTCGCAGTGCTGGCTGCGGGCAGACCAGAAGTAAAACAGCACCGGGACGTTCATAGACTGCTGTAGCGTCTGCTGCAGGTTCGCTTCGCTAATGTTGACAATATTCTGTTCGGACATGGGCATTTCTCGTTAGTCGATTTCTGTTTTACATGGGGGCGGCATTCCGCGCTTCAACTCAGCCGTGGATAATTTTGTCCATCGCGCGGGCTGGCAGCAGGCGTTTGAGCAGCGCCACCGCGTGGGTGACCAGGGTGACCGGGTAGCGCAGCTTCGGCTTATCGCTGGTAAAAGCGTGGCGCACTTTTTCCACCACCGCCTCCGGCCCGAGGGTAAAACGGGCGGCGATGCCCGGGTTTTCAACGGGCTTGTCGCTTTGCGTCTGGTTGACGTTATCGGTAAAGCGGGTGCGGATCGGGCCCGGTTCAATCAGGCTGACCTGAATACCGCTGTGGCGCAGCTCCATGCGCAGCGCATCGGACCATGCCTCAAGGGCATATTTGCTGGCGGCGTAGGCCCCGCGGCCGGGGCTGGCGATAAGCCCCATCACCGAGGAGGTCATCACGATGCGCCCTTCGCCATGCGGGGTCATCGCCGGCAGCAGCAGCATGGTGAGCTGATGGGCGCCAAAAAAGTTGGCGGAAAACTGCTGTTCCATCTGCTGGCGGCTGATGGTGTTCAGCGGGCCATAGACGCCGTAACCGGCGTTATTGAACAAGCCGTAGAGACGATTATCGGTCAGCGCAATCACCTCCACCGCCGCGCGCTCCACGCTCTGCGGGTCGTCCAGATCGAGCAAAATACCGGTTAGCCCCAGCTCCTGCATCCGCGCCACGTCCTCCGCTTTGCGGCAGGCCGCCAGCACGCGAAAGCCCTCGCGGGTTAAATCCAGCGCGCTTTCCAGACCAATTCCGCTGGAACAGCCTGTCACTAAAACCGTTTTTTGCATAACTTTACCTGTCAGCGACCCCTGGCGTTCAGGAGTCATGATTAACTAAGGGAGCCAGCCGGTTCGCCATCCAGTCGGCGATAAACGGCTGCGCGTCGCGATTCGGGTGAATGCCGTCGTCCTGCATCCACTGGGGTTTCAGATACACCTCCTCCATAAAAAAGGGCAGGAGAGGAATAGCGAACTCTTTGGCCAGGGCCGGGTAAATCGCGCCGAAGGCTTCATTATAGCGGCGGCCATAGTTCGCCGGCAGGTGAATTTGCATCAGCAGCGGTTCGGCGTTGGCCGCTTTGATCGTCTGAATGATGGTGCGCAGCGTCTGCTCGGTCTGCTGCGGCGGAAAGCCGCGCAGCCCGTCGTTGCCGCCGAGCTCAACCAGCACCCAGCGCGGCTGATGCTGCTTAAGCAGCGATGGCAGACGGGTCAGTCCCTGCTGAGAGGTATCGCCGCTGATGCTGGCGTTCACCACCGGCGTTTTCGCCTGCCACTTCTCATTGAGCAGCGCAGGCCACGCGGCGTTGGCCGCCATCCGATAGCCAGCGCTCAGGCTGTCGCCGAGGATCAGCAGCGTGTCCGCCGCCATCGCGCGGCAGGTAAACAGGAACAAAAACAGGAAAGGCACATGCCAGCGGAAAACATACTTGAAGTTCATCATCTTAAGAAGTCCGTCGGTCAGGGGGAGCATCAGCTCACCATCCTTACCGGAGTTGAGCTGGTTGTCAAACCGCGGCAGACCATCGCCCTGATCGGCGAGTCGGGCTCCGGTAAATCGACCCTGTTGGCGATCCTCGCCGGCCTGGACGATGGCAGCAGCGGGGAAGTATCGATGCTGGGCAAACCGCTGCATCGGATGGATGAGGAGGCGCGGGCGGCGCTGCGGGCGCAGCACGTCGGTTTTGTATTTCAGTCGTTTATGCTGATCCCAACGCTCAACGCCCTGGAGAACGTCGAGCTGCCGGCGCTGCTGCGCGGCGCCAGCGATAGCCAGAGCCGGGGCGATGCCCGGGCGCTGCTTGAGCAACTGGGGCTTGGCAAACGCCTGCACCACCTGCCGGCGCAGCTCTCCGGCGGCGAACAGCAGCGGGTGGCGCTGGCCCGGGCCTTCAATGGGCGTCCGGCCATTCTGTTCGCCGATGAGCCCACCGGCAACCTCGATCGCCAGACCGGGGACAAAATTGCCGATCTGCTGTTCTCGCTTAATCGCGAACACGGCACCACCCTGATCCTCGTCACTCACGATCCGCTGCTGGCGGCACGCTGCGACCGCCGTCTGCGCCTGGTGGATGGCCAGCTGCGGGAGGAAGCATGATCGCCCGCTGGTTCTGGCGCGAATGGCGCTCGCCGTCGCTGCTGATCGTCTGGCTGGCGTTAAGCCTCGCCGTGGCCTGCGTGCTGGCCCTGGGGTCGATAAGCGATCGAATGGAGAAAGGTCTCAGCCAGCAAAGCCGTGAGTTTATGGCGGGCGACCGGACGCTGCGCAGTTCGCGCGAGGTGCCCGCTGAGTGGATCGCGCAAGCGCGGAAGTCAGGGCTGAGCGTCGGCGAACAGCTGAGCTTCGCCACCATGACCTTTGCGGGCGATACGCCGCAGCTGGCGGACGTCAAGGCAGTGGATGACCGCTATCCGCTGTATGGCACTCTCGAGACGCAGCCGCCGGGGCTGAAGCCCCGGGCGGGCAGCGTCCTGCTGGCGCCAAGGCTGATGGCGCTGCTGAACCTGAAAACCGGCGATACGATTGACGTTGGCGACGCCACGCTGCGCATTGCCGGGGAAGTGATTCAGGAGCCGGATGCGGGGTTTAACCCCTTCCAGATGGCGCCGCGGCTGATGATGAATATGGCCGACGTGGCAAAGACCGGCGCCGTACAGCCCGGCAGTCGCGTCGCATGGCGATATAAATTCGCCGGCGACGCTGAACAGCTGGCCCGTTATGAGCAGTGGCTGCTGCCGAAACTCGGCCCGGAGCATCGCTGGATTGGTCTTGAACAGGACGACAGCGCACTGGGCAAATCCCTCGAACGCTCGCAGCAATTCCTGTTGTTATCCGCGCTGTTGACGCTGCTGCTGGCCGTCGCGGCGGTGGCCGTGGCGATGGGCCACTACTGCCGCAGCCGCTACGATCTGGTCGCCATACTCAAGACGCTGGGCGCCGGACGGGCGCAGCTGCGCAAGCTGATTGTCGGTCAGTGGCTGCTGCTGCTGGCGCTGTCGGTGATAACCGGCGGGGTGGCGGGGCTGGCGCTGGAGCGCCTGTTGCTGCTGGTGCTCAAACCGGTTCTGCCCGCCGCGCTCCCACCGGCCAGCGGCTGGCCGTGGCTGTGGGCGGTGGGCGCGACCGGCGTGATTTCCCTGCTGGTGGGCCTGCGGCCGTATCGGCTGCTGCTGGCGACCCTGCCGCTGCGAGTGCTGCGCCAGGACGTGGTGGCCAGCGTCTGGCCGTTAAAAATCTGGATCCCGACGGTCAGCGCCGTGGTGGTGGGCCTGCTGGCGTGGCTGATGGGCGGCAGTCCGCTGCTGTGGTCAGTGCTGGCCGGGGCGGTGGTGCTGGCGCTGCTGTGCGGCCTGGTGGGCTGGGGATTGCTGTGGCTGCTCAAACGCCTGACGCTCAGAGCCTTGCCGCTGCGTCTGGCGGTGAATCGCCTGCTGCGCCAGCCGTGGTCGACCCTCAGCCAGCTGGCGGCGTTTTCCCTGTCATTTATGCTGCTGGCGCTCCTGCTGGTGCTGCGCGGCGATCTGCTCGACCGCTGGCAGCAGCAACTGCCCCCGGAGAGCCCGAACTACTTCCTGATCAATATCGCCCCTGAGCAGATAATGCCGGTGAAGACCTTCCTCGCCGAACATCAGACGCGGGCGGCGGAATTCTATCCGATCGTCCGGGCTCGTCTGACGCAGATCAACGGCCAGTCCACGGACGGGAATAAAGACGAAGCGCTGAATCGAGAGCTTAATCTCACCTGGAGCGAACAGCGTCCGGATCATAATCCGCTGGTGGCCGGCAGCTGGCCGCCGAAGCAGGGCGAGGTATCGATTGAGGAGGGGCTGGCGCAGCGATTGGGAGTGACAATCGGCGATACGGTGACCTTTACCGGCGATACGCAGGAGTTCAGCGCGAAGGTGAGCAGCGTGCGCAACGTCGACTGGGAGAGCCTGCGGCCAAACTTCTTCTTTATTTTCCCCACCGGGGCGCTGGACGGGCAGCCGCAGAGCTGGCTCACCAGCTTCCGCTGGGATAACGGTCCTGCGATGTTGACCCAGCTGAACCGCGAGTTTCCCACCGTCAGTCTGCTGGATATTGGCGCTATCCTGCGCCAGGTCGGCCAGGTGCTCTCCCAGGTCAGCCGGGCGTTGGAGGTGATGGTAGGCCTTGTGACGGCCTGCGGCGTGCTGCTGTTGCTGGCGCAGGTGCAGGTCGGTATGCGTCAGCGTCATCAGGAGCTGGTGGTCTGGCGCACGCTGGGGGCCGGGAAATCGCTGCTGCGCGCCACGCTGTGGGCGGAGTTTGCCCTGTTGGGGCTGGTCTCCGGCCTGGTGGCGGCGATAGGCGCCGAAGTGGCGCTGGCGATGCTGCAGACCAAAGTCTTTGATTTTCCCTGGGCGCCGGACTGGCGGCTGTGGGTGATGCTGCCGATGACGGGAGCGGTGTTGTTATCCCTGTGCGGCGGCGGGCTGGGGCTGCGTTTATTAAAAGGGAAAGCGCTATTCCGTCAGTTTAGCCAGTAAGAATATTACATGTTGATGATGCGCCGCCGTTTTTGGCGGCGCTTTTATTTTAAGCGCACAAATTGATAAACCATTGATTTTTAAGCGCACGAAACATTAAAAACCCAGCAACACGCTGTGCTGATTCGCGGTTAATATTCAACTGGAAAATATAAGGTTGCTTATTAATCAAGGAAAAACTATGGCACACACAATAAAAACGCTGGCGATCTCGATCGGCGCAGCATTAGCGTTAACGTCATTGGCTGCCCACGCGGAGATCACCCTGCTAAAACAGGATCCGCAGGCGGGGGATCCGTTAAGCCGGCTTAACTTTACCGTCGGCGGAAGTATCCGCCCGCAGTTCAATATGATGACCGGCGACGGGGATAAAGGCTCCTATAAGCGCAACGGTTTTGACGGCGGCACCCGCTTCCGTTTCGCCGCGGATTACTATCTGTTCGATGATATTAGCTGGATCAGCTACTACGAGCTGGGGGTGAATATTCCGGCGCTGTTCGACTGGGATAATCACTACGCGGAAGGGGCGAACAATACCACCCGCCGCATGCTGTATACCGGCCTGAAAAGCGATACCTGGGGGACGTTAACCTACGGTCAGCAAAACAGTATTTACTATGATGTGGTCGGGGTGAAAACCGATATCTGGGACTACGATATGATTGCCCAGGCGCCGGGCAACGGTATTAACGGCGATTACGATGGCTCTTATCGTTCCCGTAATATGCTGAAATATAAGAAAACCGTTGGCGATGTCGATCTTTACGGCTCCTATCTGTTCGAAGACAGCGAATACCTGCCGGGTAATGGTCTGCGCTATAAACGTAAAGGCGGCGGTTCTGTTGGCGCGGACTACCACATCATGAAGGATCTGACCTGGGGGACCGCGTGGAACTACACCCGCGCCGAAATGCGCGACCCGTCAAGTTCCGACAGCAAAACCTATGACCAGAACATCGTCGGTACCGCGCTGAGCTGGACCCCGGATAACTGGACTTTCTCCTTCGGCGGCGGCTGGTATCAGAACTTCCTCACTACCAAAAAAACCGATGTCCATAATTACTTCGCCGGCGACGCCTGGGGGATTGAATATTTTGCGGGCTATAAATTCCCGATCAATCAATATGCCGTTAAATCTATTCAGCCGTACTTTATGGGCGACCGCCTGGAATATGTGAACGGCCGTAACTACCAGCGTATTGATAACGGTCTGGGGATCAGCTTCCAGCTGGATTATGGTTTCCGCGTTGACTACGAGCACGTGTTTACCTCCAGCACCGACAACCTGGGCGATATGAACCTGGTGCGTCTGCGCTACGACTTCTAAGCGGTAACCATTCCCCGGTGACGCTGCGCTTACCGGGGCTACAGGTTCACCGCCGTCTGCGGACCCGTAGCCCGGCTAAGGCGTTTACGCCGCAAGCCGGGACAAGAGAGGGTGTGATTACTCCGCCAGCCAGGCGGCGACCTCCTGCCAGTTGCCGCGAAAAATAATCTTCCCGGCTTTTTTCCCCAACTGATAGCGATACATCGGGTCGTAGTATTCTTCCAGCAGCGGCACCAGCCAGGCGAAGTGCGCCTCGGTGCTGGCGGTGCGCTGCTGCTGCGCCAGCGCCTCATCGAGGCGTTCAGTGAGCTGAGCAAAACGCTGCAGTCCCAGGCGACGGCGGATGGCGAACAGGCCGTGATGCAGATACTCGCCATATGCCTGCCAGCCTTTCTCTTCGCCATAGGCGGCGATAAAGTCGCGATACATGCGATCGAAATACTCCTCGCGCAGCCGTTCGAGGCGAACGTCAAACGGATCTTCCACCACCGCCAGCGGCGATTGCGCCATGCGGATGCGCAGGCACTCCGGCAGATGGTTGGCGCCGATCATGTGGCCTTCATCTTCCAGCACCCAGCGCGTCTGCTGTTCGGCTTTTTTGAGCAGGCTAACCGCCAGATGGTTTTCAAAGGTGGCCTGCGGATGCTGCGGCTGTAGCGTGCGGCCAAACGAAGAGCCGCGGTGGTGGGCATGGCCTTCCAGATCGATACCGTCCGGGCGCGAGCAGACCAGCTGGGTTTTGCCGTTGCCGGTGCAGCCGCCAATCAGCACGATCGGTCGCTGTACCAGCGCGTCGGTGGCCTGGATTGCCGCCTGGCGCAGCGCTTTATAGCCGCCGACGATCAGGGGGTAATCCACACCAGCTTCTTTCAGCCACTGCTGGACGATATGCGAGCGCTGGCCGCCGCGAGCGCAGCACAGGAAACCGTGCGGGTAACGGGCGCACGCTTCCAGCCAGGCCTGGATCCGGCTGGCGCGCAGGTCGCCCTGGACCAGCTTATGGCCGAGCGCCAGCGCCGCTTCCGGCCCCTGGCGCTTGTAGCAGGTGCCGACCGCGGCGCGTTCTTCATCATTCATCAGCGGCAGGTTGATCGCCGCCGGCATCGCGCTTTGGCTAAACTCCACCGGGGCGCGCACGTCAATCAGTGGCGTATCGCTGGCGAGAATGGCGCGATAATCCGTCCCATTGGTCATGGGGTATCCTCTGAAGTCAAAACAGAAATGGGCTTTACAGCAAGGGGGGGATTGTACGCGCCTCAAGGTGTGCCGGGGAAGGGGATAGATCAAATCCCCGGCACGAAGGGCTTAGCTGAGCTGCGCCTGCGCCCAGACGATACCGCTGGCGTATTCCGCTGGCAGCAGCGGCTTCAACGCTTCCAGCGTCGCGCTCAGACGGTCTGTATCGCTGTCGGTCAGGTTCAGGTGGCCGACTTTACGACCCGGGCGCACCTCTTTATCGTACCAGTGCAGGTGGACCAGCGGCAGCTTCAGCCAGTCGTAATTGAGATCGGTGCCGATCAGGTTGATCATCACCGACGGGCTGTTAACCACCGGCGGCGGCAGAGGAAGGTCGGTCATCGCTCGCAGATGCAGCTCAAACTGGCTGATGGAGGCGCCATTTTGCGTCCAGTGGCCGCTGTTGTGTACGCGCGGCGCCAGCTCGTTGATCAGCAGCCCCTCGGCGGTGACGAAGCACTCCATCGCCATCACGCCGACGTAGTTCAGCTCGTTCATGATCGCCGTCAGCATGCTTTCCGCTTGCTCCTGCTGGCGGGCATTGGCCTGCGGGAAGGCGACGCTGGCGCGCAGAATACCGTCCTGATGCAGGTTGCGGGTCAGCGGGTAGAAGACGGTGCTGCCGTCATGGGCGCGGGCGCCTACCAGCGACACTTCGCCGGAGAAGTTAATCCCCTGCTCGACGATGCACTCGCCGTAGTTATCGTCCGGTAGCTGATCGATCTCGTTTTCCCGCAGACGCCACTGGCCGCGGCCGTCGTAGCCGCCGACGCGACGCTTAACGATCGCCAGTTCGCCAAGGCGGGCAAACACCGCCGGCCACTCGCTTTTATCCGCCAGCAGCTGCCACGGGGCAGTGGCGAGGCCCAGCTTATCGAACAGCTGCTTTTGCGTCAGGCGATCGGCGATAATCGGGAAGACGTCGCGGTTGACGAACGCCGGGTGGCGGGCCAGCTCGCGGGTGAGGGCGGTTTCCGGCCAGCGTTCAATTTCTGCGGTGATGACGCTCTGCTGGAACGGCACCGCTTCCGGATCGGCTTCCAGCCCCACCGGCCAGACGGCGATACCCAGCGGCTCGCCGGCCTGGCGCAGCATACGGCCTAACTGGCCGTTACCGAGCACGCATACCTGTTTCATGCCGCACCCCGCGGGTCCGGGTTATCCAGTACTTCATCGGTTTGCGCCTGACGCCAGGCGCTCAGGCGCTGGTGGAGTTCAGCATCATGCTGGGCGAGGATCTGCGCGGCGAGCAGACCGGCGTTTGCAGCCCCGGCTTTGCCGATGGCCAGGGTACCGACCGGAATACCGCGCGGCATCTGCACAATGGAGTAGAGGCTGTCGACACCGCTTAAGGCCGCGCTCTGAACCGGTACGCCGAGCACCGGCACCAGGGTTTTCGCCGCAATCATGCCCGGCAGATGCGCCGCGCCGCCTGCCCCTGCAATAATCACCTGATAACCGTGGCTTTCGGCGCTTTCAGCGAAGCTGAACAGCTTATCGGGCGTGCGATGGGCGGAGACCACTTCGACATGGTACGGAACGTTCAGGGCATCAAGGATTTCTGCGGTAAACTGCATGGTAGCCCAGTCGCTTTTGGACCCCATCACGATGGCGATACGCGCCGAATTATTGCGGGAAGACATGCGTCTTAAAACTCCTGTGGGTGTGTTTCACACTGCTTTAGAGGCCACAGAGAATAGCATGAACTGCCGGCAAGGAAAACGGTTGCGTGCGCATGGTTAGCCGTCTTTTGTCTCGCTTATCGAGGACGGCGATCGCGGCTTATCGACACTTCTCTCATTCATGATACAGGTGATAAGCAGCACGAGCCCCCAGGGGAGCATCAGGGCGCCCATGATCAGTAAAAAGATCTGTACTGACCGGCTCTCGTGAGGGCGGGTGCAGAGCAAATAAATGGCATAGAAATAGATGGCCCACGCCAGCAGGGCGCACCAGACAAACGTCAGCGTGTTGCCGAGAGCGACGCCGATTAAGGCGATATAGCTTATCCCTAACGGATTGAGGAGCGCGAGGATCATTCCCCAGATCAGCGGCGGGCTCCACTTTTTCCTGTTCATGCTCGTTCCTTGAGAGTGATGTCGAGGAAGACTAGCATGCGGAATGCCGGGAGGCGCATACCTCCGCCCGGGCAAAAGGCGGTTTCGGAATTATGCTCGCGCAGGAATTAGAACGGAAAATGGAGCAGTTCGACGTCGTCCTGCGTCACCTTGACCATCGATCCTTCGCTGTGCCAGGCGCCAAGCACCACGCGCCATGCGGGCTGGCCGTTGGCCTGCAGGTCATGGACCGCCGGGCGATGGGTATGGCCGTGGATCAGCCACTGCACGTGATGCCGCTCCATCGCGTCAACCACCGCCTGCGGATTCACATCCATAATTTCCATTGATTTGCTGCTGTTGGCGGCTTTGCTGTCGGCGCGCATGCGGGCGGCGATACGGCGGCGGATAAACAGCGGCAGGGCCAGGAACAGGCGCTGGATCCACGGGGTGTGGACTTTCGCGCGAAACGCCAGATAGCCCGGGTCATCGGTGCACAGCGTGTCGCCATGCATAATCAAGACTTCACGGCCATAGAGGTTCAGTCGCTCTTCTTCGGCGAGCAGGATCATCCCGCTCTGGCGGGCGAAGCGCTGGCCGACGAGAAAATCGCGGTTGCCGTGAATGAAGTAGCAGGGCACGCCGGCGTCGACGACGGCTTTGATTGCCGTAGCGATTTGCTGATGCAACGGGTTCGGATCGTCATCGCCGATCCATGCCTCGAACAGATCGCCAAGGATATACAGGGCGTCCGCCTGACGGGCTTCCCCCTGTAAAAAACGCAGAAAACCGGCGGTGATCGCCGGTTCTTCTGTTTGCAGGTGCAAATCTGCAATAAAAAGTGTCGCCACGAATTACTCGCTGACGGTGACGCTTTTGATGATCACATCGTCTTTCGGCACATCCTGGTGCATGCCGCTGCGGCCGGTGGCAACCGCTTTGATTTTATCAACCACGTCCATGCCTTCAACCACTTCCGCGAAGACGCAGTAGCCCCAGCCCTGCAGGCTTTCGCCGGAGAAGTTCAGGAAGTCGTTGTCAACCACGTTGATGAAGAACTGCGCGGTTGCAGAGTGCGGCGCCTGAGTACGGGCCATCGCCAGCGTGCCGCGGGTGTTTTTCAGACCGTTGTTCGCTTCGTTCTGAATCGGAGATTTGGTCGCTTTTTGTTTCATGCCAGGTTCAAAACCGCCGCCCTGAATCATGAAGCCGTTGATAACACGGTGGAAAATGGTGTTGTCGTAGAAACCTTCGCGGCAGTAGTCCAGGAAGTTTTTAACTGTTTCCGGCGCTTTGTCGTCAAACGTTTTGATTACGATATCGCCATGATTGGTGTGGAAAGTAACCATTTTTGCATCCTGTTCCGATGAGTGTGGTGCCAGCACCCGGTGTCGGGTGAGATATAGGGGGGTGTTATAGCATAACCGCGGGGGTCGATGCACCTTGCAATGTGTGCTGCGTCCTGTGTGAATTATGGGTATTATAGAGGCTTCATTACCCACACACGTCTACACGGAATCTTCGATGTTAAAAATTTTTAATACACTGACGCGCCAGAAAGAGGAATTTAAACCTATCCATGCCGGGGAAGTCGGCATGTACGTGTGTGGTATTACCGTTTACGATCTCTGTCACATCGGCCATGGGCGTACCTTCGTCTCCTTTGACGTTGTGGCGCGTTATCTGCGTTTTCTCGGCTATAAGCTGAAGTACGTGCGCAATATCACCGATATCGATGACAAAATCATTAAGCGCGCTAATGAAAACGGCGAAAGCTTTGTCGCGCTGGTCGATCGGATGATCGCCGAAATGCACAAGGATTTTGACGCCCTGAATATTTTGCGTCCCGACAGCGAGCCGCGCGCGACGCATCATATTGCGGAAATCATCGAGATTACCGAGCAGCTGATCGCCAAAGGCCATGCCTATGTGGCGGATAACGGCGACGTGATGTTCGATGTGCCGACGGACCCGAACTACGGTTTGCTGTCGCGTCAGGATCTCGATCAGCTGCAGGCGGGGGCGCGCGTCGACGTGGTTGACGTCAAGCGTAACCCGATGGACTTCGTTCTGTGGAAGATGTCGAAAGAGGGCGAGCCAAGCTGGCCGTCGCCGTGGGGCGCGGGCCGTCCGGGCTGGCATATCGAGTGCTCGGCGATGAACTGCAAACAGCTGGGCAACCATTTTGACATCCACGGCGGCGGTTCCGATCTGATGTTCCCGCATCACGAAAACGAAATCGCTCAGTCCACCTGCGCCCATGACGGCGAGTACGTTAACTACTGGATGCACTCCGGCATGGTGATGGTCGACCGCGAGAAGATGTCGAAATCGCTGGGCAACTTCTTTACCGTCCGCGACGTGCTGAAGTATTACGATGCGGAGACCATTCGCTACTTCCTGATGTCCGGCCACTATCGCAGCCAGCTGAACTACAGCGAAGAGAACCTCAAGCAGGCGCGCTCGGCGCTGGAGCGTCTGTACACCGCGCTGCGCGGGACCGACAAATCCGTCGACGCGGCGGGCGGCGAAGCCTTCGAAGCACGCTTTATCGAGGCGATGGACGATGACTTCAACACCCCGGAAGCCTACTCGGTGCTGTTCGATATGGCGCGCGAAGTAAACCGCCTGAAAACCGAGGACGCGGCCGCGGCGAACGCCATGGCGGCCCACCTGCGTAAGCTTGCGTCGGTGCTGGGGCTGCTGGAGCAGGAGCCGGACGCCTTCCTGCAGAGCGGCGCGCAGGCCGACGACGCGGAAGTGGCGGAAATTGAATCGCTTATCCAGCAGCGTCTGGACGCGCGTAAAGCGAAAGACTGGGCGGCGGCGGATGCAGCGCGCGATCGTCTTAACGAGATGGGGATCGTGCTGGAAGATGGCCCGCAGGGCACCACCTGGCGCCGGAAGTAAGTCATAAAAAAACGCCCGCTTAAGCGGGCGTTTTCCTTTTCGCGGTCAGGCCGTGACGGTTACGCTCTGGCCTTCAAAGCTCACCGTCTGACCGGCGACGATTTTGCAGCGTTTGCGGGTTTCCACCGCGCCGTCGACTTTTACCAGCCCGTCGGCGATGGCGATCTTCGCCTGGGCGCCGCTTTCGCTCCAGCCTTCCAGCTTCAGCAGATCGCACAGCTCAACGTGCGGGTGTTTTCCTAAGGAAAATGTCGCCATCTCAGGCCTCCTCAACGTCGTGGTACTCTTCGCACGCCTGCAGCGTGTTCTGAATCAGGGTGGCGACGGTCATCGGGCCAACGCCGCCGGGCACCGGGGTGATGTAGGATGCGCGTTCAGCGGCATCTTCATACACCACGTCGCCGACCACTTTGCCGCTTTCCAGACGGTTAATGCCGACATCGACCACAATCGCCCCTTCTTTGATCCATTCGCCAGGAATAAAGCCCGGTTTACCCACCGCGACGATCAGCAGGTCGGCGTTTTCGACATGATGGCGCAGGTTTTTGGTAAAGCGGTGGGTGACGGTGGTGGTGCAGCCGGCCAGCAGCAGCTCCATGCTCATCGGGCGGCCGACGATATTGGACGCGCCAATGACCACCGCATTCAGGCCGTAGGTGTCGATATTGTAGCGCTCCAGCAGCGTCACGATACCGCGCGGGGTGCACGGACGCAGGCGCGGCGCCCGCTGGCACAGGCGGCCAACGTTGTAAGGATGGAAGCCGTCGACGTCTTTATCCGGCGCGATGCGCTCGAGAACTTTGACGTTATCGATCCCTGCCGGCAGGGGCAGCTGAACCAGAATACCGTCGATGGTCTTATCGGCATTCAGGGTGTCGATAAGCTCCAGCAGCTCGGCTTCGCTGGTGGTTTCCGGGAGATCGTAAGAGCGGGAGACGAAGCCCACTTCTTCACATGCTTTGCGCTTGCTGCCGACATAAATCTGCGAGGCCGGGTTGCTGCCGACCAGCACGACGGCCAGCCCAGGGGCGCGTTTTCCGGCCGCAACGCGAGCCTTCACTTTTTCCGCAACCTCAGAGCGTACCTGCTGCGCAATCGTTTTACCGTCAATAATTTTTGCTGCCATCAGAGAGAGGATTCCATCTGTATCTTTACGAAAGGGGGATGAGGATATTTTGTCAGAAGCCGGCCTCGCTGTCAGTCCTCGTTTGCTGTTTTATCCTGTCTGGGGCAAATTTAGCCGGTTTTTGACCCTTTGCATTGCATGGTTATTGGTGTATTGCGCCTGGCCACTCAGTCGATTTACTGGCGTAAGAGCCCCGGTGGTATGCTTCTTGTACAGTTGGCGGAGGATATTTCGCCAGCGTCGTATAAGCCCCGCAGTTTCCTGGCAAAATGGATTGACTCAACCGACGTGGACCGTATAATTCCAGGCGTTTCACTCCGCGAAGCACTCGCTTCTCAGGGCGCCCTTAGCTCAGCTGGATAGAGCAACGGCCTTCTAAGCCGTAGGTCACAGGTTCGAATCCTGTAGGGCGTGCCATTTTGAATCAAAACGTTATACCAATCTTCATCCAGACTATTTTCCTCTCTGTGTCGTCTTTGTGTCGCTGGCGGCAAAATGGCGTCATTGTCATAGAGCTAGCGTCTCACACGTTACTATCCTGGATAGCGATTTTCCGTAATCTGGTCGCCTTATTGATTAATTTCATTTTCTGAAAAATATTTCCGCATGCAATAAATGTTTGCAGGCAAATAATAAACAGGCTAATACTCTTCATAGCTTTAATTTATGCTACCGGGGCTAGGTATCGCATTTTAAGCTGGCGCGAATGACAGTTGCTAAAGATCAATATTCAATGCTTTTTGAAAGCATACCCTCGATGTTCATCTTCGACCTGGAAAGATCCAAATGAACATCAAATTCGTCACCATCTCCGTATTCGCTGTTGTGTTTGTCTTTGCATCAGATATTTCTATCGCCAAATCGAATGCCTTAAGCGATGATCAGGTCAGGCAAAGAATTATTGATGACTCTGTCGCATCCTACCCCGGCACCTGTGCCTGCCCCTTCAATACCGCGCGGAACGGCAGCTCGTGCGGTGGCCGCAGTGCCTGGAGCAAAGCGGGTGGGTATTCACCCATTTGCTACAAGAAAGAGGTAACAAAGGAGATGGTGAAGGCGTGGCGACAAGAGAATCAATGATAATAATTAATATCTTCACCAGGTGATTACTTCCACTGGAATAGTCGTTTAAATAATATTAAATGATTATTTCGAATACGGCAGGCCATTTTCAGTGAGCACTGTTCTGTTAGAGGAGGGAGAGGCCACGGCGTATATTCTTTAACCTTGTGATATTTGACCCGAGCTAATCTATTTCCCCTCTCTGACAGTTTAAGTGTCCCGTATCCTGTTACGCAGAGCACGGGGTTACTCACACATAAGACACTTCCTCTTCTCACGACAAAACCGGTTCGGCGTGTTGTGTATGGGGACAGTCCCCATCACCGCAATCTGATAACAAAAAGTTTAATTTTTTTCCCCGCCGCGCTGACTATAGTTAGGGCACTTTCACTTGCCCAAAAGGTCACGATTATGAAATTAGTTATCGCCTCCGTAATTTCCCTGCTCAGCTTCAGCGCGCTGGCGGCGCCAGAGGGCACGCTCAGCGTACACATTCTTAATCAGCAAACCGGGCTCCCTTCGCCGGGGGTGCAGATTGAGCTGGATAAGCAGCAAGGGGAGAGCTGGCAGCATATCGCCACCGGCAAAACGGATGCCGATGGGCGGATTAAATCGCTCTATCCGCAGGCGGAAAATATGGAGCCGGGGGTGTATAAAGTGACGTTTAAAACTGGTGACTATTTTAAAAGCCAAAACATGAATACGTTCTTCCCGGTGGTTCCGGTTATTTTCAATGTCACAAAGCAAAATCAAAAACTGCATATCCCGCTGCTGCTCAGTCAGTACGGATACTCTACCTACCGCGGCAGCTGATAACTCAAGCCGTTATCCAGCCAACGCCTGCGCGTCTCCCGCAGGCGTCACCCTTTCCCCGCACAACGACGCCCACGCCTAACGCTTGGTCTCTTTCTCTTTAAAATGGTTAACGGCTTCGTCGTACATCGCCAGCAGGCCGGAAATATCGCCTTCATATTGCGGCACGCGCTGGGCGCGAACGAGCTCAATTATCAGCGCATAGGCTGCTTCTTCCGGGGCCGCATGTGGGTTGATCAGTCCAGACATATCACCTCCTTAACAGTGGGCCTTTAGCCTACCCCTCGCCGGGAAACCGCAACAGCCTGATATGCGACCAGTACTTCTTGTACGACTCTGCTGAAACTTCAGAGGCGAAGACCACGGCGGAAATCCATTGAATGAGGCGTTATCCAGGCCACTGGCGTGGCGGTTAGCGCTGCGTCTACACCGGCAGCAGGCTCATCATCAGCCAGGCGATAGCGATGCAGATGAGGGTCATCGACAGCACAAAATTCATGGTAGCTCCTCTTCATCCTTTCTTTACTCAGCGTAAATTTTGACAGCGCTGATCGCCTTTATCCTTGGCGATTTGTGCCGCTATCCAGCGGTGGGGTGGGGAAAGACGGCCTGTTTCCCCGGGAAGGCCAGCAAAATATCCTCTTTGTCAGCGTTATAGTGATGACATCAATGAATAAGCTGCATCACATTGGTTATGTTGGTCTTTCCGCCTGAAGAATGACTTCAGGTCGCTGATAAGCTGCTGGGGGAACTGACAGGATGAGCAACACACCGTTAACGCTTTCTATTGCCGGGCAACCGACGCCCATCACCCTGCCGCAGGTGCCGGGAAGCCGGGGCCACGTGGGGGTCGACATACGCGAGCTGAATCAGTCCGGATTCTGCAGCTACGACCCCGGCTTCGCCAACACCGCCGGATGCCAGTCGGCGATCTCGTGGATCGATACGGAAAACAGCGTGCTGCTGCACCGCGGCTATCCGGTGGACCAGCTGGCCCGCCAGTGTGATTTTCTCGAGGTGGCGTACATCATGCTGCGGGGCGAGGCGCCGGATGAGACCAGCTATCAAACGTTTCGCGAAACCATCATCCGCCATACCCTGGTGCATGAGCAGATAGCCCGCATGTGCAGCGGCTTTCGTCGCGATTCGCACCCGATGGCGCTGATGTGCGCCCTGGTGGGGGCGCTGGCGGCGTTCTATCATGATGTCCTGGATGTGGAAAATCCGGAGCACCGGGCGCTGGCCGCCACGCGGCTGCTGTCGAAAATGCCCACTATCGCCGCCATGAGCTACAAGTACACCATTGAACAACCCGCCGCGTATCCGCGCAACGATCTCTCCTATGCCGGCAATTTCCTGCAGATGCTGTTTGCTATCCCGGCCGAGAAGTACGTCCTCAATCCGGTCATCGAGCAGGCGATGAACCAGATCCTGGTCCTGCATGCCGATCACGGGCAGTGCGTCTCCACCACCACGGTACGCGCGGCGGGCTCCTCCGGGGCGAACTTATTCGCCTGCGTCGCCGCCGGGCTAGCGTCGCTGTGGGGACCGATGCACGGCGGCGCCAATGAGTCGAGCATGCGGATGCTGGAAGAGATTGAAAGCGTCGATCAGGTTCCGGCGTTTCTGCGTCAGGCAAAACGCGACCCGCAGGCATTTCGCCGCCTCGGTTTTGGCAACTCACGCTACCGTCACCGCGACCCGCGCGCCGATATCCTGCGTGAAACCAGCCATCGGGTACTGGCGGAGGTAGGAATGTCCGACCGTCTGCTGCAGGTGGCGATGGCCCTTGAGGACGTGGCGCTGACCGACCCCTACTTTGTGGAAAATGGCCTGTCGCCGAGCGTGGATTTTTATACCGCGGTGATCCTCAAGGCGATGAATCTGCCTTCGTCGATGTTTGCGGTGGTCACCGCCGTCGGACGGACGGTCGGCTGGGTGGCGCACTGGAACGAGATGCACCAGGCGCCGCTGACCATCTACCGGCCACGGCAGATTTATGTTGGCGAGGACTATCGGAATTACGTCTCACGGCGCGGCGAGCCGTCTGCTAACCCAAGGTAATGCCTTACGGGCAGGAGGCGCGCGGCGTCTTCCTGCCCTGGCGGCATGTCACTCAGAGGTGCCGGGAGAGCAGGTAGTGCTCAACGGCGGTATATTCGGTGAGTCGGGTATACAGCGTTAGCAAGGCGCTTATAAATGCGTTTACCTCGCCGACCTGCGGCCCGGCGGTGGTGAGTAACGGCTGCAGCGTAGCCCTTAGCTGTTCCAGGTCGGGCTTCAGCACATAGGGAATATGCAGCGTGCAGAGCAGGGCCTCGGCCTGATGATAATCGTGGCGAGACGGGAGCGTCTCGTCGGCGTTAAGCCAGCTCAGGATCATCAGCATGAGGCGATCTTTAGCGTAGAGATACGATTTCATGGCCAGTCTCCTGTCGATAGTGGCGCAATACCATTCCCTGAACTTTAGTGACCAATTCCACGTTATTTTTTACCGCCAGCTTGCTGAGCACGCGTGAACGATAATAGTAGACCCGTTTGATCGTGAGCTGCATGGTGCTGGCCACGTGGCACAACGGCATCCCCCCCATCAGCAGGCTGATTAAAAAGGTCTCCTTACGGGTCAGGTTATAGCTGTCCGGGATCGCGATATAAAGTTTGTTTGCCGGCGGGGATGACCGTAGCGGCCAGCGGGCCAGCGCCGCGCTGAGCCCGGCAAAGCAGGTAATAAACTCCGCGCCGACCACGATGGCCAGGCTGCTTTCCAGTTCGCTCAGCGTGTAGCCAGGCCTGGTAAAAAGAAAGATACGGAGCAGGGGATTAAATGCTTTAAGGCTCAGTGCGACCTGCAGCACTTCGATGCTGGCGCGGCTGTAATCGATCAGGATGGTGCTTAACCGGGCACCGGCATCGGTCGCAAAAAAAGTATAAAACATCTCACTCTGCCCGCTAAATGGGTAACAGATCAATTCTTTAATATCCAGAGGCTTGCTGTGGGGCTCATTAATATACGCCTTCAGCGCAATATTAAAATATTCTGAATCCGTAATGCAGATCAACATAATGACCTCCTGGCATAAATACAGCTGTGCATGCTGTCCTGCTTGATTCGACAATTTACTGTAGGTATTAAAGATCAAAAATAACATACTCCCTGCGGTGTGAATCCAGGGGGGAGGGTGCAGGAGGATAATGGCGATAATCAGGGTGAGATAGGTAGATCGCATTTTTTAGATGTTTTCAATGAAATAAAAAATAAAAATTTCTCTTAATTTTCAGGATGTTGTGTTTTTATTTATGTTTTTTTGTTTTTATTTATTCGCATGACTTTAAGACTATTCTATAAAAATAAGAAACTGTCCTGGTGGTGAGTTTGAATAATAAATGACGAAATGAGTAGGATGTCAGTGCAAGGAAGGGGTTAAAAGATAACCGGCTAATCCAATAGCTGAGTATTAATAAATTGTACGTAGAAAGTACGCCAGGGGTATTTCCTGAACGATCCTGCCATAAGCGTGGTGATGAGGAGTGATTATGAAAAAATATAGCAAAGGAACGGCATCTTTCGTCGCGATGATGATGCTTTCTCCGGTAGCGGCGCAGGCTGCTGATGGCAAAGTCACCTTTAATGGTGAAGTCATCGAAAATACCTGTACGGTAGTGAATAAAGACAAGACGGTGACTCTGCCGACGGTCCAGCGTTCGGCGCTCAGCAGCGCGGGCGAGACGGCGGGCGTCGTTCCCTTCACCATCGATCTGATGAGCTGTACCCCGGGATCCGATGTCTCGGTGTACTTCGAGAAGGATCAATTCGTTTCCACGGAGGGGCGACTAAAAAACACTCTGTCTGACGGCACGGAAGCAGAAAATGTCGATGTGGAGCTGCTGAACACCCGGTTTACGGCGATTAACCTCGCGGAGAGCCCGACGATTGCTGCGGACGGCACCGTTGCCCGCCCTTCGGTGATCCCGGTGGCGGTCGCTGAGCAGGATGGTTCCGCTTCGCTGCCTTTCTACGCCCGCTACTATGCGACCGACGCCGCTACGGCTGGAAAAGTCGCGACCTACGTCAACTTTACGGTGGTCTATCCGTAAACCCAGTCCACGGCCCCGATCAGGGGCCGTTTATCCACCCGGCAAGGAGGAGGTGAATATGCGGCGTATGGTTCTGGCATGGCTGCTTTCCAGCATTTTACCCTCGGCGGATGCCAGCATGGTTATTGACGGCACACGGATCGTTTTTCCCGGCGACAAAAAAGAGATCGCGGTCAGGGCCACCAATGTGGGGGAGACGCCGTCGCTGACCCAGGTCTGGGTCGACGATGGCCGCGTGCAAAATCGACCGGAAAAAGATTCGGCGCCGTTTATTGTGCTGCCGCCGATTGTGCGCATTGAGCCGGGAAAAGGCCAAAGCTGGCGCCTGGTGTTCAACGGCAGCCGTCTGCCCCAGGATCGGGAATCGCTATTCTGGTTCAATCTGCTGGACATCCCGCCTGAGCCGAAAAACGGCACGGCAATCAATTATCTGCAACTCGCGATACGGTCGCGCATCAAGCTGTTTTACCGTCCGGCAGGCGTGGCGGCGGACAAAATAGCGCCGGACAAAGCGCTGAGCTGGGCGCTGGCTCCCGCAGGCGGTGGTCTGCGGGTGAGTAATGCCTCATCGCGCTATATCACCATCGACAGCATCACCCTTAACGGACAAAAACAGTCCGCTGGCATGGTCGCCCCTTTTTCCTCGCTGGTTATCACGCCTAAAGGGGCCGCGCTGCACATGCTGCCAGCGAGATTCAGCTTCACCACCATCAATGATTACGGCGCAGTAGTGAATCATAATTATCCTCAGTAAGGACATTATTATGAAACTCAGGGAGATCAAGTTTGGGTTAATGCTCCTCCTACCCTGGCAAGAGGCATGGGCGGCAGAAGCGTTTAGTTTTAACCGTGCCCATTTGCACGGCGCCGCGCCGGTTGATCTCCAGAAATATCAATACGGTAATCCGCTGCACCCCGGACAGTATCGCAGCCTCCTCTCGGTGAATGGCCGGGACATGGCGGAAGAGACGTTTGTTATCCAGGAATACGATGGCCAGCTCGAGCCCTGCATCTCGCCCTCGCTGTTCGACGCCCTGCAGCTGAAGGACGCTCAATGGCCGGCGGCGGCCACCTGCCTGCGCTTTGCGCAAATCGATAAGGCGATTGCCTGGGAGTATGACAGCGGAGAAAATGTCCTGCGGGTGAATATGCCCCAGGCGCTGCTGCAATCCCCTTATCGCGGGGCGGTGAATCTGAAGAAGGTAGACAGCGGCGTGCCCGCCGCGGTGCTGCGCTATCAGGCCAACAGCTATCAGAGCATCGTCGACGGGGATAGCAGCAGCCATCATTACCTCGGCCTGGATGCCAGCCTGCGCGCCTTTGGCTGGCGGTTACATCACCAGTCCAGCTACCAGGCTCAGGCCGGGGATAAGCATTGGGATAGCATCGCCACCTGGGCAGAGAGAAGTCTGGTGAACTGGGCTTCCACCTTACGGCTGGGTCAGGGGTGGACCGACGGGACCTTCTTTGACAGCGTCAGTTTTATCGGCGGCAGGCTGGCCACCGATGTCCGCATGCTGCCGGGCTCCCGTCGCGGCTTTGCGCCGTCGATCAGCGGGGTGGCGCGCACTAATGCTCGCGTGACGGTCACCCAGAACGGTGCCCTGTTGTACGAGGCAACGGTTCCGCCGGGTAAGTTCACCTTCGACGATCTCTATCCCACCAACGCCGGCGGCGATTTACAGGTGACGATCCATGAGGCGGACGGCAGTCAGGACACCTTTACCGTGCCTTACGCTGTGCTACCTGGTCTGGTGCGGGCCGGCGCCGTCTATTATGACCTGTCGCTGGGCTATCTGGATGAGAACGGGATCGCCGTGCGGCCGGGATTTGGCGAAGCAACGGTGCAGTACGGCTTCAATGATTATGTCAGCGGCTACACCGGGGCCAACGCGACGACGGATTATTACTCGACGCTGGTCGGCAGCGCCTTCAACACTTACTGGGGGGCGCTGGCGGTCGATCTTTCTCGTTCTGCGGCCAGGGGCAGGGAACGCGGCTGGCAGGAGGGCTATCGCTGGCGGGTGTCCGTATCAAAATCCTTCTCCTCTGACACGCGAATGCTGGTGTCGATGAGCCACAGCAACGACGGCAACTATCGATCCATTCGCGATGCCGCCTGGGAGCATGACAGTCATCCCAATGACTGGCGAGAGATGACGCGCTACAGCGCGACATTGTCCCAGCAGGCAGGTAGCGGCAGTCTGTCGTTTAACGGAATATGGAGTGAGGACGTCCGCCACCACCGCTGGCGCTCCTATCAGCTGGGGTACGCCAATCGTTATGGTCGGCTCAATTACTATCTGTACGCCCAGCAGAGTCAGGATATACATCACCGCAATAATCAGGTGGTGGGGGCCTCTTTCTCGCTGACGTTCGGCCCGGCGGGCAGCCTGACCACCCGCTTTAACCACGATAAGAACTACGGCAGCCAGCTGCAGTCCAGCTATACCGGCAGCGCTGGCGCTAAAAACGCCTTCAGCTACGGCCTGACAGCCAGCTACGACATGCCGCGGCAGAACCCGCATGAAGCCAGCGTGGGGGCCAACGGTAATCTGCGGACGGATTATGCGTACCTGAATGCCAGCGCCAGCGCGGGTCGACATCAGCAGCAGTATTCGCTGGGGGCATCGGGTGCCCTGGTGGCGCATCAGGGCGGAATGACCGCCACCCCCGAGCTGGGTGAGACCTTTGCGATTGTGGAAGCGCCCGGCGCGGCGGGGGCCAGGGTGGCGAACCGCCTCGGACAGCCGATTAATCGCCAGGGTTTCACGATTATCCCTTACCTCGATCCCTTTACCGATAACTGGCTCGATCTCGATCCGCAGGGCATGAACGACCATGTGGAGATCGTTTCCAGCAGCACGACGGTGGTGCCCGATTCGGGCGCTGCGGTGAAGGTAAAATTTGTCACGCGCACCGGCTACCCGTGGTTTGCCCACGTCACGCTGTCCGATGGCGCGGCGCCGCCACTGGGCGCGGAAGTATTAGACGACAGCGACCAGGCGATTGGCGCTGTCGGTCAGGGCGGGCTGCTGTATGCCCGGGTGCCGCAGGTCCGCGGTAGCGTCTCGGTAGTCTGGGGGGAACGCAGCGCGCAGCGCTGCCGGTTGGACTATGCCATCCACGGCGAGGCGGCGCAGCAGGATAGCAGAGGTACGCCGCACCAGGTCTGCCGTCCCGGATTAAAGGAGAAATAATATGAAAAAAATCATCGCATCAGGGGGAGCCCTCTTACTGGCCTGGGGCTATTGCGCCTCGCCGTCGGCGGCGTGCCAGATGGTGAGTGGTAAAACTATCGAGTATTCGGTCAACGTCAGCCAGGCCAGTATCAACCTTGACGTCAGCAATCGCCCCGTCGGCTCCCTGCTGTACAGTTACGGCGGGATGATAATCACCAATAATGAGCGCTGGGAGATCGCCTGCAGCGGCAGCGAGTCCGGCGGGTTTCAGAGCATTGGCGGCTCCCGGGTCGGCCCGGCGGGAAACGGCAAGCCGGGGGATATCTATAGCATCGACCGCCTGCCGGGCATCGGCTACAGCTTTCAGATGGGGGAACAGGATGGCATTAATTTCGATCCCCTGTTCACGGCCTGGCCTTCCGCGCCGGTATTTTCCGGCCAGCGCGCATTTCAGGCGGAAAATAAAAAACCGACCATCTATTTCTGGCGTATTGCCGACAACGGCGGCCTGCCGCCGCCAGGCGAGTATTGTCTTAACGATTACCTCGGCGATATTTTTCTGGGCGGCGTGCAGGCGATGCGTTTTAGCGTCAGCGGGCTCTGTATCCATATCAAATCGCCCACCTGCAAGATTACAGACGACAGTAAAAATATTAACGTCTTCCTCGGGCGGCATAATAAAACGGCGTTTACCGGACTCAACAGCACTACCGCCCCGATCCCCTTTAACATCAACCTGACGGAGTGTGAAAATGTCGGCAGCGTGTTTATGCAGTTTAACGCGACGGCGGACAGCGCCATGGCCGCCAACGAGGTGATTAAAATCGATGACCAACCTGAAGGCGCATCCGGGCTCGGCGTGCAGATCCTCACCGCCGGCGGCGCTCTGGTGCCGCTAAACCAGGTGAGCCAGATCTGGTCCGGAAGCAAGGGTAGCCAGACGAATTACCGTTTTGCCTATCAGGCCCGTTATATCCAGACCCAACCTTCGGTGACAGCGGGCGAGGCGAATGCCAGCGCGACCTTCGTGGTGACCTATAACTGATCGGCCTGACGGCGCGGCGCCGTCAGGCATGCGCCAGTAAAGGAAACATCAACTTCCTGTCTTTAAACAGGTTTTCCTTGTGGTCATAGACAAAGAGGATATCTTCTCCCTCAATCTTCTCGTACTCGCCGAGCCGGTCTTCATTGGGGGTAAAACCGAGGATGGCCTGGTAAACATGGTCATCGGCCAGCTCGTTGACCAGCGTCGACAGGCTTTTGCCCGTGTCGCAGAACATGTCAAAGCAGATCAACACCGGGCCGTTTTGCATGGCGATAACCACCGCCTCATTTTTTGCCGAATAGTAAACGAAATGCTTCATAAAGGCGGAGCAGTAAAACATCAGCAGGCCAAAGTTGTGCTCCACCCGCAGCGGTGAGAACGGGTTGGATTTTTCATAGTAATGGCGGAGCAGGGCGACATCGTCCGCGCGGTCCATATCCAGCTTGCGAAAATCACCGGCGCGCGGAGAGACCGGCATAATATATTGATGCTCTTCGCTGCGGGTGAAACCAAATTTGGGGTAAAAATCCACCGTGGTGGGATTGGCAAATAAAAAGAAGGCGTCCGCCTCCTGCTGCCAGTCCTGCAGGATGTGATGGATAAGCTGACCGGCTAGTCCCTTATTACGGTGGTCCGGTTCGGTCATCACGGTGCCAATCTGAATATAACGCCGGGGTTCGCCCTGCCAGCGCAGATCGATGATGTTGGCCGAGGCGTTAGCGATAATTTTATTACGTTCGACAAAGGCGTAGGGGATATAGGCGTCAGTCCAGTAACCTTGTTGATACCACTCTTCAAAAGACAGGTCGAAAGTCTTAACGGCAAGGTCAATGAAGCTTTTTCTTAATGTGTTATTTTCTCTGACTTGCTTCACTAATTGATAATTCATTGTCATAGTTCCTTCTCACTATGGCTTCTGAAAGCGACGACGTCGGCAAAGGCACTTGCGTCGAATGAGCGCTGTAAACGTAGCATATCTGGGAAAAGGATCCGCATTGGTGATGCTTAACCTTTGCCCGAGTCACAAATAACCGCATGCTGACCATGTTAGACCGGGCGAAACGGCCTGTTTGCGTTGGCTATCGCCATAATAAAGCGTGAGTAAAAAAGGCTTTGTGCGAGAGGCTGAGGATAAGGCACTGGCGATTTTATCGGCAATCGGCCGCGTCGTAGAGGTTAGGTTTATTTATTTATGCACAAATCAGGAAATTTTACGCTAAGTGTCTAATACTAGAGTAACCCCAGCGCAAGGGCTGAAATTATCATGGAATCGGCTTATAATAACGCACTTTGTGACTGAGTATTACCGCACGAATTGGAAAAATATAACCTGCAGGATCCGCTACTTTATTTCGCGGTTTTTGCTCAGCTATTATTGAGTGAATTAACAGGATTACTATGTCAAATTTACCCAAATTTTCCCGCGCGCTATTGCACCCGCGTTACTGGCTATTATGGCTGGGAATTGGCTTGTTATGGCTGCTGGTGCAATTACCGTATCCGGTGATCTACCGACTGGGCACGACGCTCGGGCGGCTGGCAATGCGGGTGATGAAAAGTCGCGCGCGGATTGCCAGACGTAATCTGGAACTCTGTTTTCCCGCGATGAGCGTCGCCGAGCGTGAGGCGCTGCTGGTGAAAAACTTTGAATCGTTGGGCATGGGGCTGATGGAGACCGGCATGGCCTGGTTCTGGCCGACGCACCGGGTGGCGCGCTGGACCGAGACCAGCGGCGTGAACGAGGTGGTCGACCTCCTCGAACAAAAGCAGGGCATCTTACTGATCGGCATTCATTTTCTCACCCTCGAGATGGGGGCGCGGATGTATGGCATGTTTACCCCGGGCATCGGCGTCTACCGGCCCAATGATAACCCGCTGATTGACTGGCTGCAGACCTGGGGACGCTTGCGCTCGAACAAGACCATGCTGGATCGAAAAAATCTGAAAGGGATGGTCAGGGCGCTGAAAGAGGGGGAGATCCTCTGGTACGCGCCGGATCATGATTACGGCCCGGCCAGCAGCGTTTTTGCGCCGCTGTTTGCCGTCGAGCAGGCGGCGACCACCACCGGCACCTGGATGCTGGCGAAAATGTCCGGAGCGACGATTGTGCCGTTTGTTCCCCGACGCAAGCCCAACGGTAGGGGATATGAATTGATCTCCCTGACGCCGGAGCGCACGCCGCCGCTGGCAAGCGCCGAGGTGACGGCGGCGTGGATGAACCAGATTATCGAACAGTGCATCCTGATGGCGCCCGAGCAATATATGTGGCTGCACCGGCGTTTTAAGACCCGCCCGGAAGGAGTGCCGCCGCGTTACTAAACGCTGCGGCCAAAAAATCAGCGCATCGGTAGCACGCTTAGTAAATCGCCGTCTATACTGAAAGGGCCTGACTGAAGGCCTATTCCAAGGAGATTTTAGGATGAAAAAAGTGATAGTCGCGTTAGCCCTTTCAGCCGTTGCATTTGGCGCCTCCGCCGCGCAGTTGATCACCAAAGAAGAAGTGAAACACTTCAAACTGACCAAGGTCGGACCGATCTCGGTGGGGCCGTCCGGCGGTGAGTTCTCTTCGCCCTCCGATCTGCACGATCAGCTCTCTAAGCTGGCCGATGAGAAAGGCGGAAAGTACTACGTGATTACTGCTGCGCGTGAGCATGGCCCTAACTTTGAAGCCACAGCGGAAGTGTATAAATAATCGATTGTGCCGCTGCCGTAACGGCACGCCACTGACTGAGCCTGGAGCGCGTTACGCCTCCGGGCTTATTTTTTTCCGCCGCCCGCGTTCCACCGGCTAAGCGACGGCGAAAACGCATTTTTATCGCTATATATAGTTTTGATGATCACGATGTTAATGAAATATTGCTTTTTATTGTCGCTAAAAGGCGAATTCCAGCCTAATGCCTGAGGGAGTGACCCCTGGCAAAAATAGGTAGGACAAATGTGTTATCATCGCGCCTTTCCCTTTTTGTCTGGGGCTTTCTTGTATGCTACAACCTGTTGTTCGCGTCGGTGAATGGCTGGTAACCCCCTCTGTAAACCAAATCAGCAGGAAGGGGCGCCAGCTTACCCTTGAACCGCGTTTAATCGACCTTCTGGTCTTTTTTGCTCGCCATCCGGGGGAAGTGCTTAGCCGGGACGAGCTTATCGAAAACGTCTGGACCCGGAACGTTGTGACCAGCCACGTCGTCACGCAGAGTATTTCCGAACTGCGCAAGTCGCTCAAAGACGGCGACGACGTTAGCCTTGAGTACATCGCGACGGTACCCAAACGGGGGTATAAGCTCACGGTGCCGGTGATCTGGTGCACCGAAGAGGGGGAGGAACTCGCCCCGCAGATGGAGGCGCTGACGCCTTCGCCATCGGTCGCCGCTCCCGCGCCGCCGGCTGCCGGTGCGCCGCCGGACGCGCCCATCTCCACCGCCGATCCCGCCGCGCCAGCTCCCGCGCCGACAGGTGCCAGCGCGCCGTCAGTGCGTAAACGGCTCACCACCGCCCTGGTGTGGGGGCTGTTTCTGCTGGCGCTGGGCACCTGCGTGGCGCTGGTGGCGCTGTCGAGCATGGAATCGCGGCCGCCGGTCAACAAGGCGCGCCTGCTACTCAACCCGCGCGATATCGATATCCACCTGGTCAATGGTAACTCCTGCACCAACTGGTCTTCGCAGCACTCCTACGCGGTCGGCCTGGCCAGCCTGATCACCACCTCGCTGAACACCTTCTCGACCTTTATGGTGCATGACAAAACAGACTACAACATCAATGAGCCGAGCAGTTCCGGTAAAACGCTGACCATTGAATTCGTCAATCAGCGCCACTACCGGGCGCAGCAATGCTTTATGTCGGTCCAGCTGGTGGATAACGCCGACAGCTCGACGATGCTCGATAAGCGCTACTTTGTGACCAATGACAACCAGCTCACCATCCAGAACGATCTGATGAACAGCCTGTCGGACGCGCTGGCGCAGCCGTGGCCGGCGCGAATGCAGGCGATGCTCAGGCAATATCAGCCCTCGCAAAGCGTGGCGTTAACCTATTTCTACCAGTCGCATCAGCTGTTAATGAAGGGCGATGTTGACTCATTAAGCAAGGCCAGCAGCCTGCTGGATGATGTGATTAAGCGGGCGCCTGATTTTATTTACGCGTATGCCGAAAAAACGCTGGTGGATGTATTACGCCATTCGCAACAGCCGCTGGATGATAAACAGCTGGCAGCCCTTTACAGCGAAGTTGAGCGGGTAGGGGAGATGCCGGGTATAAAAGATATGGCGATTTATTATCAAATAAACGCAGTGGATTTGCTGGGGAAGGGAAAAGTTGACGAAGCGAACACAGCAATTAACCACGCGATCGATTTAGAGATGTCATGGCTGAATTATGTGCTGTTAGGCAAAGTCTATGAGATGAAAGGTGAGAACCGGCTGGCAGCGGATTCTTACATTACGGCGTTTAATTTACGACCCGGTGGAGACACATTGTACTGGATTGAAAACGGAGTTTTCCAGACGTCGGTCAACCGGGTTGTTCCGTATCTCGATAATTTCCTCTCTTCAGAATAAGTAAACCCTCATCATGCGAAAGGTTTTTGGCATGATGAGGTTAAATTTATGTTTCTCATGAAGCCTCCTGTTGTTATTTATATTTAGCATTCAGGAGGCCTTGAATAACAGTTCGGTAACACACCGCCCATCATCTAAGTTCATGTAAAACAACAATGTTTATCTTTTTCTGACACCCTGTTGTCATGTTTATATGTTAAGCGAAAAAGGTCAAAATATCATTTGTCTGATGTTTGTTGTTATTTCACTTTATCTTTAGGACTTATCTCGTACAAATCAGTAATCTTGTTGGCAGTTGGTCGGGTCAATTAATGGTTCTGTATCATGATCTGTACCTCCCAAATAAACTTAGGAGAAAAACAACCATGAGTTCTGCCAAGAAGATCGGGCTATTTGCCTGTACCGGTGTCGTCGCCGGTAATATGATGGGGAGCGGTATTGCATTATTACCTGCGAACCTGGCCAGCATCGGTGGTATTGCCATTTGGGGCTGGGTAATTTCAATTATTGGTGCGATGTCTCTGGCTTATGTTTATGCCCGACTGGCCACTAAAAACCCGCAGCAGGGTGGTCCCATTGCTTATGCAGGGGAAATATCTCCGGCATTCGGTTTCCAGACCGGTGTACTTTATTATCACGCAAACTGGATTGGTAACCTGGCTATCGGGATTACCGCAGTTTCTTATCTGTCTACGTTCTTCCCTATTTTAAATAACCCGGTGCCAGCAGGGATTGCCTGTATTGCCATCGTGTGGATCTTTACTTTCGTTAATATGCTCGGCGGGACCTGGGTCAGCCGTCTGACCACCATTGGTCTGGTGCTGGTGCTTATTCCGGTAGTCATGACCGCGGTCGTCGGCTGGCACTGGTTTGATGTCGCTACCTATCAGGCGAACTGGAACACCTCCAGCACCACCGATAGCCACGCGGTCATCAAAAGTATCCTGCTCTGCCTGTGGGCCTTCGTTGGCGTAGAATCCGCCGCCGTGAGTACCGGGATGGTGAAAAACCCGAAACGTACCGTGCCGCTGGCCACCATGCTGGGTACCGCGATGGCCGGTATCGTCTACATCGCCGCGACTCAGGTTATCGCCGGTATGTATCCTGCTTCTCAGATGGCAGCGTCCGGTGCGCCGTTCGCGATTAGCGCCTCCACCATCCTCGGCGGCTGGGCTGCGCCGATGGTATCCGCTTTCACCGCCTTCGCCTGCCTGACTTCTCTAGGCTCGTGGATGATGCTGGTTGGCCAGGCGGGTGTGCGTGCCGCCAACGATGGCAACTTCCCGAAAGTGTATGGCGAAGTCGATAGCAACGGTATCCCGAAAAAAGGCCTGCTGCTGGCCGCGGTGAAAATGACCGCGCTGATGGTGCTGATTACCCTGATGAACTCCGCCGGTGGTAAAGCCTCTGACCTGTTCGGCGAACTGACCGGTATCGCGGTACTGCTGACCATGCTGCCTTACTTCTACTCCTGTGTTGACCTGATTCGCTTCGAAGGCATCAACATCCGTAACTTCGTCAGCCTGATTTGTTCGGTACTGGGTTGCGTGTTCTGCTTCATCGCGCTGATGGGCGCAAGCTCCTTCGAACTGGCCGGCACCTTTATCGTTAGCCTGATTATCCTGATGTTCTACGGTCGCAAAATGCACCAGCGCCAGAGCAACGCATCGGATAGCAACAGCCCCGCTAACGCGCACTAATCAGTAACCCTTTTTCCTGAGGCTCCTTCCATCACCTGTCATAGCGCGACGGGAGGGGCTTTCTACATCTGGAGATTTGACTATGAACGTTATTGCAATCATGAATCACATGGGGGTTTACTTCAAAGAAGAACCCATCCGTGAACTGCATCGTGCTCTCGAACGCCTGGACTTCCGCATTGTCTACCCGAACGACCGTGACGACTTATTAAAACTGATCGAAAACAACTCTCGTCTGTGCGGCGTGATCTTCGACTGGGATAAATACAATCTCGAGCTGTGCGAAGAAATCAGCAAAATGAACGAGTACATGCCGCTGTATGCGTTCGCTAACACCTACTCCACGCTGGACGTTAGCCTGAACGATCTGCGCATGCAGGTTCGCTTCTTCGAATATGCGCTGGGCGCTGCGGAAGATATCGCGAACAAAATCAAACAGAACACTGACGAATACATCGACACCATTCTGCCGCCGCTGACCAAAGCGCTGTTCAAATATGTGCGTGAAGGCAAATACACCTTCTGTACCCCGGGCCACATGGGCGGTACCGCCTTCCAGAAAAGCCCGGTAGGTAGCATCTTCTACGATTTCTTTGGCTCCAACACCATGAAATCCGATATCTCGATTTCGGTTTCTGAACTCGGTTCCCTGCTGGACCACAGCGGCCCGCACAAAGAAGCGGAAGAGTATATCGCTCGCGTATTTAACGCCGAACGCAGCTACATGGTGACTAACGGCACCTCGACCGCCAACAAAATCGTCGGTATGTACTCCGCGCCGGCCGGCAGCACCGTGCTGATTGACCGTAACTGCCACAAATCGCTGACCCATCTGATGATGATGAGCGACATTACGCCGATCTACTTCCGTCCGACCCGTAACGCCTACGGCATCCTCGGCGGTATCCCGCAGAGCGAATTCCAGCACGCGACTATCGCCAAGCGTGTGAAAGAGACGCCGAACGCGACCTGGCCGGTACACGCCGTTATCACCAACTCGACTTACGATGGTCTGCTGTACAACACTGACTTCATCAAGAAAACCCTGGATGTGAAATCCATCCACTTTGACTCCGCATGGGTGCCTTACACCAACTTCTCGCCGATCTATGAAGGCAAATGCGGGATGAGCGGCGGCCGCGTCGAAGGGAAAGTGATTTACGAAACCCAGTCCACGCACAAACTGTTGGCGGCGTTCTCTCAGGCATCGATGATCCACGTGAAAGGCGATGTTAACGAAGAGACCTTTAACGAAGCCTACATGATGCACACCACCACCTCCCCGCACTACGGGATCGTGGCGTCCACCGAAACCGCGGCGGCGATGATGAAAGGCAACGCCGGTAAGCGCCTGATCGACGGCTCTATCGAACGCTCCATCAAGTTCCGTAAAGAGATCAAACGTCTGAAAGGCGAGTCTGACGGCTGGTTCTTCGACGTATGGCAGCCGGAACATATCGACGGTCCTGAATGCTGGCCGCTGCGCTCCGACAGCGCATGGCACGGTTTCAAAAACATCGACAACGAGCACATGTATCTCGACCCGATCAAAGTCACTCTGCTGACCCCGGGGATGAAGAAAGACGGCACCATGGATGAGTTCGGTATTCCGGCCAGCATCGTGGCGAAGTATCTCGACGAACACGGCATCGTGGTGGAGAAAACCGGTCCGTACAACCTGCTGTTCCTGTTCAGCATCGGTATCGACAAAACCAAAGCGCTGAGCCTGCTGCGTGCGCTGACCGACTTCAAACGCGCGTTCGACCTGAACCTGCGGGTGAAAAACATGCTGCCGTCGCTGTACCGTGAAGATCCTGAATTCTATGAAAACATGCGTATTCAGGACCTGGCGCAGAACATTCACAAACTGGTTGAGCATCACAACCTGCCGGACCTGATGTTCCGCGCGTTTGAAGTGCTGCCATCCATGGTGATGACCCCGTATGCCGCGTTCCAGAAAGAGCTGCACGGTCAGACGGAAGAAGTGTACCTCGAAGAGATGGTCGGCCGCGTCAACGCCAACATGATCCTGCCGTATCCTCCGGGAGTGCCGCTGGTGATGCCGGGTGAAATGATCACCGAAGAGAGCCGTCCGGTGCTGGAGTTCCTGCAGATGCTGTGCGAAATCGGCGCCCACTATCCGGGCTTCGAAACCGATATCCACGGCGCCTATCGTCAGGCGGATGGTCGTTACACCGTTAAAGTGCTGAAAGAAGAGAATAACAAGTAATAGACGCACATCAGGGAAGTGGCTTGCCACTTCCCTTTTTCACGCTGCAAGGAGAACACATGAAAACACCCTCACAGCCGCGCGCGATTTACTACATCGTTGCGATCCAGATCTGGGAGTACTTCAGCTTTTACGGCATGCGCGCCTTACTCATCCTCTACCTCACCCACCAGCTTGGCTTCGACGACAGCCACGCCATCAGCCTGTTCAGCGCTTACGCCTCTCTGGTTTACGTTACCCCTATTCTTGGCGGCTGGCTTGCCGACCGCCTGCTCGGCAACCGCACGGCGGTGATTGCCGGGGCGCTGTTGATGACCCTCGGCCACGTGGTGCTGGGCGTTGAGTCGACCTCCGCATGGAGCCTGTACGTCGCGCTGGCGATCATTATCTGCGGCTACGGCCTGTTCAAATCCAATATCAGCTGCCTGCTTGGCGAACTTTACGCCCACGACGATCCGCGTCGCGACGGCGGCTTCTCGCTGCTGTACGCCGCCGGCAACGTCGGCTCCATCGCCGCGCCCATCGCCTGCGGGCTGGCGGCTCAGTGGTACGGCTGGCATATCGGCTTCGCCCTGGCGGGGATCGGGATGTTCATCGGCCTGATGATTTTCTTAAGCGGCAGCCGCCACTTCCGGCATACCCGCGGCGTCGATAAACCGGCGCTGCGGGCGGTGAAATTCGTGCTGCCGACCTGGGGCTGGCTGCTGGTGATGCTCTGCCTGGCGCCGGTGTTCTTCACGCTGCTGCTGCAAAACAACTGGTCCGGCTATCTGCTGGCGGTCGTCTGCCTGTTCGCCGCCCAGATGGTGGCGCGGATCATGATCAAAGCCCCGGAGCATCGTCGCGCGCTGTGGCAGATCGTCCTGCTGATGCTTGCCGGGACGCTGTTTTGGGTGCTGGCGCAGCAGGGGGGAAGCTCGATTAGCCTGTTTATCGATCACTTTGTTAACCGCCGCCTGCTGAACTGGGACGTGCCGACGGCGCTGTTCCAGTCGGTTAACGCGGTGGCGGTGATGGCGGCCGGCGTGGCGCTGGCGTGGCTGATGCGCCCGGAAGGCAGCGCGCGTTCGGTGCTGCGCGTCTGGTTGAAATTCGCTTTTGGCCTGCTGCTGATGGGCGGCGGCTTTATGCTGCTGGCGCTCAACGCCCGCCACGGCGCCGCTGAGGGTCAGGCCTCGATGGGCATGATGGTCGCTGGACTGGCGATGATGGGCTTTGCCGAACTGTTTATCGACCCGGTCGCGATGGCGCAAATCACCCGCCTGAACATGCCCGGCGTCACCGGGGTATTGACCGGTATTTATATGCTGGCCACCGGCGCGGTGGCCAACTGGCTGGCGGGCGTGGTCGCCCAGCAGACCACCGAATCGCAAATCAGCGATACGGCGATTGCCGCCTATCAGCATTTCTTCTCGCAGATGGGGGAATGGACCCTCGGCTGCGTGGCGGTGATGGTGGTTATCGCCTTTGCCGCAGCCTGTAGCGTCGGCAAACGCCGCGCGGCGGCTGGCGAGCTTCCCGGCGGCGGCGCCTAGCCCCGTCTGGCGACAGGTCCGGCTTACCGGGCTACAAAATCGTGCTGCCTGGTAGCCCGGCTAAGGCGTTTACGCCGCGAGCCGGGGATCGGTAACCCCAACAGTGGAGCGACAAGCCGCTCCTTGCACCGTTTACTGAACAGGAGGAGGATATTCTGGCAGGCGCGGAAGCCAACGATAAAAAATACCGTTAGTGAAGGCATAGCTGAGTGAGATCAGCTTGAAGAGAAGCCAGATTCGTTACTCTTGTTCTTCGGTGTGAAGCCGGAGACAGGCCGCGCGGAAGGGTGACCTGGTTCAATTTATCGAAGCTAGTTTGAAAGCAAGGTTATGAGGAACCCATATGTCTGAACAACAAGCACAAGGTGCCGATGAGGCCATTGACCTTAATAATGAACTGAAAACTCGTCGCGAAAAACTGGCTGCGCTGCGTGAGCAGGGCGTAGCTTTCCCCAACGATTTCCGTCGCGATCATACCTCTGACCAATTGCACGCTGAATTCGATGCGAAGGATAACGATGAACTCGCTTCCCTGAACGTTGAAGTTGCGGTGGCCGGCCGGATGATGACTCGCCGCGTGATGGGTAAAGCCTCCTTCGTCACCCTCCAGGACGTCGGCGGCCGTATCCAGCTGTACGTGGCCCGCGATGACCTGCCGGAAGGCGTCTACAACGAACAGTTTAAGAAATGGGACCTTGGCGACATCATCGCCGCCCGCGGCAAGCTGTTCAAAACGCAAACCGGCGAACTCTCCATCCACTGCACCGAGCTGCGCCTGCTGACCAAAGCCCTGCGCCCGCTGCCGGATAAATTCCACGGCCTGCAGGATCAGGAAGTCCGCTATCGCCAGCGCTATCTGGATCTGATCGCTAACGAAGAGTCGCGCCATACGTTCCGCATCCGCTCGCAGATCCTCGCGACCATGCGTCAGTTCATGGTAGCCCGCGGCTTTATGGAAGTGGAAACCCCGATGATGCAGGTGATCCCCGGCGGCGCTTCCGCCCGTCCGTTTATCACCCATCACAACGCGCTGGATCTCGATATGTACCTGCGCATCGCGCCGGAACTGTATCTGAAACGTCTGGTGGTCGGCGGCTTCGAACGCGTGTTTGAAATCAACCGTAACTTCCGCAACGAAGGGATCTCGGTACGCCATAACCCAGAGTTCACCATGATGGAACTGTACATGGCGTACGCGGACTACAAAGACCTGATCGAGCTGACCGAGTCGCTGTTCCGCACCCTGGCGCAGACGGTGCTGGGCAAAACCGAGGTGCCGTATGGCGACCAGGTGTTTGACTTCGGCAAGCCGTTTGAAAAACTGACCATGCGCGAGGCGATCAAAAAACATCGTCCGGAAACCAACATGGCGGATCTGGATAACTTCGACGCGGCGAAAGCGCTGGCGGAATCTCTCGGTATTCAGGTAGAGAAAAGCTGGGGTCTGGGGCGCATCGTCACCGAAATCTTCGACGAAGTGGCGGAAGCGCACCTCATCCAGCCGACCTTCATCACCGAATACCCGGCGGAAGTCTCCCCGCTGGCGCGCCGTAACGACGTCAATCCGGAAATCACCGACCGCTTCGAGTTCTTCATCGGCGGCCGCGAAATCGGTAACGGTTTCAGCGAGCTGAACGACGCCGAAGACCAGGCGCAGCGTTTCCAGGATCAGGTTAACGCCAAAGCGGCGGGCGATGACGAAGCGATGTTCTATGACGAAGACTACGTCACCGCGCTGGAGTACGGTCTGCCGCCGACCGCCGGTCTGGGCATCGGTATCGACCGGATGGTGATGCTGTTTACCAACAGCCACACCATCCGCGACGTGATCCTCTTCCCGGCGATGCGTCCGCAGAAGTAAACCGTTGCACTCCCTCCCGGCCTGCGCCGGGAGGTTCTTCCTGCATTATCCCCATCCTGTCGGCAGGGCAATGTTATTACAGGACTTTTTGCAACGTGCCGCGCTGGCTGCCGTTTGCCCATACGCCGTTAAAGGCGTCGTTCAGCGTAAAGGCTGAGCTTTTCACCCGGAACGTCAATTTACCCTGGCTGGCTTTCGCCTCCTCGACCAGATGACCATGGGTTTTCACCGTTTTAGCGGTGACGGTAATCTCATCAATTTTATTGCCATAGTCAGTATAAACATACCAGGTGCCCACCCAGGGGCCGAAGCCGCTGCTGGCCTGCTGCGCGGCGGCGGCATTCTCGGCTTTGGTTTTATGAATATCGCAAGTGGTCCCGTCGGTCATCTGCGTGCAACCGGAGCGTTCAAGCTGTTCCCGGTATTTCGCGCTAATGGCGTGGGCCGGCGCGGCGGCGACCAGCGCCAGGGTGAGGGTGGTGAAAAGCCAGGTCTTATTCATCTTGTTGTTTCTCATCGCGATAGCGGCGCGCATTGTCATAAAGGTTGATACACATTGGTGCATTCTCCGGGGGCGTCAGAATAAATATAACCGCAGCCATTCCTGATAACTAACGAGCAGAAAGGAGAAGGGTTATTTATTTGTAAAAACATCATTACCCTGGGCTTATTTATCACCGTACCTTCCCGCTGCATGTCATATTATTGCAGAGAGAATGTTAAGTAATTGATGTTTTAAAAGGGACTATTTGTCACTTACGCAAATAACAGCAGGCCTGGCCTGGGCGCAGGGCTTAAACCCGCGCCGCTGCGGTGTTGAGATTTTTTCATATTGCTATCATCATATTTCGAATGAAAGGGATAACCTCTGAAACGGGTTATTAAGCCAGTAATTTTTATCTGCAAAATAAGCCTGCGGCAAGCATTATTTCCATTTATTTTTCAGGGCTACTCGCGCCAGCGGATATTTCGCCCGCGGCAATGATGGATTTCCATCATTTCTCCGTTTTCATCGCTGGTCGTCGCCTGCTTATAGTGACGGCACACCAGACGACTGGCTGAAAAGGAGATAAACATGGCGACAGAGCACCTGCAGTGGGGCATTAGCCCCCTGTGCTGGACCAACGATGTGCTGGAGGATTTAGGCGGCGATATCCCTCTCGACACGTGTCTGCGCGAGGCGCGGGAGGCGGGGTTTCAGGGCATTGAGTTAGGGCGGAAGTTTCCCCGCCAGGCGGAGACATTGGGGCCTCTGCTGGCGGCGGCTGACCTGCGCCTGGCGTCAGGCTGGTACAGCGGCTTGCTGGGCGACCGCAGCGTGGAAGCGGAGCTGGAGGCGGTGCGGGGCCACGCGCAGCTACTGCAGCAGCTCGGCGCCAGGGTAATGGTCTATGGCGAGTGCGGGCAACTGCCCGGTGAAACGCCGCTTGATGAGCCGATCTCGCTCTCGCCGCCGTTAAGCCGCGTCAGCCTGACGGCGTATTGCCATAAGCTAAATACCTTTGCCGACCTGCTGCTGCGGGACTACGGCCTCCGGCTGGCCTATCACCATCATCTGATGATGCTGGTGGAGCACGACGACGAACTGGAGCGGTTTCTGTCCCAGACCCATGACAACGTCGGGCTGGCGTTTGATACCGGACACGCCTTCGTCGCCGGGGTCGATATCCCGCGCGTGCTGGAGAAATATGGCCACCGTATCCGCCATCTGCATCTGAAAGACGTCCGTCCGCAGGTGCTGGGGCGCCTGTATCGCGAAAACCTGAGCTTTAACGAGGCGGTGCGCGCCGGGCTGTTTACCATCCCTGGCGACGGCTGCATCGACTATGCGCCGATCCTCGACTTTGCCCGGGACAGCGACTACCGCGGTTGGCTGATTATCGAAGCCGAGCAGGACCCGGCGATGGCGCCGCCGTTTGCCACCGCCCGCCGCGCCTTCGCCTGGCTGGCGCACCACTTTTCGTCCCCGTCATCATCAGAGGAGCACGCATCATGAGCGCGCGGTTAAATATTGGTCTTATCGGCTCCGGTTTTATGGGCCAGGCGCACGCCGACGCTTACCGTCGCGCGGCCATGTTCTATCCCGGTCTGCCGAAGCGCCCCTATCTTTACGCGCTGGCGGATCAGGATCAGGCTTTGGCTGAACGTCATGCGGTGAAGCTGGGGGCGGAGAAAGCTTACGGTGACTGGCGCGAACTGGTGAACGATCCGCTGGTGGACGTGGTGGATATTACCTCGCCGAACCATCTGCACTACACGATGGCGATGGCGGCGATCGCGGCGGGTAAACATGTCTATTGCGAGAAACCGCTGGCGGTTAACGAGCAGCAGGCGCAGGAGATGGCGCAGGCGGCCCGGCGCGCGGGGGTGAAGACCATGGTGGCCTTTAACAACATTAAAACCCCGGCGGCGCTGCTGGCAAAGCAGCTTATCGCCCGGGGCGATATTGGCGAACCGGTGCGCTTCCGCGGCACCTTTGATCAGGGGTTTTATAACGACCCGAACCTGCCCTGGTCCTGGCGCTGCTCGAAAACCCTCGGCGGCAGCGGGGCGCTTGGCGACCTCGGCGCCCATACCCTGTCCGTCGCCCAGTTTTTGATGGGCGGGATCCGTGAAGTGACCGCCAGCGCGCAAACCTGCCTGCGCCAGCGTCCGGTGCCACAGACCGATGCCGGGTATGCCAGCCGGGTCGCGGCCGATGCCGAGTGGCGGGAAGTGGAAAATGACGATCAGGTTCAGTGCCTGGTCAATTTCGACAGCGGCGCCGCGGGGGTGATTGAGGCTTCGCGCATCGCCGCCGGGCGCATCTTCGGCGTGTTCTGGGAGGTCTCCGGCACCGAAGGCACGCTGTATATGGACGGGGAGCGCTTTAACGAACTGCAGGTGTATCGCTTCCGCGATGACAAACACGACCGCGGCTTTAAAACGCTGTATGCCGGGAGCCAGATCCCGGCCTATGCCGGCTTCTTCGGCTTCGATTTTGGCGGCGGCGGGCTGGGCTATTTTGACGTCAAGGTGATGGAAGTGCATGACCTGGTGCAGGGAATTTGTGGGGACGACGACTGCTATCCCAGCTTTGAATTTGGTTTACAGAATCAGCGCGTGCTGTCGGCGATTGAAGCCTCGATGGTCAGCCGTCGCTGGGTTAACGTGGTTAAGGATTAAGGAGCCGCTATGTTTCCCTCACAATTACCGACCCCGCGCCGCCCGGCGGCGCAGAGCATTCCCTCCCTGCGCTGGGGCATCATCGGTCCGGGCTGGATCGCCGAGCGCTTTGTGCACGCATTGAAAACCCAGAGCCGGCAGCAGGTGGTGGCCGTTGCCTCCCGCAGCCAGGCGAAGGCCGACCGGGTAGCCGCGGAATGGGGGATCCCCCAGGCTTACGGCCGGGTGGAGGAGATGCTGGCGCGTCCGGATATTGATGCGGTCTATATTGCGACGCCGCACAACCATCACTTTCCCGACGGCATGCAGGCGCTGAAGGCGGGCAAACATGTGCTGATAGAGAAGCCCTTCGCGCTCAACCTCGGCGAAGGAGGTGAACTGCAGGCCGAAGCCGCCCGCCAGGGGAAGCTGGCGCTGGAGGCGATGTGGTGCGATTACGCGCCGAAGTATGATGTGATCCGCCAGCTGCTGGAGGATGGGGTACTCGGCGACCTGCATACCCTGCTGGCCGATCACGGCGAGTATTTCACTACCGACCACCGCATCTTTAATGCCGACCTTGCCGGCGGGCCGATGATGGATCTCGGCAGCTATTTGACCTCGTTTGCGCTGATGGTGGGTGGCATGCCGCAGGAGATTGTCGCCCGCGGCCGCGCGACGGCGGAGGGGCTTAACGGCCAGACGTCAATGCTATTCAGCTGGCGGAACGGGATGCAGGGGCTGTTAAACACGACGTTGTTCAGCAACACGCCGGGCGGGGCGGTGGTGGCCGGACGCCAGGCGACCCTGACGATCGACGGTCAGTTTTACGCCCCCGGCGGGTTCACGCTCGCCGCCAGCCAGGGCGGGCAGGCGCTGCGCTGGGAAGAGCCGCGCAATCGCTACGATCAGCTGTTCTGGCAGGCGGAGCATTTTGCCTGGTGCATCGGTCAGGGGCTGCGGGACTCGCCGCTGCGGCCGCTCAGTCGGGTGTTGCAGAATCTGCAGGTGATGGATGAGGTGCGGCGCCAGGTGGGCGCGGTGTTTAACGAAGAACGTTAAGGGGCCGGCCGGGCTTTGGTTTTGCAGACAGCGCGAGCGTGCACGCCATTGCCCGGCACCGGGACGCGCACGGTTCCGGATATCTGCTGCCCGGCGGCGCTGTGCTTGCGCGGGCCTGGGAGGTCACTGCAACTGTGTGATATGGATGGTTATCATGCCCGTAGGCCGGGCAAGGCGTCGCCGCCGCCCGGCATAAAGGCAGGTTCAGAGCCTGATAGCGGTTGCCACGCAACCACTCACCGACAGTCGTCGACGGCGACAAACTGGCCGCGCTGCAGAGACTGAACCGCCGCTTCGGCAATGGCCTGCGCCTGCAGGCCGTCCATCAGGCCGGGCAGGTCGGCCACGGTTTCACCATTCAGAGAGCGGATAAAGGCGTCGAGATGCTGGTAATAAGATCCTTGCACCCGGCTGAACCAGTCCGGCCACAGGCCTGGCTCAATGCGCTGATTGCCGCGCCACAGGGTAGGGCCCGCCGGCGACTGGCTGCCGGACTCCAGCGCGCCCTCTGCCCCCAGCAGGGTGATCCGTTCATCATACCCGTGGCCGGTGCGGCGGGTGTTGTCCAGCTGCGCCAGCGCGCCGCCGCGCATCTGCATCATCAGGATGGAGGTGTCGACATCGCCAAATTCGGCGATTTCCGGCAGGGCCAGCGCCGCGCCCATCGCCGCTACGGTATGCACTTCATCGCCGGTGAGAAAGCGCAGAAGATCGAAGAAATGGATCGCCTGATCGCGCATCTGACCGCCGGAGCTGCGCAGATAGTCGAGCGGCGGCATGCTGGAGGCGCGACAGACCATCTGCACCAGCTCGACCCTGCCGATCGCTCCCTGCTCCAGCTGGCGGCGCAACTGCTGATGGCTGCTGTCAAAGCGCCGGTTAAAGCCGACGGTGACCGGCACCTTAAGGGGAAGCACCCGCTCCACCACCTCGCGGGCGCGCGCCAGGGAAAGGTCGATCGGTTTTTCGCAATAGACCGCCTTGCCCGCCCGGGCGGCGGCTTCCAGCAGTTCGGCATGCGACGGGGTCGAGCTGGCGATCAGCACAGCGTCGATGGCGTCGCTACGGAGAGCCTCGCTCACCGTCACCGCCCGGGCGCCATAGCGGGCGGCCAGCGCCTGGGCGCGCTCCGGCGCGGCATCGGCCACCATCGTCAACTCGCTCCCGTCGTGACGGGCGAGGCTGGCGGCATGAACCTGACCGATAAAACCACTGCCTACCAGGGCAAAACGTTTGCACTTCATTTTATTCTCCAGAATGGCGAGGGGACGCTGCCACCATAATCGGTTTGCTAAACTCACTGACACTGCCGTTTTGATGTATTTCCATCATTGAAGAGAGGGGCGATGAAAAACATGTCACTGGCGATGCTGGCCAGACAGATTGGCGTCGGCGTGGCCACCGTTGACCGGGTGCTGAACGAACGCGGCGGCGTATCGCCGCAGACCACGCGCAAAGTGCTGCAGGCGGCGCGGGAGGCGGGGCTGAAGCGGATCCTGCCAGAGGAGCACCGCTTTCCCTGGCAGATTGAGCTCTTTCTCAGCAGCAATGACTCTTTCTTTTTTCCGCAGCTGGCGCAGGATTTCGCCGCCGTCGCGGATAGCCTCGGCTATCGTCGTCTGACCCTGCACCGCACCTTTGTCCCGGAGTCGCAGCCGGCGACCCTGGCCCGGCGCATTATGCGCAGCGGCCAGCAGCGTCAGGGGATCATCGTTTTCGGCAATGACCATCCTGTGGTGCATGACGCGCTGCGCCGCTGTCGGGAAGCGGGCGTCCCCGTCATTACCCTGGCGACAGATCTGCCCGGCGCCGACCGGCTCTGCCACGTTGGGATCAATCAGTTGCAGGCTGGCCGCACGGCGGGGTTAATGATGGGGAGAATGACGCCGCGGCCCGGGGAGGTGCTGATGGTGAGCGGCCGGGAGGATTACAGCGCGCATCGCCTGCGCATTCAGGGGTTCCGCGAGGTGCTGAGCCAGCGCTTTCCCCATCTGCAGCTCAACGAGGTGCTGGCGGGCGAAGAGCGGCGGGAGCAGATCACCCGCCTGCTGGAGCAGGCCCTGTGCCGCAGCCGGCATATTGTCGGGATCTATAACACCGGACTTGGCAATACTCAGATTGCCGAGGCGCTGGCTCGCCACCGCCGCGAAGGCGACGTCTGCTGGATCACCCATGAGCGCTACAATACCACCCGCCAGCAGCTGGCCAGGGGCAGCCTGGCGTTAACGCTCGATCAGAACACCCGCCAGCACGCCCAGCTGGCGATCGACCTGATGCTGCGCCATCTGGAGTCCGGCTATCAGCCGCAAACCTATGCCGACGGGAAAGTCGACTTTATCCTTTACAGCGCCGAGAACGTCGACTAAGGCGTACGGCGCCTCCCTTCCTGACAACGCGGATCTCCCCGCCGGGGGCGATCGCTGTAAAGCGTTGTCTGCCTCTCATTTTTCGCTCATTTATGCAGCAATGTTAGATGTCTGTCAAAATTCTGTTACTGCATGGTTTTAAAATTTTCATTTCAGTTATTTACTTATAAAAGTTTCAAATGTCTTGTTAATGAAATAAATGGTCTGGAATTCACGGTGTGGCATAAATGGACTGATGTTTCAAAAAAGTGATGATAAAACAGCCATTATTTGTGATTCCGATCACGACGAAATGCGGAAAACCCCGTAGCGCTGTCGCCGTCACAACAGACATTTGTCGCAATCTGACTGAAATTAATTTTTCATTTTGTTTCATTCACCGGCGTACCTACAAAATCAAGGATCAACTATGAATATTAAGAAAACGATTGTTGCCTCTTTGTTAGCCTGCATGCTGCCTGCGGTGGTTATGGCAAAAGATGTCTCCATTGGCGTCTCGATGGCGCTGTTTGACGATAACTTCCTGACGATCCTGCGTACTTCGATGCAAAAAGAGATGAAAAAAGATGGGGTGAAATCGCAGATCGAGGACGCGAAAGGGGATGTCTCCCAGCAGCTGCAGCAGGTGCAGAACTTTATCGGCCAGGGCGTGGACGCCATTATCGTCAACCCGGTGGATACCAACGCGGTGAAACCGATCATGGATCAGGCCACCAAAGCCGGGATCCCACTGGTGTTTGTAAACCGTCGCCCGCAGGCGGAGCTGACCGACAAGATGGCCTATGTGGGGTCGGACTCGATTCTCGCCGGCCGTCTGCAGATGGAAGCGCTGGCGAAAGCGATGAACGGCAAGGGCAATGTGGCGATCCTGCTCGGCGACCTGGCGAATGAATCCACTCGCGACCGCACCAAAGGGGTGGAAGAGGTCGTGGCGAAATACCCGAACATCAAAATCGTGCAAAAGCAGACCGCGAAATTTACCCGCAATGACGCCGTGGACGTGGTCAGCAACTGGATGACCAGCGGCGAAGATATCCAGGCCATCGCCTCCAACAACGATGAAATGGCGATCGGCGCCCTGCAGGCGCTGGGTAAAAACCCGAACCATATTCTCATCGCCGGCGTGGATGGCACCCCGGATGCGCTGCAGATGCTGAAGAGCGGCAAGATGATCGCCACCATCTTCCAGGATGCGAAAGGCCAGGGCGAGGGCGCCGTAGACGCGGCCATTAAGCTGGCGAACGGCGAGAAAGTGGAAAAGATCATCGACGTGCCGTATCAGCTGATCACCAAAGAAAACATGGCTGAATTTACCAATCGTAATCAGAAATAATCCTGGCCAACCTGTGGTACGGAGGTGGATGTATGAACGCTTTTGCCCTTGAAGCCGAAGGTATCAGTAAGTTCTTCCCCGGCGTGAAGGCGCTCGACAATGTCTCATTACGCGTGCGCCCGGGAACGGTGCACGCCCTGATGGGCGAGAACGGCGCCGGTAAATCCACGCTAATGAAGTGCCTGATCGGTATCTATCGCCCGGATAAAGGATCGATTCGCGTGAAAGGTGAGCCGGTGGAGTTTACCGACACCATGGATGCGCTGCGCTCGGGGATCTCGATGATTCACCAGGAGCTGAATCTGGTGCCGCATATGACGGTGGCGGAGAATATCTGGCTGGGGCGCGAGCCGATGAAGTACGGCTTTGTCGACCACGGCCAGCTGACCCGCCAGACCCAGGCGCTGCTGGATAAGCTGAATATTCGCTTAACTGCCGACCGGCTGGTGGGCGACCTGAGCATCGCCGCCCAGCAGATGGTGGAGATTGCCAAAGCGGTCTCATGGAACGCGGATATTGTGATCATGGATGAGCCCACTTCGGCGCTGACCGAAGGCGAGGTGGCTCACCTGTTCACCATCATCCGCGACCTGCGGGCCCAGGGCAAAGCGATCATCTATATCAGCCATAAAATGGATGAGATCTTCGCGATCACCGATGAGATCAGCGTCTTTCGCGACGGCACCTGGGTGGGGAGCAAAAACACCACCGAATTTACCCGCCAGTCGCTGATCACCCAGATGGTGGGCCGCGAATTAACCCAGCTGTTCCCGAAATTTAATAACACCATCGGCGAAGAGGTGCTGACGGTGCGCAACCTGACGCGTCAGGGCGTGTTTCATGACGTCAGCTTTACCGTGCGTCGCGGCGAGATCCTCGGCGTGGCCGGGCTGGTGGGCGCCGGGCGCAGCGAGGTGATGGAAAGCCTGTTCGGTATGGAACGCTTCGACAGCGGCGAAGTGCTGATCGACGGGGCGCCGGTGACCATTGATTCTCCCTCCGTGGCGATTGAAAAGGGGATGGCGTTATTAACCGAAGACCGCAAAAAGTCGGGCCTGTTTCTGGTGCTGTCGGTGCTGGAAAATATGAGTATCGTCAAAATGCCGGAATATATCGGCAAGAGCGGTTTTGTCCAGCACGTGAAAATGGCCGAAGACTGCATGGAGCAAATCCGCCGGCTCAATATTAAAACGCCGACGATGGATCAAATTATTAATAACCTCAGCGGGGGGAATCAGCAAAAAGTCCTGATTGCGCGCTGGCTGTTAGCGCAACCGAAAATCTTAATTCTCGATGAGCCGACCCGCGGCATCGACGTCGGGGCGAAGGCGGAAATTTATCATCTTATCAGTGAACTGGCGAATCGGGGGGTGGCGGTCATTATGGTCTCCTCTGAGCTGCCGGAAATCCTTGGCATGAGTGACCGGGTCATGGTGATGCATGAAGGTCGTATCACCGGCATCCTGGAAAAAGACGAAGCCGACCAGGAAACCATTTTGTCGTTGGCATCCCATTGAGGCACAGAGAATGAGTAATATGAAATTAACGGCGGCTCCGGCCAGCGAGGGTTCCTCCTTCTTCGCTAATTTGCGGCATAAAATGCCGAAAGATACCGGCATCTTTGTGGTGATGCTGGTGATTGCCCTGACATTTGAAATCGCCGGCTGGTATGTTCGCGACCAGTCGTTCCTGCTCAATACCAACCGCCTGGTGCTGATTGTGCTGCAGGTGGCGATCATCGGCATCATCGCCGTCGGCGTCACCCAGGTGATCATCACCACCGGGATTGACCTCTCCTCCGGCTCGGTTATCGCCCTCGCGGCGGTGGTGGCGGCGAGCCTGGCGCAAACCTCCGACAGCCTGTCGCCGATGTTCCCGGCGCTGGTCAACCTGCCGGCGGTGATCCCGATTTGCGCGGGGATCGGCGTCGGCCTGCTGTGCGGGCTGACCAACGGTTTCCTGGTGACGCGAACCGGTATCCCGCCGTTTATCGCCACCCTCGGGATGATGGTCTCGGCGCGCGGTCTGGCGCAGTATTACACTCAGGGCAATCCGATAAGCTTCCTCTCCGACAGCTTTACGGCGATAGGTCAGGGGGCGATGCCGGTGATCATCTTCTTCGTGATCGCCGCGGTGTTTCACATTGCGCTGAAGCATACCCGGTATGGCAAATATGTGTATGCCATCGGCGGCAACATGACCTCGGCCAAAGTGTCCGGCATCAACGTGAATAAGTACCTGGTGATTGTCTACACCATCGCCGGGGCGCTCTCCGGGCTGGCGGGGGTGGTGCTGGCGGCGCGCGTCAGCAGCGGCCAGTCCAGCATGGGGATGTCCTACGAGCTGGACGCGATTGCCGCAGCGGTGATCGGCGGCAGCAGCTTAATGGGCGGGGTGGGGCGCATTACCGGCACCCTGATTGGCGCGATGATCCTTGGCCTGATCAAGAGCGGCTTTACCTTTGTCGGCGTCGATGCCTACGTGCAGGATATTATTAAAGGGATCATTATCGTCGCGGCGGTGACCATCGACATGCGCCGTAACCGGAAAAAACACTAATCTTATCAACTGGCGGCAACGGCGAAGCGCGTCGTTGCCGCCAGTCCTGTCCAGAAATAAACAAAATACTCCCCGCCTGGCGCCGGCTGTCTATTTTTCCCGCGCTGCGCATCCTGTACAGTTTCGCGACTTTTGTTGTCCATTCGCCAGGGGGCCACGCCTTGCCCCCTTGTTTCTGGAGTCGTATGAATACACCATCCATAGGCAAATCCTCGCCGGTCTGGCGACCGGGAAGAAGGGGCGTGATCGTCACGCTGCTCGTTGGCCTGGCGATCCTGATCATCGGCCGGGGCGGGCATTTTCTGGCCAGAGAGGTTTGCCGCGAAATGTATACCCGTCAGCTGGAGAAGGATGCGCAGTGGGTGGCGTCACGCCTCGAACGGCGGATGAACACGCCGGCGCGGCAGCGGGAAGCCACCTGGCCGCTGGCGGTGATGCGCGCGGATCTCTATGCCCTGGCCCGGCAGCGACATTATCAGCTGCTGCTGGTAAATAGCGACGGGCATCTGCTGGCGGCATCGCATGCGCTGCCGGCCAGCGTGCTGGCCCAGGTTCAGGCGCAATTTCCCAGGGAGATGCAGCCGCCGCTGTTCGGCAGCCATTACCAGACCATTCAGCCCTTCGCCCCGCATCAGCGGATGTTAAGCCGGGCGCTGAACGGCAATGCAGGCCTGGCGGGCTGGAATCTCGTGATGCTGGCGCCGGACGGCGGTTTGCCCTCGCTGCTGATGGCTTACCGTTGGCCAGTCACGATGGGCCTCGGCGCGGTGCTCGCCGGCACGCTGCTGGCGGTGAGGCGGGCGGCGGGCGCCCGGCGAAAACGCTAATTGCCGACGGCGCCGTCAGGCATGGCGAAACTGCAGGGTGGCGGGCAGATAGCGCTGGAGCGGCTCCGGCGCCTGGCCGTCGATCAGCTGGCTGAGCAGATCGTAGCAGTGCCAGGCCAGCTGGCGATTATCCTGTTGCACGGTATCAATGCGTAGGGAAAGTGAATCGTACAGATAGTGATCGTCGAAGCTGGCGAGATGAATATTGGAGTCCAGCAGATGGTGCTGGCTCATATAGCGCAGGACCCCTTCGAGCAGGCCGCAGGCCGCGGTGAACAGCGCTTTCGGCGGCCGGCCCAGCCGCGCGCAGAGCGCGGCGAACATCTCATAGCCGGAGCTGGGGTGATAGTTGCCGTTGATCACCCACTCGGGACGCAGCGTGACCCCCGCCTGAGCCAGGCCCTGGGTGAATCCCGCCAGCCGGTCGCGCGATGGCGATAGCCGCGGCTGGCCGCCGAGAAACCAGAACTCGTCCGCATGCTGAGGGGCGATGCGGGAGATCAGCTCGGCCGTTGGGGTGACCGAGTCGGTCATCACCAGCGGCAGGGCGCTGTCGCTGGGGGAGCGGTCAAACAGCACCACCGGCAGCTGTTCGCTGAGCTTCAGGTAGTCGGCATCGCTGTGCATGCACGAGGCGACGATCAGGCCGTCGACCTGGCGGGCAATCATGTTATTGACCACCACGCTCTCCTGGCCGGGGTTTTCGTCGGTGCAGGAGATAAGCAGCTGCACGCCGGCTTCCCGGCAGAGCGTCTCAAGCTCATGGGAGAAAACGGCAAACCCGTAGTTGGTGATTTCCGGCACCACCAGGCCAATGGTATGGCTGCGGTTATCGCGCAGCGAGCGCGCGTGAATGCTGGGTTGATAGTGCTGCTCGCGGGCGATCGCCAGCACGCGCTCGCGCGTCTCCTGCGCCACGCGCAGCTCTTTGCCACGACCGTTAAGCACCAGACTGGCGGTCGCTTTGGAGACGCCCGCCAGTTCGGCGATATCTTTGATAGTTACGCGTTTGGTTTTCATCAGCACCCGGGAGCCTGAAAGCAAAACGGTTATTCTACCATGCATGGCCGCAGCAGCCAGCGGCAGAATGCCACCGGCGTCGCACCGCTGAAGATTAACTGCCCCGGATAGCCCGGGAAGAAGCGGCTGCTCATCACCCCTTCGCCATCGTTGATGAAAATCTCCACGCTGGAGCGGTCGATAAAGATCTGCAGGCGCCGCGCCTCGCCGCGCCAGTAGCGGTGATGCATCTCCGCCGTCTGCAGCCCGCGGCGCGACAGACGCAGGCCGTCGCGGTTGACGGTGAGCTGCAGGGCGCCGGCAAAATCCAGCCCCAGCGTGCTGTTGGGGGCGATGTCAAAGGCCAGCTCCATCGGGGCGAGGGGAAGGGTCTGTCCGCGCCAGCCCTCGGCTTCGCCGCGCAGGGCGGCCAGCTCGCGCAGCGGGCGCTGATACAGGGTGCCCGCCTGCCACTCCAGCTCGCGCACGCAGGTCATCTGGTGGATCCACCCCTGCGCGCGGGTGGGTTGATGCATCTCTTCCCCATCCGGGACGCCCATCCAGCCGACCAGCAGGCGGCGGCCATCCTCGGCCAGCATGGTTTGCGGCGCGTAGAACTCAAATCCGCTGTCCAGCTCGTGCAGCGGACCATGGTCGAAGGCGCCGCGTTCGGCGTCGAAACGGCCTGCCATCCACACCGCCGGATAGGTATTGAGAAAGCGCTGCGCTTCGCGGGCCAGCCCCTGCGGGCAGCAGATCAGCAGGTGGGTGTCCGCCAGCGGAAACAGGTCCGGGCACTCCCACATGTAGCCGCCGTTCGCCAGGCCGTTAACGTCATGCCCGGCTATCTCGCCCACCAGGCGCCAATCCCGCAGGTCGCTGGCGGTAAACAGCAGCACTTTGCCGCGCTGTTGCACATCCTGCGCCCCGAGGACCATGTACCAGCGCCCGTCCTGTCGCCACACTTTAGGGTCGCGCACATGGCCGGTATAGCCTTCCGGCAGCGGCAGCACCGGCCCCAGCTTGCGGAAGGTGCCATCGGCATTTTCCGTCGCCAGACATTGCCAGGCGGTGCGCCCGCCGTCGGGGAATTTCACGTTGCCGGTATAGCACAGGGTCAGGGCGCCCTCGAACTCGACCGCGCAGCCGGAGTAGCAGCCGTTGCGGTCATACTCTTCATCCGGCATCAGGGCGATAGGTTCATGCCGCCAGTGCAGCAGATCGGCTGAGCTCCAGTGTCCCCAGCACTTGTAGGTGTGGTCGCAGGCGAGCGGGTTCCACTGATAAAACAGGTGGTAACGCCCGGCGACCTGGCAAAAGCCGTTGGGATCGTTCAGCAGTCCGCTGACCGGCGCCAGATGCCATTGCGGGTAATGGCTGTCGGCCAGCGCCTGCGGCTGGCCCTGCATAACGGCCTGCAGGATCGCAGGCAGGCGTGACGGTAATGACATTATTCAGCGTCCGTTTTGTATTTCAGCGTCAGAGAGAGCGTGAAGGCCACGGCGAAGGCGATCGCCATCCCGATAATGTAGTTCAGCAGCGAGCTGGCCTGCACGATGGCCATTCCCGGGATCGCCGTCAGGCCCACCGCGGTCATGTAGACGTGCATCGATACCACCCAGGCGCCGCCGGCGGCACCGCCCACCAGCGCGGCGATGAACGGTTTCACAAAGCGCAGGTTAATCCCGAAGATTGCCGCCTCGGTGATCCCCAGCATCGCCGAAAACGCCGACGGCAGGGTGATAGCTTTGATTTTTGCATCTTTGGTTTTAAACCACACCGCAAAGCAGGCGCCGCCCTGGGCGACGTTGGCCATGGCCCAGATCGGCAGCAGGAAGTTGACGCCGATCGACGGATTGCCGAGCAGACCCGCCTCGATGGCATGGAAGCTGTGATGGATACCGGTAATGACGATCACCGAATAGAGGCCGCCAAACAGCAGGCCCGCCAGCCAGCCGGCGTGGCTGATAAGCGTGCTGAGGATAAACGAAATGCCGTCGCCGAGCGCGCGGCCGGCCGGGCCGATCAGCAGCAGGGCGATAAAGCCGGAGATAATCACCGTCAGGAACGGCGTGAGGATCAGATCCAGCGCGTCAGGGATAATGCGGCGCAGCCGTTTCTCGACAAGGCTCATAAACCACACCGCCAGCAGCACCGGGAAGACCGTGCCCTGATAGCCGATCATCGCCACTTCGATGCCGAAGAAATTCATGGTGTGGAAGCCGGCGGCGACGCCCCAGGCGTTGGTCAATGCCGGGTGGGTGAGGATCCCGCCGAGGGTCGCGCCCAGATAAGGGTTACCGCCAAATTCGCGGGCGGCGGTAAAGCCGATCAGGATCGGCAGAATGATAAACGCCGCCGAGCTGCACATATCCAGCATGATATAGATAGCGTTGCCCGGGTCGACCCAGCCGTAGGTTTTCACCATCCCCAGCAGGCCCATCAGCAGGCCGGAGGCGACGATGGCCGGAATAATCGGCACGAAGATGTTGGACAGCAGGCGGGCGATGCGCTGGAACGGGTTCAGCTTTTTCGCCGCCAGGTCGGCGGCTTCGGATTTGCTCGATTCGCTGATGCCCGCCGCCTGGATAAAGGCGGCATAGACTTTATTGACCACCCCGGTGCCGAAGATGATCTGCATCTGGCCGGCATTGCGAAAGCAGCCTTTCACGCCGTCGATTTTGCCAATCGCCTGCTGGTCGGCGAGCGCGTCGTCGACCAGCACCAGCCGCAGGCGGGTGGCGCAGTGCGCGGCGCTGGCGATATTTTCCTTGCCGCCCAGCAGGGGAAGCAGTGACCGGGAAATCTGTTCAAAATCCATAGTACCCTCTGAATGCATGATGATATGGCGTGGGCGGCGCCGGCCGTGGCAGGCACCGCGAACCTTATATTTATGTGTGACTTACCCTGTCGTCCGGGTTCACGTCAGAACCAGGTCTCCATTTGCATACCGAACGACCATTCGCCGCCCGATTTGAATCCGTTGCTGCCTAACGCGTCGTCGTTGGCGTAGTTATCCAGCTTTTTGCTCCAGTCCATCCACGAGGTGTAGAAGCGGATCTCCGGGCGCGAGAAGAAGTCGCCGATGCTGCCGACCTTGAAGGTCGGGGCGAAGGTCAGCTTGTAGAAGCTGCCGTTGACCGCATGGCGATCGTTGTAGCCTTCAGGCTGCAGATCCATGTACTGATAGGTGCCCTCCCAGGCGAGGGCGAAGTTCTGCGTGACCTCCTGAATCAGACGCAGGTTGAGAGTGGCCCACTGATAGCTGTCGCCATCGACATAGCGGTCTTTACTGCTCTGCGCCAGCACGGCCGGGGCAATAAACCAGCGATCGCTCAGCGGCGTGGTGCCGTAGCTGGCGAAACGCCAGGTATTGGCCCCCGGACGCAGCGCGCCGTCGGAGCCGATGCCTTTGACCTCGGCGCCCAGTCCGTGGCCGTACAGCAGGGCCGTTTTGCTGGTCCCGTCGCGCAGACCATAGAAGCTCTCATTGTGCAGACCCAGCAGGGCATGAACCCCGGTGTTAGCGGCATCGCCTTTCACCAGATTGCCGTTCGCGTCCTGGCGGTCGTCATTATCTTTCGCCCGCATCCCGCTGACCATCATCTGCACCGGGCCGGCAAAGTTATTCATGCTGACGATATAGTTCTGCACGCTGTTGCTGCTGTCGGCGATATCGCCAAAGTTGCGGCCATATAACGAGAAGTTGCTGCGCAGGCTGTCGTTCCACTTCACGTCGTAGATCCCGCCGCCGGTCCCGGCGAGGAACACCACATCCGAGTCAACCCAGTGGATGTCGAAGTTGTCGCGGTCAAAGCGTTTCCCGGCCCACAGGGTCGAGCCTTTGAACGGACCCTCGAAGGTCGGCAGGTTGCCCAGCTCGACGAACGCCTGGCGCACGTTCAGGTCGCTGCTGCTCGCCGTCCAGTCGTTATAGGTAGTTTGCCCGTCGGCCACCATCACTTTGAAACGGGTGGTCGCCCCGTTGTCCAGGGTCTGCTTATGTTCGAGGTTCATTTCCACATAGGTGTCGGCCTGGTTGCCAAGACGACCAATGGCGCCGCCGGTCTCCCCGGCGGGGGTCATATAGGCCCCGGATTTCGTGCTGGCGGCGGAGTCGTTCATGATCACCCCGGAGCGGGCGTAGCCGTGGAACTCAAAGCCGCCGGGCCGTTCGGCTTTTTCTTCCAGTTGGGTGGTGCGCTTGGCCACCTGCTGGGTGGTGGCCTGGGTTTGCTGCTGCTGCTGGGTTAGCTGCTGAACTTTCTGCTCCGCAGAGGCGGCGCGGCTTTCGGCGGTACTGGCGCGGGTCTCGGCATCCTGCAGACGTTTTTCCAGGGCGGCGAGACGCGCTTCAATGCTGTTCAGGTCTGTCTGCCCATGGGCGGCGGCGGCGCCGGTTAGCAAAGCAATAAGAATGGCTAACTTCCGTTTTTTATACATGTTGGTGACATCCAAAGGTAAATCAGTGAGTGTGCTAACGTTTGCTAAACCGGTTTAGTTGATATGGTAAACATGTCGGTAACGCAGTGAAAATAAAAATTGCTAAACCGGTTTAAGAATTGTGATGTCGCCAGCAAAGTGGGCCGTTAGCCGGCCCAACGGGATCACAGCGAGCGCTGAAGATCCTCCCTGTAGGGCAGGGCGGTCATGGCGCCTTTGGCGGTGGTGGCCAGCGCGCCGCAGGTTTGCGCCAGCGCGAGGTCCGGCGCCAGGGCGGCGAGGTTGTCAGGGATGCCGTGGGCGGCGAGCCCGGCGAGCAGCCCGGCGACAAAGGCATCGCCGGCGCCGGTGGTATCGACGGCCACTACCGGGCGGGCGGGGAAGTGGCTAACCTGCCCGCGCAGCGCGGCCTGAACTCCCGCTTTGCCCTGGGTGACCAGCAGCAGCGTCGGCTGGAAGCGGGCGTTCAACCGGGCGATGCCGCTGACGATGTCGTCGCTGCCGCTGATAAAAGCCAGCTCCTCTTCCGACAGTTTTATGGCGTCGGCGAGGGCCAGCGCCCGGTCGAGACAGTCGCGCAGCTCCTGCGGATCCTGCCACAGGTCGCTGCGGATATTGGGATCGAAGCTGACATAGCCCCCGGCGCGCTTTATCGCCTCCATCGCCGCGAATGCCGTGCTGCGGCTCGGTTCCGCGCTGAGGGCGATAGAGCAGACGTGCAGCCACTGGCCGGCGGCGAACGGCGGAAGATCCTCAGGCGCAAGAAACAGGTCGGCGCTCGGGCGGACCATAAAGGTAAAGGTGCGCTCTCCGTGCCGATCGAGATCGACCACCACCGTGGAGGTGCGCTGCGTCGCGTCGAGGCGCATAAAATCCACATCGACCTGCTCCTGCGCCAGGGTGTGGCGCATAAAGCGACCGAACGGATCGTCGCCGACGCGGCCGATAAACCCGCTGTCGCCGCCGAGCCGCGCCACGCCGACCGCGACGTTGGCCGGCGCGCCACCGGGGCATTGCAGCAGGCGGCCCTCTCCGTCGGGCAGGAGATCGACGACCGCATCGCCGAGTACCCAGATTTTACCATTCATAGGACAGCTCCTCTTAGCTAAACTTTGTTAAACCGGTTTAGCTAATTAAAGCACAGCCTGGCGGCAAGCGGAACGATTGGTGGACGAAAGGGCGGGGCGAGGGTAAAAAATGTGAGCCAGGCGGAATATTTCGCCACTCCAGATCTGGACTTTTCCTTCCTGACCCGCTTAGGTATAGTTCCACAGGCCGCGGTTAACCCCGCCGCGGTGATAAAAGGTGAAGGAGTGCGTAGCGCGATGAACCCCAGTTTTGGCGATATTTACGATCGGTACCAGAAGCTGTCGCTGACCACGCACCTGCCGGCGGTCATCGCCTGCAGTGAAACCCTGAGCCTGAGTAAAGACCAGCCATTTCTGCCGCAGCCGGGCTATCTCTATTTTTTGCTGCAGGGGCAAATGACGCTGGCCTTTGGTGATGAGCAGAACCTGATCGGGATTGTTATCGCGCATATGCCGTTAGGGCTGCTTGAACATTATTGTCCGTCGGTGGCGCTCTATTATCGGTGTCTGGGCGAATGCCAGCTGGCGAAAATATCCGCCAGCGATTTTGAACGGATATTCTTTCATTCGTCGCCGGGCTATATGCAAGAGCTGACCACGATCCTGGCCTATATGGGCATATTTGCCCTTGATGCCCACTATGAACGCGGCAGCCAGACCAGCTTTCAGACCATTAAATCAATGCTGTCGCGCTATTTATATCGTGGAGGAATCGATGGTGGTCAGCATGAAAGCCTGTCGGCATTTATTATTAAGCGAACCAATCTTTCGCGCAGCTATGTTTATCAGGTGCTGGCCGCCCTGCGCGAGGGAGGATATATCACGGTGAAAAAAGGCAAACTGATTTCCATCGACCGTCATATTCCTGAGAAATTCTGATTCAGGTTCGTCGGCTCCCCGACATAACGTCGCTAAAACCCGCCCGAGGAAAGCGCTACGCGCGCGTTTTCCCCCGGCCCCGTTACGCCTGAACCTGGCCGTTTTATTTATTTAACCTTTCACTCTGGAGTTATTTTATGACCCTGGACTATGTGGCGCTGGCCATTCTCATCGCCGTGGCCTTAATACTTTTTTATGGCGTGATTGTTATTCACGATATTCCTTATGAAATCGCCAAAGAGCGGCGCCATCCTCATCAGGATGCGATTCATTATGCCGGCTGGGTCAGCTTATTTACCCTGCATGCCCTGTGGCCCTTGTTGTGGATCTGGGCGACGCTGTGGCGCGAAGACCGCGGATGGGGAATGCGCCGCATCGCCGACGATCAGCAGGCCCTGCATCAGCGTCTGGAGACGGTCGCTCAGCGACTGGAGCAGGTGCAGCGCGAGGTCGAGGAACTTAAAGCGAAGGAGGCAGAATAATGGAAACGTTAATGTTGCTGACCTACGCCGCGCTATGCATCGTGGTGTTTAAAGTTTTCCGCATTCCGCTCAATAAGTGGACCGTGCCGACGGCGGTGCTCGGCGGTATCGCCCTGATTGGCGCGGTGATCTTCGGGATGAACTACAACTTCCCCTATACCGACGTCGGTAATCAGGTGTTTCGCACCGTGCCGATTGTGTCGCAGGTGCGCGGTCGGGTGCAGACCGTACCGGTGAAGCCTAACCAGAGGCTGCATAAGGGCGATGTGCTGTTTACTCTCGACCCGACGCCGTTCCAGGCAAAGGTGGACGATCTGCAGGCGCAAATTAAAGCGGCCAGTCAGGATGCGCTCTCCCTCAACGCCGCGTTAAGCCAGGCGGAGGCCGAGCTGAGCAGAGCGGTGGCCCAGCGCGACCAGTCGCGGCGGGAGTATGCCCGCTTTCGGGAGGGGCATGCTCAGGGTGCCTTCTCCGATCAAATGGTCGATACCCGTCTGCAGACGTGGAAAGCCGATGAAGCCAGCGTCAGCGCGGCTCAGGCGAACGTGGTTCAGGCGCGTAACGCGCTGGACTCGGTGGTGAAGGGCAAAAATACCACCGTGGCCTCCCTGCTGGCGCAGTTGCAGAAGGCGCAGTTTCAGCTGGATAACACCGTCGTCCGCGCCCCGGAAGACGGCTATGTCAGCACCGTCGGCTTACGGCCAGGCACCATGTCCACCGCGCTGGGGATGCTGCCGGTGATGACCTTTGTGCCGGTGGAGGGCGACGCCTCGCGGGAGTATGTCGCGGCATTTCGCCAGAACGCCCTGCAGCGTCTGCATAAAGGCGAGCCCGCGGAGCTGATGTTTCCGGCCATTCCGGGCACCGTCTTCCGCGGGGAAGTGGCCGACGTGCTGCCGGCGATTGGCGAGAGTCAGTTTCAGGGCCAGGGCAAACTGCTGACCACGGACGCGCTCAATACCCATGGCCGGGCGCTGGTGGTGCTGAAGGTGACCGATCCGCGTTTTGCCGAATACGCCCTGCCGCAGGGGGCCACCCTCGAGGCGGCGGTCTACTCGGATCATCTGAAAGAGCTGTCGCTGATCCGGAAGATCTTGATCCGCATGAAGAGCTGGGAAAACTATATCTATCTCGATCACTAAGCCGGCGGGCGCGGGGAGGCCGTACCCTCCCCGCGCCGCGGTCAGGCCTCGCTGTCCACCAGCCCGTCAATAATTACCTGCCGCACCCCCTGCGAACAGGGCTCAATACGACCGCGCACGCCGTAGACGGCCGCCAGGGTCTCGGGGGTGATGACCGCGGCCGGGGTGCCGTCGCCGAGCAGCTGGCCCGCTTTGAGCATCAGCACATGGTCGGCGTGACGCAGGGCAATATTGATATCGTGCACCACCACCAGGGTCACGATGTTGCGCCGCCGGGTCTCCCGGCGCACCAGATCCATCACGTGAAATTGATAGTTGAGATCAAGCGCGCTGAGCGGTTCGTCGAGCAGTAGCAGGCGCGGCTGGCGAATCAGCGACTGGGCGAGACCCACCAGCTGTTTTTGCCCGCCGGAGAGCTGATCGAGGTAGCTCATCGCCAGATGGGCAATTCCCAGCTGGCGCAGCAGCGCCATCACCTCCTCCTGGTGCTGCGGACTGTGGCGTCCTCCGGCGGCGCGCTGGGCCACGATAATCGACTCCAGCACATGCAGATGCACGCCGGCGGGCAGCGTCTGCGGAAGATAGACCACCTGTTCCGCACGACGTGCAAACGGCTGCGTCAGCAGATTTTCCCCCTCCAGCAGCAGCTCGCCGCGGCAGGGTCCCAGACCCGCCATCGCCCGCATTAACGTCGATTTACCGCTGCCGTTTGGCCCCAGCAGCGCGGTGATTTTCCCCCGCGGCAGATGGGGAACCGTCAGGTTCTCGATCACCTTGCGTCTGGGGTAGCCGGCGCTGAAGTGAGACAGCGACAGGCCGGATAACGTCTGGTCGCTCATACCTGCCCCCGGTGACGTAAAATAATGCTTAAAAAGAACGGGACCCCTACCAGGGAAGTGACGATCCCCACCGGAATAATGGCCCCCGGGATCAGGTTCTTCGAGGCGATGGAGGCCAGAGAGAGCACCAGGGCGCCGATCAGCGCGCTGGCGGGCAGGTAAAAGCGATGGTCTTCGCCGAAGAGCATCCGCGCAATATGCGGCGCCACCAGGCCGATAAAGCCGATTGGCCCGACAAAGGCCACCGAAAGCGCCGACAAAATGCTGATCCGCAGCAGTGTGGCCAGGCGCAGACGGCGAACGTTAATGCCAAAGCTGATGGCCCGGTCCTCGCCCAGCCGCAGGGCGGTCAGCTTCCACGCGCTGCGCAGCGACAGGGGCATCACCAGCGCCAGGGCGACCAGCAGGATGGCGACCTTGCTCCAGGAGGCGCGGTCGATGCTGCCCATGGTCCAGAACACCAGCCCCTGCAGCGTGTCTTCATTGGCGATGAACTGCAGCATCGAGACCAGGGCGTTAAAGGTAAAGACCAGCGCGATGCCGAACAGAATGACGCCAGAGGTGGCCACCTGGGTCCAGCGGGTAATGCCGTCCAGCAGCAGGGCCGCCAGCAGGGCGAAGATAAAGGCGTTGGCCGAGATAAACCACTGGCCGGGAATACCAGGCAGGCCAATACCCAGTACAATCGCCAGCGCGGCGCCAAACGCCGCAGCCGAGGAGACACCCAGGGTAAACGGACTGGCCAGCGGGTTATTGAGGATGGTCTGCATTTCGGCACCGGCCAGCCCCAGCGCCAGACCGACGATAATCGCCATCACCGCATAGGGCAGCCGGATGTCCCAGACGATGGCGCGAGTGCCCGGATCGGCGCTGGCTGGATCGGTTAACGTCTGCCACAGGCTCTGCAGCGGCAATCCGGAGGGGCCGAGCATAAAATCGAGCAGCAGCGAAGCGACAATCAACAGCGCCAGCAGCAGCATCAGCAGCAGGCGGCGACGCACGATATGGCGATAATGATCCATCACGCCAGGCGTCCCGGCGGGCAGCCCGTCCAGAACGGAGTCGGAAGTTAAACGCATGCCGGATTACTCGCTCTGCTGCCAGGAAAAGACGAACGGCTGGTCCGGCAGGTCGGTGAAATGGCGCACGATATAATGATACGTCTCATCCGGGTTGAGATCGCGGAAGGCCTGCGGATAGATATCTTTCGCCAGATACTCCATGCCGACAATATTCCACGGGTGGTTATAGAAGTGGTGATAGACGCCATAGGCCCGTTTTTCCTGGACCGCCGGGATCTGACTGACCCCTGGCCGCGCCAGCAGCGTCTGCGCCTGGGTCTTCACCGCCTCCGGCTTGACTTCATAGCCCAGGGGCAGCACCTGGCTGTTGCCACGCTTCGAGCCGGTCATGATCCAGGCGTCGGGCTTCATGCTGATGATTTTCTCCAGCGAGACGAACCCGGAGGCGCCCGGCAGCAGCTGCGAACCGATATTGTTCGCCCCGACCGCCTCCACCAGCCCGCCCCAGCCGCTGTGGCCATGAGTAAAGCAGCAGGCGTCGCTGTTGCCGGCCAGCGCTTCCACGAAGACGTTGGCCTTCGGCGTGATGGCTGCGGTTTTCTGACGAATCGTCTGCAGCTGATGGCGATAGTAATCGGTAAAGGCTTTGGCCTGGCTCTCGCGGTTAAGCACTTTGCCCAGCAGGTCGATGCTGGGGGCGGTATCTTTCGCCGGGTCGATCTCATAGTCGACAAACAGCACCGGAACGTGCAGGGCGCTAAGCTTGTCAATGACCCCGCTCTCCATCAGCGCAGGCCTGGCGCGCAGCTGGGCGATCATCAGATCCGGCTGGCGGGCGATGACGCTTTCAAGATCGACGTTCCCCTTGTCGCTGAAGCCCATGTCCAGAATCGTAGCCGACTGCGGCCACGCCGTTTTCAGCATCTGCCAGGTGGCAACATCCTGCTTTTTCGCCAGATTATTCCATGCCACCAGCCGCTTAAACGGATTGTCCCGGTCCAGCAGGGCGAGGGTCATAATGTCGCGACCATCCTGCAAAATAATACGCTGCGGCTCTTTGACCAGGGTGACCTGCCGGCCGTCAAGGTCGGTAACCGTCAGCGGATATTGGGTCGCATAGCTGAGGAAGGGCGTCGCGATCAGCGCAGTAAGCAACAGCGATCTTACTGATTTTCTTGCCATAAAAGGAGTTCCGTTTGCCAATTTATAAATATAATGATTCTGAGAATTATTCTCGAGTAAACCTCAACGGCAAGTATATCAAGGGCAAATTTCACGAAATGTAACAAACGTGTTGGAAATTATGTGAACGCCGACAGGGCGCGCGGCGGCAGCATTTTCTGCCATGATTGGAGGTCGAAAACGTTTTTCAGGCTAATTCCTAATGTCATCCCCGGTTCGCTGTGCCATCCTGAATGCGACTCATAACATGACATGTGAGAGAGGATATTATGAAAAAAGCAATGATTGCGTTATCGGCTATTCTGGTTGCGGCTCCGGTTTTTGCTGCGACAACACATGCAACAGATGATACCGTCGCGGCGGCCAATGCCAACGCCAACACCGCCAAAGAGAAGCTGCACCAGGCCCAGCACGAGGGTGAAGAGCAGCAGCTGAAGGCGAAACATGCGGCCGAAGGCAAACAGGATAGCGTCGGCAGCCAGGTGAGCGAAGGCGCGCAGAAGACCTGGAACAAGACCAAAGAAGGGACTGAGAAAGGTTGGGATAAGACCAAAGAGGTCAGCGAAAAAGGCTGGAACGCCACCAAATCCGGCGCAGAAAAGGGCTGGGATAAAACCAAATCCGGCGCTGAAGAGTTAAAAAATAAAGTGACTGAGTAAGTCCTGATAGCAGTCTGAATAAAGGTCGCGAGAGCGGCCTTTTTTATTGCTCGTCCTCCCCCATAATGCCTTCCCCGACAGCAGAAACCCCAGGTGCCAGGAATCGTCCTGGTTAAGCGGATACTCACTCTTTCTTCACATTTTCCCGTTACAAAGAACTTCAATCAGGAGGTGTACGATGAAAAAGATGATTTCTCTGGCGGTAATGTTATCCACTGTGCTGAGCGTCCCGGCCTTTGCCAATGGCCCGAACGACGGCCATCGCCCGGGGCAGCCAACGGTGTGGCAGAACGGTCCGGATCATAATGGGCATGCGCCGCAGGGCGGACCTGACGCGCATCATCAGGGTGACCATGACCAGCGTGGCCCGGATCGTGACGGTCATGACAAACGCGATCAGGCACGTCATGAGCAGGACCATTTCGCCTGGCGCGGTAACGATTTCCGCAAAGGCCACCCGGCTCCGGCGCCGTTCCGTGGCGATGAGTATCGCGTCCGTGACTGGAGCGACCGCGGCCTGCCGCCCCCGCCGGAGGGCCATCACTGGTCCTATATCGACGGTAACTATGTGCTGATCGCTGCGGCGACCGGGATCATCACCTCGATTCTGGTGAGCGGCGCCCTCGGCCACTAAATGCGCGTTTCCCAACGCCGGGCAGGGAACACCTGACCCGGCGATGGAGCACCGCCGGGGCTACGGGTTCAGTTCGTCATCCGGCCAGTATTTATAGCCATTGACCATCGCCTGGGCGGCCAGCCCCTTGTCGGTGATTTCATAGACGTTCACTTTTGACGGCAGCGAGGAGGTGTCCTTCGCTACGCCGTTCGCGGAGGCGGCGATCGGCGCGATGCCTTTGTCATCATATTTCGCCGCGGCGTTCGCATCGGCGCCGACCATATATCCCTGGCGGATAAAGTGATCCAGGGCCGCTTTATCATGGAAGACCAGCACCGTGCGCTGCTGCTTGATCCCTATTCCCAGACCGGCGCCGCCCTGGGCCATTTTCATATAGGTGTCCTTCCCGGAGGCCGTATCCCGCACCACGCCGTAGCCGCTGCCAAATCCGAACAGCAGGATCTTGCTGCTGTTATTGGCGAATACCGCATAACCCTTCGCATGCTGAATATCGCTGCGGGCCTCGGGCTGCAGGGTGTAAAGTTTATTGAGGGTTTCGTTGCGCATCTTCTGAATGCTGGCCCGCTGCTGGCTGGCGGTATCGCCCTGCGCGCTGCAGCCCGCCAGCGCGGTCATGGCGACGAGGAAAAGCGTCTGTAATTTCATCGAAATCTTTTTATTTAAATCTGAATATGGCCGGGGATGGTGGGTAAATAATGGTTAATTCTCCATAAAATAAACGTTTATTTTTAAACTTCGCCGTTTTTAATGCTTATTACACTGTTGTGAGCGCATTATTAAATAAGATGCCGCCATCGCCGGTATTAGAAATCCTGCTTGCATAAAGTTTTCACCACGATACCGTGTTAAGTCCTTACGATATTTCCCGGAGAGCGGCATGAGTGATTATGTAATTCCAGAAATTAAAGCGACGGAAGCGGAAATGATTTCTCTGCGTCATTATTTACATGCCAATCCGGAATTAAGTCTGGAAGAGTTTAATACCAGCGAACTGGTTGCCGGCAAGCTGACCGAGTGGGGCTACCAGGTGACGCGCGGCCTCGGCAAGACCGGGGTGGTCGGCAGCCTGAGCAAAGGCGACTCGCCGCGCACCATCGGCCTGCGCGCCGATATGGACGCTCTGCCGATTCATGAAACCACTGGTTTACCCTGGGCCAGCACGGTGTCGGGGAAAATGCACGCCTGCGGTCATGACGGTCATACCACCATTCTGCTGGCGGCGGCGAAATATATCGCCTCGCCGGCCTGTCAGTTCAACGGCACGGTGCATCTGATTTTTCAGCCGGCGGAAGAGGCTATCGGCGGCGCCGATTTAATGATTAAAGACGGCCTGTTTGAGCAGTTCCCCTGCGAACGCATTTTCGGTCTGCACAACATGCCGGGGCTGCCGGTGGGCAAGCTGGGCTTCTACGCCGGTAACTTTATGGCCTCGGCGGACACCGTCAAAATCACCCTTACCGGCTACGGCGGCCACGGCGCCCATCCGGAGCGCACCGTCGACCCGATCGTCGCCGGCGCGGCGCTGGTGATGGCTCTGCAGAGCATCGTGGCGCGCAACGTGCCGCCGGGCGAAACGGCGGTGGTCAGCGTCGGCACCTTCCAGGCCGGTATCGCCTCCAACGTTATTCCGGAGAGCGTGGTGATGGAGCTCAGCGTGCGGGCGATGAAGCCGGAAATCCGCGACCTGCTGATCAAACGTATTCACGAGCTCAGCGAATTTACCGCCAAAAGCTATGGCGCCAGCAGCGCAGTAGAGGTTTACGACTCCTACCCGGTATTAACCAACAGCCCCGAAGAGACTGATTTCGCCCGGGCGCTGGCGCTGGAGGTGTTTGGTCGCGAGGGGGTGCTGGAGTCGGTCTCGCCGATGAACGCCAGCGAGGACTTCGCCTTTATGCTGCGCGAACGTCCGGGCTGCTACTTCCTGCTGGGCAACGGCGAGCAGGGGGAGAAGGGCGGCTGCATGGTGCATAACCCCGGCTACGACTTCAACGATGACATTATCACCACCGGCGCGACGCTGTTCGCCCGCCTGGTGGAAAAGCACTGCCGTTAACCTCTGGAGAAGAACTGGAATGAAAAAATCACTGTTGCTATGGCTGGCGTTAATGGCGTCGACGTCGGCGCTGGCCGACGGGGGAAAGGCGATCCGCTTCGGCGTCGACCCGACCTTCGCGCCGTTTGAATGGAAGGATCCGCAGGGCAAGCTGGCGGGGTTTGATATCGATCTAGGCAACGCCATTTGCCAGCAGCTGCAGGCGAAATGCGTGTGGGTGGAAAGCAATTTCGACGGCATTATCCCGGCGCTGAAGGCGCGGAAATTCGACGCCATCCTTTCCGGGATGTACATGACCGAGAAGCGTAAAGCGCAGATTGCCTTTAGCGACAAGCTGTATAACGGGCCGGTGTTTCTCGTGGCGCGTAAAAATACCCTGCAAGGCAATACGCCGGCGCAGCTGAAGGGCAAAACCATCGGCGTCGAGCAGGGTTCGGCGCAGGAGACTTACGTCAATCAGCACTGGCGTCCGCAGGGGATCAACATTGTGGCCTACCAGGGGGCCGATAGCGTGGTGCGCGATCTGGAGTCCGGGCGCATCGACGGCGCGGTGCTTTCCGGGATGATGGCCGACTACAGCTTCCTGCAGCAGCCGCAGGGTAAGGCATTCACCTTTGTCGGCGGCCATCTGCAGGATGATACGCTGTTTGGCGCCGGCGCGGCGATCGGCTTGCGTAAAGACGATGAGGCGCTGCGTCAGGAAATAAACGGCGCGATTGCGAAGATCCTTGCCGACGGCACCTATAAAAAATTAGCCAGCAAATATTTTAGCTTTGATGTTTATTCCGGGACATAATGTCTGAGTGTACCCGCGGGCAAGGATCGCCCGCCGTAAGATTCCTTTTCTGATTATCCAATCGACCTCCTCTCCTGACCCCTGTGGTTACCTGAGGGAAGCAGAATATAAGCTAAGGAGTACTCGGCATGATGACACGTCCCTTGGGCAAAACCGGATTTTCCATCGCCCCGTTAGTGTTTGGCGGTAACGTCTTTGGCTGGACCATTGATGAAAAAACCAGTTTTGCCCTTCTTGATGCTTTTGTTGACCATGGTTTTGACGCTATCGACACGGCGGATGTTTATTCCCGCTGGGCGGAGGGCAACCAGGGCGGCGAATCCGAAACCATTATCGGCCGCTGGCTGCAGGCGCGTCCCGGCATGCGCGATAAGGTCAAAATCTTCACTAAAGTCGGCTCCGATCTCGGCCTTCCTGGCCATAAGGGACTCAGCAAAGCCTGGATCCAGCAGGCGGTAGACGACTCCCTGCGCCGCCTTAATACCGACTACATCGACCTCTACTTTTCCCACTGGCCGGATCCGCAAACTCCGGTAGCGGAAACGCTGGAGGCTTTCCACAGCCTGCAGCAGGCGGGGAAAATTCGCGCGATGGGGGCCTCTAACCTCGATGCGATGCAGCTGGCGGGGGCGCTGGAGGTGGCGCGCAAGGGCGGCTTGCCTGCCTGGCAGGTGCTGCAGCCGGAATATAACCTCTACCACCGCTCCGCCTTTGAAGGCGCGCTATGCGATCTCTGCGTCAGCCGTGATATCGGGGTGGTGACCTACTACAGCCTGGCCTCGGGGTTCTTAACCGGTAAGTACCGTCAGCCGTCGGATCTGGCGCAGAGTCAGCGCGGAGGAAAGATTGGTAAATACCTGAATCCGCGCGGGATGCGGATTATCGATACCCTGGTGGCGGTCGCGGAGGAGCTGGGGGCGAAGCCGGCGGAAGTGGCCCTGGCGTGGCTGATCGGCCGCGAAGGGGTGACCGCGCCGATCGCCAGCGCCACCAGCGTGGCCCAGGTGGAAAGTTTTGCCCGCGCGGCGGCGCTGAGCCTGAGCGCGGAGCAGGTGGCGCGGCTGGACAGCGCCAGCGCCTGAGTCACGCCCTCTTCCCGGCGGGGAGAGGGTGGAAGGGCTATAAATGGCGCGGACCGCAGGCCGGGTAAGGCGCAGCCGGCACCCGGCATAAAAGCGGCTCTGTGCCTGCTGTCATCGCCCGGTGGCGCTGCGCTTACCGGGCCTACGAGGTATGAGCCAGTGAGAGGACCCTCCAGGCCGGGTAAGGCGCAGCCGCCACCCGGCATAAAACGGCTCCGTGCCCGCTATCATCGCCCGGTGGCGCTGCGCTTACCGGGCCTACGAGGTGTCAGCCAGTGAGAGGACCCTCCAGGCCGGGTAAGGCGCAGCCGCCACCCGGCGGAATAACGGTACAAGCGTCAATTTCCCTGTGCATACTGCGCCTGGCAGGGCTACAACTTCTATGTCAATTCCGGGCAGGTTGCGCTCCCGGTTAATTTTCTGCGTTATGTCTCTTACGGCGCAGGGAGCGCACAGGGGGCGGCCAGTCGCCGCCGCCCCCTGTACCCCCGGGCTCCGGCCAGCAAAATCGCCGCTACGCGGTACCTTCGACTTATCCCTGCAGGCTTCGGGTCGGGCCGAGGCAGCGTCCATGCAAAACACGGCCCTCAGCCCGCATCCATGCGGGCTGCCCCGGCCTTCCGGGAACGTCTCAGCGATTTTGAGGCCGCCAGCACCGGCAGTTTCAGCAACAATTGTGAATAAATTAACGACAGGTCGTAAGAACGTAGGCCGGGTAAGGCGTAGCCGCCACCCGACATAAAACGGCTCTGTGCCTGCTGTCATCGCCCGGCGGCGCTGCGCTTGCACGGGCCTACGGGGTGTGAGCCTGTGAGTGGAGCCTGTAGGCCGGGTAAGGCGTAGCCGCCACCCGGCAAAATAACGGCACAACCGGAAATATCTTGTTCGCACTGCGCCTGGCAGGGCTACAACTTCTATGTTAATTCCGTGCAGATTGCGCTCCCGGTTAATTTTCTGCGCTATGTCTCTTATGGCGCTGGGAGCGCACAGGGGGCGGCCAGTCGCCGCCGCCCCCTGTACCCCCGGGCTCCGGCCAGCAAAATCGCCGCTACGCGGTACCTTCGACTTATCCCTGCAGGCTTCGGGTCGGGCCGAGGCAGCGTCCATGCAAAACACGGCCCTCAGCCCGCATCCATGCGGGCTGCCCCGGCCTTCCGGGAACGTCTCAGCGATTTTGAGGCCGCCAGCACCGGCAGTTTCAGCAACAATGGTGAATAAATTAACGACAGGTCGTAAGAACGTAGGCCGGGTAAGGCGCAGCCGCCACCCGGCATAAAAGCGGCTCCGTGCCCGCTATCATCGCCCGGCGGCGCTGTGCTTGCTGGGCCTACGATGTGTCAGCCTGTGAGAGGACCCCGTAGGCCGGGTAAGGCGCCAGCCGCCACCCGGCAATATGGCGGGCATGGCGCCTGAAAGCGTGCCCGGCGGCGCCCCTTTATTCCTGATGGCGGGTGATGTTGAGGATCTTCGCGCTGGCGCCGACCGGGAAATTGCTGAGGGCGCCGAAGTCGCTGCCCTGATAGCCCATGATCTTGCCGTCGGTGCGCATTTGCTGAAGATCGATCAGGATCACCCCCAGCGTCGGAATGATTTTCTCGCGCCAGACAAACAGATAGAGATCCTCCGCCACCAGTACATAGTGGCAGCGGTCGACATCCGCCAGCCCCTTTTCCACGCCGTCCAGACACTGCCAGGCGTAAAAATTATCGTTGAGATAGATGTGCTCATAGCGCTCGGTCGGGCTGTAGGTGTACTGATTGCGCATGCCGACCAGCGCAGGAGTAAAGCCCGGCAGCGGCCCCGGCTGCGCATCCAGGCGGGCGAAGACAAAGCGCGCTTCTACCGCGGTCAGCGGCAGGCCTCGCTCCACCCGGCTGAAGGCGTCCAGCCGCGCGGCGGCTTCGTCCGGCAGCTGGCCATAGACCAGGGTAGCGTTGCGCTGCGTCAGGTTACATACCGCGCTGATGCTGGCGTTATCCCGCTCCGGGTCAAGGAAGTCGATAAACAGAATATCCGGGCGCAGGGCGGTCGCCCGCCAGGGGGCGCGCGTGCCGTTCCAGCTTAGCGTCTGCTCATCTTCGATGATCAGCTGCTGCGGCTCGCTCCCGGCGACATAAAAGGTAAAGCGCTCGCCTGCGGGCAGGCTGGCGGTGGCGAGTACATTACCGTGTGGCGCAAAACCATCGGCCAGCGCGCCGACCTGGATAAATACGGCTTCTGAAGTCATAGGGGCTCCTGAACAGAGTAGGGCGTTAGGCAAACGCCAGAGTGGGAACATCGACGATACTGGCGCCGCCGTCGGCGACCAGCGTAGCGCCGCTGATGATGGCGGCCTGCGGCGAACAGAGAAACTGACAGACCTCGGCTATCTCCTCGGGGCTGGCGGGTCGGCGCAGCGGAACGTCGCGACAGACCCGCTGATACGCCTCAGTTAGCGACAACCCTTCCGCCTGCATCAGCGGGAGCATCTCTTCATCCGCCATCGGCGTGGTGACCCAGCCGGGGCAGACGGCGTTGGCGCGCATCCCCTGCGGGCCGTAATCGCGGGCGACGGAGCGCATCAGGCCGATTAAGGCGTGTTTGGCGGTGACGTAGCCGCAGGCCTGCGGACCGGCGGCCAGCGAGGCGATGGAGGCGACAAACAGCACGTTGCCGCGGCGGGCAATCAGCGAGGGCAGGCAGGCGCGAACGCTGGCGAAGGCGCTGGTGAGATTGCCGTCCAGCGCCTCGCGCCACTGGCGGTCGCTGGTATCGGCGGCGGGGCTGTTGCCCATCCCGCCGGCGCTGCAGATGAGGACATCAATACCGCCGGCCTGGTCGAGAATGGCCGGCAGCAGCCGCTGGCGCCACGCCTCGCCGTCGGCGGCATCGCTCATCAGCGCCGTGGCGCCGGTCTCATCGGCGACCGCCCGCAATGGCGCCTCGCGCCGTCCGGTAATAAACACCCGGTCGCCCGCGGCGCGCATCAGCCGCGTGCAGGCGGCGCCAATTCCGGTTCCGCCGCCGGTGATCACCACGACTCTCGCCATTCGCTCTCTCCTGTAATGGGGTTTCCGGTTACCTTAAAAAGCGCGCCAGCTCCCGGCTATCGCCCGGAAGAACGATAGCCGGGTCGGTTAATGGAGCTCGCTCACCGGGATCGCCTGCGGCGCCGGAACCGGCTTCATGGTGGCGGGGTCGACCGCCAGATAGCGTCCGGTCTTGCTGTCGATGCCGACGTAATCGATCATTTTGCCTTGCGCCCGGGTGACCAAGGTGCGTCTGGCGAACGCCTCGTAGGCTTCGCTCATCGCTTTGACCCGATCGGGGTGTTGGGCCGCGACGTCATGAGTTTCCAGCGGATCGTCGTGCAGATTAAACAGCTGCCAAGGCGCGTCGCCGGCGGTGAAGCCCCGAGGCACCAGCCGCCGCAGCTTCCATTCGCCATCGACCCACGCCGCCTGATGGTGCAGCTCGACGCCGTAGTTCCCGCGCGGTGGCTGCTGCACTTCGCCGGTGAGATAGCGCTTAAAGCTGACGCCAATCATCGGCAGCACCGGCTTCTTCGCCAGCGATTTGTTCGGATCGATACCGGCGAATTCATATAGGGTCGGCGCCACGTCATACACCGCCATCGTCGAGGCGTCGATTTTACCGTGGCGGGTAATCCCGGGGCCGGCGATCATAAAGTCGGTGTTAATCCCGCCCTGAGCGCTGGTGGTTTTGTGATAGTTGGCGTAAGGGGCGTTGCTGACGTTGGCCCAGTGCGGGCCGTAGGAGACAAACGAGCCTTTGCGGCCAACGTTGTCATAGCTGTTGTCAAACTGCTTCCAGAATTCCGGGGTGGATTCGTAGTAGAAGCCCTGCGCCGGGTTGGCGCCGTTGTCGGTTAAGAACACCAGCAGGGTGTTTTTATCGCGACCGGTTTGCTTCAGCGTTTCCATCAGGGTGCCGATCTGCGCGTCCATATTGGCGATCATCGCCGCGTAGACCTGCATCACTTTCGCGGTATATTTCTGCTGCTCCGGGGTCAGCGCGTCCCACTCTTTATCCAGCTCAAGGTGCGGGAGCGGGGTGTTGTCATGGATAATCCCCAGCGCTTTCAGGCGGGCGATACGCTGGCGATAGACCTCGGCGTAGCCCTGCTCATACTGGCCTTTGAAGCGCTTGATCCATTCGTCAGGCGCCTGCAGCGGGTCGTGCGGGGCGGTAAAGGCCAGCCAGGCGAAGACCGGTTGTTCCTGCGGCGTGTCTTTAATCCAGCTGTTCATCTGCCGGGCGTAGGCCTCGCTGGAGTAGAAATCGTCCGGCAGAGAGACGCGCTCGCCGTCGCGGGTGTAGTAGGTGTGAAACGCTTCAACGGTACCCAGCGGAATAGCGTCGTTAAAATGGCTGGTGCCGCCGCCCATAAAGGCGAAAGCGTGGTTAAAGCCGCGGTCCTTCGGCGTGGCGCCGGGAACAAAACCGAGGTGCCACTTGCCGGCCATCAGAGTGTTATACCCCGCGTCTTTAAAGCGCTCGGCCATGGTGGTGACGCGGTCGGTCAGCCGCAGCTCGTAGCCCTCCTTGCCAATAGTGCTGTCATACCACCACATGCCGCCCATCCCGGCCTGCTGGTTGCTGTTGCCGGTGAGCAGCATGGAGCGCGCCGGGGCCGACATCGGCGAGGTGTAATACTGGCTCATGCGCATCCCCTGCTCGGCCATCGCCTGCAGGTTGGGGGTGGGGATCTCGCCGCCGAAGGGGCTAATGTCCGAGTAGCCCATATCATCGGCGATAATGACGATGACGTTCGGACGCTCCTGCTGCGCGGCGTGCGCGCCGCCGGCGAGGATGACACTGACCGCCGCGGCCATGGCTGTTTTATTCACAACGGATTCTCCTGTTTCAAAGGGATAGCTTCAGAGCAACGGGCTACGCCGGATGCGCGGCCCCGACAAACGCGGCCCGCCAGGCTTGCAGTCCTTGAAGGTCGCGGGAAAAGGGGCGCACGGGCGCAAGAATTTCGCTAAAGAAGCGGTAGTAGCCGCCGCAGAGGCGGTTGTTGCCCGCGGCGTTGAGATGCGCAGGACAGCCGCCCTGGCAGACCATTTTGACCGCGCAGGTCTGGCATTCGCGGCGCAGGCTTTTCTGCTGACCGAAAGGCAGTTGCACCGAGGCGTCGACCGCGGCGGCGAGCGTCTGCTCATCGAGGCGGCCCAGCCGATGTTCGGCGTTGATCAGATGATCGCAGGCGTAGAGCTCTCCGTCGGGCTCCATCACCAGATTGCTGCCGCAGCGGGCGCTGTGCACGCAGCTGCCGCTGGTGTGGGTGAAGTACTGCGCCCACGCCTGCTCGATATTGATGACAAACACCCGCCCCTTGTCGCAGCGCTTCTGCCACTGCCGCCAGATGCCGACCATAAAACGCCCCCAGTTATCGGCGCTCAGCTGATAGCCCTCGCGCAGCGCTGCGCCTTCGCTCATCAGCGGCTGAAACTGCAGATAGCGCGCGCCGAGGCTGACCACCCGGTCATATATCGCCGCCGCGTGCGCCGCCATCTCGTTATGCACCACCACCAGCAGGTTAAACTCCACCTGATGCTGGTGGAGAAGGTCGATGCCGCGCAGCGCCGCCGGCCAGGTGGCCCGGCCGCGTTTATCCGGACGATGCTGGTCCTGTAGCGCTTCGCTGCCTTCGAGGCTCAAGCCGATAATAAAGCGATGCTCGCGAAACAGCCGGCACCAGGCGTGGTTGATCAGCGTGCCGTTGGTCTGCAGGCTGTTGCTGATGGTGACGCCGTCGGGGGCATAACGCGCCTGCAGGGCGAGCGCTTTTTTGTAGAAGCTCAGGCCGGCCAGCAGCGGCTCGCCGCCCTGCCAGACAAAGTTGATTTCCCGCGCGCCGGCGGGCTGGGCGGCGATATAGCGGCGGATAAACTGCTCCAGCCGCGCCTCGTCCATCTTGTTGACCGGCGTTTCATCCTGTGGGTAATAGCAGTAGCGGCAGGCGAGATTGCAGGCGGGGCCAATCGGCTTCATCAGAATATGAAACGGCACCGGCGAGCGCGGCTCAGCGGCCAGCGGAATTTGCTGCTGGCGCAGGGCGGCGATATTCAGCATCGGCTTATCCTCGGTTAATGACCGGCGCTGTTGATATTATTTTGGCAACAGCGGGTCAGGCGTAATCACATGATTAAGCCGCGGCGAAAATTAATTGCATCCTGTTAGAGGTATAAGTGAAAAAAAACAGAAATCCATCGTTCTTAAGGATGAGAGAGACGCGTCCGGGATAGGTTTTTTTTATCACCAGGGGCCTGTCCGCCGGGTGTTAATCTTTTTTGTTTATGTTTTAACGCCGCTATCGTAAAGCATGGCGGGTGTGTTTTTTAAATGCTTTATATAACAATGGATTGCTGAAAATTTTGTAACGGCTATCACACTGTTAATATGTTAATGATTGTGTTACTTAAATGTGAAATGTATGCTTCAATAATCGGTAGTCATTCATGTGTCATGTACCAGCACCTCGACGGGGAGGCCCTATCATGTCTGCTTTGTTAAAAGCCAGCCGTAATGATGCGATAATAGCCCGTTGTTTACAGACTATTTCCCAGTTAATTCCACTGTCTTCGGCGGTATTTTATCGAGTAAATAATCGGTTAAAACCCGAAAACTATATATTGCATAATATTTCTGATAATACGCACCAACAATATCTGGAAAACTTCCAGCCGCTGGATCCGTTGCTGCCGTCGCGCTTTAGCCACCAGAACACCACCATGGCGGCGATGACGCCGCGGCTCTGCGACCGCAACCGGCATTATTATCATGAATTTATGTTGCCGAATAATGTGCGCGACATGACCGAGATCTTTATTCGCCGCGAGCGGCGGATCGTCGCCGGTATCTCGCTGATGCGCGACGTGCCTTTCTCCAGCGAAGAGCGTCATCGGGCCCAGGCGGTGCTGCCGCTGGTGGAGCTGGCGATCCGCGACTGCCTGCAGGACGAAGATGACCTGCCCGCCATCCTGACGGCCAAAGAGCGGGAAATCGTCGGCATGGTGCGCGAAGGGGCCAGCAATAAGCTGATTGCCCGCCGGCTGGATATCTCGCTCTCGACGGTGAAAACGCACCTGCGCAATATTTTCGCCAAGACCGAAGTGGTCAATCGTACTGAACTCGTTTCCCGAACCTGGATGCCGGCCGCTCAGCGTACGCTGCATCTGTGATCTGACTATCGCATCCCCCGCGCGCCGTGGCAGCACGGCGTTTTCCTGATGCCTGTGGGTATCACTCCCTGGAGACCCCTCCGGGGGGAGGCTTTTTTGACCGGAGCACGCCCTACGATGTCAAGTACCCCTCTCTCTGATCATGCGCTTTCCCGGCCCGCCGGGCTGGTCGTGTCCCTGCGTTTGCTGGCGGCGATTGTGATTTTCGCCGCTATTGCGCCGGGTATTCTGATGACCGCGCCGGCGGTGGCGGCGCAGCTGGCCAGCGAATGGCAGCTAAAACCCGGCCAGATCGGCTGGTTGTTCTCGGCGGAACTGGGGGCGATGAGCCTGGCGACGCTGCCGGCGTGGTGGTGGATGAGTCGCCTCGACTGGCGGCGGGTCGCCCTGACGGCCGGGGTCGTGTTTCTGACAGCCAATCTCGCCTCGGCGGCGGTGACCCAGTATGAGACGCTGCTGGCGGTGCGCTTTCTCGCCTCGCTGGCGGGCGGCACGCTGATGATTCTGTGCATCAGCTGCGCGGCGGGAACCTCGAACCCGTCGCGAGTCTATGCCTTCTGGGTGCTTGGGCAACTGCTGCTGGGGATGCTTGGTCTGCTGGTGCTGCCCGGGCTGTTTGCCAGCTTTGGCCTCAAGGTGGTCTATCTGATCCTCGCCGCCATTATGCTCTGCTGCCTGCCGCTGGTGTCGGCTTTCCCGCCGCGCTTTCAACCGTTGTCCGTCTCGCGCCAGCAGCCGCCGACGGCGCTGTGGCGTCAGGCGCTGGCGGTCCTCGCGGTGCTGACCTTCTATATCAGCCTTAGCGCGGTGTGGACCTTTATCGGCACCCTCGGCGCGGCGGCGGGCCTGAGCCCGACGCAGGTCGGCCTGGTGCTGGCGGCGGCGACGGTGTGCGGCATTATCGGCGCGGGGGGCGCGGCCCTGCGCGGCACCCGGCGGGCCGATCGTTTGCCGGTGTGGCTGGGCTACGGCCTGCTGATCCTCAGCGTCGGGCTGCTGATCGGCCAGCCGCTGCTGGCGCGCTACGCCATCGCGGCGCTGCTGTTTAAGTTCACCTGGACCTTCGTGCTGCCCTTTATTCTCGCCCGCGTCGCCGGGCTCGATAACAACGGCCGGCTGATGAACAGCATTAATCTGGTGATCGGCGGCGGCATGGCGGCCGGTCCGGCATTAGCCGGGGCTTTACTGCAGCATTTTGCCAGCGCCGATCCACTGCTGCTGGCGGCAGGGGGCTGCGCGCTGCTGTCACTGATTTTGATTGCGGCGGCGTCGGCCGCCGGCAAAGGCTTAGCCAACGGGAGGATAGAGTGAAAAGAAAAACCGGTTTCTTCTTTGATGAACGTTGTTTCTGGCACAGTACTGGTCTGCACGCGGTGACGCTGCCGGTGGGCGGGTGGGTGCAACCGCCCGCCGGCGGCGGTCATGCCGAATCGCCGGAGACCAAACGGCGGATGAAAAACCTGATGGACGTCTCCGGGCTGACGCCGCAGCTGGCGCTGCGCAGCGCGGCGCCGGCAAGCCTTGCGGACCTGCGGCGGATCCATCCCGACAGCTATCTTGAGCGCTTCAAGGCGATAAGCGATAACGGCGGCGGCATGCTGGGCAAAGAGGCGCCGTTGGGGCCGGGCAGTTATGAAATCGCCTGTCTCTCCGCCGGACTGGCCTGCGCGGCGGTGGAAGCGGTGCTGAAGGGCGAGTTGGATAATGCCTATTCGCTGTCGCGGCCGCCTGGACACCACTGCCTGCCGGACCAGTCGATGGGCTTCTGTTTCCTCGCCAATATTCCGATTGCCGTCGAGCGGGCGAAAGCGCTGCTGGGGCTCGGCAAGGTGGCGATCATTGACTGGGACGTTCATCACGGCAACGGCACCCAGCATATCTACCTGCAGCGCGACGACGTGCTGACCATCTCCTTGCATCAGGACGGTTGCTTCCCACCCGGTTATGCCGGTGAGGACGATCGCGGCGCTGGCGCGGGCGAAGGTTACAACATCAATATTCCGCTGCTGGCCGGGGCGGGGGACGACAGCTGGCGCTATGCGCTGGAAACCATCGTTATTCCGGCGCTGGCGCGCTTTGAGCCGGAGCTGATTATCATCGCCTGCGGCTATGATGCCAACGCCATGGACCCGCTGGCGCGGATGCAGCTGCACAGCGACAGCTTCCGGGCGATGACCGGGCTGGTGCAGCAGGCGGCGGATCGTCTGTGCGGCGGGAAACTGGTGATGGTGCACGAGGGCGGCTACGCCGAATCCTACGTGCCGTTCTGCGGCCTGGCGGTGATGGAAGCCCTGAGCGGCATTCGCACCGCGGTCCAGGATCCGCTGCTGGACTTTATTCAGCAGCAGCAGCCGCGGGCGGAGTTTGCGCAGTTCCAGAGGCAGGCCATCGATCGGCTGGCGCAACGGTTTGGCCTGCAGTAAACCGGCTCAGCTTCCCCGCTGTGATGGCGGGGAAGAAAATGCTTTCTCATCTACGATTTCATCGCGCATCCACTGACTGACTGCCTGATCGATCATCGCCAGCACGCTGAGCAGCAGCATCCGCTGCTGCGCTTCCAGCCGCAGATAGCGGCGCAGCGGCGGCATTTTACAGACCACTTCGCTGGCGGCCCAGGGTTCAATACTGCAGCGCCAGCCGTTACCGTCAAAGGTCAACGAAAAGCGGCGGTAGTCCAGTTCGCTTAGGGTCTGCTGGAGATTAGGAAACCCGTTGAGATAGCCGGCGAGTTCCTCGCTGCCTTTGCCGCCGATAAAGCGGATCGGCTGGCGTTTCCACCAGCCGGATTGATGGGCGCGAATGTGACCGCGCACGGGCCGGGTGACCGGCCCTGCGACGACAAATTCGCAGCTGTGAATGCTGGCCATAAACAGCCGCTTCTGACGCACGCTGAAGGTGACGGCGGTGGCGTCGTTCAATCGCAGCAGCGCGCTGCGCTCGCTCAGCTTTTCGCAGGGCCAGCCGGCCAGATCGCGCTGTACCGCGTTCATTAACGGCGTCTCAAACCAGGGGACGGAGGACATCTGGCGTCATCTCCCCGCGGGTCTGTTTTTCGTAGTTGCTGATGGCACGGTCGACCACCTCTTCCACCACCAGCGGCTTGAACGGATTGACGCGCTGTACGCACACCGTCCAGAACAGGGCGTAGGCGGCGGTCAGGCCGAGCATAATGCCGAACGGCACCAGCACCTGGCGGCTGTCCATCCCCGGCGGGGTGATATTGACGATAGCGATGATAATTCCGACGCTGGAGATAATCTGCGGCAGCGGGAACCACGGCGAGCGGTAGGCGCGCGGTAGGTCCGGGCGGCGAATGCGCAGCATCACCACCGACAGAGTAACCAGCAGATAGGCGACGCCCCAGGCGCAGACCGCGGCGAGGATCAGCGGCACGATGCGGTCCAGATCGCCGTTCAGATACCAGGCGTGCAGGCAGGGGATCGCCACCCCGATGGCGATGGCGATCACCGGCGTTTTAAAGCGCGGATGCAGCCAGGTCAGGAAGCGGGGCAGCGCGCCGTCCAGCGCCATACCGTAAATAATGCGCGGTACCGCGGCCATCAGCGTATTGATGGTGGCGCAGCCCGCCAGCAGCAGCCCGACCCCCAGCCAGTACTGGCCGGCGTGGCCCATCACCCGCTCGGCGAATGCCGGGATCGCCATCGGCGTATCCAGCAGATGGACGTTATTGGCCGCGTCGAGCACGGTGTTCTCCACCTGGCGGTTGATCGCCGCCCCGTAGATAAACATGCAGCTGGCGACCCCCAGCAGGCCCAGCGCCATCGCCCGCGGAATGGTACGGTGAGCCTGTTTGATCTCCGGCGCCATCGGCGTCACCAGTTCGCAACCGACGAACATAAACATCGCCATGCCGATATAGCCGAACAGGCCATGGATATCGCTGACGTTCAGCGGCGTGCCGAACCAGCCGGAAAGATGGGTGACCGGCGCCATAAAAATGCCGCACAGGCCGAAAATGGTCAGCGTGGTCCACATGCCGAAGGTCAGCACCACTTCGACCTTGCCGAAGATTTCCACGCCGATGGCGTTCAGCAGGCCGAAAACCACCACCATGCCGACGCCCACCATCCAGGTGTTCTGGTGAGCGGCCATCTGGGCGTTGATCGATTCGAAGTTCACCAGCGCCATAATACCGGCCAGGATCGTCTCCGCCGTCCCGGCGAAAATATGCACGATCAGATAGGCGCACAGCGCGCCGGTGATGGCGAAGAAGCGTCCCATGCCGCAGGAGATATAGTCGTACACCGAACCGGTGGTGGGAATGAGCGTCGCCGCCTCGGCAAAGGTGGTGACCTGCGCCTGCATCATAATAAAGGCCAGCAGCACCGCCAGCGCGAAGGTATCACCGCCCATGCCGAAGCCGCTGGTCACCGTCAGGATCACCGGGCTGGCCATAATCAGCCCGACGGAGCTGGCGAGGGTGGTCGGGAAGCCGACGACCCCGCGCTCAAGATGGCTGGCAAGTCTGTTACTAAACATAGTCAACCTCTGCACAATAGTGGGGGAGGGCAGGGAATAGCCAGCGCCACTCCCGGATAGTCATAATTTAGGCGGGCATCCTGCTCAACGAATATCGTCCGGAAGGTGGAGGGCGGCGCATGATTCTGTGACGCCGTCGATGAATGTGAGGGTGGATAAACAACATGACCCCGAAAACCGGGGCCATCCGTCTTGCCACATTGCGCCTGTTTCTGCCGGGTGGCGGCTGGCGCCTGACCCGGCCTGGCGACGGCATTCGTCCCCCAGGCCGGGCAAGCGCAGCGCCGCCGGGCATGATCGGCGCATTAGCGCGTCTCGACGTTCGCCAGGTAGTGCTTCACAAAGCGCGGCGTCAGGATTTTCCACTCCACTTCGGTACCCTGTTTAACAAACCAGCTGTCGCCCGGCGCAAAGCGCTGCGGCTCGCCGCCAGCGACGGTCAGCTCCACTTCGCCTTCCAGCACGGTGGCGTGTTCGGTAAACGGATAGGTCATGGTAAAGCTCCCCTCAGTGGACGAAAACAGTCCGCAGGTAAAGGCATCCTGCGGCTCGCCGTAGATCATCGCCCCGGCCACCTGCGGGTCGCCGGCGGTCGGCGTCGCGCCGAGCAGGCTGACGCTGCCGATCGGCTGCAGGTCGGGCACCGGGTGTTTAAGTTTAAAAGCGTGCATAGCGTTCTCCTGGTTAACTCCGGCCTTTCCAGAAACCGGCGGTTTGATGCATCAGTTTTCCGGCGGTGACTAATAGCAAGCGCAGGCTGTCACGGCCGTGGATGGTCGCGTGGGGGATGCTGCTCAGCAGACGATAGCGGTCGGAACCGCCGTTGATCCCTTCGGCGAGGATTTTGCACACGATGTGCGACGGGGTGACGCCGAAGCCGGAGTACCCCTGGACGTAAAAGACGTTGTTGTGATCGCGTAGGGTGCCGATCTGCGGGAACAGGTTGGCGCTACAGGCCATCGGCCCGCCCCAGGCGAAATCGATCTTCACATCCTTCAAATAGGGGAAGACCTCCGCCAGCAGGGTGCGGTTCCAGGCGGCGAAATCGTTCGGCGTATACTCCACAAAGCGGGTGGCGCTGCCGAACAGCAGGCGGTTTTCCCGGGTGACGCGGTAATAATTAATCACCGGGCGAATATCGCTGAAGGCGCCGCGCAGCGGGCTGATGCGCTCGATCAGCTCATCGGAGAGCGGCTCGGTCGATACCTGGTAGGAGTAGGTGACCAGCGTTTTGTTGTAGATCTCCGGCTCCATATTGTTGAGAAAGCTGTCGCAGGCCCACAGCAGTTTGGCGGCTTTGACGCTGCCCATCGCGGTCCGTACCCGCACCTGTTTGCCGTAATTCACCTCCACCACCGGCGAGGATTCGAAGATCTTCACCCCCAGCGAATGGGCGGCCTGCGCCGAGCCGAGGAGCATATTGAGCGAATGGATCTGCCCGCCGCCCATATGTTTCAGCGCGCCGCAGTAGACCTCGGAGCCGACCACCTGCTGCACCTCTTTCCCGGTATACAGTTCGATATCTTCATCCGGGGTGGCGGCCTTAAACTCTTTCTCCCACTGGCGCAGCGTTTTGAGCTGCCGCTGGTTATAGGCGAGGTAGCCGTAGCCGGGGACGAAATCGGCGTCGATGTTGTATTTGCGGATGCGCTCGCGAATGATGCCTGCGCCGAGGTTGGCGATTTTAAACAGCGTCTCCAGCCCCTCTTTGCCGACGTGCTTTTTTACCGCTTCGATATCGTGACCGATACCGGCCATCACCTGGCCGCCGTTGCGCCCGGTGCCGCCGTAGCCGAGATGGCGCGCTTCCAGTACCACCACGTTGGTGATGCCCTGTTCCGCCAGTTCAAGGGCGGTGTTAATGCCGGAGAAGCCGCCGCCGATAATCACCACGTCGGCTTCAATATCTTCCCGCAGCGCCGGAAAATGGAGGTGGTATTTCTTCGTCGCGCCGTAGTAGTTCAGCGCATCGATTTTGATGTTCATCGCGTTACCCTGTGGTCTTGCCTCGCTCAAGTGCCTCATCACAGCATGCCGCGCGGGCGTTGAATATCGTCCGGAAGAATGACGTTCTTTAGAACGATGGGCGGCGGCGGGAAGCCGTGCTGTGATGGGCCAACGTTGCTGAAAAAACGGGTACTGACGATGAGCGAGATAACCTTACTGGCGGAAGTGACCGCCTTTTTACGCCAGCCGCACGGGCAGTTTATCGCCGGTGAGCGAGAGGCGGGCCGCGGCGCGCCGTTTGCGGTGATCAACCCGGCCACCGGGCGGGCGATCGCCGAGGTCACCGCGGCGGATAGCGACCAGGCGGACCGCGCGGTAGAGAGCGCCCGCCAGGCGTTTAGTCAGTGGCGCGAAATGCCGACGCTGGCGCGCGGAACCTTGCTGCTGAAGCTGGCGGATGCCCTGGCTGAGCATCGCGAAGCGCTGGCGCAGCTGGAAAGTCTCTGCTCCGGTAAGACCATCACCCTGGCGCGGATGTTAGAGCTGGATCAATCAGTCGCGTTCCTGCGCTACTTCGCCGGCTGGGCGGGGAAAGTGACCGGCGAAACGCTGGATGTGTCGCTGCCGTCGATGGCCGGGGAGAAATATACCGCCTTCACCCGCCGCCAGCCGCTGGGGGTGGTGGTGGGCATCGTGCCGTGGAACTTCTCCATCATGATTGCCGTCTGGAAGCTGGCGGCGGCCCTGGTCTGCGGCTGCACCATCGTCCTCAAGCCGAGCGAGTATACGCCGCTGACGCTGCTGCGCGTGGCGGAGCTGGCGAAAGCGGTGGGTATTCCGGACGGGGTGATTAACGTGGTCAACGGCGCCGGCGGCGAGATTGCTCAGCGGCTGATTACCCATCCGGCCTGCGCCAAGGTGAGCTTCACCGGCTCGGTGGCCACCGGCGAGAAAGTCCAGCAGTCGGCTGGCGCTTTCGGTAAACGGGTGACCCTTGAGCTGGGGGGCAAAAACGCCGCGCTGTTTCTTGACGACCTGACGCCGGAGGCGATGGTCAACGGCATTCTTGAAGCCGGCTACCTGAACCAGGGGCAGATTTGCGCCGCCGCGGAGCGCTTTTATCTGCCGCAGGGCAAACTGGATGCGGTGCTGGCGCTGCTGAAAGAAAGACTCAGCGCCTTCACGCCGGGATCGCCGCTGGATGAGCGCACGCTGATGGGGCCGCTGGCCAATCGCCAGCAGCATGAAAAAGTATTGCGGCTCATTCAGACCGCCCGCGACGAGGGCGATACCATCGTCTGCGGCGGCGAAGCGCTGCCGGGGGAGGGCTATTTCCTGCAGCCGACCGCGGTTAAAGTCCGCAGTGAAGAGAGCACCCTGATGCGCGAGGAGACCTTCGGCCCGGTGTGCAGCTTTATCGGCTATCACAGTGAAGACGAGGCGCTGGCGCGAATTAATGCTTCGCCATATGGCCTGGCGGCCAGCGTCTGGTCGGATAATATTCGTCAGGCGCTACGCTACTCGGAGGCGATTGAGGCCGGCATCGTATGGGTCAATATGCATACCTTCCTCGACCCGGCGGTACCGTTCGGCGGCATGAAGGGCTCGGGCATCGGGCGCGAATTCGGCAGCGCGTTTATCGATGATTATACGGAGCTGAAGTCGGTGATGGTGCGATATTAAGTTTTCCTGACCGGGCTACAGGCGTCTGCGTAGGGCCGGTAAGCGCAGCGCCACCGGGCAAAGAGAGCGGGTAGTCAACCGCGTATGTGCCGGACGACGACGCCTTGCCCGGCCTGGGATCGTGCAAGCGTGGGGGGAATCTAGCCGCCGCCATAGCCCCACGCAACTTGCGACAATCCCCCCTAAGTGATAAAAGGTGCCCCTTCGCAAAAACACACAGGGGAACGACGTGAAAGACGCGTCAACGTCGTCGGATGCCGTAGAAGAGAGCGGCCCGACGCTTCATCGCGGTTTACAGAACCGACACATTCAACTTATCGCCCTTGGCGGCGCGATTGGCACCGGCCTGTTTCTCGGCATTGGTCCGGCGATTCAAATGGCCGGCCCGGCGGTCTTGCTGGGCTACGCGGTGGCCGGGATTGTCGCTTTTCTGATCATGCGCCAGCTGGGCGAAATGGTGGTGGAAGAGCCGGTATCCGGCTCCTTTGCCCACTTTGCCTACAAATACTGGGGCCCGTTCGCCGGCTTCCTGTCCGGCTGGAACTACTGGGTGATGTTCGTGCTGGTGGGAATGGCGGAGCTGACCGCCGCCGGGATCTACATGCAGTACTGGCTGCCCGACGTTCCGACCTGGATCTGGGCGGCGGCCTTCTTCCTCATTATTAACGCCGTCAACCTGGTCAACGTGCGCCTGTATGGCGAAGCGGAGTTCTGGTTCGCGCTGATAAAAGTGCTGGCGATTATCGGCATGATTGCCTTTGGCCTGTGGATGCTGTTTGGCGGCCACGGCGGCAGCAAGGCGGGTTTCGATAACCTGTGGAAGCACGGCGGTTTCTTTGCCACCGGCTGGCACGGTCTTATCCTGTCGCTGGCGGTGATCATGTTCTCCTTCGGCGGGCTGGAGCTTATCGGCATCACCGCCGCGGAAGCGCAAAATCCGGAAAAGAGCATTCCGAAAGCGGTCAACCAGGTGGTTTATCGTATCCTGCTGTTCTATATCGGTTCGCTGGTGGTGCTGCTGGCGCTCTACCCGTGGGTGGAGATCAAATCCGACAGCAGCCCGTTTGTGATGATTTTCCATCATCTCGACAGCAACCTGGTGGCGTCCGCGCTGAACTTCGTCATTCTGGTGGCTTCGCTGTCGGTGTATAACAGCGGCGTGTACTCCAACAGCCGGATGCTGTTCGGCCTGTCGGTGCAGGGCAATGCGCCGACCTTCCTCGCCCGCGTCAGCAAGCGCGGCGTGCCGGTGAACTCTCTGTTGCTCTCGGGAATTATCACCTCGCTGGTGGTGGTGCTGAACTACCTGCTGCCGCATGAAGCGCTGGGACTGCTGATGGCCCTGGTGGTGGCGACGCTGCTGCTGAACTGGATCATGATCTGCATGGCGCACCTGAAGTTCCGCGCCGCCCAGCGCCGCAAAGGGCGTGAGTCGAAGTTTAAAGCGCTGCTGGCGCCCGCCAGCAACTACTTCTGCATTGCTTTCCTTGGGCTGATTCTGGCGCTGATGTGCACGATCGACGGGATGCGCCTGTCGGCGATCCTGCTGCCGGTGTGGATCCTGTTCCTGTTTATCGCCTTCAAACTGCTGCGCCGCCCGGCGTAAGCGAGATGCCCCGCCGTCCGGCGGGGCTGCCTGCCTTTTTATTGTGATCCTCTTCGCAGGTGGCGCATTTGCCTGGCGATCTTCTTTTTGTAATCGATTACTTTTGTTTTGAGCGATTTTGTAATCGATTACTTTTCTGAGGGCGAGCAACATGGTCACAACAACAGAAGGTCGGGAAAGTGTCCGCGTGAGCCACCGTTTTCTGGTGCCGCGGCTGTCGTTAATGATGTTTATGCAGTTCTTTATCTGGGGCAGCTGGTCGGTGACCCTGGGGCTGGTCATGACCCGCTATGAGATGTCATTGCTGATCGGCGATGCGTTCTCCGCCGGGCCGATCGCCTCCATCCTGTCTCCCTTTGTGCTGGGGATGCTGGTGGATCGCTTTTTCGCCTCGCAGAAGGTGATGGCGGTGATGCACCTGGCCGGGGCGGCGATCCTGTGGTTTGTCCCCCAGGCGCTGGTGGCGCAGAACGGCGCGCTGCTGATTGGCCTGCTGTTCGGCTATACGCTGTGCTACATGCCGACCCTGGCGCTGACCAACAATATCGCCTTCCACAGCCTGGCTAACGTCGATAAAACCTTTCCGGTGGTCCGCGTGTTCGGCACCATCGGCTGGATTATCGCCGGGATCTGCATCGGGGTGACCGGCATCTCTGACACCACCGGCATCTTCACCCTGGCGGCGCTCTGTTCGGTGGCGCTGGCGATCTACAGCCTGACGCTGCCCCACACCCCGGCGCCGGCCAAAGGCATGCCGGTTCAGTTTCGCGATCTGCTGTGCGCGGACGCCTTCGCGCTGCTGAAAACGCGCCATTTCCTGATTTTTTCCCTCTGCGCCACCTTAATTTCCGTGCCGTTAGGTACCTATTACGCCTATACCGCGTCGTATCTGGCGGATGCCGGCGTTAAGGATGTCAGCACCGCGATGTCCTTCGGCCAGATGTCAGAGATCGTCTTTATGCTGGTGATCCCGCTGCTGTTCCGTCGCCTCGGGGTGAAATACATGCTGCTTATCGGCATGGCGGCGTGGTTTGTGCGCTATGCCTTTTTCGCCCTCGGCGTCAGCGAAGAGGGGCGCTTCCTGCTCTATCTCGGCATTTTGCTGCACGGCGTGTGCTATGACTTTTTCTTTGTCGTCGGCTTTATCTACACCGACCGCGTGGCGGGCGAGAAGGTCAAAGGCCAGGCGCAGAGCATGATTGTGATGTTCACCTACGGGATCGGCATGCTGCTGGGCTCGCAGATCTCCGGCGCGCTGTATAACCATCTGGTGGCCGGGCAGAGCGTGCCGCAGGCCTGGGTGACCTTCTGGTGGATCCCGGCGGTGGCCGCCGCGGTTATCGCGCTGATTTTCCTTTTCTCTTTCCAGTACAACGAGAAAGAGCCGCACTAATTTTTCAGGAGGGGGTATGAAAACGATTAAGGGACCGGGCATTTTTCTGGCGCAGTTTATCGGCCCGCAGGCGCCGTTTAACACGCTGGAGGGGGTGGCGCAGTGGGCCGCCGGCCTGGGGTACAAGGCATTGCAGATCCCCTGTAACCACCCGGCGATTTTCGATGTCGATCGGGCGGCGGCGAGCCAGACCTACTGCGACGAGGTCAGCGGTGTCCTGGCGGAGCATGGGCTGGCGATCAGCGAGCTGTCCACCCACCTTGAAGGACAGCTGGTGGCGGTGCATCCGGCGTATGACGCGGCGTTTGACGCCTTTGCTCCGGCGGCGCTGCATGGCGATCCGCAGGCGCGCCAGCGCTGGGCGGTGGAGAAGGTCAAGCAGGCGGCGGTGGCCTCCGGTCGCCTGGGGCTGAAGGCCCATGCGACCTTTTCCGGGGCGCTGGCATGGCCCTTTTTTTATCCATGGCCGCCGCACAATCAGCCGCTTCTGGATGAGGCCTTTGCCGAGCTGGCCCGGCGCTGGCGGCCGCTGCTGGACCTCTTCGACGAGCAGGGCGTTGATGTCTGCTACGAGATCCACCCCGGCGAAGACCTGCATGATGGCGTGACCTTTGAGCGTTTTCTCGTGCGGGTGGATAACCATCCGCGCTGCAATATGCTCTATGACCCGAGCCACCTGCATCTGCAGCAGATGGACTACCTGACCTATATCGATATCTATCATTCGCGTATTAAAGCGTTTCACGTCAAGGACGCCGAATTTCGCCGCAACGGGCGCAATGGCGTCTACGGCGGCTATCAGCCCTGGCAGCAGCGGGCTGGCCGTTTCCGCTCTCCCGGCGACGGGCAGATCGACTTCAAAGGGGTGTTCAGTAAGCTGACCGAATATGATTTTGACGGCTGGGCGGTGCTGGAGTGGGAGTGCTGCCTGAAGGACGCCGAGACCGGCGCGCGCGAGGGCAGCGAGTTTATTCGTCGCCATATCATTCCCGTTGCCGGGCGGGCCTTCGATGACTTTGCCGCCGGCGGGAGGGAATAATATGATTCAGGTCGCGATTATCGGGGCAGGGTTTATTGGTCCGGCGCATCTGGAGGCGCTGCGGCGGCTGGGGGATATCGAGGTGGTGGCGCTGTGCGACAGCAGCCTTGAGGCGGCGCAGCGCAAGGCGCGAGCGCTGAATATTGCCCATGCCTACGACAGCGTGGAGGCGCTGCTGGCCCATCCGGGGCTGCAGGTGGTGCATAACTGTACGCCGAACCATCTGCATGCCCAGATTAACCGGCAGATCCTCGCCGCCGGGCTGCACGTCTTCTCCGAAAAACCGCTGTGTATGACGGCGGAGGAGGCGCGGGAGCTGGTGACGCTTGCCGCCCGGGCCGGCGTGGTGCACGGCGTCAGCTTCGTCTATCGCCAGTTCGCCATGGTCCAGCAGGCGGCGGCGATGATCCGCCATGGCGATGTCGGCAGAATCTTCGCGGCGCACGGCAGCTATTTACAGGACTGGATGCTGCTGGAGACCGACTACAACTGGCGGGTTGATGCGGCGCAGGGCGGCGCGTCGCGGACGGTGGCCGATATCGGCTCCCACTGGTGCGATACCGTGCAGTTTATGACCGGTCGGCGGATTGTCGAGGTGATGGCGGATCTGTCTATCGTCTGGCCGACGCGTAAAGCGCCAGTGAATGGCAAAGCGACCTTCAGCGCCGTTCACGAGGCGCAGGGATATGAAACCCGGCCTGTCGATACCGAGGACTTTGGCTCAGTGCTGTTGCGTTTTGACGATGGCAGCAAAGGCAGCTTTATGGTCTCTCAGGTGAGCGCCGGGCGGAAAAACCGTCTGGCGGTGGAGATTAACGGCAGCCGCTGTTCTCTGGCCTGGGATCAGGAAGTGCCCCAGCGGCTGTGGATTGGCCATCGCGAGCAGCCGGATCGGCGGCTCAGCGACGACCCCAGCCTGCTGCGGCCGGAGATCGCTGACAGCGCCCATTACCCCGGCGGCCATATTGAGGGCTGGCCGGACGCCTTTAAGAATATGATGGGCCATTTTTATCAGGCGGTGCGCGCCGGGAAGATGCCGGAGGCCGGGGCCCGGCGCTTCGCCGCTTTCGACGACGGCGCCGATGTGATGTACATCATCGAGGCGATCGTCAAAAGCCATCAGCAGCAGCGCTGGGTGAGCGTCGAACGCTGAATTCTGGCGGGGCGCAGGACGCGCGCCGCCGGGTTATTTCACCCCAAGATAGCCGTCGAGATAGGCCCCGGAGAGCTCATTGCCGAACAGGACGGCATCTTTATTTTCCATCGCATTATCCCATTTGTCGCTGGCGTTGCCGGTAAAGGCGTGCTCGGTGCGGGTGCCCTGCGCCGCCTGTTGTTTGATGGCCTCGGCGGTGCGGCGGGCGTCGCTTTCGCTCATGCCAGCGGCTTTATCCTGCTGGCCGCGGGCGTACATCGCCGTGAAGGTTGGCAGGTTTAAACGGTAATTTTCCTGACGGTTGACGGTGAAGTTGCCGCCGACAAAATCGGATCGGTGGGCGACGAACGCGTAGGCGTGGCGTTCCGGTGACGATTTTGACGAGGTGCAGCCGGTGATCGTTACCAGGGCACAGCTGAGGGCGAGAATCGCGGTGGAGAGCCTCATGGGGATATCATCCTTAATCATAAAAGCACAAATGGGGCGCAGGCGGTCTGTTGCGCCTCCTGCGCTAATAAGCATATGAAACGGCAAAAGGATGCGCGTTAACGGGGCGGGAGAGAAGCCCTGATTATTAATAGTTTCCCGAGACACCGTCTTACTGAGCCGCGCTTGCGCGCCAGGCTGGCAGGCCAACCAGAGGTCATTTATGATAGCCTGCAGGATCCACCTCTATCGCAGGAAGTGCAGGGTTTATGTCTATTCAGAAAATTGCTCGTCTGGCCGGCGTTTCGGTGGCCACGGTGTCGCGGGTGCTGAACAACAGCGATACGGTAAAAGCCAAAAACCGTGAGCGCGTGCTGCAGGCGATCAAAGAGAGCAACTATCAGCCGAACCTGCTGGCGCGACAGCTGCGAACCGCCCGCAGCAATATGATCCTGGTGATGGTCTCCAATATCGCTAACCCCTTTTGCGCCGAGGTGGTGAAAGGGATAGAAGAAGAGGCGGAAAAGAACGGCTACCGCATTCTGCTGTGTAACTCCGGGTCGGATCTGGCCCGCTCGACCTCCGGCCTGCAGCTGCTCTCCGGCAAAATGGTCGATGGCATTATCACCATGAACGCGCTCTCCAGCCTGCCGGAACTGACCACCATGATTGGCGATGCGCCCTGGGTGCAGTGCGCGGAGTATGCCGACACCGGCAGCATCTCCTGCGTCGGGATTAACGACGTCGAGGCGGCCCAGGGGGCGGTGTCCCGGCTGGCCGACGGCGGCCGCCGGCGCATCGCGCTCATTAATCACGACCTCAGCTATCGCTACGCTCGTCTGCGCGAGCGCGGCTATAAAAGCGTGCTGCACGTGCACGGTCTGGCGTATCAGCAGGTAACCTACGCGCAGGATCTTAGCGCGGCGGCCGGTAAACGGGCGATGGAGCAGCTGCTGTCGCAAGATGAGAAGCCCGACGCGGTATTTGCCGTATCGGACTCCCTTGCCGCCGGGGCGCTGCGGGCGATTGACCAGGCCGGGCTGCGGGTGCCGGAGGATATCGCGGTGATCGGCTTCGACGGCACCGAGCTGGCGGAAGTGGTCTCCCCGCAGCTGACCACCGTTGAACAGCCCTCCCGGGCGATCGGCCGCACGGCGGTGGGTCTGTTAATGAAACGCATCGACGATCCCGACGCCGCCGTCGAGCGGGTGATGATGGACTGGCGCGTGATAGCCCGCGCCAGCGCCTGAGGTCAGCGGGGGAAGGCCCCCGCCAGCGCGCGAATGTCGTTGCCGGTGGGCGTTTGATGAATGCGTAAGCCAAACTCCTCCACCACGGCGAAGACATGGTCGAAAATATCCGCCTGGATCCCCTCATATTCCGCCCACACCACGGTGTTGGTGAAGCAGTAGATCTCGATCGGCAAGCCGTTGGCATCCGGCGCCAGCTGGCGCACCATCAGGGTCATATCCTGGCGGATGCGCGGATGATGACGTAAATACTCCTGCAGATAGGCGCGGAAGGTGCCGACATTGGTCATTCGGCGCTCGTTGAGGACCGATTGCTCCCCGGCATACTGCTGGTTCCAGGCGCTAATCTCCTCGTGGCGCGAATCCATATAGGGTTTAAGCAACTTCGCCCGGATCAAGCGCTGCTGCTCCTGTTCATCGAGGAAATGAATGCTGGTGGTGTCGATGTTGAGGCTGCGCTTAATGCGGCGGCCGCCGGAGGCCGACATCCCGCTCCAGTTTTTAAATGAGTCGGAGACCAGCGACCAGGTTGGAATGGTGGTGATGGTGTTGTCCCAGTTGCGTACCTTGACCGTGGTGAGGCCGATATCGATCACCGCGCCGTCGGTGCCGTACTTCGGCATCTCCAGCCAGTCGCCAAGCTTGAGCATATCGTTGGCCGAGAGCTGGATACCGGCCACCAGACCAAGGATCGGATCTTTAAATACCAGCATCAGTACCGCGGCCATGGCGCCGAGCCCGCTAATCAGGATCGCTGGCGACTGGCCTATCAGCAGGGAAATAATCAGGATGCCGATAATAATCGCCGTCACCAGCTTAATTCCCTGGAATATCCCCTTCAGCGGTAACTGAGAGGCGGCGGGAAATTTCTGCGCCAGCTTTAAGATCACATCCAGCAGCGAGAAGAAGGACAGCATGGCATATATCATCACCCATAGCTGAGCCACGGTGGTTAATATTTCCGCGGCCTCGCTGCCTTTTTGCAGCCACAGCACCGCCTGCACGTTAACGATGATCCCCTGCAGGGTAAAGGCCAGTCGGTGAAAGAGCTTATTCTGCGTGATGATTTGCAACCACAGATGGCTGCTGGCCAACGCCCGTTTTTCAAAAGCGCGCAGGACCACTTTGTGCAATATCAGATGCACGGCGACGGCGGTGAACAAGATAATGCCGAAGATAATCATCAGCGAGCGGGTGGGGGTTATTTCGATTCCTAAGGCGGCAATTTGCGATATTAATTCCTGCATAACGTCTCCTGAATATCCAGCGGGTATGATGACCGCTGGATAACGATTATGCAAATTACCGCCGCCGGTATTACGACGCCGCCGTCGCCGGCTGTCGGTTGAGATGATGGCGCAGCCACAGCGCGATGGCCCCCAGCAACAGCATCATGGCCACCTCGACCAGCAGAAAATCAATCAGCGCCTGCGGATAGTTTCCGCCGCCGCGGCGGGCCAGCGCCAGAAACAGCGAACCGAGGATAGCCGGCCCGAGACCGAGGGTCGCCTGCTGCAGGGTGCTGAGGATGGCGCTCCCGGCCCCGGCGTCGCTGGCGCTGATATCGCGCATGCCAATGCGGTAAAAGCTGTTGACGATCAGCGCCTGACCGTAGCCGATCAGCGCCGTGGCGGGGACCAGCGTCAGGGCGGTGGTGGCGATGCCGAAGCGGGAGAAGGTGGCGCACAGCAGCAGTAGCCCGGCGATCTGCACCGTCAGACCGGTCAACAGGATCCGCCCCATGCTGTAGCGGGCGATAAGCCGCGGGGCATACAGCGCCGAAATAAAATAGGCCACGCCGAGGGCGATAAAGCTATTGCCGGACTGCCATGGCGCCATCCCCAGCCCCTCCTGCATGGTCAGCGCCATGCAGAACATAAAGCCGGACCAGGCGCTGAAGAACAGCAGGGCGATGGCCATCCCGAAGCGGATGCTGGTCAACTGCAGCAGACGCGGCGGCAGCAGGGGATGGTCGCCGCGCTGCTGCTGGCGCAGGGCGCTCTGACGCATGGCGAACAGCAGCGGCAGGACCGCCACCAGCATCAGCTGCAGCCACAGCGGCCAGTGCAGCTCCGGACCGAGGGCCATCGGGAACAGCAGGCAGCAGAGGATGAGGGCGAGGTACAGGGTACCCTGCCAGTCAATCCGCGACGGCGTCTCACGACGGGTTTCCGGCACATAGCGGCGGCTCAGGGCCAGCACCAGCAGGCAGATCGGCACATTGATAAAAAAGGCGTTGCGCCAGCCCAGCCCGGCGATATCCGCCGATACCAGCCAGCCGCCGCCCATCTGACCGACGATAAACGCGATCCCGCCGATCCCGCCATACAGGCTGATGGCCCGGGCGTGGGCCGGGCCTTTGAGGGTGACGTGCAGGGTGGCGAGGATCTGCGGCACAATCAGCGCCGCCCCGGCGCCCTGCAGGGTGCGGGCGGCCAGCAGGGCGCTGATGCTGTTCGCCATGCCGCACAACAGGGAAGCGATGCCAAAGAGAGCGACGCCCCACATAAACAGGCGACGGCGGCCATAGTTATCGCCAAGCTTACTGCCCATCGCCAGGCAGACGGCAAAGGCGACGCCGTAGAGCGCGACGATAAGCTCCAGCTGCGTGGCGCTGGCCGCCAGGGTGTGGGTGATGGCGTCCAGCGCCACATTGGTGATCGAGGTATCAATAAGCGGCAGCATCTGGCCGCCCAGCAGCAGCCACAGACCGGCGCGGCCGGGTGAAACAGCAGACGTTTTCATGGGGTTCTCCATTGCGTCATTCAGCAGACCGACGTAGCATTACCGATAAATTAAACGGGTACCAGTTCCTGTCTATACTGGTACTGGAACTACCATGCTGGAGGGGTGATGACCACGATGCCGCAACGAGAGTCGACGTTCGCCGTGCCGGACGATCGGCGCAAACAGCTGGGGGCGTTTCTGCGCGCCCGGCGTGAGAGCCTCGATCCGCAGCGCCTGGGGTTGCCCCGGGTGGGCCGCCGGCGCACGCCGGGTCTGCGCCGGGAGGAGGTGGCGATGCTCGCCGACGTCGGCGTCACCTGGTACACCTGGCTGGAGCAAGGGCGGGAGGTGAATCCGTCGGAAGCGGTGCTGGTGGGGGTAGCGAATGCCCTGCAGTGCAGCCCGCTGGAGACCCGGCACCTGTTCGTACTCGCCGGGCTGACCCCGCCGGAAGCGACCCAGGTGACGGTATGTGAAGGCATCAGCCCCGGCACCCGGCGAATGCTCGACAGCCTGATGCCGCAGCCGGCCAGTATTCAAAAACCGAACTTTGATATTGTGGCCTGGAACGACAGCTTCTGCCGCCTGATGGGCATCGATTTCGCCACCCTCCCGGAAGAAGATCGCAACTGCATTTATCTGTATCTGACCCATGAGACCTGGCGCAGCCGGATCGAAAATCGCGATGTGCTGCCGACCTTCGTCTCCTATTTCCGCGCCGCGATGGCCGAGCACCGCGGCGATCCGGCATGGGAAAACAAACTGGCGCGCTTTTTCGCCGCCTCGCCGGAGTTTGACGCGCTGTGGCATCAGCGCTACGAGGTGCGCGGCGTGGAAAACCAGATTAAACATTTTAACCACCCGCAGCTCGGGCGATTCAGCCTGCAGCAGATGTACTGGTATTCGGCGCCGCGCAACGGTTCGCGCCTGCTGGTCTACCTGCCGATGGACGAGGCGGGCGAGCAGGCGCTGGCGTGGCTGGACCAACATTAATCACAAGGAATCAGATGGCTGGCAATGTGCCAACTTCGGGTATTGCCCCGGCCTGCCGGGAACGTCTCAGCGATGTTGAGGCCGCAACACCGGCAGTTTCAGCAGCCCCAGGCCCGGCGGTGATTAGGGACCGCAGGCCGGGTCAGGCGCAGCCGCCACCCGGCAATATGACGGGTATCGAGCCTGATATCATGCCCGGCGGCGCTGCGCTTACGCGGGCCCAGGTTGCGGGGTAACAATCTGATATATAAATGGTTAGGTAGGCCGGGTCAGGCGCAACTGCCACCCGCAGAAAGGCGAGCACATTAGCGAAAACAGGTTTGTCATCAGTCTCAAGGAATGCCTATGAACGTAACCCGAAAAGAGCAGCGCATTATTCAGCGCACGCTGAACGCCTGGCAGGCCAGCGGGGAGTTAACCCCGGCAGACAGCCAGCGGCTGGCGCAAACGCTGCGCGTCTCCTCCTTTGACTGGCGGCGCCTGAGCCGCTATGCCTTCTGGACCGCGCTGGCGTGTGTGCTGATTGCTCTGGGCAGTCTGTTCGCCGACAATGAACTGGTGGCGTGGCTGCTGAGCCTGTTCAGCCGCTTGGCGCTGACGCGGATCCTGCTACCTGCGCTGCTGGCTGTCGCCTGCTACGCCTGGGGTTTTCGCCGCCAGCGGCGGGAAACGCAGTGGCACTACAGCACGGAGGCGATTTTGTTTCTGGGCGTCGTCTTTACCGCGGTGGCGCTATGGCAGCTTGGTGAACGGCTGGATAACGGCAGCGGCCATATCGCGCCGCTGTTTCTGGCCGGATGCGTGATTTACGGCGCTATCGGCTATGCTGCCCGCTCCGGGCTGGTGTGGCTCTTTTTCCTGCTGGCGCTGGGCAACTGGTTTGGCGCGGAAACCGGCTACGTCTCGGGGTGGGGCGCCTACTGGCTGGGCATGAACTACCCGATTCGCTTCGTCCTGTTCGGCGGCGCGCTGCTGGCGCTCTGCTACGGCGCGCAGTCCCTGCTTCGCCAGCGGCAGCTGTTTACCGTCAGCAAGGCGATGGGCCTCACGTATCTGTTTATTGCGCTGTGGATCCTGTCGATTTTCGGCAATTACGACGCTGACAGCTGGTACAACGTAAGCCAGGCGCGACTCCTGCCGTGGGGGCTGCTGTTTGCCGCGGCGGCCGGCGTCTGCATTTTTATCAGTCTGAAAACCGATGACGCAATGCTGCGCGGCTTTGGGTTAACCTTCCTGGCGATCAATCTCTATACCCGCTTCTTTGAATTTTTCTGGAACGGGATGCACAAGGTGCTGTTTTTCCTGATCCTTGCCGTCTCGCTGGCGGTAATTGGCCGTTATGCCGAGCGCATCTGGCACGCGGGTGAAAGGCAGGTGGAGAACAACTAACCTCGCTTTGAGAACGCTAACCACTCAGGCCGCGCTAAGTCGCGGCTTTTTTTCGTCCATGATTCCAGTTTCAGCACGTTTTTCTGCGATTGGCAGCAAATGCGCATACGCTTGCCGGGCATCGGCAAAATTAGCCTTTAAGGCAATTTGCCTTATATGCTAACATTTAGAGGAAGGGAGTCTGATGTTCAGAATGGTTGTGCACGTGGACGTTAAAAAGGAATTGCAGGCGCTTCCGGCCATTGTCCAGGCGAAGATGATCAGGCAATTAGACAAGTTACGCCAAAATCCCACCGCGCTGAGAGAACCTGATAGTAAACCGCTGGGGCAGGGGCTATTCGAAATTCGGGCGTTAGGTTCGGTACAGGGGCGGGGGATTTACGTTTTTCAGCAAGGCAAGACGCTCTTTCTGCTACGGGTTTTTGTCAAGAAAACGCAAAAAACCCCGTCATCGGAAATTCGCCTGGCGCTGAAGCGATTAGAGGAGATGCGCAATGAGTAAAAAGATCATTGACTGGGATACGTTAAAAACGGAACTGCTCAGCCAGCCTGAGGTTCAGGCTGCGTTCGATGCGCAAGAACGTCAACATCGATTACGTACTATGCTGGCGCAATGGCGCGAGCAGGCGGGGCTGACCCGAGCCCAGGTGGCGCAGAGGATGGGGGTGAGTGCGCCAACGGTCTCCAGAATGGAAGCCAATATCACCCGCGCCAGTCTGGATACCTTAACGCGATACGCGTTAGCCTGCGGTATAAAGCACCCGCAAGTTTTACTTTATTAAATTAACGCGCCCGGCGGCGCTGCGCTTGCGCGGGCCTACGGTGAGGGCTAACCATCTGATATAGAGAGGGTTATGTAGGCCGGGTCAGGCGTAGCCGCCACCCGGCACTGACAAGCGACACCACAGGCGCCCGGTTAAAGGCGCCTTGTGGGGAGATTAGATCTCGGTAATCGTCGTCGACTGCGGCAGACGCGACTTCGGCAGGGAGGCGTTAAAGTCTTCAACGCTATGATGGCCGACCGGGACCACCACCAGGCTGGTGTAGCCCTGGGCTTTCAGGTCAAATTCCTCATCAAGGATCGCAAAATCAACCCCTTCAATCGGCACGGCGTCGAGACCCATCGCCGCTACGCCCAGCAGGAAATTGCCGACGTTGAGATACACCTGCTTCGCCATCCACTGATCGTCATCCTTCAGCTCTTTGCGGTGCATATCGGCAAAGAAAGTGCGACCCTTGTGGTTAGCGGCTTTTGCGTCCGGGGTGGCGAAACGGCCATCGGCCTCTTCCTGATCCACGACGCGCTGCAGCCAGGCGTCGTCCATCGCGGTTTTCGCGCAGAACACCACCACGTGCGAGGCGTCGAGAATTTTACGTTCGTTGAACACGTAGGTACCGCTGGCGGCTTTCGCCACGCGGGCTTTCCCTTCATCGGTGCTGGCGACGATAAAGTGCCACGGCTGGGAGTTGGTGCTAGACGGGCTGTACTGCAGCAGCGTTTTCAGCTGTTCCGCTTCCCCGGCAGTCAGCTTTTTCGTGGCGTCAAAGGCCTTGGTGGAATAGCGCTTCAAAGCGACCGATACGATATCCATAACTCTTCCTCACAGTTTACAGCACCTTACCGGTGCGTTCAGGAGAGGAAGAGTACAGCGAAGATCGCCAAATGATAAGGGTGAAAAATGCGATAACACTTATCGCGTTTGGCTGAAAATCAGCGCGGACGCAGGCGCTGCTGGGCCTTTTTGCTCAGCTTGTTCACCACCTGATGCCATGAGTCGTCAATCAGCTCGGCCAGCAGATCCTCGCTGATGTCGTCCCCCGGCACCACCGTGATCCAGTGTTTCTTGTTCATATGGTAGCCCGGTTCGATACTGCGATAAATTTCCTGATTGAGCAGCGACTTCTGCGGCTCGGCCTTGAGGTTGACCAGCGCCCGGCCGCGAATGGTCATGGTGATCATAAAGATGCGGCCGTCGACCTTAAACACGTCGTACTCCGGCCCAAAGGGCCAGCAGTGCTCGGTAAACGGGTAGGTCAGGGCGATACGGTGGGCGCAGGGGTGCAGCGTTTCCGGCGTCATTTGGCATCCGCCTCATGCAGGGCGTTCCACATGGCTTCAAAGCCAAGGGCGATAATCTCCCGGGCGCGCTGCGGATCGTGGCTGGCGAATTCGATAGTGGTTTCCGCCAGCGACAGAAACAGGGCATCGCCAAAGGCGCGATACGCTTCGCTGAGGAATATCTCTTTCACCGACAGCTGGCACATTTCGTTGAGCTCCGGAAAGCTCTCTTTCACCTGGCGGCGGGTTTCGTCCGTGATGCGCTCGCTGAGCGCCATCCGGCGGATCGCCTTGTGCTCCATCGGGTTGCGCACGCCCCAGTCGATATAGCTGTTCCAGATATTGCGCGCGTTCTCTTTCGGGCGCTTTTCGTCCGGATCCAGCCCGGCGATCATCATCCGCACCAGGCGCAGCTTAATGGCGAGGTACAGTTCGTTGAGCAACTCATCCTTGGTGGCGAAATAGCGAAACAGCGTCCCCTCGGCAACCCCGGCGCTGCGGGCGATGGCCGACGTTGAGGCGGCGATGCCGGACTGGGCGAAAGCCGCGGCGGCAGCTTCCAGTAACGCTTGCTTTTTATCTTCACTCTTTGGACGAGCCACTACATTTTTCCTCACGCAGGTTTAAACAAAC